>CAZNDH010000001.1:0-160110 GCA_964571765.1 uncultured Acidimicrobiaceae bacterium
GCTCGTGGTGTCAACGTCACCATCAGGGACACCCGCTGAGCCGACATCAACGCCGCCTGCGGCCAGCGCCGACTCTTGTCTGGCATTCGGGGTGATCCTGGCTAGTCTCCCCAGGGCGGAGCGGTTCAGGGGCTGAAGGAGCAAGCCTTCACATGCCCGAGAATGGTCGTGGCCGTGCTCTCGTCATCGGCCTCACCCTGGTGTTGTTCGTGGCCGGGTTCTCGGTGGACTACACCGTGCAGCGAGGCGACTCCCTGAGCAAGATCGCCCGGGAACACGGGGTGTCGCTCAGCGAGCTGATCTCGGCCAACGGGATCACCAACCCCAACCTGATCCACCCAGGCAAGGTCCTGCTGATACCGGGCCAAGGGGGCCAGCCGGACACCATCCACGTGGTCGCCGCCGGTGACACCCTGAGCCGGATCGCCGGCTTCTACGGATCGAGCGTCTCGACGCTCACCTCCGCCAACAACATCTCCAACCCCAATCTGATCCGGGTCGGCCAGAAGCTGACCGTTCCCGGGGTGCCCTCCGGTGGCGGTGGGTCCGGTTCCTCCCCGGCCAACCCCAACGCCCGGAGCAACCGGTCGCACGTGGTCAAGCCCGGGGAGACCCTGAGCTCGATCGCCGCCAAGTACTCGGGGACAAGCGGCGAACAACTCGCCCGGGTCAACGGCATACTCAACAACACCGTCTACTCGGGGACTCGGCTGTTCCTCGACGGGCCCACGTACAAGGGCCCGGCAGGATCGGAGATCATCTACACGGTGCGGAGCGGCGACCGCCTCGGCGACATCGCCCACACCCACCAGGTCACCCCGTCGGCGATCATCGCCGCCAACAACATCTCCAACCCCAACCTGATCCGGGTCGGCCAGAGGCTGACCATCTCCGGTTCGGGCTGGGTGTGCCCGGTGCGGGGCGCCACCTTCTTCAACGACTGGGGCTTCCCCCGCGTCGGGGGCCGGTTCCACGAGGGCAACGACCTTTTCGCCCCCCGGGGCACCCCGGTGCACGCCTCGGTCTCGGGCACGGTCATTCAGGTGACCGGAACCATTGGGGGCAAGCAGTACAACCTCCACGGCGATGACGGAGTGATGTACCTGGGGAGCCATCTCGACGAGTTCGGCAAGAGCGGCAAGGTCACCGCCGGTGAGGTCATCGGTTACGTCGGCTCCACCGGCAATGCCAGCTCGGTGGCCCCCCACCTCCACTTTGGGATGTACCTCGACGGAACGGTGATCAACCCCTATCCCACCCTGATCGAAAACGGCTGCAGGTAGTGGGGCATCTCGCCTGGGCAACTCGCACCGGTATCCCGTGCCCCCACCTGTCAGCTGGAAGTTGGGCGGGGTAGGTCGAAGAGCTCGCGAGTGGTGATGTAGGTGTTCCCGGACATCCTCCCTACCGCCTTGAGCTCCCTGGGCTCGACACGGGTGCCGTCGAGGACGTCGGGTCGGACGTGGATGGCCACCACCTCGCCGAACACCACACGGGACCCCCTCGCCCCACCGAGGTCGACCCTTCGGGTGAACCGGCACTCCAGGTTGGCCGGGGACTCCCCCACCAAGGGCGCCTTCACAACCACACCAGAAACCGGGGTCAGACCGGCCATCTCGAACTCGTCGACCTCGGCGGCATAGCCAGCGGAGGTGAGGTTCATCGCCTCGGCGACCTCCTCGGAGACGATGTTCACCGTGAACTCGCCGGCCTCCTCGGCGAGGGCCACAGAGTCCTTGGGCCGATCCTGATGGCTGCCCCCAGAGAAGATCACGGTGGGCGGGGCGACGGCGACCACGTTGAAAAAAGAGAAGGGCGCCAGGTTGAAGGTGCCGTCGGATCTGACAGTGCCGATCCAGCCGATGGGACGGGGGACCACCAGACCGGACAGCAGCTTGTAGCTGTCGACCTCACCGGCGCCCTCGAGGTGGAACACCTCCTTGACACCCTGCCCGGTCACTGTGACATGACCTCGCGGAGGTGGTCGATCCGGATCGCCCCTGCCCGGAGCATCCGGTCATGGAAGGAACGCCGGTCGAATGCGGCGCCCTCGGCCGCCTGCACCTCGTCGCGGATGGCGAGGATCTGGCGCTCCCCCACCTTGTAGGAGATCGCCTGGGCCCACCATCCCAAATAACGCTTCACCTCCGACTCGGCCATGTCTCTGGGCAGCACCCCCACTTCGGCCATGTAGTCGACCGCGACCGGGTAGCTCCAGGTCTCACCAGGGTGGAGTGGCGCATCCTCGGGGATGGACAGCTCCAGCTGGCATCCGATGTCGACCACCACCCGGGTCGCCCGAAACAGCTGACTGGCGAGGAGGCCCAATCGATACTCCGGCTTCTCGAAGAAGCCGAGCTCGTCCATGAGACGCTCCGCGTACAGCGCCCAGCCCTCGCCGGAGCCGGAGTACCACAAGTACATCCGATGGAACCGGGACAGGTTCTCCTTCTCCAGCAGGGCGACACCGACCTGGAGGTGATGGCCGGGGAAGCCTTCGTGGTACGCGGTGGACACCTCATGCCAGTAGGAAAGGCGCTGGCGTTCGCCGGGGGCGTACCAGATGGAGCCGGGCCGGGTGAAGTCCTCCGAAGGGCCCACGTACCAGGCTCCCAGGGCGCCACCGGGCGGCGCCATGTTGACCGTGACCTCCTTGATCTCGGGGGCGACGTCGAAGTGGACCCCGTCGAGCTGTTCGATGGCCTGGCTCTGGATCCCTCGGATGAACTCGACGAACTCTTCACGGGTAGCTGCCGACCTGGCCGGGTCGGTCTCCAGCATCTCGATGACCTCGGCCAGGCTGAGCGTGTCGTCGACCTCGGCGGCGGTGACGGTCATCTCGCTCATGAGCCGGCCCACCTCGTCCCATCCCCACCGGTAGGTCTCATTCAGGTCGAGGTCCATCCCGATGAACTCGTCGACGCCGGCCAGGTAGCGCTCGGCGCCGACGGCGTCCGACTGCGGCGCCGACGGGAGGAGCTCGGTGCGCAGCCACTCGGCGAACCTCGACGAGGCCCTCCGGGCGTCGTCGACCGCACGGGCGACCCGCTCCCGGTCGGCACCGGCCCTCTCTGCCTCGTCGGGGAAGGGCATGAACCGGGAGTCGACGGCGGCAAGCTCCTCGGCCTGCTCGATCACCGACTCCACCTGGCGGGCCGCGGCCACATCACCGTCGGCCAGCCCGATCGAGAGGGAGGCGACATGGCCCTCGAGCATGAAGGGAAAGGCCTCCAGCCGGGCGCAGATCGCCTCCCAGTCTCCGGGGGTGTCACGGGCCATGACATCGAACACGTCACGCGCCTGCTGGAAAGGCGACTCGACGTGGTTGACATCCCACGCCCACTTCTTGTCCTCGGCGAGGGTGATCATGGTCTCGGCCCAGCCGGTGATCGCCCGGGCGGCGAGCCGCTGGGCCGGGTCGGGATGGTCGAGGTGTGTCGCCAGGTCGCGACGGGCCGCTTGCCACATGTCGGTGCGGGCCTGGTTGCCGTCTGGCGAGAAGTCGGTGGGCAGGTGATCGCGGCCGCCGACGCCATGGATCGTGGCCCGCAAAGGATCCAGGTCGGCGTAGGCGTCTGTGAGCCGGTCGGCGATTTCGAAGGGAGTTGACATAGACGGTCAGGCTAAACCGGACCGGGAACGAGCGTCTCCGGATACCCTCGGTGGGGTGAGCGATCTCATCGAGGTGAGGGTCGACGAGGGGTTCGATGTCGAGGCACTCGCCGCCTGGATGGCCGGTGTCGACGGCCTACCCGATAAGACACCACGGGTGCGCCAGTTCGGTGGGGGCAAGGCCAACCTCACCTACCTCCTCGAGTTCCCCGACGGTGCAGAATTGGTGCTCCGCCGTCCACCGCTGGGACCGGTGGCCGAAGGCTCGCACGACATGGCCCGCGAGCACCGGGTGCTCTCCCGCCTGTGGCGGTCCTTCGACAAGGCTCCCCGTGCGCTGGCCCTCTGTGAGGACCCGGATGTCATCGGTAGCCAGTTCTTCATCATGGAACGGCGCCCCGGGGTGGTGGTCCGGGGCGAGGTGCCCGCGACCTTCGGCGGCGGGCTCGACCCCGACGCCAACTACAAGCTGTCTGCTGTTGTGATCGACACCCTTGCCGAGTTGCACGCCGTCGACCCCCGGGAATGTGGGCTCGACGACCTCGGGCACCCCGAGGGTTACCTGCTCCGCCAGGTCGACGGCTGGAGGCGCCGGTGGGACAAGGCGCGGCACCAGGATGACCTGGTTGCCGAGGAGGTGGGGGAATGGCTTCACCAACGTCTTCCCCGGTCCCCAGAGCCCACCCTGCTGCACAACGACTGGCGATTGGACAACATGGCGGTCTCCGAGGATGACCCTGGTGTATGCGTGGCGGTCTACGACTGGGATATGGCCACCCGCGGCGACCCGCTCAGCGACCTGGGGACCCTGATGGGCTCGTGGTTCGACCCCGGGGAAGCGCCGGAGCAGTTGGGGATGATGCCCACCACCGCCCCGGGGTGGATGAGCCGGGACGAGGCAGTGCAGCGGTATGCCGTTCTCACCGGGATCGATCCGGCTTCGATCGACTGGTACCTGGTGTTCGGCGCCTGGAAGATGGGGGTCATCCTCCAGCAGATCTACATTCGCTGGCTGCGGGGCCAGACCCAGGACGAGAGATTCCGGGACCTCGACGCCGGCGCCCGCCACCTCTTCCATCTGGCAGAGGCGAGAATGCCATAGAGACCCTTGCGTGTGCACCAACCGCCCCGGGACATCCTTTTGTGCACACGACGACGAGGCTCGTGTGCACAAAAGGAGCCATTTGGGCTTCCTGTGCACACGCAAGGCGGCTAGTAGTCGATGCCGCGGCGTGCGGCGACGCCACGGTCAAAGGCGTGTTTCACCTTGGTCATCTCGGTGACGGTGTCGGCCACCTCGACGATCTCCGCTGGAGCATCGCGCCCGGTGAGGATCAGGTTCACCGTCTCGGGGCGATCCTCGATCACGGCGAGCACCTCGTCCAGCGGGATCCACCCCCAGATGACCGGATAGGTGACCTCGTCGAGCACCACCAGCTGGTACTCGCCGGACTCGATCACCTCCCTTGCCTGGCGCCAGGCCTCAGCGGCGATGGCCCGCGACTGGTCGATGTCGTCGGAATCCCAGGTGAACCCGTCCCCCAATGCCCACCAGTCGATCCCCACCTGGCGGGCCACCTTCTCCTCGCCAACGCTCCACTCCCCCGACTTGAGGAACTGGACCACGGCCACTTTCCACCCCCGGGCCACCGCACGCATGGCAGTGCCGAAGGCGGCGGTCGACTTCCCCTTGCCGTCACCGGTGTTGACCAACACCAGGGAAGGCTCCCGGACGGTCGCCTTGGGGGGCGGAGTGGTCGGCGGCTCCTGGCTCATTTTCTCCTCGGGGTGACGTTGGGACCGTCCTCGTCGACACTCACCTTGATGGAGTCACCGTAGTGAGGCACCAGCACCCCCTCGGTGAGAACCGTGGCGGCGTCACCGTCGGCCACCACCAGTCCCCGGGACAGGAGCACCAGGCGCCGACAGAACCTCCCCGCCAGGGTGAGATCGTGGATCGCGGTGACCACGGTGAGCCGCTCGCCGGCCCGAAGCTCGTCGATCACCTCGAGCACCTCCACGGCATGACCCACGTCGAGGCTGGCGGTGGGCTCGTCGAGGAGGAGGACCGGCGCCTCCTGAGCCAGGGCACGGGCGAGGACCGCCCGCTGCGCCTCGCCACCGGACAGGGTGCCGATGGGGCGGTCGGCAATATCGACCAGGTCGAGCTTGGCCAATGCCGCGGTCACTGCCTCCCGGTCGGCTCGGCCCTCGTTGCCCAGGTAGCCGATGTGCGGTGAGCGACCCAGCATCACGTAGTCGGCCACCCCCATCATGTCTGGCATCGAGGGCCGCTGCGGCATCCAGGCAATGTCCCGGCCAGGACGACGGTGCCCGTTGCGCACCGACACCGTCCCTTCCGCCTCGGCCAAGCCGACCGCCGCCTTGAGCATGGTCGACTTGCCCGAGCCGTTGGGGCCGATCAGACCCACCCACTCCCCGTCGCCCACCGACACCGTCACCGGTCCCAGCGCCCGATGGGCCCCGTAGGAGACCACCACCTGATCCCAGACGATCACCGGAACCTCCCCGACGACCGAAGCACCAGGACGAAGAACGGAGCGCCGAAGAAGGCGGTGACCACCCCGATGGGCAGCTCGGCGGGGGCCAACAGGGTGCGGGCGGCGAGGTCGGCCGCCACGAGGAAGGCCGCCCCGAACAACACCGAAAGCGGCAAGATCACCCGGTAGCTCCACCCGAACAGGATGCGGATGGTGTGGGGCACGATGATCCCGACGAATCCGATCAGACCGCTCACCGAAACCGCGGCCGCGGTGGCCATCGTCGCCGCAACCACCACCACCACTCTCACTCTCTCCACCCGCACCCCCAGGGCGCGAGCCTCCTCGTCACCCACGCTGAGCACGTCGAGGAGGCGGCGCGCCCCGTAGAGGACAGCCCCGGCCACCACCGCATAAGGAACCATCACCCTGACCTCGCTCCAACCCACAGTGGTCAGCCGTCCCAGGATCCAGGAATAGACCTCGCGCAACACATCGACCCGCCGTTGGATGAGGAATGTCTGCACCGCGGTGGCAAAGGCGCCCACGGCGACTCCGGCCAGGATCAGGGAAGTGGTGGTCCGCCCCCCCACCGATCTCCCCAGCAAATAGGTCACTCCCACCGCGATGAGACCCCCGGCGAAGGCCATTGGGGCCACCAGCCACCTCTCGGCCCCCGAGGCGAAGGCGAGGGTTGCTCCCAGACCCGCCCCGGCGGCCACCCCCAGCAAGTAGGGGTCGGCCAACGGGTTGCGGAACACCCCCTGATAAGAGGCTCCAGCCATGGCCAGCACCGCACCGATGAGAGCCCCGAGGACCACTCGGGGGAGTCTGATCCGGAAGAGGATGGTGGTCTGGATCTCGGAGAGCCCATGGTCCACCTCGATCAAGGGGAGGCCGTCGAGGAGCGCCCCGACAACCCGGGAGGCGTCGATGCCCGCCGGCCCCAGGGTCAGTCCGGCGAGGGCGGCCGCCGCAAAGACGGCTACACCCAGGGCCACCGGGCGCCAGCCCAGCCTGCTGGGCCGGGCTGAGGCGGTCAACCTCGGTGCCGGTCAGCCATGGGCGAGCACCGCATCAGCGACCGCCCGGGCGAACTCGGTGATCCTGGGGCCCCAACGCGAGGCCACGTCGGAGTCGAGCTCGATGACCGCCCCGTTGCGGACCGCGGTCATCACCTCCCAGCCGGAGCGCGCCGCCACCGTCTCCGCCGTCTCCCCGTAGAAGGAATTGGCCAGAAAGATCAGCTGAGGATCGGCGAGAATCACGTACTCCCCGGACAACTGGGGATAGCCGAAGCCGTCGGGGTCGGCCTCGTCGGCGATGTTGACCAGGCCGAACATCTTGTAGATCTCGCCGAAGAAGGTGGCCGAGGTGACGGTGTACAGGCTGGAGTCGATCTCGTGATAGAAGGTGACACCGTGGCCGCGGTCCCCTACTTCGGCGACAAGGGCGGCCAGCTCGGCCTCGATAGAGGTGTTGACCGAGGCGGCCGCGGTGGTCTGGCCGGTGGCCTGGCCGAGGATGCTGATCTGCCGGTAGACGTCCTGAACCGTGGGCGCCGCACCCAGTAGGAGCACCGGCACGCCGACTTCGCCCAGACCGGTGACAACCTCGCCCAGATCGTTGCTGACCACCACCAGATCCGGCTGGTAGGAGAGGAGGGCCTCCAGGTTGGGGGTGAACCCGGAGAGATCGCTGGTGGGAGCCTCCGATGGGTGATTGGACTGGTCGTCTACCGCCACCACCTGCTCGCCGGCGCCGATCTCGAACAGCATCTCGGTGGCCACAGTCGACAGCGACACGATCCGGGCCGGCCGGCTCTCGATGGTCACTGGGCCGTTGTCGGCCTCCACGGTGACCGGGAAATCACCTGGATCGGTGGTGGTGGTCGCCGGCACCGTGGTGGTGGTGGTCGGAGCCCCGGTTGTGGTGGTGGCGATGGGGGCTACGATCCCGTTGGAGCTGCATGAAGCGACCAGCAGGGCCGCCAGAAGGGCGGTCTTTCTCATAGGCACATCCTCCGCTGTGGAGGATGAAGAGGTCGGTGGACCGGGAGCCCACGGTTCCGTCTTCATCCGAGACTTTCCTCGTGGCCCCGAGGTCAGGCGACCTGGCTCGTCCCCCGAAGGGGCTTCACAGTTGCGGGACAGCGCCGGGATCCAACCGGCTTCGCTGGCCTCAGGGCACCCACCGACAGGCGGTGGGCCGAACCGCGATGCTAGTCCCCGGCGGCGGGGGCGTCGAGAAGCCGGCTCAGAGGTCCTCGGTGCGGATCCCGAGGGTCACCGGGATGGTCATCTCGACGTCGTCGCGGAGAACCACCAGCTCGATGGTGGACCCGGGTCGATGGGTCCGCACCTGAGCCACCAGGTCTCCCCGCGACAGGACCGGCACCCCGGCCACTCTGACCACGACATCACCGACCTCTAGGCCGGCCGACTCGGCGGCGGTGCCCGGGATCACCTCGGTGACCAGGGCACCGGCCCGTCCGCTGGTGACGTCATCGATGCTCACCCCGAGGAACGAGGTCTGGATCAGCTCGCCGGTGATGATCGCCTCGGCATACTCCAGGACGGTGGCGGTGGGGACGGCGAATCCGACCCCGTCGTTGGCGCCTGAGAGGGTGAAGATGGAGACGTTGATTCCCACCACCTCGCCGGCCCGGTTGATCAAGGCACCCCCCGAGTTCCCCGGGTTGATGGCGGCATCGGTCTGCACCATCGCCGAGCAGGTATTCGGCCCGCAGTTGGTCTGGTCGACCGCGGAGATGATGCCCGCGGTCACCGTGGAGGCGAGGCCCCAGGGGCTTCCCACTGCGATCGCCAGCTGACCCACCCGGGGCTTGATCGGGTTGAACCTGGCTCTGGGGAGGTCGACAGGGTCGGTCTCGATCACCGCCACGTCGACCTCGGTGGCAGTACCCAGGACACGACCGGTGCGGAGCAGGCCGTTGCTGAACCTGACCTGAACCTCCTCGTCGCTACCGACGACATGGGCCGCGGTTATCACCAGGCCGGGGCGGTAGATGACCCCCGAGCCCACCCCGGTCGAGGTCTGGATGTGGACCACTGAGGGAAGGATGATCTCAGCAGCGTCGGCGATCGGCTCTTCGGCGGACCACGATGGCGCCTCAACAGATACCCGGGGGCCGGTCGAGGTGACCGCGGTTGTGGTGGTGGTTGTCGCCGGCGGAGCCAACCCCTCGGTGGCGGTGTTCGGAGCGAGCTGGTAGATGAGGGCGACCACCATGGCGACCAGCGTGAAGTAGGCGACGGTTCCGAGGATGCCGCGAATTCGAAGGGATCGCTTCCGCGGGGAGGGTGTGGTCATGTGGGGATGTTCGTCCTGCCTTGCACCCCCGACGATAGGTCATCCCGCCCAATTACACGTCAGGCCGGGGGCCACGATCCCGGGGTCGATCACCGGAGCAACCACCCCCACCCCGGTCCCGACGCGCCGGTTGGACACCGGCGATGGAGCTGGTCCTGTCTCCCGGCGACTCGGGGCTCTGCCCGGTATCGGCGAGCAGCTCCTAGAGCTCCGGAGCTATGACCGGGGACCGGTTTCAGCTTGAAGTGGAGGAAGGTGTCATCCCAGCAGCCTGCTCGGACAGTGAGTCGCAGATGCCGGTGAGGAGGCGGGCGAAATAGATGTCGGAGATGACAGCTAGCGTTTCGCCTCGACACACATGGACGACCGATTCCTCACCGGCGTCAACTACTGGCCGCGTCGCAAGGCGATGTACTGGTGGGGTGACTTCGACCCGGCCGAGGTCGCCGACGAGTTCGACGTGATCTCCGACCTGGGGCTGGCCCTGGTCCGTCTCTTCCTCTTGTGGGACGACTGGCAACCGTCTCCAGAGGCCGTCTCGACCCGGCGTCTGGCCGACCTGGGTGTGGTGCTCGATGCCGCGGCGACAAGGGGCCTGGGGATCGACCTCACCTTCTTCACCGGTCACATGAGCGGTCCCAACTGGTCGCCCCGCTGGCTCCTCGCGCCCGACGGCTCGGTCCGATCCGATCGCCAGGTGATCTCCGGAGGGGTGGTGGTCGACTCTCCGTACCGGAACATGTTCCACGACGAGGTGGCGCTGACCGCAGAGAGGCTTCTCGTCGCGACGGTGGTCACCGCTTACCGCGACCACCCGGCGATGTGGATGTGGAACTTGGGCAACGAGCCCGACCTCTTCGCCCGCCCGGCGAGCAGCCCGGTCGGGACGGCGTGGACCCGGGAGATGGTTTCCACCATCAAGGAGATCGACGAGGGCCACCCGGTGACGGTGGGGCTCCACGTGGCCAGCCTGTTCGAGGACAACGGGCTGCGAGTCGACCAGGTCTTCGCCGAGGCCGATGTGGCGGTGATGCACGGGTACCCGATGTACGTGCCCTGGTCGAGGAGCCCGTTGGACCCCGATTTCGTCCCTTTCCTCTGCGCCTTGACCACCGCCCTCTCGGGCAAGCCGTGCCTCGCCGAGGAGTGGGGGGGTTGCACCGTCCCCGACCGCGCAGAGTCACAGGTCTGGGAATGGGACGCCTACGGTACCCCGAGGGCCCAGTTCATGGCCGGTGAGGAGGACCTGGCGACCTACGTCGGCGAGGTACTGCCCCGTCTGGTCGAGGTGGGTTCGACCGGTGCTCTCCTCTGGTGTTTCGCCGACTATCACCCCGACCTATGGGATCGACCCCCATGCGACTCGGGTGGGTCGAAGCATGAGCGTCACTTCGGTCTGGTCCGGCCCGATGGAACCCTCAAGCCACATGCCGAGGTGGTCCGGGAATTCAACAGGTCGAAGCCGATGGTCGCACCGGCGGCGCGCACCGTCACCCTCGATGTCACCGCCGACGAGTACTACCTGGATCCGACCGGTCACGCCCGGAGGCTGTATGAGGTCTTCTAGTGCTTGGTACCCGCTTCGCCCAAGATGTCGCCCTCAATCTCGGCAACGACCGCTGAGCCCAGCCGGGATACGATCACCTCGGCCGCCTCCGCCGGGTCGAGCAAGGTGGTGTCCACTCGGGTCGTCGCCAACCCGTGATAGTGCTCGGCGCGGGCGGCGACAGTCGCCTGGTCACCGGGGCCAATCACCCGACGGTGGGACGACCCCCCGACTCGGGAGGCGATGGCGTCGGCCGTGGCGGTGAGCCAGACGCATGTCTCTTCGGCGAGCCGGGTCCTGGTCGACTCGAGGTCGACGACGCTGGCGGCGGCGGCAATCACCATCGGTCGCGGGGATAGGAGCGCCTCGAGCAACACATCCCGTTCCAGCCGGTGAAGATGGCTCACCCCGTGCTCGGCGGCGATGACCTCCCCGGTGGTGCCGAACCTGGCCTCGATGGCCAGGTCTGAGTCGGCGAGATCCCGGCCGAGCAGCCCGGCCAGGACGATGCCCACCATGGTCTTGCCCGCTCCCATCTGACCGAGCAGGACGATGTGCCCACCCACTCAGACCCCGGATGCCAGGGTGTGGGCCCCGGCCAGAGCAGACAGATCCCCGAGCTCGGGTCCCACCAGGAACCCGAGCTCACCCAGCGGTCGTGACCGAGGGTAGGAGCCGACCCGGTCCGCCAGCCGACGGGCCACCTCACGGTGGAGACCTGGGAGCCGACTGACCCCGCCTCCGAGCACGATCCGGTCGGGGGCCCAGGTGAGCACCAACAGGGCGAGGCCCTGGGCCAGGTACCAGGAGGTGAGCGCCACCGCCTCGCCCAGGTCGGCCCCGGTGAGGCGCTCCGGGGCGAGCGAGTAGCGACGGTTGAGCGCCGATCCTGAGGCCAGGCCCTCGAGACAGTCCCCGTGGTGTGCACATACCCCGTCGAGGTGATCAGCCGGATGACGTTCCACGGGGACGTGGCCGACCTCAGGGTGGGGGTCTCCATGAAGAGGCCGGCCCCCGACGACCAGCCCCCCTCCGATTCCGGTACCTACGGTGACGTAAGCCGGCTGTTGACACCCCCGAGCCGCTCCCCAAGACCATTCGCCGACCGCCGACGAGTTGACGTCGGTATCCAGGGTCACGGGCACTCCCCATCGCCCGGTGATCCAACCCGCCAGGTCGAAGCCCGACCACCCGGTCTTCGGAGTGGTGAGAAGCCGTCCGTAGTCGGCGGTGCCCGGTGACAGCCCGATGGGGCCAAAAGCAGCCACCCCGATGGCGTCGAAGTCCTCGCCCGCCAGGTGCCGGGCCACCCGGTCCAGTGTCTCCCCCGGCTCCCCGGTCTCCAACCTGACCGGTTCGAGGTGAAGAGGGTCCCTGCCCACGGCGACCAGGGTCTTGGTGCCCCCCAGCTCAAGCGTCGCTATCAGCGCCAAGGGTGGGGCCGGGTCAACTCCCGACGCCCGCCACCGGAGCCTTGGTCCCGATGCGCTGGCCGCCCTTGGGATCGAAGAAGTGGAACTTGGAGGTATCCACCACCAACTCGACCCGGTCACCATGTGAGACATGGACGTCGGGGCTGACCCGGGCGATGAAGTTGGTCTTGTCCCCGAGGTCCGAGACGTCCCGGCCGGTGTCGGCGAGCAGCTCTTCGATGTCGGGGGTGACCACCGGGGCCCGGTCCACGGTGAAGTGGACGTAGGTGTCCGCCCCGAGCATCTCGGTGACCTCACAGCCCACCATCATTGACCGTTCAGGGTCGGGCCCGGCCACCGTGGCGGCTTCAAGGTTGTTGGGCCGGAGCCCGATCACCAGCTCCTCGTTCATGTGATTCTCGATGCCTGGGTGCTCGTCGAGGGCACGCCGGTCGACGAGGAGGCGAAGGTTCCCGGGCAAGACCGCATGGACCCGGTCTCCGTCGGCCTCGAGATGACCGTAGGTGAGGTTCATCGCCGGGCTACCGATGAAACCGGCGACGAACAAGTTGTCGGGACGGTTGAACAGCTCGGTCGGCGAGCCCACCTGCTGCAGGTTGTACGGGGCCCGCGCCGAGACGGCTCTGAGTACCGCCACCCGGTCGCCCAGGGTCATCGCCTCCACCTGGTCGTGGGTGACGTACACCGTGGTGGTGCCCAGCCGGGTGTGGAGCCGCTCCAACTCGGCCCGCATCTGCACCCGCAGCTTGGCGTCGAGATTCGAGAGCGGCTCGTCCATGAGGAACGCCGACGGCTCGCGCACGATGGCCCGCCCCATGGCCACCCGCTGACGTTGCCCTCCGGAGAGCGCCTTTGGCTTGCGCTGAAGGAAGTCCTTCATCTCCAGGATGTCGGCTGCGGCCTCGACCCGTGAGTTGATCTCGGTCTTGGGCAGCTTGCGGAGCTTGAGCCCGAAAGCCATGTTGTCGTACACGCTCATGTGGGGGTAGAGGGCGTAGTTCTGGAAGACCATGGCGATGTCCCGGTCCTTGGGCGCAACGTCGTTGACCACCCTGTCGCCAATGCTCAGCGTGCCCTCGGTGATCGACTCCAGGCCGGCGATCATGCGCAATACGGTGGACTTGCCGCAGCCCGAGGGCCCCACCAGCACCAGGAACTCGCCGTCCTCGATGTGGAGGTTCACGTCGCCCACGGCGCGGGTCCCGTCGGGGTAGATCTTTCCCAGGCCTTCCATAGTTATCGACGCCACAGGTTCTCCTCTTTGTCCGAATCGGGAAACCTAGCCGACCGGCCGAGGCCCCGCCCGCTGGATCACGAGTGGGACACGACCGCCCCCTCCTGGGGAGCCAGGTCGAGCTTGGCGGAGACCCGGTCGTCACGGCCCGGCTCGGCAGTGGAGAAGACCACCCTCCCCGGGTCGACCTCGATGGTATGGGGACTCGAGTCGAAGTTGAGGGCCACGGTCATCCGGGACCCGAGATCCTGACGCGAATAGGCCAAGACCTGGTCATTCGACGAGAGGGATGTGACTTGGTTGCCCACCCGCAGCGCCGACGACTGACGTCTCAGGGTGAGCAGCCGCCGGTACATGTTGAGAATCGACCATGGGTCGTCGACCTGGGACTCGACATTGACGACCTGGTGGTGTCTCTCCATGGGAAGCCAGGGGATCACCTCTGGCGCGGTGAACCCGGCGTTGGGCCCCGCAGTCCAGTGCATCGGGGTCCGGGCGCCGTCGCGGCTGAGATGGGCGACGTTGGCTCCCCAGGGGTCGCGGGCAGAGTCAGAAGGGATCACCGCCTCCTCCATGCCCAACTCGTCCCCATAGTAGAGAAAGGGTGTCCCCCGGAGGGTGAGGAGAAGCAGGGCGGCCAGTCGCTCTTGCCCATGAGGGAGGCGGGTTGCCAGCCGGATCTCGTCATGATTGCCCAGGGTCCAGTTGGTCCAGCCGCCGGCGGGGATGTTCCACAGCACCGTCTCGACCGTGGCCCTGATATGGGCCGCGTCCCAGTCCGAGGCCATGAGATGGAAGTTGAAAGGCATGTGGAGCTGGTCGAAGGCCTCCCCGTAGTAGGAGGCCCACTCTGGCAGGTCGAAGATGTGGATCTCCCCGACGGTGACCGCGTCGCGCCCGTAGGAGTCGACCACCTTTCGCATCATCCGGTGAGCCTCGTGAACATCGGGATGACCGAAGTCATAGAGATGGATGAAGTCGTCGTAGGGCCCCATGTCCTTCCACGGTCGGGGATAGTCGGGCGGTGCCGGGGGGTTGTCCCGCTCCAAGGGGTCCTTCATCATCTGGTGGGCGGCGTCCACCCTGAACCCGTCCGCTCCCAAATCCAGCCAGAACCGTGCCACATCGAGCATGGCCTCGACCACCAGCGGGTTGCGCCAGTTCAGGTCGGGCTGCTCGGGAAGGTAGGTGTGGCGGTACCACTGCCCGGTGTGGTCGTCGTACGACCAGGCCGGACCGCTGAACACGCTGATCCAGTTGGTGGGGGGACCGCCGTCGCGGCCATCCCTCCACACGTACCAGTCCCGTTTCGGGCTCTCCCGACTCGACCGGGACTCGACGAACCAGGGGTGCTGGTCGGAGGTGTGGTTGAGCACGTAGTCCACGATCACTCTCATTCCCCGCCGATGCGCCGCCTCGAAGAGCTCGGCGGCGTCGTCGCGGGTGCCGAAGATGGGGCCCACGTCGCAGTGGTCGGAGACGTCGTATCCCCAGTCGCGCATCGGGCTCCGGTAGAACGGGGACAGCCACAAGGCATCGACGCCGAGCGTCTCTGATAGATAGTCGAGGCGAGAGATGACCCCCCTCAGGTCACCCAGCCCGTCGTCGTTGCTGTCCTGGAAGCTGAGCGGATAGATCTGGTAGAACACCGCCTCCTGCCACCAGGGCCTGGAGCCGGTCGGATCGTCGGCCATCGCCGATCCAGGTTAGGGGTCGGACTCGGCTCTTCCCCGGCCATCCTCACCGGCCCTCGCCGACCATCATGTCCCCTCGTGGACGCCGTTCTCAAGAGCCGCCGCTCGTTCTTCGTGGGGCACTGGTCGGCTGAGCCGGCCCACAACGGGGCAGAGGGCCTCTTTGCAGGAGACACCAGGCACCTGAACCGCGTGGCGTTCGCCGTCGATGGTCGCACGCTGAGCTGCGAGCAGACCGGTGGTGGCGACCTGGGCTCGCTCACCCTCCGAATGGTCGAGGTTCCCGGCCCGATCTCGGTGACGGCCACCTTCTCGCTGGGCGACGCCCTAGAGGTGACCCACCACCTGACCAACGACGGCGACGCCCCGTTCCAGGCCGAGGTGGCGTTGATCGCCCACGCCGACTTCCGCGACATCTTCGAGTTGAGAGGCGTGCTGTCCCCGGAGCGAGGTGAGCTCCTCGAGCCTTCTTGGGATCAGGGGCGCTGTTGGATGGGCTATCGAGCCCGGGACGGTCATCACCTCGGCACCCGGGTCGAGTTCGATCCGATACCCGAGCGCGCCGAGGTCCGGCGGGTCGAGGGAACATGGGAGTCGACCGGTGTCGCCGCCCTCTACCGGATCGCCCTACCCGCCGGCGCCACCTGGTCGGTTACCACCACCGCTCTCCCCGACGGGTTCGGCCATCTTGAGACCTCCGAGCAGGCACCCCCGCCAGCCCGGGCAGTCCAGGGGGCAGCGGTGATCACCGACAACCCGGAATTCGACCAACTGCTCCAACGCAGCCTCTCCGACCTCAAAGCCCTTGTCAGCGTGTTTCCCGATGGGCAGCTGGTTGCCGCCGGGGTTCCGTGGTATGTGGCGCCGTTCGGGCGCGACAGCCTGTTGGTCACACTTCAGACGCTCTATCTCGACCCGGGACAGGCGGTGGCCACTCTCCGGGCCTTGGCGCGGACCCAAGGGACCCGCCAGGAGGATTCGACCGGGGAAGAACCGGGAAAGGTCATCCATGAGGCCCGTTACGGCGAGCTCGCCCGGCTCGGTGCAATCCCTCACCGCCCCTACTACGGAACGGTCGACGCCACCCCACTCTTCGTCCTGGTGGCCGCGGACACCCTGGCTTGGACCGGCGACCGTTCGCTTCACTCCGAGTTGGCCCCGGCTGTGGAGGCGGCCCTCACCTGGCTGGCGGAGTGGGGCGACCGCGACGGGGACGGCCTGATCGAGTACCACCTGGCCTTACCGGAGGAAGGAGGACCGTTGACGGCGCGCCACCAGTCGTGGAAGGACAGCGACGACTCGCTGCAACATCCCGACGGCCGCCAGCCTTCCGGTGACATCGCCCCCATCGAAGCCCAGGGGTACGCCTACGCCGGCCTGAGCCGCCTTGCCGAGGTGTCCCGAGCCGCTGGCGACCACGCTCTGGCCGATCGGCTCGAAGCCTGGGCGAGAGATTTCGCCCGGCTGGTCAACACCAGGTACTGGATGGAGGGTCAGGGCTATTACGCCCAGGCCCTCGACGGTGACAAGGCCCGGGTCGAGGCGATCGCCTCGAATCCGGGCCACCTCCTCTTCACCGGATTGGTGCCACCCGAGCGGACCGGAACCGTTGTGGAACGGATGATGGCCCCCGACCTCTACTCGGGCTGGGGGGTGCGCACCCTGAGCACCCGGATGGCCTCCTACGACCCATGGAGCTACCACAACGGGTCGCTGTGGCCTCACGACAATTGGGTCATCGCCGACGGGCTCTACCGGACGGGCCACCACGCCGCCGGGGGTGAGCTGTCCCGCGTCCTCTTCGACCTGGGCCGGGCCAGCCCTGACGGCAGACTCGACGAGCTCTATTGCGGGCACCCCCGCGACCGTGCACACCCACCGGTCCGGTACCAATCGGCATGCCGCCCCCAGGCTTGGGCCGCCGGGGTCTACCCCGGTCTGGTCCGCTCCATGCTGGGGCTCCGCGTCGACCCCGTCGAAGGATCGCTGGTGGTGGCCCCCCACCTACCCGGGTTCCTGGGAAGGATCGAGATCTCGGGCATGCACTGCCTGGGCTACACCGGGTCCCTGCTGGTCGCCCGCCACCGGGACCGGATCATCGTGGAGAGCACCGGTCTCCCGGTGCGTCTCGATCCGACCGTCCTCAGCCCTTGACCGAGCCGGCGAGCAGGCCACTGGTGAAGTAGCGCTGCAAGAGGAGGAACACCGTCACCGGCAGGGCCATCTGGATGAAGGCGGCTGCAGTGAGGAAGTGCCACTCCCCGCCCAAGGAGTTGACCAGACCGGCCAGGGCAACAGTCATCGGGTGGTTGGGAATGTTGGGGCCGAGAAAGATGAGGGCGACCAGGAGGTCGTTCCACACCCAGAGGAATTGGAAGATGGCCAGCGAGGCGATCGCGGGCACACTCATCGGCACCGCCAGCCTGAAAAAAGCGGTCATTTCGCTGGCGCCGTCGATGGATGCCGATTCGAACACGGCGCGGGGTAATCCTCCCATGAAGTTGCGCAACAGGTAGAGGGAGAAGGGCAGCCCGAAGCCGGTGTGGGCCAGCCACACTGCGACGAAGCTCCCGGCGAGACCGGCCTCCCGGAACAGGATCTGCAAGGGGACGAAGGTCATCTGGAGGGGCACCACCAGCAAGCCGACCACCACCACGAACAGGGTGTTCCTCAGGGGGAACCTCATCCAGGCGAAGGCGTAGGCGGCGAAGCAGGCAACGGTGATCGGGATCACCGTTGCCGGGATGGTGAGGATCAGGCTGTTGATGAAGGCGTCACCCATTCCCTGGCGGGTGAACACGTGCTGATAGTTGTCCACGGTGAAGTCGTAGGGCGGACTGAAAGCGGTCCACCACCCCTCGAAGCGGATGGCTGTGCCGGGGCGGAAGGAGTTGACCAAGGTCCCGATGGTGGGAACCAGCCACATCACCATGATCACCGCCAGGGTGACGTGGAGGAGGACGCGGCCGGGACGGCTGAGGCGACGCCTCGGCCTGACGATGTCACTGGCGGCGGTCAACGGATCTCCTCTTGACTGCGGAACTGCTTGATGTTGTAGGCCATCACCGGGATGATGGCCAGGAGGAGCACCACGGCGACCGCGCTCGCCCGGCCGTACTGGTTGAAGGCGAACTGGTTCCACATCTCGAGGGCTATGACCTGAGTCTCGAAGTTCCCCGCGGTCATCGCGTAGACGATGTCGAAGGTCTTGAGGGCGAAGATGATCATGGTGGTCGTCACCACGGCCAGGGTTGGTGCCAGCAGCGGGAGGATTATCCGGCGGAACACCTGCCACTCGTTGGCCCCGTCGACACGCGCCGCCTCCATGAGCTCGGTGTCGATGGACTTGATCCCCGCGGAGAGGATCACCATGCAGAACCCGACCCAGACCCAGGAGGCCACGACGATCAGAGCGAAGTTGTTGATCGACCTGGTAGCGAGGAAGTTGACCGGCTCTCCTCCCAGCGCCACCCACAGGGCGTTGAGGGTGCCGGTCTGGGGAGTCCCCGGGATGTTCCACACATACATGAAGCGCCACACCACCGAGGCGGCGACGAAGCTGATCGCCATCGGGACGAAGATGGTGGTCTTGGCGAACGACTCGTATCGGACCCGATCGACGAGGACGGCGATCAACAGCCCGAAGCCGACGGTGAGGGCGGTGAAGAAAACCAGCCAGAGAACGTTGTTTCGCAGCGAGATGAGGGTTTCCGGGCTTGAGAAGAACCACCGGTAGTTCTCGATCCCGATGAAGCCCTCGCCGCTCTGGTCGTGGAGGCTCCTCCTCACCGTCCCCAAGGCGGGATAGACGAGGAACGTGTAGAGGAAGCCGAGCGCCGGAGCCAGCCACAGCCAGGGCCGCACCCGCCTCTGGGCGGCCACCGGGAAGTGGTCAACCGTCTGTTCGACGATGAACAGGTAGGCCACCAGCACCAGGGGGACCCCGACCAGGGTCACCACCACCATCGCCAGCTGCTCGCCGACCCGGGTGTTGCCAAAGAGTGCAGAGAGGGCGCTCCCCAGGCCGGAGATGACCGCGGGGAGCACCAGGATCACCGCCAACGCCCCGAGGAGCAGGATCAACGGACCGGGCGCGGGCACCGGGTCGTCCTCGCCACGTGCCCAACGAGGAAGGGCGATGGCGTCGACCACGAGTTGGATGCCGACGAGCACCGCGGCCAGCATCCAGATGCTCCCAAAGCTCTCTTCCACTCTGATCCGGAGCGCGAACCAGGCCAGGGCCAGGGAGGCGAAGACGGCCAGGTACACCAATCCTGCCGTCGTGTGCCCCAAGTACCAGCGATGGGCTCCCACCGGGAAACCGAGCATCGTCAGATAGGCAGTGCGAATGTCTCGGCGGTCACCCCCCGGCTCGGGGGCCTCCCCGGCCACCTCGGTGATCTCGATGGTGTCTTCTGTCATTGGTCGGTCCGGTGGGTTAGGGCGGTGGCCGAAGCCACCGCCCCTTGACCCATTTACTCGGAATAGGCGTCCGCCTGGACGGTGTCGAGCCGCTCCAAGATTGCGTCCAACTGGCCAGGGTTCTGGGTGTAGTCCAGCATCGCCTGCCAGAAGGCGGCGTTCATCGCCTCGGGCATCAGGTCCGAAGCATCAAAACGGAACACCTCGGACGATGCCAGAGCCTCGGCGCTCTTCTGTGCGATCGGGTCGGGGTACTCCGTCACCAGGGTGTTCCCCGAGATGGCCCCACCCCGGTCAACCCAGATCTGCTGGGCCTCGGGCGTGACCAGCCACTGCATCAATGCCCGCGCCTGCGGCGTGTCGTTGAACATGCCGAACAGGTCGCCGGCGCCGGTGAGGGCCCCGGGGTAGGCCGGGTTGATGGTGGGCATGACGAAGAAGTCAAAGTCGGTGCCCGGCTGTGGACTCTGCGGGTAGGTCGGGAAGAACTCCCCTGCCATGAAACTGGCCTGATGATGGAACAAGCATCCCGGGGGGTCGGTGAACAACGGCTGTCCCCCGTCGCCGAAGTTGGTCGCCAGGGCGAAGTTTGCTCCTCCGAACGAGTTGGCCACCGCCACCCCGTAGGCCTCGAAGGCGGCCCGGATCTCCGGGGAAGTCCAGGGGTGCTGACCCTGATACCAGGCGTCGTAGACGTCAGGCCCCGACTGCCGGATCACGAAGTCTTCGATCCAGTCGGTGCCCGGCCATCCAGAGGCCGCGCCAGACTCCAGAGCGATGCACCAGCCGGCCTGGGCTGAGCCCGGGTCGGCGGCGGCAGCCTCCACATCGGCCCAATCGGTCAGATCGCCGCCGGTCCAGTGGTTGGGGTTGTACCAGATGAGGCCCTTCACCGCGCTCTTGATGAAAACCCCAGCGAGCACCCCGTCGACCGTCCCCAACTCGACGAATGCCGGTGAGGTCTCGGCGACATAGGTGTCGTAGTCCAAGACGTCGCTCAGGTCGACGAGTGCACCCTGTCGAGCCCATTCGGCCATCTGGCCCGGCCCGGGCAGACCTGCGAGGTCGGGGAGGATGCCCGATTGGACACCGGTGCTGAGGACCGTGTTGATGTCCCGGGTGCCGGTGTACTGAACCTCGACGCCGGTAGCCTCCGAGAAGGGGGCAACCATCGCCATGAAGGCCTCTTGCTCGCCGCCACCCCAGGTGCCGATCACGGTGACAGTGCCGCCGATCTCCTCACCGGGCCCGGTCGTGGTGCCGGGAGCGGCGGTGGTGCCGGGGCCGGCCGTGGTCCCAGGTCCGGCGGTGGTGGTGCTCTCGGTGCCGTCGCCACAGGCGGCCACCACCAGGGCCAACACCGCGACGACCGAGAGCAGCTTTCTGGATCCAGAGGCGGATCGTATGAGTTTGATCATTCTTTCTCCTTGCTCAAGACGGCCCGGATGGTGCCTCCAGCCGGACACGTCATGCGTGCAAACCTATCAACTCGATCCCGACGGTGTCGGATGGTTCACGGTCCCTGGTCGAGAGGGAAGCCGGGGAAGCCCGAGGCCTTCCACGAATCGAAGGCTTCCAGGTTGGGGACGTCGGAGCCGCGCGCCTTAGCCATCCCCAGGCGATGATTGAGGAGATCGGTGTAACCCTGGACCGGGTCATCACCGTGCCACTCGACGTCGATCTGCTCCACCATTGGCTGGAACGATTCCTTCAGCCACTCGACCGCCCCAATCCTCCGCTCGGTCTCACTGATCGCGCCTAGTCGGGCGAGAAAGTAATGGATGTCGGAGAGGATGACCCGGGCCTGGTTCTCCGAGGCCACCAGCCCCGTCAGGTCGCGAAGCCGGTCCGAGTTGAAGCTCCTCCCGGCAACGCTGGTGCGCAGGCGGACCAGGTTCCCTTCCTCGGTGGGCTCGATGACCACGTCGTCCACACAGAACCCGAGGTCGTTGAGCCTCTCCAGCCGCTCCCTGATCCGGTAACTCTCGTCACGCCCGATCACCAGGTCCTGGTTCAGCTCGTCCCACAACCCGCGATACCGCTCGGCGACGTCGTCGCCCAGGGCGAGGTCGGCATGGTCCAGCTCGAACCCGGCCGCCGCCGCCAGGTCGGACATCTCCCCGGCCAGGTTCTCTCTCATGATGTCGAGGTCCTGGAGACGCTGGCCGTCGCTCAGGGACGGGTAGAGCGCCGAGGTCTCGGCGTCGATCATCACCGCCTCGATGGCGCCGGCGTCGAACCGGTAGAGCAGGTTGGACAGCGAGCAATCGCCCCAGAAGCATCCGGCCAGGTGGAGCTCCACCATCAGTCCGGCCACCGCGTCGAGCAGCTGGCTGCGCCGCGGGCCGAGGCCCTCACCGCTCACCAGGTTGCGAAAGGGGAAGGCATGGGGCACGTAGTGGGTTATCACCGCCGCCGACTGCTCCGAGCCTTCCTCTAGCCATGGTCGGCGCACCAGCGCGGCGGGACGGGCCGACCGGCCGGTCCTCTCCTGGAGGCGGTCGAGCACCCGATGCTCGCTCTCAGCCAGTCTCCTCGGTAGCTCCTTGATGGCGAACAACCCCTGGGGATAGGCGACGAAGGCCACCGGGTGACGATGGATTCCGGTGGGCATTTCCACCAGGCGGTGGTGCTCCCAATCGACCAGAGGCCGCTCCCAGGGGAGGTCGAGGAAGTCGGGGACCCCTGGCTGCAACAAGAGGCTGGGGGACCCGATGGTCTCGATTGCCATGGGCGGAAATCTAGGCCACCGTGGGAGGTGCCTCCAGGGGCGACACTCTCGGGGGAACCCCCGGGTGATCGGTCAGAGGGATCCACACCACCATGACCGTCCCCCCGTCGTCGGGGTTGAAAGCCCCCAACGTCCCCCCATGGCCCTCGGCCACACCGAATACGATCGACAGGCCGAGACCCACCACGTCGGAGATGTCCTCGCGTAGACCCGGTCCCTGGTCGGCCACGGCGATCCATGCCCACCCGTCGCGGACCCCGCATCCGATGGTGATGGTCGATCCCGGAGGTGCCGCCTTGCGCGCATTGTCGAGGAGGTTCGACATCGCCCGGTCGAGTGACATCTCGACACCTTCGATGTGGACGCTGGATGTGACCACCGCCAGGTGCAGCCCGGCAGCGGCAGCGATTGGGCGGTACTCGTCGGCCTTGGCGGTGACCATCGACCCCAGGTCGATGGTCACCGCCCGGGACCGCCCCGTCTGCAGCCGGGCCGCAGCCAGCAGGTCATCGATCATCTTCGACATCCGCTCCGCGTTGCGCTGGATGATCCTCCCGGCCCGGTTCCACTCCTCGACAGTGGCTTGGGGGTCGTCGGCGACCAACTCGACGTTGGAGCGGATCACGGTGAGCGGAGTGCGCAGGTCGTGGCTGGTGTCGGCGATAAAGCGCCGCTGGCTGCTGAAGGCCCGATCGAGCCGGTCGAGCATGCCATCGAAGGTGTCAGCGAGACGCTTCAACTCGTCGTCGGGGCCGGTCAGGGCAATTCTCCCGCTCAGGTCGAAAGCCTGGATCTCCCGGGCCACACTGGTGATCTCCTCAATCGGTCGTAGCACCCTTCCCGACATCACCCACCCCACCACCAGGGCGAGAAGGAACAGCGCCACCAGCCCGAGGACTGTGAACCGGGCGACCTCGTCGAGCACCAACTCGCGGAACACCGACTCGATGGCCCGCACCTCGACAGCCTCGAGGACGGGAAGGACCACCACCTCCCCGTCGGGGAGCACCACGGTCTGCCCGGACAAGGACCCGCCGCTCACCGTCCCTGCCCGCAGTTGGTTCTGGACCGCCAGGTAGACCAAGCCGAGCAGGGCGCTGCCGAGACCGAAGACCACCGCCGAGTACTGCACCGAAAGCCGGAACCTGATCGATCGCCAGTTGACCAAGGCTCCGGCCTACCCCTCGAGCCGATAACCGCGACCGGGGATGGTGGAAATCAACGGCGGCTCACCCAGCTTCTTGCGGAGGTTGCTCAGGGTGACCCGGACCACATTGGTGAGCGGATCCGTCATCTCGTCCCAGACGTGCTCCAGGAGGTGCTCCTGGCTCAGGACCTTGCCCGGGTTGGCCATGAAGTAGTGGAGCAGGGAGAACTCCTTGGCGGTGAGTGCGATCGGTGACCGATCGCGGGTCACCACGAACCGTGAAGGGTCGAGGGACACCGTGCCCACCTCAAGGACCGGTGACGAGTCGGTGTCCCTCCTCAACAAGGCCCGCACCCTGGCCGACAACTCGGCCAGTGCGAACGGTTTGACCAGGTAATCGTCGGCGCCCGAGTCGAGACCGGCCACCCGATCCTCGATGTCATCGCGGGCGGTGAGCATCAGGATCCGGGGTCGGTCACCCTCCAGAGTGGGCTGGTCGCCCGATACGAGGTCGCGGCACAGCTCGAGCCCCGACCCGTCGGGGAGGTTCCAATCGAGGATGGCGAGGTCGTACCCCGCCGACCTGAGCTTGAGGTTCGCCTCGGTCAGGGTGAGGGCGACGTCGACGGCATGGCCGTCCCGTCTCAGCCCGCGGGCTATGACATCGGCCAGATCAGGCTCGTCCTCGACTACCAGGAGACGCACTCTTCCCTGGAGTTAAGTCTCGCCGCCGGGGAAACGGCGGGACATCGCGATCCGCGAAATCCGCAGGTAGCACTCAATGTCGAGGCAACCTTCTGCCGATATAGGAGGTCGGAGGGATAGATGGTCGTCACATTCATCACCCAAGACAACGAAGGGTTCCACACCTACACCGGGCACGTAGTGACCCGGGGGCCGACCACCATCGTGGTAATGCTCACCGAGCCATTCAGCCGGGCGGGAAGGTCGGTCCAGTTCCCCATCTCCTCGGTGGTCGAGGAGAAGGTCATCTCGGCCTAGGTATTGCCGGTCTGCAGCCGGCCCGGGGGATAGCCTGTCGCCATGTTCCTCGACGCCTCCGTTGTGCAGGCCCTGACCATCGTAGGGGCGGTGGGCGCCGTGGCCGGGTTGATCGGAGGCTTCGTCGCCTCGGCGGACAACCTGATCGGGACCATGCTGATGGGGATCATCGGCGCGATCTCGCTGTCGGCCATCGTCCGCATAGCCGGGGGCCCCTCCATATATTCGGCGGGTGATGACTTCTCGCTGTTGTGGGGGGCAGTCGGCGGGCTCATCCTCGGCTTCGTGGTGGGCAGGAGCAACGTATAGGAGGCTTCTGGCCCTCGCCCTGGTCGTCGTGTCCTGCACCGCCGGCGATGCCACCACCTCCACCCTCCCTCGCCACCCGACCACCACCGATTCCACGCCGGTTGCCAGCACCACCACCCTCGACTCCAGCACCCTCCCCCGTGCCTCCACCACGGTGACCACCCTTCTGCCCGCCTTCTCCTGGTCGATCCGACCGGTCGATGAGACCTTCCTGGCCCATTCGTGGATGCCCGGCTGTCCCCGGGGCCCCGATGATCTGGTGGTCGTCGAGTTGACCCACTTCGATTTCGAGGGCTCGATGGCCACCGGCGAGATCGTGGTCGCCGGGGAGCATGCCGACGGGGTGGTCTTGGTATTCGCCGACCTCTTCGCGGCCGGCTATCCGATCGAATCGATGACCCCCATCGGCCACCTCCCTGAAGACGCTGAGGAGGAGCCCGGGTATTCCAACACCTCCGGCTTTCATTGTCGCCTCGTCGCCGGGACGACCAGATGGTCCGAGCACGCCCTGGGATCGGCGATCGACATCAACCCCCATCTCAACCCGTTCGTCCGTGGCGAGGAGGTCTGGCCGGAGGACTCCGAGCCGTATCTCGACCGCACCCTGGACCTACCAGGCTTGATCACCGAGGGTGATGTGGTGGTCACTGCATTCGATGCCATCGGTTGGGAGTGGGGGGGCCGTTGGCGAACCCTCAAGGACTACCACCACTTCTCCGCCTCAGGTCGCTGACTGTTCCCTTCTCGCTGAGCTGGGGGACAGGGTCACACGGGCCTGATCGACACCTGACGTACCCTTCGACCCTCCAGCGCGGTGACCACGATCCGCCAACCCTCCACTTCTACGGCGTCGCCCGGCAGCGGCACCCGGCCGAGACGGTCCATCACCAAGCCTCCCACCGTCTCGTAGTCACCCTCGGGCAGGTCGATCCCGTGCCCGGCCAGCTGGTCGAGCCGGACCGCCCCCGAGGCCACCACAACTCCATCACGGCCACGGGCCACGGGGCGGGTCCGGCGGTCGTGCTCGTCGCTGATCTCACCGACCAGCTCCTCGGCGATGTCCTCCAGGGTGATGATCCCCGCGGTCGACCCGTGTTCGTCGACCACCAGCGCCAGGTGGATGCGATCGCGTCGCATCCCGTCGAGGACCGCCCGCAACGGTGCGGTCTCGGGGACCACGAGCGCGGGGCGGATCAACGTCGCGTCGATGGGCCGATCGAGGCTGTCGTCATCCAGGGCCATCAGATCCTTGACATGGACGAAGCCCTTGGTGTCATCGAGGTCCCCAGAGTGGATAGGGATCCGGGAATGGCCGGTCGTCCTCATCAGCGCCCGGAGCTCGCCGACGCTGGTACCCAAAGGCGCCGACCTGACATCCGGTCGCGGAACCATGACCTCAGAGGTATCGAGGTCAGCGAAGGAGATTGCCCTGATGAGGAGCCGGTGGGCGAAGTCCTCGATGACACCCTCATCGCGGCCGGCGGAGATGATCATCGCCAGGTCCCCGGCGGTTTGGCCTGCGTCGAGGCGGCTGGCGGGGTCGACCCCGAAGAGGCGGAGCACCCGGTTGGCGGCCCCGTTGAGCAGGGCGATCAATGGGCGGAACACCACGATGAAGAACCGGAAGGGCAGCGCCATCGCAAGTGCCGACCGCTCCGGGGCACTGATGGCGATGTTCTTGGGTGCCATCTCCCCGATCACCATGTGGAGGAAGACCACGATCACCAGGGCGATCACCAATGCCACCGGGTGGAGGGCACCTTCAGGGAGTCGGATCCAGGCCAGGACTGGCTCGATCATCGCCGCCACCGCCGGCTCGGCCACAGCACCGAGGAGGAGGGAGGCGATGGTGATCCCCAGCTGGGCCGCGGTCAGGCTCAGAGCGAGTTCCTCGTTGAGCCGGACCGCGGCCCGCGCCGATCGGCCGGACATCGCCTCGAGCACGTTCCGCCGGGCGGTGATGTAGGCGAACTCTGCTGCCACGAAGAAGCCGTTGGCTACCAGGAACACCACCATCCAGATCAGGGCAAGAGGGCTCAACCGGGCTCACCCGCCGTGCGACGCACCAACCTCACCTGATCGACCCGATGACCGTCCATCCGGGTCACCTCGAACAGGTAGTCACCCACGTCGACCAGCTCGCCCACACCGGGAAACCGGCCCAAGCGCGCCACCAGAAAGCCGCCGAGTGTCTCATAGCGTCCTTCGGGCCACTCGAATCCGGTGAGCTCCTCCAACTCGTGACGGTGAAGCAGGCCGGAGAGTGTCTCGGCGCCCTCGGTGGGCCCGACAGGATCGAGAGGGCGGTCGTACTCGTCTTCGATGTCGCCGAAGATCTCCTCGAGCAGGTCCTCCACCGTGACGACGCCGGCGGTCCCCCCGTACTCGTCGACGACCACCGCCATACCCCGACCCTCCGCCTGCAGCTGGGTGAGCAGGCTCTCCAAGGAGGCGGTCTCCGGGACCACCAGCGCCGGCTGGACGATCTCCGACACACGGGTGGACGCCAGGCTCGACCCCGGGATACCCACCGTGTCCTTCACATGGACGATCCCCAAGATCTCATCGAGGTCCTCGCCGTAGACCGGGAATCGGGAGTGTCCGGTGCTGGCCGCCACCCGTCTCAGCTGCGACACCGTCTGGTGACTGCTCAGGGCGACCAGGTTCACCCGGGGGATCATGGCGTCAGCGGCCACCTTCTCGGTGAAGGTGATCGCCCGGGTGAGCAACTCCAACTCACCGTCGTCGAGCCCGCCCTCCTTCCCGGAGGAGCGGATCATCAGCTCCAACTCCTCCATGGAGCGGACCCCGGCAAGTTCCTCACGGGGCTCGATGCCGAAGAGCCGAACGGTTCGGTTGGCGGCATTGTTGAGGAACAGGATCAGGGGTCGAAGGAGGCGATTGACCGTCTGCATCGGTAACCCGAACCGCACCGCCGAGCGATAAGGCCGGGCGATGGCCAGGTTCTTGGGAACGAGCTCGCCGAACACCATCTGGGTCATCACCGCCAACACCAGGGCGAACGCCACCGCAAGGGGCAGGGCGGTGGCTCGCGGGATCCACCGGGCCGTGAGGAGGACCGGCTCGAGCAGACGGGCGATGGTCGGCTCGGCCACCGCCCCGAGCACCAGTGAAGTGGCGGTGATCCCCAGCTGGGCCCCTGAAAGCTCGAAGGAGAGGTTGCGCAGTGAACGGAGCAATCGACCCGCCCGGCGGTCTCCCTCGCGGGCCATTCGCTCCACCAGGCTCCGCTTCACGGCGACGATGGCGAACTCCCCCGCCACGAAGAAGCCGTTGGCCAGGATCAGCAGGACGACCAGCACCAGACCGGAAAAGCCGTCGATCAGGGATCCCCGTGGTCGTGGTCAGCGCTCATCTAAAGCCCGCCATGAGTAGCACGATGCCGCCTCCGATGCCAGCTCATCGGGCCCGCCCGGATGATGACCCTGGGTCGGGTCAGGCTCCTTCAGCCGACGGCGCCGGCGGCGGCCATGTTCAACTCGATGAGACGGTTCATCTCCACGGCATACTCCATGGGAAGCTCCTTGACGATGGGCTCGATGAACCCGGCGACCACCAGCGAGGTGGCCTGGTCCTCGGTGAGGCCGCGGGACATCAGGTAGAAGAGCTGGTCCTCGCCGACCTTGGATACGGTGGCCTCATGGCCGATCTCGGCATCGTTCTCCTCGATCTCCATGTAGGGGTAGGTGTCGGAGCGGCTGTGCTCGTCAAGTATCAGGGCGTCACAGCGGACGAAGCTCTTGGCGTTCTCCGCCCCGGGCTCCACCCTGACCAGGCCCCGGTAGCCGGCCCGGCCACCACCTTTGGCGATCGACTTGGAGACGATGGTCGAGGTGGTGTCGGGAGCAGCATGGACCATCTTGGCCCCGGCGTCCTGGTGCTGGCCCTCGCCGGCGAAAGCGATGGAGAGCACCTCGCCGTGGGCGCCGGGCTCCATCAGCCACACCGCCGGGTACTTCATGGTAAGGCGACTACCCAGGTTCCCGTCGACCCATTCCATGGTGGCGTTGCGGTAGGCGGCTGCCCGCTTGGTCACCAGGTTGAACACGTTGTTCGACCAGTTCTGGATGGTGGTGTACCGGCAGCGACCACCCTCCTTGACGATTATCTCCACCACCGCCGAGTGCAGCGAGTCGGTGGTGTAGACCGGTGCCGAGCAGCCCTCCACGTAGTGCACGTAGGCACCTTCGTCGACGATGATCAGGGTCCGCTCGAACTGGCCCATGTTCTCGGAGTTGATCCGGAAGTACGCCTGGAGCGGCTGGTCGACGTGCACGCCCGGCGGGACGTAGATGAACGAGCCTCCGGACCACACCGCCGAGTTGAGGGCGGCGAACTTGTTGTCGTTGGGCGGGATGATGGTGCCGAAGTACTCCTTGACCAGGTCCGGGTACTCCCTGACCGCGGTGTCCATGTCGGTGAAGAGGACACCCAACTTCTCCAGGTCATCGCGGTTGCGGTGGTAGACCACTTCGCTCTCGTATTGCGCGGTCACCCCGGCCAGATACTTGCGCTCGGCTTCGGGGATCCCCAGCTTCTCGTAGGTCTCCTTGATCGAGTCGGGAACCATGTCCCAGTCCTTTTGCTGCTCGCCCTCCGGCTTGACGTAGTAGTAGATGTCATCGAAGTCGATGGTGTCGAGGAGCCCGCCACCACCCCACTTGGGCATGGGCTTGGCCAGGAAGCGCTTGTAGGCCTTGAGACGGAACTCGAGCATCCACTCCGGCTCGCCCTTCATGGTCGACATGTCACGGATAACGTCCTCATCGAGACCCTTGCGCGGCTCGAAGGCCAGGGTGACCTCGTCGTGCCAGCCCAGCTGATAGCCGCCCAGATCTATGTCGACTGTTGCCATTCTTCGTTCACCTCGGAGTTCTCCGACACACCCTTCCCAACAACCGGGGTCAGGGGGGAATTTCCACTATCGGGATAGTGGGATTGTACCCGGACCCCGGTTGTGGTCGAAACCGCCCCGGCTATCGTCGGGATCATGCCGGTGATCGTGGTTGGGGCCGATACCCGGGCCGGTGTCGAGATCATCACTGCACTCGCACATCCAGGTCGTGAGATTCGTGCCTTCGTCACCAACGAGGAGGCGGCCGCCGAGCTGCGCCTCAACGGGGTGAAGGTCGCCCTCGGCGATGTCTCCGACGAAGGCCATGTCGAAGCGGCGGCCACCGCCTGCTTCTCCGCGGTGCTGATCACCGAGGCTGCCCATGACCGGCGGGAGCGCTCGTTCGCCGCCACCGCCGAACAGGTCATTCAGGGTTGGGCGCGGGCGGTGGTCGGCGCCGGGGTCAGTCGGGTCATCTGGGTTGCCGAAGAGGACACTCCTGAGGTGGACATCCCCGAGGTGGCCCGTGTCGCCCCGTCCGTCGAGGACCTCGCCCGTAGGGTGGCATCCATCGACGATGCTCAGTCGATATAGACCAGCCCGACCGTGTCCAGTGGGACGCCGATGGGGACGCCGAGGGCCCGGTCGCGGGCCGCGGCCAGGATCGGATGAGGATTCACCGGACGACCGCGGTGGTGCAGCTCGAAGTGGGTGTGGGGCATGGTCGACTCGGCATTGCCCGAGTCACCCACCCAACCGATCAGCTGCCCGCCTTTGATCGCAGCTCCGGTGGACACCCCGGGGGCGACGGTGAGGGTCCAGTCGGCCATCCCGTCGTCGGTGCCTGGACTGTCGTTGTTCAGATGTATGTAGTAGGTCTCCCAGCCATCGGCGTGTCCGATGATCAGGTATCGCCCGGCGCGGATGCTGGAGGCCACCTTGAGCACCTCACCGTCAGCGAAGGCGTACACCGGGGTCATCTTGGGGGCCATCAGATCGATACCGATGTGCCTCCTCGCCCCATGCCTCGGGGCGCCGTAGTCGTTGGAGAAGGTGGTCACGTGTGGGTCCTGGGGGAAGTACACCGGGAACGTGGGCCCGCCGGCGTGGGCTGTCGTCGGCAACAGGGTCGTCACCGACAAAACGACTACGAGCAAGACCGGGATGCGGGAAGACGGCAAGAAGACTCCTGGAAAGCTGGGGGGACAGGGGCAGCCGTAGAGCCCTGTGCTTTGGGCGCCGGCCAGGCTAGGGGAGGCTGCCGGGAATGACCAAGCTGATCGAGCTCAAATCGGCTCGGATGGCGGGGTCGGTCTGGAACGGACGGTGAACCGCAGTCGAGAAACCGGCTCGCCTTCGACCGAGATCACGAAGGAGTATGGACCCTCCTTCTCGAAGACCAGGTTGTTGAAGGTGAAGGACCGGATCAAGCCGAAGTCGGTGGCATGGGGAGGATGCTCGGTGGTGCCGGGGAGGCTGAGGTGGTGACTCAGGGGCCTGGGGAGGAGAGCGCCCCCGTCTTCATCCTGAAGCTCCACGGCGAGCCTGATCTGGTCACCGGCCCAGGAGACCGGGACCCGAAGCCGCAGGCCGATCGCCAGACTGGGATGCCTTGCCGGGAACCGCGGCACCCAGAGGGTGTCCCAGCCCCCACCCAGGATGAACAGCTTGCCTCGCACCGCCTGGACCGCGTCGGCGAGCAGCGCCACCTCGACGCTGGGGCCCAGCGAGTCGGAAGGGCCGTCCACCGTGAGAGCCTAACCCTTCGGATTCCGCACCCACCCCTGGATGGGATAACGTCGGTGGGCAAGGAGCTTCTCGCCATGACCCACCCGCCGCAGATAGCAGCCCCCACGGGGAAGCTGGGAGTCCTCACCCCGGGGATGGGAGCAGTAGCCACCACCTTCATCGCCGGGGTCCTCGCCACCCGGAAGGGATTCGCCGAGCCGGTGGGATCGCTCACCCAGCTGGCCCACATCCGTCTGGGCAAGCGCACCGAGGGTCGCAATCCCCTGATAAAGGACTTCGTCCCCCTGGCCGGGCTCGATGACCTCGAGTTCGGAGGGTGGGACGCCTTCTCCGACGATGCCTACACCGCGGCGATGAAGGCCAGGGTCCTCGAGCCGAGACACATCGAGGCCATCGGTGACGAGCTGCGCTCCATCAGGCCGATGACCGCGGTGTTCTCCCCGCATTGGGTGAAGAACCTGCCCGACGTGGACCACGTCAAGGAGGGAAAGGGCACATTGATGGACCGGGCAGAGGCCCTGATGGAGGATATCGACCGGTTCCGCACCGAGAAGCAGGTGGATCGCATGGTCGCGGTGTGGTGCGGGTCCACCGAGGCCTACGAGGACGCGTCCGACGTCCATCTCGACCTGGCTTCGTTCGAGCAAGGGCTCAAGGAGGATCACCCGGCGATCTCCCCATCCCAGGTTTACGCCTACGCCTGCCTCCGCATGGGGGTCCCATTCGCCAACGGGGCGCCCAACCTCTCCGTGGACATCCCCGCCATGGTGGAGCTGGCCGCCGGGGAGAGGGCTCCCATCGCCGGCAAGGACTTCAAGACCGGTCAGACCCTGATGAAGACCATGATCGCCCCCGGCCTCAAGTCGAGGATGCTGGGGATCAACGGTTGGTTCTCCACCAACATCCTGGGCAATCGCGACGGAGAGGTGCTCGACGACCCCGACAGCTTCCGCTCCAAGGAGGTGACCAAGCTCGGAGTCCTCGAGACCATCCTCCAACCCGATCTCTATCCCAGCCTCTATGGCGACATCTATCACAAGGTCCGGATCAACTACTACCCGCCCAAGGGGGACGACAAGGAGGGGTGGGACAACATCGACATCTTCGGCTGGTTGGGCTACCCGATGCAGATCAAAGTCGACTTCCTGTGCAAGGACTCCATCCTGGCCGCCCCCATCGTGCTCGACCTGGCGCTGTTCATGGACCTGGCCGCCAGGGCGGGACGCGGCGGTATACAGGAATGGCTCTCCTTCTACTTCAAGAGCCCTCAGGCGGGCCCCGGCTTGCAGCCCGAGCACGACCTGTTCGTCCAGCTCTCGAAGCTGAACAACAACCTCCGCCACATGATGGGCGAGGAGTTGATCACCCACCTCGGCACCGAGTACTACGAGGAGGGTTGAGCCCGGCCGATGGAAGACCTGGTCGTCGGCGACCTCATCGTGGCCGGGTCGGACCTGGAAGAGAGGTTCGAGACCAGCGGCGGCCCTGGAGGACAGCACGCCAACCGCTCGGCCACCGCGGTGGTCCTGCGCCTCGACCTCGCCGGTTCGTCGCTCCCCGACGAGGTCAAGCATCACCTGGTGTCTCGTCTCGGGTCGGTAGTCGAGACGAGGGCGTCGGAGTCGCGCTCCCAGGCGCGTAACCGGGAGGTGGCCCGGCAGCGGATGGCCCGGAAGGTCGCCGGTGCACTGGTGACTCGCAAGCGGCGACGCCGTACCAGGCCCACCCGAGCGGCGAAGGAACGGCGGCTGGCCTCAAAACGCGCCCGGAGCGAAATCAAGAAGAGCAGGCGGACCCCACTCGACGAGCCTTGATCGCCAGGCCTCGAGCGGTGGGTCCCGGGTTCCGCGGCTGGTGCTACCCCCGGAACGCCGAGTACGGAGGGGCTCTAGTCTCGATCCGATGTCGATGACCACCGAGCGCTGGAGCTTTCTCACTGCCTATGCCGGTGAGCTGTTCGGAGATCTCGATCCCCAGCTCGCCACTCTGATGGACCGTGCCGCCCGTGCCGGACTACCCCCGATCGCGGTCAGTCCCGACGTGGGGCGTCTGCTCAACATCCTCGCCTCTCTCACGCCGGGGAGGCTGGCAGTCGAGCTGGGGACGCTGGCCGGCTACTCCGGGATGTGGATCGCCCGCGGTTTGGCCCCGGGAGGCCGCCTGATCACCGTGGAGTATGACGACCGTCATGCCGATTTCGCCGAGGGGGAATTCACCTCCGCCGGTCTCGCCGACAAAGTCGAAGTGGTCCGAGGGGCGGCGCTCGACGTCCTGCCCGGCCTGTCCGACCGTCTCGGCCAGGAGTCTGTCGACTTTGTCTTCCTCGACGCGGTCAAGAGCGAGTACCTCCGATATTTCGAGCTGCTCTCGCCGATGATCGCCCCCGGAGGCCTGCTGGTCGCCGACAACGTGTACGGGACCGGAGAGGGATGGATCGACCAGGGCTACGGGACCGACGACTTCAACAGGGCGGTGGCGGCGGATCCCGGCTATGTCGCCACCGCCACTCCCATGAGGGAAGGGATCCTCATCGCCCGCAAGCTGTGACGGGTTGAGGGAGGCCCGCAGCGCCGGGTCTACCATGGGTCGCTCTTGAGCGCCACCGCCTCACCCCCCACGGTCGACTACGACCGCAAGTGGCTAGTCATGGTGGCCGTGGTGGCCGGTGTGCTGCTGGCCACCATCGACTCGTCGATCGTCAACGTGGCCTTCCCCACGCTGGTCGACAGCCTGAACACCTCGTTCAACGTCATCCAGTGGGTCTCCCTGGCATACCTGGTGACCACAGCCACCCTCACCTTGGGCATGAGCCGGCTCGGCGACCTGATGGGCAAGCGGACCCTGTATGCCATCGGCTTCGCCATCTTCACCGTGGCCTCGGCGTTGTGTGGCCTGGCCCCCACCGTGGGTTGGCTGATCGGCTTCCGGGTGCTCCAGGCACTGGGATCGGTGCTCATTCTCGCCCTGGGTGCCGCCATCCTGGTCGAGGCGTTCCCTCCCACCGAACGGGGAAAGGCTCTGGGCTGGGTGGGCTCGGCGGTGTCGATCGGGGTCATCATCGGCCCGGTCGTCGGGGGGCTGATCATCTCGGCCGCGGGGTGGAGGCCGATCTTCCTGGTCAACATCCCGGTGGGGATCGTCGGCACCCTCCTCGCCGTCCGCTACGTCCCCAAGACGCGGCCGGTCCCGGGTCAGAAGTTCGACATCCCCGGCACAATATTGATGAGCCTCACCCTGCTCAGCCTCTCGTTGGCGCTGACCCTCGGTCAGGACATGGGCTTTTCCTCAGTCCCGATCCTCGCAGCTTTCGCCGTCAGCGCGGTCAGCGCGATCGCCTTCGTCTTCGTCGAGCTGCGCACCCCTTCGCCCATGCTCCAGCTTCGACTGTTCCGCAACCCGATACTGACGGTGAGCGTGGTTTCCAGCTTCCTCGCCTTTGTCTGCCTGGCGGCGTCGTTCCTGTTGATGCCGTTCTACCTGCAGGGGGTCCTCGGCTTCCCCATCGGCTTCGTCGGGCTTCTCCTCGGGGCGGCTCCGCTCACCATGGGCCTGGTCTCGCCATTCTCGGGCAGCCTCTCCGACCGGGTGGGGATCCGGCGGCTCACCCTCCTCGGCCTGGCTGTGGTGGGGATGTCTTTCCTGGTGTTCCTCAGCTTCGACACCGACACCGGTGCCGCCAAGTACCTCCTCTTCGCCCTGCCCCTGGGGTTGGGCCTGGGCCTGTTCCAGTCTCCCAACAACAGCGCCATCATGGGTTCGGTGCCGCCGGAGTACATGGGAGTCGGGGGCGGGATCATGACCCTGACCCGTCTTCTCGGGGTGACCACCGGCGTCGCCGTCCTCGGCTCGGTGTGGGCCGCCGGGGTGGCCTCGGCCTCGGGAGGTTCGCTACCTCCGGGAGGTGCCAGTGCCGCCACCGCCGAGGCCCAGGTGGCCGGGATGCACACCACGATCACCGTGGCCGCAGTGATCATCGGCCTGACTCTGGTCATCGGGGCTTGGGGAATGCGCCAGGAAGGGCGTGCCCGAGGTTCAGCCGAGCCGATCCAGGGCTAGCCGCACCGCGGCTGCCCGGTCTGGCTTGCCCGGGCCGACGACCGGGATCACCGGAACGCGGAGCCACCCCCTGGGGACTTCGTGAGCCTGAAGCCGACCGCGGGCCCATTCAGCGAGGGCATCGGGGGAGGCGGCTCCGGTGTACAGACACCACACCGCCATCCCCCAGTCGGGATCTGGGACGCCGACAACCATCACCTCCCCGGCCATGGGGTGATCGCGGATCACGGTCTCGACCCTGGCCGGATCCACGTTCTCTCCCCCGGTGACGATGACCGCGTCGGCCCTTCCCACGACGAGGAGCGCACCCCCGGCGTCCAACTCACCGAGGTCGTTGGTCACAAGCCATCGTCCGGGACGGTCCGGCTCATCCAGGTAGCCCGGAGAGACCTGGCCCCCGGCGACGGCGATGCGGCCATCGGGCTCGATCCGCAACTCGACCCCGGGGAGGGGATGCGCACGCCGACCGGGCCCGGCGTCTGGCCTGCGGGTGGCCACCTGGCCGAAGGTCTCGGTCATCCCATAGCTGGGCAGCGCCGGGATGTGCGCCTCCCAGGCACGGTCGATGAGCCCGTCGGGGATCGGCCCCCCTCCCACCACCACCCCCCGAAGTCCTTCAAACTGCCCCGGATGGGCCTCCAGGGTCTTCGACAGCATGGTGGCCACCATCGACACCATCGTCACCTCCCCTCCCATGAGTCGGGCAACCGTCTCCGGGTCGAATTCCCCGGTGAGGTAGACCGAGCCGCCGGTGAATGCCGAGCGGAGCAGGATCGAGATCCCGGCAACGTGATGCAACGGCAACGAGAGCAGCCAGATGTCGTCCGGGCCGTGCCCGAGATGTGACCTGGATGCCCGACATGCTGCCTCGATGTTCGACCTGGTCAGCCTTACTCCCCTTGGGGAGCCTCCGGTGCCCGAGGTGAAAACCGTCAGGAGCCAACGGCCCGATTGGCGAGCCCCCCAATCCTCACCTGATGCCTGGTATCTGATCCCTCGATCAGGGGGAAGCGCCACCACACCGGGTCCGGAAAGGCCGGCGAGAAGGTCGAAGACCGAACCGGGGGTCAGCGACGGCCGAACCACCATGGTCTCACCAACCACGCGCGCCTCCACCTCGGCGATGGTCTCGCCGTAGCTCCAAACCCGATCGGCGACAGTCAGGAATGGCGCCATGGGTGGGTGGCGATGCAACCATTCGAGCATGGGCCCGATTGTGACCCTTATCCTGGCGGTTCGTGGTATCCGAGATCTTCGATGGTGAGGCCTGGGACCTGGTCCCCGACTTCGAGCTTACCGACATCACCTATCACCGCGCTCGTGACGCCGGGGTGGTGCGGGTGGCGTTCGACCGTCCAGAGGCGCGCAACGCCTTTCGCCCGCAGACCGTAGACGAGCTCTACGCAGTGCTCGACCACGCTCGGCAAACCACCGATGTCGGCTGTGTTCTCCTCACCGGCAACGGGCCCTCACCCAGGGACGGCGGCTGGGCGTTCTCCTCGGGGGGGGATCAGAGGATTAGGGGCAAGGACGGCTACAAGTACGCCGAAGGTGAGCAAGTCGATCCCGGACGGGTGGGTCGGCTCCACATCCTCGAAGTGCAGCGGCTGATCAGGTTCATGCCCAAGGTGGTCATCGCTGTGGTCCCTGGGTGGGCGGTGGGAGGGGGCCACAGCCTCCATGTGGTCTGCGACATGACGATCGCTTCGGAAGAGCACGCGGTGTTCAAGCAGACCGATGCCGATGTCGCCTCATACGACGCCGGTTACGGGTCGGCCTATCTGGCCAGGCAGGTAGGGCAGAAGAAGGCGCGGGAGGTGTTCTTTCTCGGTCGGGACTATTCAGCGAGGGAGGCCGAGGCGATGGGAATGGTGAACGCGGTAGTCGCCCACACCGAGCTGGAGCGCGTCGCACTCCAGTGGGGCAGGGAGGTGTGCGCCAAGAGCCCGATGGCGCAGCGGATGCTCAAGTTCGCCTTCAATATGATCGACGACGGGCTGGTCGGACAGCAGATCTTTGCCGGCGAGGCGACGCGACTGGGGTACATGACAGACGAGGCCAGGGAAGGTCGCGACTCTTTCCTGGAGAAGCGCCCCCCCGACTTCTCCGACTTCCCCTGGCACTACTGAGGCAGAGCGCATCAAGGCGAGCTCTGGGAAGCTGCTGAGACGGAGGTGATCGGGGTGCCAGAGTTCGATGACCACTGATTCCTCGGCCATCGGCCGGTTCCAGGCTTGGAAGACCGCGGCTCGAGTCCACACCCTGCCGGCGGCGGTGGTCCCCGTCGTGGTCGGCGGCGGACTGGCTCAGAGCGACGGGGTGTTTCGCCTGGACGCCTTCCTCTGGGCACTCCTCGGCGCCCTGGCCATCCAGGTTGCGGCCAACTTTGCCAATGACGTCTCCGACGCCCGACGCGGAGCCGACACCCCGGACCGCCTCGGGCCGCCGCGAATGGTGGCCATGGGGGTGATTGCCCCAGGGACGATGTGGATGGCGGCCTGGGGTGCGGTCGCCGCCGCCGCCGTCGCCGGGGTGGCCCTCACCTTGATCGCCGGACCACTGGTGTTGGTGATCGGAGCGGCCTCGGTGTTGGCCATGATCACCTACGTCGGAGGTCCTTTCCCCTACGGTTACCGCGGGCTCGGGGAGGTGTTCGTCTTCGTCTTCTTCGGTCTGGTGGCCACGGTGGGGTCGAGGTTCGTCCATGACGGCGCCGCCCCGCGGTCGGCATGGCTCCTGGCCATCCCCATCGGCCTGCTCGCCAGCGCCATCCTGGTGGTCAACAACCTCAGGGACATCGACACGGATCGCACTGCGGGAAAGAAGACCCTGGCGGTGATCATCGGCGAGACTGCCACCCGCCGGCTCTTCTCGATCCTCGGCTACGGGTCGCTTGCCCTTGTCGCCCTGTTCGCCGTCGTCGGACTGACTCCGAGGGGGACCATGCTCGCCGTGCTGGTGATCGCCCAAGTCGCCATACCAGTGAGAATGGTCAGCCGGGGTGATCGGGGCGCCGACCTGGTGCGTGCCCTCGAGGCGACGGCCCGGGCCCATCTCTATGCCGGCCTCGCTATCGGCATCGGCGCGGCATTGCCCCTGTAGCGCCCAGGAACCGCCCACCACGGTTACGGCGTCCAAACGAATGATGCGAAGACTCACCTTCCTGACCGCCATCGCTCTGACCGTTTCAGCCTGCCTCGGCTCGGACTTCGCCGCCAGCGTCCAAGGCCAGTGGGTGCTCCAGTCGGGGGACCATTCCGGCCAGCCGATACCTACCCTCGACGGCAACCCGATAACCATGCGTCTCGACGGAAGCCAGATCAACGGGGTCGCCGCCTGCAACAGCTACGGCGGCCGCTACCGGGTCGCATCCAACGGCAACTTCCAGCTTGTCGACGGGGTGGCAGTCACCGAGATGGCGTGCTCGCCTGCCGAGGTCATGGAGTCGGAGCGCCAGTATCTGGAGGCGCTGGCGCAGGTCAACCGGGTGGCGGTCGCCGACTCGGTGCTGACGCTGAGCGGAGACGTCTACACCCTGACCTTCGCCCTCGACCCCGAATCCCCACCTCCGGGAGGCCAGGGCCAGGGCTCCGATGATCCCGACGATCCGGTGTCGAGCACCTTGGAGTGGTTCGGTCCGGCAACCTTCGGCAGTTGGATACTCGAGTCGGGCACCATCGAAAACCAGCCGATCCCCATGTTCGACTCGCATCCGATCACCCTCGAGATCTCCGAGCAGGGGTTCGGGGGCAGGGTGTGCAACCAGTACGGGTTCGTCATGCCACTCCCTGAGGACGGGGGCTTTCCCGAGGTCTTCTCCACGATGATGTTGTGTATGCCAGAGGTCGTGATGGACTCCGAGGCGGCTTATCTCGACGCCCTACGCCGGTTCGAATCGGCGACGGTGATCGAGGGGCGTCTCGTCATCGAAGGCGACGGCGTCGAACTGGTCTACACCCCCGCAGGCTGATCAGGGGAACCGAGCGCAGGGGGAAACCGTCCAAGAGTCATGAGATCTGCGATATGGTCGATTGCCGTCCTCCTGGCCGCGGCAGCGTGCGGAGCCGACCCGGCTGGAGACAGCCCGACCACGATCACGGAGACGCCGACCACAGTGACCACCACTCCAGGCATCACCCAACCCGAGGACCGGCTGGATCAGGCGGTCGCCGATCTGGCCGGCCGGCTACGCGTAGGCCCCGAGGAGATCGAGGTGATCCGGTTCGAAGAGATCACCTGGAGTGACGGCAGCCTGGGCTGCCCGCAGCCAGGGATGAGCTACACCCAGGCCCTGGTCGACGGGTATAGGGCGGTGCTGGGACACGACGACCGGGTCTATCTGTATCACGGGGGCCCGAAGGATCCTTTGTTTCTCTGCGAGTCCGACGAAGACGACGGTGGCTACGACTTCGTCCCCCCACCCGGGATCGACGTGTAGGAAGACGTGGAGAGGGCGCCCCTCGGGCGCCCTCTCCGTCGTTTGCGGTACGGGGTATCTAGTTGTCCACCCTGACCAGGGTCAGCCCGATCAGTCCGCTCCCGTCGTGGTGGGAAATCGCACCGAGAGACGTCGACCCTGCCAACGCGCTGTCCCAGGAGAACTCGATGGTTCCCTGGGCGCCGGCAGTTGCCGAGTCGGGTGCGCTCTCGATGACCAGGCTCCCCCCCGTGGTCAGGGGCACGTCCCACATGTGGAACTGATACCCGACGTTGCCGTCAGGCACGCTCCAGCCGTGGACGAACAAGGTGTAGGAGCCGTCGGCCGGCAGGCGGAGGTCCATGACTTCGGCGGTTGCCGGCGCCGTCGACGACGCCACCAGCTGGCCTCCACTACACAGGAACAGGTCGATGTCGGTTGCCGCGGCCCCCGACACGTCCGATTGATCCATCGTGATCCGCAGATGCGCCGATCCGCTCAGGCTGAAGTCGTGGCCGACCTCACCAGACCCGGCAGGAGTGCCGCATCCCGAGAAGGTCTGGTCGGGGTCCTGATCGACATTCCCGCCTTCACCGCTGTCATCGGCGAGCCCGTGGGCCTGGGCGGTATAAGGGCCGGTGTAGCCGAACAGCACGTCGAAGCTCCCCGAGCCGCTCTCGCCACTGAAGGCCACCTCATCGGGTGAGCTCAGGGCCGAGCCCCGGACGGCGATCGGGCTACGTACCGAATATCCGCCCACGTTCGAGTTCCAGGTCAGCGAGCCGAACCTCCACTCACCCACTGGGGCACCGGTGTTGGTGATGGTCACCTCATAGGTACGCGACTCACCCCGACTCAGGCTGAAGCTGGAGGGTGAGACCGACACCGAGTAGCCGGGAGGCGCCTCGATCACCGGGGTGTAGGTGCGGCTGCCACCCTCCCTGGCCACGCTGGTGACCGTCCGGGTCACCGTGATCTGGCCGGGGAGGTCGGACACCGCGATCGACGGGTAGTTGAGGTCGGTGGCCTTCACCGGGAACCCTGCGGCCTCGACCGCGGCACAGGTCGCCGTGGGATTGGCGAACACCGCGGGGAAGGCGTCACAGAGGAATCCGAAGTAGTCGAAGAGACCGGCGTCGTAGACCAGCCCCGGCTGGAAGGACGAGCCCCTCTGGTTCGGTCTGCCCGGTTGGACATGACCAGCTCCCTGGGCGAAGACACCGGCCGGGCTGACCCGGTCGTTGTCGACCACGTCCTGATGGGCGCTGGTCATCAACGCCGACCTTGCCGCAGCCGCGCTCCAACCAGGATTGGCCTGCTTGAGCAGGGCAAACAGACCGGCGACGTGCGGGCTCGACATCGAGGTCCCGGCGATGGCACCGAACAGCTCACCCTGGACGAAGCCGATGTCGTCGAACGGCGAGTACGCCGCCAGGATCTGTAGGCCAGGTGCGATCACATCGGGCTTGATCACGTCGGCGAACACGTTGGGACCACGCGAGGAGAACACCGTCATCGACGGTGCCGACTCCCAGGTGGTCTTGGTCGCGGTGTCGCGGATCTGGGCGGTGGCGTCTTCGCCTTCAGCGGCGATGTACGCCTTGATCGCCAGTCCAGGCGTGTTGTCGACATGGACCGCCGGCACCCAATGGGTGTCGGTGAACAGGTTCCCCACGTCGTCGTTCTCATACATGATCATCCCGACGCCCCCGGCCTGGAGCACCGCCAGGCCCTTGGCGACACGGGCGATCACACCCCGCCGGCAGAGCACGATGGCTCCCTCGACCATGTCGGGGTCGAGTGCGCCCGGGTTGCACAGGTCGTCGCCGGCGTCGGCCGCGTCAACGAGAGGCGCCGGTCCGACTCCTTGAGTGACCGAAGCGCCCTCAAAGGTGGTGCCGTCGCCCAGCTCCACGGTGCCGGCAAAGAACCTGGCCTGGGTGTTGGCGCCGACCGTGGTCAGCCAGGGGACCTTGCCCGGGTTGCGAATGGTCGCCGCTCCGGGCCCGCTGTTCCCCGCGGAGGTTGCCACATGGACCCCGGCGTCGGCGGCGAACAGGAAGGCGATCTCGTCGGCGGTTATCAACGACGACCCACCCCCGATGGAGTAGTTGATCACATCGACACCATCGGCCACTGCCAGGTCGATGGCGGCGGCCAGGTCCGAACCGAACCCGCCGAGGTTGCCCAGACCCTTGTAGGCGATGATGTGAGCGTCGGGGGCTATGCCCGAGATGTTCCCCAAGTCGTTGCCGAGGATGCTTGCCGCCACGTCCCGGTTACCCGCCGCGGTCCCTGCGGTGTGGGTCCCGTGACCGGCATCGTCCCGCGCCGAGTCGAACTCGTCGGGAGCGGCCCCGATCAGGGCCCGGTAGGTGGGCATCACCTGACGTGCGCCGATCAACTTGTTGTTGCAGGTGAAGGGGGCATCGTCGGGGTTGTGGGCGGTGTTGCCGAACTCGCAGGGCAGGGGCCCGGTGGGTGGGGCGGGGAGCCCGTGGTCGGCGAAGCTGGGGTGCTCCGGCCAGATTCCGGTGTCGATGATCCCGACCACCACGCCCTTTCCGGTGACACCGCTTGTCGATGCTCCTGCCGGTCCGGTCAATCCGATGAACCCGGGGCTCGAGTCGGTCTGCGGCTGCTGGAGCTCGTCGGGGATCACATAGGACACGTCGGGATTTCCGGCCAGCTTGACCGCCTCGTCATAGGTGACCAACGCCGAGAACCCGTTGAGGGCATACACGTATTGGTTCACCTTCTTGGAGACGGCTACGCCGGAGTCGCGCATCACCTTGTCCTGATCGGCCCGCATCTGCTGTCCCCGGTTGCGGGCACGTGGGGTGTCGAGGTTCTCCCTACCCTCGGTCACCACCAGTGGGTCGGCCTTGAGCACCACGATGTAGCTGTCGTACTTGCCACGCTCCACCGTGCTGTCGGGGGTCGGTTCGGGAGCGTCGGCCGGAGCCGCTCCCGAGGGGATTGCTGTCACCAGCGCCAGTGCGAGCGCGGTGAACAGGACTACGAATCTACGTCTCACAGATCCTCCTCGTGATTCGTCCTCTCTCTTCCCACCGCAGAATCCCGAGTGCCCGGGTCCGGCGGGGTCTCAGCGACCCTACCACCTAAAGTAGGATGACGTCACTGTGAGCGGTCACCACCTCCGCGGCTGCGGGTCTGTTACCCCTCCGGGGGACGTTTCAAACCTGACTACACCAGATGAGACCCTCCACTTGGAAGGTAACCTGCCCGACCTGTGCCCCACCTCTACCATTTCTCCGAAGCCGACGGCTCCGATCGGGTCCTGCTCGGCGGCAAAGGGGCCGGCCTTGCGGCGATGACCGCCCTCGGGCTGCCGGTTCCCCCAGGATTCATCATCACCACAGAAGTGTGTCGCACCGTGATGGAGACCGGCTCATTGCCCGACGGACTGTGGGAGGAGGTCGAAGAGGCGGTGCTCCGACTGGAGAAGGAGACCGGCCGGACCTTTGGCGCCGGCCCGGAGCCACTCCTCCTCTCGGTGCGCTCCGGCTCGAAGTTCTCCATGCCGGGGATGATGGACACCGTCCTCAATCTGGGGATCAATGATCAGCTGGTCGACGAGCTGATCGCGTGGTCGGGCGACCCCCACTTCGCCTGGGACGTCTACCGCAGGTTCGTCCAGATGTACGGAGACGTGGTGCTCGGCGTCGAAGAACACCGCTTCCAGGGGGTGCTCACCGAGCTCCGGGCGCGGCGGAGGGTGGGTGACGACTCCCGTCTCACCACAGAAGACCTGCGGCGTGCCACCATCGAGTTCAAGGCAATCGTCGAGGAGCACCGGCCCGGTCAGCTCCCCGAGGACCCCCAGGTCCAGCTTCGCTCCGCCGTCGAGTCGGTGTTCGCCTCCTGGGGGAACAAGCGAGCGGTCGAATACCGCCGCCTCAACGCCATCCCCGAGGACCTGGGCACCGCGGCCAACGTGCAGATGATGGTGTTCGGTGACCTGGGAGAGGACTCGGGCACCGGGGTCTGCTTCACCCGCGACCCGTCGACCGGGTCGCGGCACTACTACGGCGATTACCTGCCACGGGCCCAAGGCGAGGACGTCGTCTCGGGAGCACGCAACGCGATGAACCTCGACCAGCTCGCCGGGCTCCATGGCGAGTGCCACCGCGAGCTGATCGAGCACATGGACGCCCTCGAAGCCCACTACCGGGACATGATGGACATCGAGTTCACCATCGAGAAGGGCAAGCTCTACATCCTCCAGGCCAGGGTGGGCAAGCGCACCGCCGAGGCCGCGGTGAGGATCGCGGTGGCCATGGCCGGGGAAGGCTCGATCACCCGGGAAGAGGCGCTGGTCAGGGTGGATCCGGCTGCTCTCGAACAGCTCCACCGGCCCCGGATCGCATCCAACACCTCGGCCACCCCGGTGGTTACCGGTGTCGCCGCATCACCTGGTGCCGCCGCCGGGGTCGTGGTGTTCGACTCGGACGAGGCGGTGACCAGGGCCAAGGCCGGTGACGCGGTGATACTGGTCCGGCCGGAGACCACACCCGACGACATCCACGGGATGGCCGCCTCATTGGGCATCCTCACCAGCCAGGGGGGCAAGACCTCACACGCCGCGGTTGTCGCCCGAGGGATGGGCAAGCCGGCGGTCACCGGAGCAGCCCGACTCCAGGTCGATCTGTCGGCGCGGGTCGCCACCGTGGCAGGAAGGGAAATCCACGCCGGGGAGCACATCACCATCGACGGCACCACCGGGTCGGTGTACCTGGGGCCGGTGGACCTGGAGGCACCAGAACCCCTCCCCGAGTTGGGCAAGCTCCTCGCCTGGGCTGACGAGATCCGCAAGCTGGGGGTTCGGGCCAACGCCGACACCCCTGAAGACGCCGCTGAGGCCCGGGCACGGGGGGCCTCAGGGATCGGCCTCGCCCGTACCGAGCACATGTTCATGGGTGAGCGGCTCAAGGTGGTGCAGCGGATCATCCTTGCTCAGACACCCAAAGACAGACAAGACGCCTTACGCGACCTGGAGACCCTGCAGGTGGGCGACTTCGAGGCGATCCTCGAGGCGATGGATGGCCTTCCCGTCGTGGTGCGGCTCCTCGATCCTCCCCTCCACGAGTTTCTCCCCTCGCGACTCGAACTGGAGCAGGAAGCCCTACGCCGGGTCAGATCGGGACGTCCCATCGACGACCTGCGAGCGATGTCCGAGCAGGTGGCCTTCTGGGAGGAGGACAACCCGATGTTGGGGTTGCGGGGGGTACGGCTCGGCCTGAAGCTCCCCGAGCTCTACCGGATGCAGGTCCGAGCCGCGGTCAACGCCATGTGCCGGCGTCTCGAGGCGGGTGGCGACCCCCATCTCGAGATCATGATCCCCCTGGTCTCAGCCGCCGAGGAGCTCCGCAGGATGAGAACCATGGTGGAGAAGGAAGTAGCCGAGGCGGAGAAGCGCACCGGTCTCACCTTGGAGGTCCCCCTCGGCACCATGATCGAGCTCCCCCGGGCGGCGTTGACCGCGGGCGAGATCGCCGCAGTAGCCGACTTCTTCTCCTTTGGTACCAACGACCTCACCCAGATGACCTACGGCCTGAGCCGCGACGATGCGGAAGGTCTCTTCCTTCGCGACTACCTCGAGGACCGGGTGCTCGATTCCGATCCCTTCCAGACCATCGACCGCGCTGGGGTGGGCCGGCTGATCAAGGTGGCCTGCCTGGAAGGCAGGGAGGCCAACCCCACACTCCAACTCGGCCTGTGCGGTGAGCATGGAGGCGACCCCGACTCGATCTCCTTCGTCGCCCAGATCGGGCTCGACTACGTCTCGTGCAGCCCTCCCCGGGTGGAGGGGGCCCGGCTCGCCGCCGCCCAGGCCGAAATCACGTCGACGGAGACCGTGGACAGCAGGTAGCACTCGGACATGTCCCCTACGGATTTCGGGGAAATCGCGCAGGCGAGGACAGACCAGATGGGCAGGGGGCACACCGTCAAAGGTCGGTTGTCGGGTCCCCCACTCGCCGGCCCGGCGGCCGCTTGTCCCCAGGTGCACGGGATGACAGAGAGTCGACCTTGTCGATCAGGGCTTCGACCCCTTCACCGACGGTGGCGGTAGTTGAGATCACCTCCACCCCTCGCTCCCCGACGGCCTCGATCAGTGCCCGCCTCACCTCCCCCACGCCGGGGCGGTCGGCCTTGTTGACCACGACGATGTCGGCGATCTCCATCACCCCTGCCTTGTCCGCCTGGATGTGGTCGCCCCATCCCGGGGCCACCACCAGTACCACGGCGTCGGCCACCCCCATCACCTCCACCTCAGACTGGCCCACCCCCACCGTCTCCACCACGACGTGGTCGAACCCGCCCAGAGCCACCAGGCGCAGGGTGGCGCCGGCAGCCGCCGACAGCCCGCCGAGATGTCCCCGGGCGGCCATTGACCTCAAGTAGACCCCGGGGTCACCGGAATGATCCTGCATCCGGATCCGGTCACCGAGAAGGGCCCCCCCGGTGAGCGGGCTCGAAGGATCGACGGCAAGCACCGCTACCGTCTCGTCGCGTCCTCGCCATGCCCTGATCATCGCCGAGATCAGGGTGGACTTGCCCGCACCGGGTGGGCCGGTGATCCCCACCACCAACTGCTCCGGGGCGGGCAGATCGACGAACCGCGCCGGATCGGCCTCGACCTCGGATATGGCGACCGCCAGAGCCTTGCGGTCTCCACTTCGAACCTGCTCGATCAATGCCCGGTCCATGACGGCGAGACTAAGCCGCCGCAAACCGACTTCGGGGGAGGACCCTGGCTCAGAGGGTGGGAAGCCCGAGACCCGAGGTGGCGTCTTCCAGGGTGCCGGGGGCGTCGGCGCTGGCCACCACCTGTTCCACTCCGGGAACCCGGTCCTTGAGGATGCGCTCGATCCCGGCCTTGAGAGTCATCATCGACAGGGGACAACCGCCACAGGCACCAACCATCTCCAGGCTCACGGTGCCGTCCTCGACACCGAGAAGTACGATGTCACCCCCATCGGCCTGGACCGCGGGGCGGATGTAGTCGAGCGCCGCTTCGAGCGCGTCCAGGTCCACCTCCCCGTTCCCTGAGGTGGTGGTGGCGATCGAAACCGGTGTTGGCTGTGTCATCTTCTCGTGGTGCAACCCGGCAGCGGCGCCGGATGTTCCGATTCTAGGGTGTCTCAACCCGGGAGATCTCGGCCCCCAGTCGGGAGAGGCTGCCGGTGAAGTCCTCGTATCCCCGGTCGATGTGGGTGGCATCTCCCACCTCGGTGGTGCCCTCGGCGCGCAACCCGGCGAGCACCAGAGCGGCACCCGCCCTGATGTCGGGGGCGAGGACCGGACACCCCGACAGATCGTCGACACCCCGGATGACCGCATGCTGGCCTTCCAAGCTGATGTCGGCGCCCATCCGGGCGAGCTCGCCGACATATCGGAACCGTGCGTCGTAGAGGTTCTCGGTGATCACCGACGTCCCGGTGGCCACGCTGAGTAGGGCGACCATTTGGGGGTGCATGTCGGTGTGGAATCCGGGATAGGGAAGGGTGACGAAGTCGACGGCGGCGGGACGCTCCGGGCCTCGGACACGCAGCCAGCCCTCCCCCCGCTCGATATCACATCCCGTGTCCTCCAGCTTGCGCAGTTCCATGCGCAGGTGGGCCGGATGGCATCCGGTGACGGTGACGTCACCACCGGTGATCGCCGCAGCCACGGCGAAGGTGCCGGCCTCGAGGCGATCCGCTACCGCCTGGTGCTCGCTTGGTGCGAGCCCTTCGACCCCTTCGATGGTCACCAGGGAAGTGCCGCCGCCGCTGATCCGGGCCCCCATGGCGGTGAGCTGGAGGATCAGATCCTCGATCTCTGGCTCGCGGGCGGCGTTGACGATGGTGGTCTCACCCTCGGCTAGGACCCCGGCGAACAGCATGTTCTCGGTAGCGCCCACCGAGGGGAAGGGAAGCTCCACCTCGGTGCCCTTCAGCCTTCCGTCGACCCTGCCTACCAGCTCGCCGTGGACCAGCTCGAAGTTGGCCCCCATTTGCTCGAGCCCTTCGAGATGCCACTCGATCGGTCTGGCGCCGAGGTCGTCACCGCCGGGAAGGGCCACCCGGGCCTCTCCGCACCGGGCCAGGAGCGGGCCGAGAACCACTATCGAGGCCCTCATCTGACGGACCAGCTCGATAGGGGTCTCCGGGTTGAGAGTCTCGGGCACCACGGTCCACAGCTCGTGGTCGCCCTGCTCCACCTTGCAGCCGATGTGGGATAGGACCCGTGCCATCAGCTCGACGTCGAGGATCGCCGGGACGTTTCCCAACCGGTGCCTCCCGGGGGCAAGAAGCGCCGAGACCATCTCTTTGAGAACCGCGTTCTTGGCTCCTCGGACGTTGACGGTCCCCGCCAGGGGCCGGCCGCCCTCGACGGTGATGGTCGGCATCCTGTCGAATGTAGTGGTCATCCCGGTGGGCACCCGGTTCGCCAGGCTCCTATCTCGGTGATGGCTACCCTGCCCGGGCCATGAGAATCGCCGTGGGGTCGGATCACGCCGGGTATGAGATGAAGGAGCAGCTCGCCTCCTGGCTGGCCGAGGCGGGTCATGCGGTGTACGACCTGGGAACCCACTCCTCCGACCCCGTGGACTATCCGGACTACGCGGCGGCTGTGGCTCGCGCGGTTCTCGACGGCCGGGCCGACCGGGGGGTGATCGTCTGCGGCTCCGGGGCCGGGGCCTGCATCGCCGCCAACAAACTCAACGGGATCCGGGCCGGCCTGGCTCACGACACCTATACCGCCCATCAGATGGTGGAGCACGACGACGCCAACGTCCTCTGCCTCGGCTCGCGAGTGATCGGTCGGGCGTTGGCCGAGGACCTGGTCAGGGTATTCATCGAGGCTCGCTTCAGCCGCGACGACCGGCACGTACGGCGTCTCGACAAGATCAAGGCCCTGGAGCAGTAGGGCCGCAGCTCAGCCGGGCACCTGGCCCTGTGCCAGCGCCACCAGGGCTTCCAGTCCGGCCACCCCGATCTCGCCTGACAACCTCCCCATGTTGCGGTTTTCCCCGTCGAGAACGATATAGCCGGGGGTCCCGGTCACCCCAAAGGCGCGGGCGATGTCACCCGCCTGGTTGTCCATCACCGTGGGCACCGTCCAGTTCTCCCGCTCCAACCATGCCTGCGGGGGAAACTCGGCCCGCCGGGCATCGGTGAAGATCGTCGCCGCATAGAGGTCGACACCTTCGGGGAGCCTGCCGCTGTTCAGCCAATTCTGGATCACGGGCACCTCCGCCTGGCAATGGGGGCACCAGTGGGCGAGAAACACCACCACCTTGGGGCGGCCATCGGCCGCGATGCTCACCGGGTTGCCGTCCCAGTCGGTCCCGGCGACTGTGGGGGCGGTCCAGCCAACCGCCGGGTCACCTCCTTGGTTGACCACAGGGAGAGGGTCGCCCGAGACGGTGACGTCACGGAACCCGATGGAGGGGTCGATGGGCTCCTCACCGGCGATGTACAGCGCCATCCACACGATGAGGCCGAGGGCGACGACACCCCCGCCGATCCAGAGAAAGGTCTTGTTCATGACTGCTTGGCTCTCACGTAGAACAGGAGTAGGACGGCGATAAGGGTAAACCCGGCACCGGCCATAAACGGGATGCTGATGAACCCGAAGACCTCGACATACCGGGCACTGCACGGGTTGAGCGGGTCACAGGCCCCGCCTTCCAACGAGGGGAAGACCTGGATGGTGTAGTGCCAGATGGAGATGGCCAGCCCGATCAGGGCCATGGGGAGGGCGTAGAACTTGGCGGCCAGATCCTTGCGGATGGCACCGACCAGTAGCACCACCGACAGCGGGTACATGGCGATCCGCTGGAACCAGCACAACCGACAGGGGACGAAGTGGGCCACCTCGGAGTAGATCAACGATCCCACAGTGGCCACGATCGCCACCGACCAGGCAAGCCACAGTGCCTTGTCTCCCCCAAGTACACCGGCTGCCTCCCTGCCCCGGACCAGACGGTAGATGACCAGGCCGAGCGCCAGCGTCAAGGCGAACAGCGAGAGCAGCGCAAGGAAGGTGTTGTACAGGCGGATGGTCTCCAGGGACATCTCAGTGGCGACCAGTTTGTGGCATCGGCCCCGCTTTCACAAACCCCAAAGCCCGCTCACCTCGAAGGCATGGGGGTGCTCGATGGGCAGAGGGATCACCCTGGTGCTCGGGATGCTGGCGGGCACGCCGGTGGCGGGGAGGCTCGGGACAGTTTCGCGGGCGATCTTGTGCAAGACGTCAACTCTGGCTCGTTGTCCCTCACGATCCGCACCTGTGACCAGGGGGAAGGATCGGGCAGTCCCGACGGGATTCGAACCCGCGTTTCCGGCTTGAAAGGCCGGCGTCCTAGACCACTGGACGACGGGACCGTGCCAGGGAAAGGTTACGGCCCGCGGGGCCTCACCCCAACTCACGTCGGGCCCGACGGATCCGGTCCAAAGTACGTTCCCGGCCCAGGGCGGCGATCGACTCGAACAGGGGAGGGCTCACCGAGGACCCGGTGACCGCCACCCGGAGCGGCTGGAACACCTTGGCTGCCCCCAGACCCAACTCCTCGGGGATCCGGCGCAGCTCCGACTCCACGGTGGCGGCGTCCCAGGGCTCCAAGGTCTCGAGTCGGGCCAGGCCGGCGTCGAGCACCTCGCCGACCCCTTCTCGGGTCATCACCTTCTCCCAAGAAGGCCCGTCGTATGAGGCGATGTCCTCGAAGAGGAAGCGCACCTGCTCACCGGCCTCGGGGAGGAGGTGGGTCCGTTCCTGTACCAAAGGAGCGACCATGCCGAATCGGGCCCACTCATCCTCGTCGAGGGACCGACCCAACGCCGTCTCGACATGGGGTCTGACCAACCCGACGAACCGGGGAGGATCCATCGCCCGGATGTACTCCCCGTTCATCCAGGCCAGCTTCTCGGGGTCGAATGCCGCCGGGTTCTTCGACACGTCGGCCAGGTCGAAGGCGCCAACCGCCTCTTCCTTGGTGAAGATCGTGGTCTCGGCGTCGAGAGACCAGCCGAGAATCGCCAGATAGTTGAACATCGCCTCGGGGAGGTAGCCGGCATCCCGGAACTCGGAGAGGGCGGTCGCCCCATGGCGCTTGGACAGTTTGCGGCCGTCGGTGCCGAAGAGCAGGGGGAGGTGAGCGTAGACCGGCTCCGCGACGCCCATCGCCCGAGTGAGGAGGATGTGCTTCGGGGTGGAGGGCAGGAGGTCCTCACCCCTGGCAACGTGGGTGATCTCGTAGTCGACGTCGTCCACCGTCGAGGCCAGGTGATAGGTGGGGCTGCCGTCGCTGCGGAGGATGACGAAATCGTCGATGTCCTCGGGATCGAAGCTGACCCGGTCCCGGACCAGGTCGTCGAACACCACCGGGGCGTCCTGAGGCACCGAGAGCCGGATCGCCCCATCGGCCCTCTCCACTTCGGGTCGCCGGATGTAGTGACCCGGATGGAGACCCTCGGCCTGGGCCCGGGAGCGCAGCTCATCGAGTTCCTCGGTGGCCCTGTCGTCAAAGTAGGCGGCGGCCGACTCGACCAGCCCGTGGGCCACCTCCCGATAGCGGTCATACCGGTTGGACTGGCGGTAACTGCCATGGGGGCCGCCCACCCCTACACCCTCATCCCAGTCGAGTCCCAGCCACCGGATGGAGTCGAGGATCTCGGCTTCGAACGCTGCGGTGGAGCGCTCCCGGTCGGTGTCGTCGATGCGAACGATGAACACCCCGCCGTTGTGACGGGCGTACAGCCAGTTGAACAGGGCGGCCCGGGCGGTGCCGACATGGAGGGTTCCCGTCGGTGAGGGGGCCATCCTCACCCGCACCGTCATCCCGCCACCACCGGGTTGGCCAGGGTGCCGATCCCGTCGATCTCCACCTCCATCAGGTCGCCGGGCTCGACCGGGCCCACCCCCTCCGGGGTCCCGGTGAGGATGACGTCACCGGGAAGCAGGGTGGTGAAGGCGGTGACATACTCGATGATCTCGGCGACCCCGAACACCATGTCGGAGGTGAACCCGGCCTGACGTACTTCCCCGTTGACCCGGCAGATCACCGCCAGTCGCTCCAGGGGGTCGAGCTCGGTCTCGATCGCCGGGCCGAGAGGACAGAAGGTGTCGAATCCCTTGGCCCGGGCCCACTGGCCGTCCTTGCGTTGCAGGTCCCGGGCGGTGACGTCGTTGCCCGCGGTGTAGCCGAAGATGTACTGGGAGGCGTCCTCAGCCTTTATGTTCCGGGCGGGGCGGCTCATCACCACGGCCAACTCCGCCTCGTGGTGGACCAGGGTGGACAGGCGGGGAAAGACAACGTTGGCGTCGGGGCCCACCACCGAGGTCGCCGGCTTGATGAAGATCAGCGGCTCTTCGGGGACCTCGCCCCCCATCTCGCCGGCATGCTCCTCGTAGTTCCTCCCCACGCACATCACCTTGGTCGGTAACACCGGGGCCAATAGCTGGGCGCGGGGCCAGGGGACCACAGTCTCGGTGGGCTCCCAGGCAACGAACGGCGACCCGTTGTACACCAACACGCCCTCGGTGTCGGCCACTCCATAGACGATGTCGTCGCCGGCCTTTACACGAACGATCTTCATAGGGGGCCGACGCTAACCGTGAACGGCGGCGTGGGCCCTATCGGTGTGACGGAGCGCCCAGCGGATCCGATCGGGTTTCTCCACGAGGAGACTCCGGTCGACCTCGGCGACCGCAGTCTCGCCGGGCCGGGACTCGTGGGGCACCGCTGCCAGCCATTGTCGGCGCCGCTCGACCACCTCCGGTGGGATCTCCTCCCCGTAACCACAGAGCACCAACGCCACCTCGATGTCCTCGGGCACCGCTGCCCTCCCCAGGGCGGCTGCCCGGGCCATCACCAGACCGGTGACCACCCGGTCGAGACCGGGGTCGTCGGGCAGATCGAACCTTCGGACCAGCTTGGTGGCCCAGCCGGGATCGGGACCGGTGACACCGAACGTCCCGCCCGCCGGAACGTCCGAGGGGCCTTGGGGGATTCCCGGCTTGGCCGAGCGCCAGCCTCTGGAGGACGGCGGCTCGAGGGAACGCCGCGGCAGGTCCGCCTCGGTCAGCTCCACATTGGGTTGCTGGCCCATGACCCCTAGACGAACGAGAGCCAGTGGCGGTAGTCATCGAGCTTGCCGGCGACCGCCTCCCGAAACAGCTCCTGAACCTTGCGGGTGATAGGACCGGGAGTGCCGTCGCCCACTGGGCGGCGGTCGATCTCCCGCACCGGGGAGACCTCGGCCGCGGTTCCGGTGAGGAACACCTCGTCGGCGGCGTACAGGCTCCCTCGGACGAGATCGCCCTCCTTGACCTCGATCCCCTCGTCGCCGAGCAGCTCGATCACCGAGTTGCGGGTTATGCCCTCGAGGATCCCGCACGACACCGACGGGGTATGAACCGTGCCCCCGCTCACCAGGAACAGGTTCATCCCGCTTCCCTCAGACAGAGAGCCACTGTCGTTGAGGAGGATGGCCTCGTCGACCCCGGCGTCGAGGGCCTCGGCCTTGGCCAGCATCGAGTTGAGATAACCCCCCGAGCCCTTGGCGGTGGGGATCAACGATGTGTGCGAGATCCGCCGCCAGCTGGAGATGATGGTGGTGATCCCCTTTTGGGCTGCCTCGTCACCGTGGTAGCTACCCAGGGGGAAGGCGGCCATCATCGTCTGCACCTCGTTGTCGAAGGGGTAGAGGCCGATGGTGCCCATCCCGTAGAAGACCTGAGGACGGATGTAGGCCGACTCCAGCCCGGTCACCCGGAGAAGCTCGAGGCAGGCTTGGGACATCTCGTCCGGGGTCCACTTCATCGGGATCCGGTAAGAGCGCGCCGAGATCTCGAGACGCACCATGTGCTCCCTCAGCCTGAATACCGCGGTGCCCTCGGGGGTCTGATAGGCGCGAATGCCCTCGAACACACCTGTGCCGTACTGAAGCCCGTGGCTGAGGAAATGCACGGTTCCCTGATCCCACGGGATCAGCTCACCGTCATTCCAGATGTGGGATGCGGTATCCATCCACAAAGGGTAAACGCGCCGAAGGGCGGGGGAAATCCGGTTCTACGCTGCTGAACATGCCACGCCTGGTCGCCTCCTTTCTCGGCGTCGGCCTCATCCTGGGGAGGCTCAGAGGAGCCGACTCGGGATCGGGCACACTGGCGGCCCTCGTCGCCGGGGCCCTGGCCTACGCCCTGGGGCTCACCGCCGGCTGGCAGGCGGTGGCGTTGGGGTGTGCCCTGCTCCTGGGCATCGGGTTGTGGGTCACCTCGGCGCTGGAGCCGGAGGTGGGCGACGCCGGGTGGATCGTCATCGACGAAGCCGCCGGGGTCTTCCTCGCCCTGACCGCAGTGGTGGCGTGGCCGGCGGCGGTGGCGGCCTTCACCGTGTTCCGCCTGGCCGACATCTTCAAGAGAGCCTTCCCCGGAGTTGCCGCCGCCGATCGGGCTGGAGCCGCCTGGGGAATCATGGGCGACGACCTGGTCGCCGGCATGTACGGTTTGGCCACAGGACATCTCATCCAGTGGTTGCTCAACTAGGAGGCACACGTGACTTGGGACATGCACACGGTGGTTGTCGGGGTCGACGGATCGGAGGGAAGCACCCACGCCGCCGAGCGTGGGGTGGCCATCGCCCGCAAATGGGGCGCCAGGCTTCTCCTGGTGACCGTGGTCCGCACACCCGAGGGGTGGTGGGGAATCGGTGGGGCGCCTCCCACCCCCGAGGCCCTGTCGGTGGCCCTGATCGAGGGTCAGAAGCAGATCCTCGACGAGGTCGAGTCCCACCTCGACCTCGACGGGGTCGACTACGAGATGATTCAGGAACTGGGGGACCCGGCGTCCCGGCTCATCGTGGTCTGCGAGGAGAAGGCGGCCGACCTCCTGGTGATCGGCAGACGCGGCGCCGGGTTGGTAGAGCGGGTCGTCCTCGGCTCGGTGGCCGATCGTCTCTGCCATCACGCACCCTGCCCGGTGCTCCTGGTCCCCTGAGCCTGGCTACTCCCCCACATGTGAACAGACCGGTAGGTGTGCTCCCTGTGCGCTCGTTCCGCTTCGGAAAGCGCAGACTCTCCGGAGAACTGGAGGACCAGCATCGTTGGAGATTGGGTCGTGCCCTCGCCGAGCACGTCACCGGTGTCTGCCGACAAGCCGGAGTCTCTGTGTTGGTCGTCACCTCCGATCCGGAGGTGACCGGGTGGGCAGATGACATCGGCCTGGAGACGTTGGACGAGCCGGGCACGGGCCTCGACGGTGCAGCCGAGGCCGGGGTCGGAGTGGCTGCAAGCAGGGGTTCGCCCTGGGTGGTGCTCCATGCCGACCTTCCCTTGTTCACCCCAGACGACCTCGGGTGTCTGCTTCTACCGATCCTCGCCGGACGAGACGTGATCGCACCCTCGGCCGACGGGGGCACCACCGCCATATCCTCCACCCGGAGTCTCGACTTCAGATATGGACCGGGGAGCTTCCATCGCCATCTTCGGATGCTCGACGACCCGGTGGTGGTGGTCCGCACCGGCCTCCTCCACGACCTGGATTCCCCTGCCGACCTGGACTCCGCCAAACACCATCCTGCCGGCGAGTGGATCTGAGTCGGTGGATCGGGAGACGGTGCTCCGCTGGCTGGGCTCGGGACTGGCCGCCGTCGACCCGAGGAGCCTGACCGCCCGACATCTCGGCCCGACCTGCGAGGAAGCCTCGATCATCGCCATCGGCAAGGCAGCCGCAGCCATGTGCTGGGGGGCGGCCGATGTCCTGGGCGACATCACCGGGATCTGCGTCACCGACAACGCGGGACCGGTGCCTGACGGGGTCAGGCTCATGGTCGGGGACCATCCCGTCCCCGGCGCGGCCAGCTTCGCCGCGGGCCGGGTGGTGATGGAGGTCGCCGAGCGCCTGACCGGACGGTGTGTGGCGCTGATCTCTGGGGGAGGATCGGCTCTGTGCGAGCAGACGGTCCCAGGGGTGGACGAGGCCTATCTCGCCACCACCAACAGTGCTCTGCTGGCCGGTGGAGCTTCGATAGGGGAGATGAACCTGGTCCGGAGTCACCTCTCGGCGATCAAGGGAGGCGGCCTGGCCCGTGCCATCGGCCGGCCGGTCGAGACCTTGATCATCTCGGACGTTGCCGGCCGGGGCCCTGAGGTTGTGGCCTCCGGCCCCACCCTCGACATCGGACATCACCCCGATCGGGTGCTCGAACTGCTGGAACGCCATCGCGTCGAGGTACCCGACGGGGTGGCCGACGCGATACGCCGGCCGCGTCCCCCCACTCCGGCGGGAGAGGTGAAGGTGATCGGTGATGGGCACACTGCTGCCCGGGCCGTGGTGGATGCAGCCACCAGCGATGAGGTGCCGGCCACCCTGGACACACAATGGGTCGACGGGCCGGTGGCGGAGGTACTGGAACGGTTCCTGGCCGAGTCCGGTTCGGGGGTGACGATCGCCGCCGGTGAGCCCGAAGTCCCGGTGACCGGAGGCGGCAGCGGCGGGCGCAACACCCACACCGCCGTCCTCGCCGCGCTCCACCTCGATGGAACCAGGGATGTCTTCGCTGCCCTGGCAAGTGACGGAGTCGACGGGGCTTCGGGCTCGGCGGGAGCCATCGTCGACGGGACCACCCTGACATCAGGCGGAGACCCCCAAGCGGCCCTCGCCGAATCCGACTCGGCGGGGTATCTCGCTCCGACCGGGAGTCTGATCCCTCGGGACCCCACCGGTACCAACGTCGGCGACCTGTGGCTGTTGTGGCGACGCTGACCAGGTAGATTGACCGGGTCTCGGCGAAAGGCGTTATGACCAGGAACCTGGTGATCACCGGCGGAACCGGCGGTTTGGGCACGGCTCTGGTTCGTCGTCTCTTCCACCAGGACTATCGGCTGGTGGTCACTTACCTGCTCCCCGCCGAGGCCCAGGAGTTCGAGAAGGAGTTCGAGGTCGACGACGATCGGGTGATCCTCACCCGGGTCGATGCCACCAACCCCGAGGCGGTCAACACCCTGTTCAAGGAGGTCTCCGATAGGTGGGGCGGGATCCACGGCCTGTGTGCCCTGGTCGGAGGATGGGCCGGGGGCCGGGACGTCGAAGAGACCGACGACGTCCGCTTCGAGCGGATGCTCGACCTCAACCTGCGCTCGGCCTTCTATTCGGTACGGGCGGCGCTCCCCCACCTCAAGAAGGAGAGTTGGGGTCGGATCGTCCTGGTGGGAAGTCGGGCCGCGGTGGACAACCCGCCGAGCCAGGCCGCCTTCAACATCGCCAAGGCAGGCGTGGTCTCACTGGGTCAGACGGTGGCGCAGGAACTGGACGGAACCGGGGTCACCGCCAACGTGCTCATGCCCTCGGTGATCGACACCCCGGCCACTCGCCAGTCGCTTCCCTATGCCGACTACGTCGACTGGCCGACTCCCGACGAGATCGCTGCCGTCGCCGAGTTCCTCCTCGCCGAGTCTTCCGGAGTGATGAACGGGGCACTGGTCCCGGTCTACGGCCGGGCGTAGAGCTCCAACCATTCCCCGAGATGGTGGGCTGCTCCCACTCGATCCAGCCGGTGCCCTAGTCGATCATCAACGGGGCGCCGTCTGCCCGGTGGGTCACCACCTCGGGAGACACCCTGAGCACCGGGCGCCGCTCCGTTCCCTGGAGACGGGGGCGTCCTCCGCCCATCTCATCACCTCCTCCGGGGTCACAGCACCTGTCGTCGGTAGGCGGTGGCCAGGGCGTCGGCGTACTCGTTCCAGCGGTAACCGGAGTGGGCCGGTATCCAGGTGACACGGGCCTTCGGTCGCTCCCGGGCGAGCCGGTAGGCCTCTTTGACCAACTCCAGGTTGGCGATGGGGCCAGTCTTGCGCCTCCAGCCCCGCCGCTCCCATCCTGCGGCCCACTTGGTGAGGGTGTCCACCACAAGCCGGGAGTCGGTATAGACGTCGATGCTCTGGTCGGGCTGGACCATGCGGAGCCCGGAGATCATCGCGGTCAGCTCCATCCTGTTGTTGGTGGTGTCCGGGTCCGCCCCGCGATCCTCCCTGATGACTTCCCCATCCATCACCATCACCGCGCCCCAACCACCAGGCCCGGGATTGCCTTCCGAGGCGCCGTCGGTGAACACCCCGGTGTCGGGACCCTCGTCGAACCGATCGAGGACCTCGGCCAATGTGAGGTCGCGGTCTTTGCTGGCGGACCGGCCTCCTCCGCCCGGCCCGGCAGTTCCACCGGAGCGGGCCACATCACCGGTCGCTGCCTTGCCGTCGCGGCAGTTCAGACATTGTCGGGGAACCCATCCGGGGAAGCGCTCGAGCACCTCCTGGCGAAGGTCGAAGCTGCGCCCGCAGTTCTCACAGGTGAACAGGTCACACCCCGGTGTCGGACGACTCGAGGTGCGAGGCCACCGCGAAATCGAGCAGCTCGGGCCCATGCTCGGTCATGGCGACATGGGTGATCGAGGTGTTGGCCGGGGTGTAAAGCGACTCGGAGTAGCTGTCGTCGGTGGCGGTGAGCGAGGAGATGTAGGAGCGGATGGCACCACCGTGGGCCACCACCACCGTGGGCTCTCCTTCGGCAGGCTCGATGGCCTCGACAGCGGCTGCCACCCGGGCGGTCAGCTCACCCCAGGACTCGCCGGTGGTTCCCCTGCGCAGGTCGACCCCGTGGCGGTAGATGGCTTCCATCATCGACGGCCAGCGTTCGGCGATCTCCTCGGTGGTGAGACCCTCCCACTCCCCCATGTTCATCTCCTTGAGCCCGTCGACGGGGACGATCCCGTCGAGGGCGATGGGCTCGGCGGTGGACATCGCCCGACGAAGCGGGGAGGAGTACACCGCGGCCGCCCGTCCGTACCACTCCCCCAGGGACTCCGCCTGGGCCCGTCCCACTTCGTCGAGGCCCCAGTCACCATGGCCCTGCCAGCGTCGCTCGGTGTTGGCCTTGGTCCGGCCGTGCCGGATGAGGGCGAGCACCGGGTTGCCCTCGAGCAGGTGATGCTCCACGCTCCGCGACCGGGGGCCGAGATGGCCGGTGTCGTTGAACGAGGCGAGGCGAGGCCGGCCGAACTGGAGGACGATCCTGGTCAGGGAGATGTTGTGGGCGATGGGATGCACCCTCCTTCCCTTGGCGGGGAGGAAGCGGTGGAGGAGCGACTGGATGAACCCTCCATGGGTGACCACGATGGCCCGTTGGTTGTCACTCAACCCGGCGAACACCCGGTCGAGGGCGGCGTAGGCGCGCCTTCCCACCTCCATGAGGCTCTCGCCGGTCACCCCCATGGGGACCGTCCAGTCTTCGAAAGAGGCGCGCAGCTGGTCGTAGCTCTCCAGCTCGACCTCCTCGAATGAACGGCCCTCCCAGTCGCCCACGTCCATCTCGATGAATTCGTCGTCGATCACCACCTCCTCGGACACCGCGTATGCAGTGCGCCGGGCCCTGGTGAGGGGGGAGCTGATCACCATGTCGAAGTCCCACTGGGACATCCGCTTGCCCAGGGCGTCCAGGCTGACCTCCCCGCCCTCGCTCAGAGGCCCGTCGGTTCGCCCGTGCCACAGCCCCTCGACGTTCCCCTGCGACTCGGCATGACGGATCAAGACGATCTCTTTCGTCGAGGCCGGCGGCGGATACGGCCCACCGACGAACTGGTTACGCGACATGCCTGGGTGACTCTAGAAGGGGGGTTCCACCAAGCGAACCTCAGGTACGGGAACCCGGATATGGGCCATAACCTCTCAGCTTCGTCACCTGGCGGGGCGCGCCTGGCGAACTTGAGAGGATTTGACCCGGATATGGGTCTGGGTACCTGAGGTTCGCAAACCCCCTACGCGATGAACGCCGAGGCGAAGATCAGCGAGACGATGGTCATCACCTTGATGACGATGTTCATCGCCGGACCAGAGGTGTCCTTGAAAGGGTCACCAACGGTGTCGCCGATCACCGCCGCCTTGTGGGGGTCGCCACCCTTGCCTCCAAAGGCTCCGGCCTCGATGAACTTCTTGGCGTTGTCCCACATGCCGCCGGCATTGGCCATGAATATGGCGAGGAGGAACCCGGTGATCAGCGCTCCACCGAGGAGACCACCGAGCATCTCGACATCGATGAACCCGACGATGAGGGGAAGGGCGATGGTGATCGCCCCGGGGACGACCATCTCGCGTAGGGCTCCCCTGGTGGCGATGTCGACACATGTGGTGTAGTCCGGCTTGGCATCCGGATGACCTTCGCGCAGACCCGGGATGTCCCGGAACTGACGTCTCACCTCGTCGATCATCTTTGAGGCGGCCCTGCCCACTGCGTTCATGGTGAGGGCGGCGAAGAGGAAGGGGAACATGGCACCGAGGAAGAGCCCGATGGTCACCTCCGGTCGGGCGATGTCGATCCCGGTGAGCCCCACCGCCCGGGTGAACGCGCTGAACAGGGCGAGGGCGGTCACCGCCGCCGAGGCGATGGCGAATCCCTTGGCGATGGCTGCTGTGGTGTTGCCCAGGGAGTCGAGAGCGTCGGTCGCTTGACGCACTTCCTTGGGGAGGTGGGCCATCTCGGCGATACCCCCGGCGTTGTCGGCGATCGGGCCGTAGGCATCCACCGATATGGTGATGCCCAGGGTGGCCAGCACACCGATGGCGGCGATGGCCACCCCGTAGATGCCTCCGCCGTCGCCCATGCCCCACTGCCCGGCGAAGTAGGCGGCACCAACGCCGGCGGCGACCGCGATCACCGAGAAAGCCGCCGAGCGCATCCCTTCGGCGATACCGGTGATGATCACCGTGGCCGGCCCGGTCTGGGCCTGGCGGGCCACCTCCTTGACCGTCTTGTAGTGGTCGGAGGTGAACCATTCGGAGATCTTGCCCACGAACCAGCCGACGATGAGACCGGCGACCACCGCCAGCCAGATCCCCGCCCAGTTCTCCACCTTGTCGCCGAAGATCCAGTAGGCCAGGCCGGCGACGCCGATGGCGGTGACCACCATGGCGAAATTGGTCCCCCGGTGGAGGGCGGCGGCGAGATGGTCGGCGTCCTTGGCCCTGACCAGGAAAGACCCGACGATCGAGGCCAGCATGCCCAGGGCAGCCACAGCCAATGGGAAGATGATCGCCTCGGCGAGAAAGTCCCTGCCGACGAAGACCAGGGCAGAGTAGGCCACCGGCGCCACCAGGGAACCGACGTATGACTCGAAGAGGTCGGCGCCCATCCCGGCTACGTCGCCCACGTTGTCCCCGACGTTGTCGGCGATCACCGCCGGGTTCCGGGGGTCGTCCTCGGGAATCCCGGCTTCTACCTTGCCCACCAGGTCGGCGCCTACGTCGGCCGCTTTGGTGTAGATCCCCCCACCGACACGGGCAAACAGGGCGATCGAGGAGCCACCGAGCCCGATGGCGGTGATGATGTCCACCCACCTCGCCTCACCGAGGAGGTTGTTGAACACCAAAAAGCCGATGGCGATCCCAATGAGCCCCAGCCCGGCCACGGTGAAACCCATGACCGCGCCGCCGCGGAAGGCCACCGGCAGGGCGGCAGGCACCCCGCCGGTGCGAGCCGCCTCGGTGGTGCGGGCGTTGGCCGCGGTGGCGATCCGCATCCCGATGAACCCGGCCAGTGCGGAGAGGACCGCTCCGAACACATAGGCCACCGCCCCCCAGGGGCGGCCCCACTCGAGGAGGGTGGCGATGAGGACGGCCATGACCACCACGAAGACCGCCACCCAGGTGTACTCCCTCTTGATGAAGGCCATGGCCCCGGCTCGGATCGCCGAGGACAGCTCGATCATCCTCTCGTTCCCCTGGGGCGTCGCCAGCACCCAGCGGGTGAAGTACACGGCGAGCACCAGCGCCAGGGCACCTGCGCCCAGGGCGATGTAAAGGACGGTATCGGTCATCGTGAGAGCTCCTCCAGCGAACGGCGGGTATGGCCGGTGAGGGAGTATAGGAGTCCCCTGTCTCCCTACCGGGAGCCGGTTTCGCAGGGTCTGGGCAGGGGTACTCGGTGGCCATGAGCGACCAAAGCCCATCGCTCTCCACCAAGCCCCCGTGGCTCAGCGGCACCAATGGTTGGGAGAAGGGGATCCGCCTGGTCGCCTTCGCCCTCGTCGGTCTCCTCTTGGCCCTGGGTGCCACCGGCTTGCTCGGTGTCCGTACCACCTCGGAACAGGCGATCGGCAACGAATTCGGGTTGACCGTGATCCATGCCTCAGTGACCCGCCCCGGGCTCGCCACCCCCTTCAGCATCCTGGTCACCCGGTCCGACGCCACGCCCCTTCCCTCCCAAGTCACCATCCAGGTCGACTCGGCCTATCTGGCGATGTTCGACGACAACGGGATGGAGCCCCTGCCCGTCTCCTCTTTCAACGAGTCGAAGTCGACGTGGTGGACCTTCGAAGTGCCCGCGGGCCAGACCGAGCTTCGGGTGGATCTCGATGCCCGGATCGAACCCGCGGTCCAATGGGGCAGATCGGCAACCGTTGCGGTCTCCGTTGACGGCGTGACGAAAGTGGAGGCCGACTTCACCACCTGGGTGCTCCCGTGAGGCGGCTCTGATGGAACTGGTGTTCCGCGCAACAGCCGTCTTCTGGCTTCTCTGGCTGGTGGTCAGGGGGACAGGCAAGCGGTCACTCGCCGAGCTCACCCCGCTCGACCTCATCCTGGTGGTCATCGTCGGCGATCTCGCCCAGCAGGGTGTCACACAGGAGGACATGTCGGTGACGGGCGCAATGGTCGCGGTGTCGGTATTCGTGGCCTGGACATTCCTCGCCGACACCATGGGGAAGAAGTGGCCACGGTCGGCCCGGATCCTCGCCGGAGAGCCGGTGATCGTGGTCCACCGGGGCGTCCCCTTGGAGGACCGAATGAACCGGGAGCGTGTCGACCTCGATGAGCTGAAGGAGGCCGCCCGGCTCCAGGGGATCTCGAATCTGGCCGACATCGAGTTCGCAGTCCTGGAGACCGACGGGGAGATATCCTTCGTCAGAGCCGATGACCGGCGTCGAGCAGCGGACTGACCAGCAGCCATGGCGACCGCCGAACCGTCCGTGGACAGACGGGGTTTCGCCCGGCTCCTCTGGAAGCTGGCCGACCTCACCCGAGCCTCAGAGAGCAGGCGCTCGTTCCGGGCCAAGGCCTACCGAACTGCTGTGTGGTCGCTGGACTGGCTCGACGCCGGTCTCGACGTCAGCCGCGAGGAAGCCCTGCAGGTCCCGGGCATCGGCCCGGGCGTGGCCTCGCTCCTCGACGAGTACAGGTCCACTGGCTACCTGAGCCAGCTGGTCCCTCTGGAGGAGGCATACCCCGCTGACTCTGGGAAGCTCCGTCTCCTTCCCCGGATGACCCCGGCCAAGTTACGAGACCTCCATGGCGAGCTCGGGGTGGATACCACCAAGGACCTCGGGGACGCCATCGAGTCGGGAGCAGCACTGACCATCCGCGGGCTCGGGGAGAGGACTCTCGACTGGTGGTCGAGGATCATCGCCCTCCCCCCGTCGACAACCGCCGTTCCCGCACATCAGGGTTGGTCGGAAGCAACCAACCTCCTCGGCCATCTGACCGAGCACACCGGGGCCGATGGAGAGGTGGCCGGAGAGCTTCGCCGTGGCGAGGAGTGGGCGGAGGCAATCCATCTGGTCGTGGTCACCGAGGATCCAGCGGGGTTGGCCCGTTTCCTCGCCGACACCGCTTCCCTGGCCGACAGCCACCAGGACGAGGCTTGGAAGCACCGCGCCCTGACCCACTCGGGGTTGCCGGTGACAATCCAGGCCACTCCGGCAAGCTCGGCCGGCACCTCGCTGTTCATCGCCACCGGGCCTCGGTCTCACCTCGAGCTGGTGGCCCATCGCGGCTCCCACCCGACCGAAAGGGAGCTCTACGCGGCATCAGGGATGGAGTGGGTGCCTCCGCCAGCCCGGGGGCTGGAGCCGGAACGGGCCCATGGTGTCGTGCGCTCGACACAGATCAGAGGTGACCTCCACCTCCACAGTGAGGCCTCCCCGGACGGCCGGATGACCCTGCGGTCCATCATCGAGCAGGCGGTGGCACGGAGGTACCAGTACCTGCTGATCACCGACCACACCCAGGGCCTCCGTTTCGGCGGACTCGGAGGAGGCGGTCTGAGGGCGCAAAGGGAGGCAATACTCCGCTACCGGGAGGAGTACCCACAACTGAGGATCTTCCACGGTGCGGAGCTGAACATTGCCCCCGATGGCTCACTGGACCTCGACGACGAGGACTTGGCGGTCCTCGACTTTGCCGTGGCCGGGGCCCACTCTCACTTCGACCTCCCCGGTCAGGAACAGACCGAGCGACTGCTCGGGGCGATGCGACACCCGGTGGTGGCGGTCATTGCCCACCCATTTGGACGGAGAATCGGGCGCCGGCCCGCCATGGACCTCGACATGGACCGGGTCAGCAAAGTGGCCGCCGACCAGGGTGTGGCTCTGGAGACCAATGGCCACCGGGATCGCCTCGACCTTCCCTCGGAATGGCTGGTCAGGGCAGCGGAGCACGGTGCCATGTTCGCCGCCAACAGCGATGCCCACCGTATCGCCGAAATGGACAACATCGACAACGCGGTGGCCAGCCTGCAGCGAGCCGGCATCGGCCCCGAGCGCGTGATCAACACATTCGGAGTCGAGAAGCTCTCCGAGTGGGCAATGCGCCGGAGATCAGGGACGTAGTGACTCGACGAAGCTTGCCGGGTCGCCCCTAGCTCCGACCACCTCGACCAGGGCGGAGCCGACGACTATCCCGTCGACGTGGGCGGCAAGTGCCTCCACTTGCGACCGGGACCTGACCCCGAATCCGGCCATGAGCGGGCGAGAGGTCGACTCCCGGGCCTGGTCCAAGTAGTCGAGTAGCTCGTCGGGCAGGGCCAGGTCGCCTCCGGTGATCCCGGTGGTGGTCACCGCATAGAGGAACCCGCCGGTGGACCCACCCAGCGATGCCATCCTCTCCGTAGGGGTGGCCGGTGAGACCAGACGAACCAGGTCGACTCGGGCCGGTGCCAGCACCTCCTCGAGCGGGCCACTCTCTTCGGGGGTGAGGTCGGGGACGATCAGCCCGGACACCCCGGCGCTGACAAGTCGCTCACCAAGACGGTCGAGGCCGTAGGCGAGGAAAGGGTTGTAATACCCCATGAGCAAATAGGGCGCCTCAAGGGAGTCGCCCACCCGGTCGAGCATGTCGAAGATCGACTCCAGGGTGATCCCTGTGCCCAGGGCGGAGAAGCCTGCCTCCTGGATGGTCCGCCCGTCGGCGATGGGATCGGTGAAAGGGACCCCGATCTCCACAACGTCGGCCACCGCGGCGACCCGGGCCAGGATGGTGGGAAACCCGTCCTCGGATGGGTAACCGGCCATCAGGTAGGCGCACACCGCCGGGCCATCGACCGAGCGGATCGCCTCCTCGATCGTCGCCTGCGAGCTCATCCGGACCCCTCCTCGCCGACGATCAGCCCCAAATCCTTGTCACCCCGGCCGGAGAGGCATATGAGGATCCTCGCCCCGGGATGCTCGGCCGCCCAGCGGCGAGCCCCGGCCAGGGCATGGGCCGACTCCAGGGCAGGGAGTATCCCCTCGAGCCGGGTGCACTCGTGGAGGGCCTCGAGCGCCTGGTCGTCATCGGCCTCGATGTAACCAGCCCGTCCCGTGTCGCGGAGCATGGCGTGCTCCGGGCCGACGCCCGGGTAGTCGAGTCCCGGGGCCACGGAGTGAGTGTCGGCCACCTGGCCGTCGCCGTCCTGAAGGAGCGGTGAGAACGCCCCGTGGAGGACACCGGGCACGCCCCGGCCCAAAGTGGCCGAATGGGAGGCCCCGCTTCCCCCGGCCTCGACCCCGAGCAGGGCCACCCCTGCATCGTGGACGAAGGGATGGAACATCCCGATGGCGTTCGAGCCACCCCCGACGCAGGCCACCACCACCCCGGGCAGCCCTCCGGTGGTTTCCTCGAACTGGGCCTTGGCCTCGATGCCTATCACCGATTGGAAGGAGCGCACCATCCACGGATAAGGATGGGGACCAACCGCTGAGCCGAGCAGATAGTAGGTGCCGTCGGGGTCGGACACCCAGTCGCGCATCGCCTCGTTGATGGCCGCCCGAAGGGTCCGATCGGCCACGTCGACCTCGACCACCTCGGCACCGAGGAGCCTCATCCGCTCCACGTTGGGCTTCTGGCGGACCACGTCGAGCGAGCCCATGTAGACCCGGCAGGGCAAGCCGACCCGAGCCGCCGCAGCCGCGGTGGCCACCCCGTGCTGACCCGCGCCCGTCTCGGCGATCACCCGGGATGCCCCCATCCGTCGGGCAAGGAGGGCCTGGCCGATTGCATTGTTGATCTTGTGGGCACCGGTGTGGCACAGGTCTTCACGCTTCAACCACACCTCGGCCGCCCACTCCCGGCCAAGACCGGGTGCAGCGGTGAGAGGGGTGGGTCGCCCCACGAAGTCGCGTAACTCGTCGCCGAGGGCAGCCCGGAACCGGGGGTCGGCGAAGGCTTCGAGCGTCGCCGCCTCGAGCCGCTCCAAGGCCGGGACCAGCGTTTCGGGCACATACCTACCCCCGTAGGCCCCGAAGCGGCCACCGACAGGTGGCGATCCTTCGAGAAATCCCTCGATGATGGTGGCGGTCATCCCTGGCTCACCCTTTCCGCGGCACGCGCCGCCTCGACAAAGCGCCGGATCTTCTCAGGATCCTTGACACCGGGGAGCATCTCGACTCCGCTGCTGACATCGACCCCGAAGGGCCGTACCGCGGCGATCGCCCCGGCCACGTTGCCAGGGTCGAGACCACCGGCGAGAACCAGTCGGCGCTCCCGGGCAAGGCGGGCGGCCTCGCCCCAATCGGCGACCGCCCCGATACCGCTCACCGATCCCTCGTAGAGGATCATGCCCCCAAACATGGCGTCGGGAACCTGGTTGCCTTCCCTGAACACCGGTAGGAAGCCAACGCGTGGGGGAAGCTCGATCGGCGACCCGGCATCGGCCTGGACCATGTCGGGGGTGAAGACTTCGAGGACCCAATCGACATCGTCCTGGTGGGGGGTGAGGAACACCGCAACCCGGATCACTTCCTCGGGGATGGCGGCGGAGATTCGCCGGGCCTCCTGGGGCGACACCCTTCGTGCCGAAGGGGCGAAGACCAGACCTATGGCATCGGCTCCGGCCCGGGCGGCGGTGATCGCCGACTCCGGCTCGGTGATCCCGCATATCTTGACGAAGAGGCTCACCGTGCCCGGCTCCTAACCGCCTGGCGGCCGGCGGCGACCAGCCCGGCGACCAGCCTCGCCGGATCGTCGGTCGTGGAGAGCGAGGTGCCCACGAGCCCCATTCGGTAACCGAGGCCAGCCACCGCGGCCACGTCATCGGGGCCCTCGATGCCGCTCTCGGCAACGAGGACCAAGCCCGGAGGCACCAGGGGCGCCAGCCGCCGGAACCGGTCGAATTCGACCGACAGGTCGGTGAGATCCCGGCAGTTGACCCCGAGGAGCACCGGGCGGTCGAGCACCGTCGAAGCCGTCTCGAGATCGGTTTGGTCGAACACCTCCACCAGGGGGAACATCCCCAGCTCCAGGGTGGCGTCGACCATCTCGACGAGAAGACTCCTACCGAGGATCCGGGTGATTATGAGGACGCCGGAGGCCCCATGCTCCCTGGCCTCGACGACCTGCTCCGGGGAAACCAGGAAGTCCTTACGCATCACAGGGATGTTCACCGCGGCGGCCACACCGGCCAGGTGGGTCAACGAGCCGTCGAAGACCTCGGGCTCGGTGAGCACCGAGATGGCGGCGGCCCCTCCCCTGGCAAACTCGATGGCCATGGCGACCACCCTGGCCAGGTCGTCGCCGGCGGGAGCGAGCCGGCCCGAAGCGGGGCCGCGCAGCTTGACCTCGGCGATCAGGTCGAAGCCGGCTGCGGAGAGCGCCAGCGGGATCACCGAGGGCATCGGCCGGGGTGGGACTGCGGTAACCCGGGCGCGGCTGGCTGCGGCCATGTCGGCGAGGAAGTCAGCCAACCTACGACCCCCCTTCCCCGCTGAAGGTGGCGATTCGCTCGAGCACCCCGCTCGCCCGCCCGTCGTCGATCGCCGCCGCCGCCTCGGCGATCCCCTCCCGGGGAGAATCGACCTTCCCCGAGACCCTGAGGGCCAGGGAGGCTCCGAGCACCAGGGCGTTGCGGTGGGCTCCCCGAGCGCCCTCCATGACCAGGCGCAACTCGGCGGCGTTGGCATCGGCATCCCCACCGGCCAGGTCTCCGGGCTGGCAGCGGGTCAGCCCCATGTCCAAGGGATCCTCGATCGACTCCCGGGTCGACCCGGGGGCCACCTCGATGAGGTGGTAGGGCCCGACCGGCGTGGGCTCGTCCCATCCGGGGGCGCCGTGGACCACGTAGGCCCGGTCCACATCCATGCCGGAGAGAGCCTCGGCGAGCCGACGGGCGCTCTCCAGACTGTTGGCTCCGATCACGGCGAACCCAGGCCCGGCAGGGTTGGCCAGGGGACCCACCAAGTTGAAGATGGTCCCTACCCCGAGAGCGCCCCGGACCGGGGCGATCGACTTCATCGCCGGGTGGTAGTGGGGGGCGAAGAGGAAGGTGAAGCCGCTCGCCTCGAGCAGGGCCGCGGCTGCCTCACCAGCGAGGGGGATGCCCAGGCCCAGGGCGGCGAGCACGTCGGCGCTGCCGCTTCGGCTCGACACCGAGCGGTTGCCGTGCTTGACCACTGCCTGGCCCGCGGCCGCGGCGACCAAGGCGGCACCTGTCGAGAGGTTGAGGCTCCCCGAGCGGTCCCCTCCGGTGCCGACGACGTCTACCGCCGAGGAGACATCACCTAGAGGGGGCCGCACCGCCCGGAGTCGGAGGGCGGTGGCAAAAGCCCGCAACTCGGTGGGGGTCTCACCCTTTGCCTTCAGCGCCACCAGCACCGCCCCAGCCATCACCGGGTCGGCCTGTGGATCGGTGAGATCCTCGAAGAGACCAGTGGCGGTCTCGTGGTCGAGGTGCTCCCCGGCCACCAGGAGTTCCAATACCTCCCTCATCGGGTGACCTCCCCCACTCTTGACCCGATCGGAGCCACCTCCATGGCCAGAAAGTTGTCGAGCAGACGACTGCCCTCGGGTGTGAGCACCGACTCCGGGTGGAACTGCACTCCCTCGATGGGGAGCTCACGGTGGCGAACCCCCATCACCTCGCCGTCCCAAGTGGTGGCGGTCACCTCGAGTGTTTGGGGAAGCTGGTCCACCGCCAGTGAGTGGTATCGCCCGGCGAGGAAGGGCTGGGGCATGCCCTGGTAAACACTCCGAGAGTCGTGGTGGACCTCGGACGCCTTGCCATGCATCAAGGACCGCGCCGACCCGACAACACCACCGAACACCGCGGCGATGGCCTGGTGACCCAGGCACACACCGAGAATGGGGACCCGGCCCGCCGCCGCCGAGATGATCCCCATAGACGCTCCGGCGTGCTCCGGGCGCCCCGGACCGGGCGAGACCACCAGGTGGGTGGGCTCGAGCAGGTCGAGGTCGGCCACCTCGACCTGGTCGCTGTAGCGGACAGTGACCTCGGCCCCCAGGGTGAGGAACGCCTGGACCAGGTTGTAGGTGAAGGAGTCGTAGTTGTCGACCATCAGAAGGTGGGCCCTCACAGTCCCTCCTCGGCCAGGACGAGGGCGGCGGCCATGGCGGCTCCCTTGGAGAGGACCTCGTGGTGCTCCCGCTCCGGGCTGGAGTCGGCCACGATGCCGGCGCCCGCCTGATAGGTGTAGCTGTCTCCCTCGAAGACGATGGTGCGGATGGTGATGGCATGGTCCATCGAGCCTTCACGCCCGAAGTACCCCACGGTGCCCGAGTAGAGACCCCGGGGAGCCGGCTCGAGCTGGTCGATGAGCTCGATGGCAGCCAGCTTGGGGGCGCCGACCACTGTGCCCGCAGGGAAGGTGGCGGCGAACAGGTCGAAGGCGTCGAGCCCGGGACGAATGTGGCCGTTGACCCCGCTCACCATGTGCATCACATGGCTGTATCGCTCGATGCTCCGATACGGGTCTACCTTGACCGAGCCGGCCACCGCTACCCGGCCCAGGTCGTTACGGGCCAGATCGACCAGCATGACGTGCTCGGCGGCCTCCTTGGGGTCGGCGAGCAGCTCCTCTTCCAGACGGTGATCCTCCTCGGTGTCGGCGCCCCGGGGCCGGGTGCCGGCGATCGGCCACAGTTGGGCTTCATCCCCGTTCAACCGGACCAGGGCCTCCGGCGAGGAACCGACCATTTGTTGCTCCCCGAAGTCGAGGAAGTACATGTACGGAGACGGATTGAGGAGGCGTAGGGCCCGGTACACCTGGAAGGGGTGGAGGTCGTGACGACCGGAGAAGCCGATGGAGAGCACCAGCTGGTAGACGTCACCGGCGGCGATACTCCCCCGTGCCAGCTCCACCTTGGCAAGGAAGTCCGGCCGGCTGATGGTGGGCTGGGGAGGTTGATGGGATCCCGCTGCAGGCCCGGGGGGCAAAGGCCCGGCGAGGAGGGAGACCACCTCACCACGCAGTGCCGGTCGCGATCTCTCGTCACCATGGAGCAGGGCAATGCGTCTGGTGAGATGGTCGAACACCAGGACCGAACCGGCCGCCATGTAGGAGGCGACCGGCCGGTCCACCACACGGGGAGACGGGAGCCGATGGAATGAGCGCACCAGGTCGAACCCGGCCACACCCACCAGCCCACCGGAGAATCGCCCGGTTCCCAGGGACGGGTGAAGGGTCGGCACCGCGACGAGCCCCTCGCGGAGTCGGGAAAGCACCGCCTCGGTGGGACCGGCCTCCAGGTCGAGGCGGGTCGTATCCCCAAAGCCGATGAACGAGTACCTCCCCAGGTTGCCTCCCTCCACCGACTCCAACAGGTACCGGGGACCGAGCGGGGCCAGCTTGAGGTAGGCCGACACCGGTGTATGCAGGTCGGCTGCTATGTCGAATGGTGGGTGCATCGCTCCCGTTCGGTCCGGGGATCGGGAGATGTGCCCTTCCAAGAAGAAACCCACCTCACGATCCGAGGTGGGCTTGGTTCAGACGAACTGCTGGGCACCACCTCTAGGAGGTGTGCCACCAGCCGGTTGCCAGGTGCAGACTCTGACTCATTGCCGGGGAATGTAAGCCGACGGGGCGTGATCGTCAAGACCAACCATCAACTGTCTTGCCGGGTAGCTACCCGGTTGCTAGCTTGATCGCCCCATGAACTGTTCGTTCGCCCATGCCGGCCACCATCACCACCCGCTCCGGGTCGGTTGACAGTGCCCAGCTGAGCTAACGCACACTCCGTCAGCCGACCCAGGTGGTCGGCTTTCTCATTGTTGGGGCCGCCCACCCCGGGTCCTGAGACCAAGGCCCACAATGACATCACTCACCGAAAACACCGACATCCTCCACCTCGCGGTGCCCAAGGGCCGGATCGAGTCGGGAGTGGTCGACCTGCTCGCCGCGGCGGGCATACGGCTCCGCTCCGGTCCGCGCGGCTATCGGCCGATCAGCTCGGCCCCGGGTCTGGAAGTGAAGCTGCTCAAGCCCCAGAACATCGTGGAGATGCTCGCCGTCGGCTCCCGCGACGTCGGGTTCGCCGGAGCCGACTGGGTGGCGGAGAAGACGGCGGACGTGGTCGAACTGCTCGACACCGGTCTCGACCCGGTCCGGGTGGTGGCCGCCGCCCCAGAGGGCCTGCTCGACGGGGGGTCACTCCCCCCACGGCGGCTGGTGGTGGCCTCCGAGCTGGAGAGGCTGTCTCGATCGTGGGTATCCGACCGCGGGCTGGACGCCACCTTCGTCCGCAGCTACGGGGCCACCGAGGTCTTCCCTCCCGAGGACGCCGACATCATCGTCGACATCATGGATACCGGGGAGACCCTGTCGGCCAACGGCTTGGTAGTGGTCGATGAGCTGATGACCTCCTCCACCCGGCTGTACGCCAGCCGCAAGGCGATCGAAGACCCGAGGAAGAAGGCGGCGATCGACGGGCTCGCCCTGAGCCTCCGATCCGTGCTCGAGGCCCGAGGGAGGGCGATGGTCGAGCTCAATGTGTCCGCTGACGACCTCGAGGGCGTCATCGAGATCCTCCCCTCTATGCGGGAGCCTACGATCGCCACCCTCCACGGCGGCTCCGGCCTGGCCGTCAAGGCGGCGGTCCCCCGTGCCGAGCTGCCTTCGCTGATCCCCCGGCTGAAGGAGAGGGGCGCCACCGATATCGCCGTCTCACGCTTGGAGCAGATCGTCCCATGAGCCGACCCGACACGTATCGGCCTCCGGTCTTCACCGCGCCCATCGACCTCGACCTGTCACGCAACGAAGGGAGGCCGGGGCCGGCGGCGCGATCCGCCCTGGCCGGGGACCTCGAGGGCAGAGTGGGTCGCTACCCGGACACCACCAAGCTGCGTGAGGGATTGGCGGCCCGCTTCAGCGTCGACGAAAGCCGGGTGCTTGTGACCGCCGGTGGTGACGACGCCCTCTTCCGCTGCTTCCTCTCCCGACGGGGCGGGGCGGTGGTATCCACCAGCCCCACCTTCGAGATGATCCCCCGCTACGCCGCCCAAACCCGCATGACCCTCGGCGAGGTCGAGTGGTGGGAGGGCCAACTCCCGGTGGAGGACCTCATCGCCGCCGGTGGCCCCGACGACATGGTGGTGATCGTCTCGCCCAACAACCCGACTGGGGCGGTGATCACCTCCGACGACCTGGCCAGGCTCGCCAAGCGGTTCGCCCTGGTGGTGTGGGACGCCGCCTACTCCGAGTTCGCCGACGAGGACCTGACGCCCGCCGCCCTGGACCTGGGCAACCTGGTCATGGTGCGAACCATGTCGAAGGCCTACGGCCTCGCCGGTCTCCGGGTGGGCTGCCTGGTGGGGAGCGCAGCGAACATCGAGGCGATCGGGTCGTACGGGAACCCCTATCCTCTTTCGGCGGTATCCGCGGAAGTGGCGAGGCGGGCCCTCGACGACCCCGGGCCGACGGCGCGGTTCGTCGACCGGGTCCGGGTCGAGCGCGCCGAGTTGACCGGTCTCCTCCCCGGGCTGGGTGCCCGTCCCCTTGCCTCCCAGGCCAACTTCGTGCTCGCTCGGTTCCCCGACGCCGACTGGGTCACCGCGGTGGCAGCCTCCTTGGGTGTCGGCCTTAGGACATTCCCGAGGAGGGCCGGCCTGGATGACTGTGTCCGTATCACCCTTCCGGGGGACGAGACCGACTTTCGCCGGCTGGTCACCACCCTGGCTGTAGCCACCCGGCCCGAGGCGGTCATCTTCGACCTCGACGGGGTCCTCGCCGACGTCTCCGGCTCCTATCGGGCAGCGATCATCGAGACCGCGGCCAGCTTCGGGGTCGAGGTCACCCCGGCGATGATCGGCGAGGCCAAAGCGGAGGGGAACGCCAACGACGACTGGGACCTCACCCGCCGGCTGTGTCGGGCCGCCGGGGCCGACGTGCCTCTGCAGATGGTCAAGGACCGGTTCGAGCAGGTCTACCAGGGCAACGAATCGGCTCCGGGTCTCAAGGATCGCGAGCGACTCCTCGTCGACCGTAATCACCTGGCGGCTCTGGCGAGCCGCCTTCCCCTGGCTGTGGTGACCGGAAGGCCCCGCGCCGACGCCGACACCTTCCTCGATCGCTTCGGCCTGGACAACCTGCTCGGTGTGGTGATCACCCGGGAAGATGCTCCGATGAAGCCCGACCCGGGCCCGGTGACCACCGCGCTGGCCGCGCTCGGTGTCGATCGAGCGTGGATGCTTGGTGACACCCGTGACGACCTGGAGGCGGCCCGGGCCGCCGGTGTGGTGCCGATCGGGGTGATCGCCCCGGGGGACGATCCGGCTCAGGCCCGGGCCACCCTGGCGACGGCGGCTGCGGTGCTCGACAACGCCGGGGAGATCATGGAGGTGCTCGATGCCCAGGAAGTCTGAGATCGCCCGGGAGACCGGCGAGACCAGCGTGGAGGTTGCCCTGGACCTCGATGGCGAGGGCAGGAGCGAAGTGGCCACCGGGATCGGATTCCTCGACCACATGATCTCCTCCCTAGCCCGCCACTCCCGAATCGACATCAGGCTCATGGCTCAGGGAGACCTGGTGGTCGATGACCACCACACCGCCGAGGACTGTGCCATCACCCTGGGGCGTGCCCTCGACCAGGCGCTGGGCGATCGATCGGGGATCCACCGCTTCGGCTACGCCTACGCACCCCTCGACGAGGCAATGTGCCGAGCCGTGATCGACTTGTCGGGGCGCCCATGGCCCGAGATCCACATCGACTTTCGTCGAGAAACGGTAGGCGAGTTGGCCACCGAGAACCTGGTCCACTTTCTGCGCAGCCTCGCTGTCGAGGGCCGTCTGGCCCTCCATGTCGACCTGATCCGGGGAGACAACGACCACCATAAGGCAGAGGCCGCCTTCAAGGCAGTAGCCCAGGCGCTGCGTCAAGCCGTCGCCCTCGACGGTGACGGAATCCCCAGCACGAAGGGATCCCTGGGATGAGCTCTCCTCTCGCCCTGGTACCCACCGGCACAGCAAACACCGCGTCGGTGGTGGCCGCCTTCGGCCGGCTGGGTATCGACGCGGATGTGACCGGCGATCCCCAGATGATCGGGTCGGCGCAACGAGTGGTGCTCCCCGGTGTGGGCAGCTTCGGCGCCGCCGGTGACACCCTGGCCAAGGCGGGGCTGATCGCTGCATTGAGACAGAGGGTCGACGAGGGCCGGGCAACCCTGGCGGTCTGTGTGGGCATGCAGCTCCTCGCCGAGGAGAGCGAGGAGAGCCCCGGGGCCCCCGGCCTCGGGGTGGTCCCAGCCAGGATCACCAGGTTCTCCGGGCCGGTGAGGGTGCCTCAGCTGGGGTGGAACCGGGTGCAGTCATCGCCGGCCTCCCGCCTTGTCCGCCCAGGTTGGGCTTACTTCGCCAACTCCTACCGGCTCGAGGAGCCACCCCCAGGCTGGGAGAGCGCGATCTGTGACCACGGGGGACCATTCGTCGCTGCCATGGAGCGGGGTGGAGTGCTCGCCTGCCAGTTCCATCCCGAGCTGTCGGGACAATGGGGACTCGACCTACTAGGTCGGTGGCTCGAGGGAGGTGGCTGGTGAGCCTGGCGGTCCGGGTGGTGCCCTGTCTCGACATCGACCGGGGAAGGGTGGTCAAGGGGGTCCGTTTCGCCGGGCTCCGCGACGCCGGCGACCCGGTGGCCTGCGCCACTGCCTACCAGGAGCAAGGAGCCGACGAGGTGGTCCTCCTCGACGTGTCGGCCACTCCAGAAGCCCGGGACCACAATCTGGTAACGGTGGAGGAAGTGCGCCAGTCGCTGGCGATCCCGCTCACCGTGGGTGGAGGTGTTCGCTCGGTCGAAGACGCTTCCCGCCTGCTCGAGGCCGGCGCCGACAAGGTCGGCGTCAACACCGCGGCGGTGGCCGATCCCGGGCTGATCACCGAGCTCGCCCTGATATTCGGCGCCCAGTGCACCGTCCTCGCCGTCGACGCTGCAGCCAGTGATGGAGGCTGGAAGGTGGTAGTGAGGAGCGGCTCGGTACACACCGGGCTCGACGTGGTCGACTGGTGCCGCCGGGGGGAGGCCCTGGGGGCAGGGGAGATCCTCCTCACCAGCTGGGACCGCGACGGGACAGGGGAGGGATACGACCTCTCTCTCCTCGAGAAGGTCTGTGGGGCTGTTGGCCTTCCGGTGATCGCCTCCGGTGGCGCCAGAGGCTGGCCTCACATGGTCGACGCGGTGGCCGCCGGGGCCTCGGCGGTCCTGGTTGCCTCGATCCTCCACGACGGGGAGACCACGGTCAGCGCCCTGAAAGAGGGTCTGGCCTCGGCTGGAGTGGCGGTCCGGCCATGATCGTCCCCTCGATCGACATAGTCGCCGGCCAGGCTGTTCAGCTGGTGGGAGGGGAGGAGGAGGTGGTGGAGGCCGGTGATCCCCGGCCTCTGATGCAACGCTTCTCCCGGATGGGCGAGGTGGCCGTGGTGGACATCGACGCCGCCCGTGGCGAGGGGGACAACGGTGAAATGATCGCCGCGCTGTGCGCCATGGGGCGGGTCAGGGTGGGAGGCGGTGTGAGGAACCTGGACAAGGCACGATGGTGGCTCGACGCCGGCGCCGAGAAGGTGGTCATAGGCACTGCGGCCAGGGCGGGATTCCTCTCCGAGCTACCGCCGGAACGGGTGGTGGTCGCCCTCGATGCCCGTCGAGGTGAGGTGGTCACCCACGGATGGCGAACCTCGACCGGGTTCGGGCTCCTCGAGTCGATCACCGAGCTCCGTGGCTCGTGCGGAGGCTTCCTGGTGACTTTCGTGGAACGCGAAGGGCGGCTGGCGGGGACCGACATGGACATGGCGCGTCGAGTGGTCGAGGCGGCCGGGAAAGCCAGCGTCACCATCGCCGGGGGGGTGACCACCCCGGAAGAAGTCGCCGCCCTCGACGCCATCGGCGCCGATGCCCAGGTGGGGATGGCCCTCTATACCGGGGCCATGGAGCTGGTCGACGCCTTCGCTGCACCACTGCGCAGCGACCGTGGCGACGGGCTGTGGGCCACGGTGGTCACCGACCGGTCGGGTAAGGCCCTGGGGCTCGCTTGGTCCGACCGGGAGAGCCTCGCCGAGGTGATCGACACCGGGCGGGGCGTCTACCACAGCAGGTCAAGGGGCCTCTGGGTCAAAGGCGAGACCTCGGGCAACACCCAGGACGTGGTGGCGGTGGACATCGATTGTGACCGTGACGCCATCCGGGTCACCGTCGACCAGCAGGGCCCCGGCTTCTGCCATCGGGGCACCCAGAGCTGCTGGGGTGAGGACCGAGGATTGACCCGGCTGGGCCGGCGTCTCGACGAGATCGTGGCAACGAGACCCGAGGGGTCCAACACCGCCCTACTGGCGTCCGATGCCGAGCTGCTCGGGGCCAAGCTGGTCGAGGAGGCGGGGGAGCTGGCCGCTGCCCACGACGCCAGGGAGGTCACCGAGGAGGCGGCCGACCTCCTCTACTTCCTGCTCACCCGTCTAGCAGTCGCCGGGGTCGGCCTGGAGCAGGTGGAGGCAGTGCTCGACGCTCGGGAGAAGCGGATCACCAGGAGACCGATGCAGACCAGGGGATCCCGGTGAGTCTGCTCAGGCGGGTGGGCCCGGGCGACCCGGTGCTCGAGGTGCGTCGCAGACCGGTTGAGCCGGACACCTTGGCCGCGGCTGCCTGCATCGTCGAGGAGGTGCGGGCCGGCGGTGAAGTGGCGCTCCGCAGCCTGGCCAGCCGACTCGACGAGCTGGCCGACCATGATCCGCTGGTCATCGGGCGCGACGAGCTCGAGGATGCCTTCCACCGGCTCCCAAGGGGTCAGCGCGACCTTCTCGAGAGGGTGGCGGCCCGGATAGCCGCTTTCGCCCGTGCCCAACTCACCGGACTCTCCGACCTGGAGACCGAGGTGCCCGGGGGTCGGGCGGGGCACCGGTGGCTCCCGGTGTCGACGGTGGGCGCCTATGCCCCCGGTGGCCGCAATCCGCTCCCTTCGTCGGTGCTGATGACCGTGGTCCCGGCACGGGTCGCCGGTGTCGACGAGGTTTGGGTTTCCTCACCTCGTCCCACCCGGGTCAGCCTGGGAGCGGCGTGGGTCGCCGGCGCAGACGGCTTGCTCCCGGTGGGCGGGGCGCATGCCATAGCCTCTCTGGCCTTCGGAACGGTGACACCGGCGGTCGACCTGGTCGTCGGTCCGGGGAACCAATGGGTGACCGCGGCCAAGAAGCACCTGTTCGGGGAGGTCGGTATCGATGGGTTGGCCGGCCCCAGCGAGATCGCGGTGCTGGCCGATGGCGAGGCCGACCCCTCCCTGGTCGCCGCAGACCTTCTCGCTCAGGCGGAGCACGATCCCGATGCGTTCCCCGTCCTGGTCACCGACAGCGCTCTCCTGGCGGATCAGGTCGAGGTGGAGCTCCGCCGGATGCTCGCCGACCTGCCCACCGCCAAGGTGGCCACCGCCGCTCTCAGCGGTGGGCTGTCGGTGGTGGTGGGTGACATCAGCGAGATGCTCTCGGTGGTGAACCGCCTCGCTCCCGAGCACGTCGCCCTCCACACATCCGACCCCGACGTCGTTCTCGAGGGAATCACCTCCTACGGCTCGGTCTTCCTCGGGCCGGGCAGCACCGAGGCCTTCGCCGACTACGGGGCGGGACCCAACCACGTCCTCCCCACCGGCGGCGGAGCCCGGTTCCAGTCGGGGTTATCGGTGCTCACCTTCCTCCGTTCCCCCACCTGGCTCCGCCTCGACCGGCCCACCGACCTGGTGGCCGACACCGCCCTGCTCGCCCGGCTCGAAGGGCTCGAAGCCCACGCCCGGGCCGCCGAGGCACGACTCGAGAGCTGAGCCCACCGACCCGAGTCCGGGGGGCTTTCGGCCCTACCCAGCGACAAGGTGGCGGTCGATGATGACCCCATGAGAGTCCTTGTAGCAGCGGCGTCACGTCACGGCGCCACCGAGGAGATCGCCCGACACATCGCCGACATCCTGGCCACCCGTGGTCTCGAGGTCACCGTTGCCCCTCCCCAGGAGGTGAGCGACCCCTGGCAGTACCAGGCGGTCGTGCTCGGCAGCGCCATCTATGCGGGTCACTGGCTCAACGAGTCGAAGCAGCTGGCCCAGCTCCTGATCGACCGCCCCGGCCCGGCGGTCTGGCTCTTCTCCAGCGGAGGCCTGGGTGACCCCCCGATGCCCGGCACCGACCCGGTGGAGGTACCCGACCTGATGCTGATGATGGCCGCTCGGGAACACCGCTTGTTCGCCGGCAAACTCGACCGGTCGCTGCTCAACCTGGGCGAACGGGCCATCGTCCGGATGGTGAAGGCACCCGACGGGGACTTCCGGTCCTGGGATGAGATCAGCGTTTGGGGCGAGGAGATCGCGCTCCAGCTGGAGATGGTGGCCGCCTCGACCTGAATAACGCTCCTCGACCTCATCAGGTCGAAGACCTCGGCCTCGATGTGAACCGGGCGCCGCTGGGCATCCCGGCTCCGAGAGACCAACCCGGCGTCCTCGAGCACCTCGAGGTGCTTGGAGACTGCCTGCAGCGACACCTGGTAGGGCTCGGCAAGCTCGCCAACGGTGTGATCGGCCTCGACGAGGCGGACGCATCATGTCTCGTCTGATCGGGTCGGCCAGTGCCGAGAACACCTTTGACAACGGATCAGCTGACATCGGGTCGACCCCTTCTTCAACCACTTGGTTGGACTAGACCGCGGCGTTCTATTGTCAACTGAACGGTTGAATAAGGGATAATGAGAGGGAGGGGCGACCGCCCCTCCCTCTCCTCGCGCTCAGCAACCGGTCAGCCGCACCAGAAGGCGAGCACCTCACCGACCCCGGGCACGATCACGGTCACCGCCGTGGTCGGGTCACCGTTGAACAACTCGGGGTTGCTCCGGTGCAGCGAGAGAACAGTGGGGAAGTCGAGTACCCCGACTCCCTTCACATCGATCCCGCCCTTGGCCACTGCTGCCAACAAGCCCAGCGACTGCAGAGTAGAGATGCCCGCCTGCTGACAGGCGATCCCGGACGGTTTTCCCTCACCTCCCGCTCCTTTGGGCGGGGTAGCCATTGCCGGGACGGCCATGGCCAGCACCAATGCCACCGCTGTAGCGACTGTGACGATCCTCTTCCTCATGACCCCAATCTCCTTTCGTCGGGTCGAGGAACATTCGGAACGAGGGCCGCCCCCGGATTGGATTACTTCAATCGAAGGTGTTGCAGCGGGACGGGTCGCCGGTGTCCCAACCTCGGGTGAACCACTCCACCCGTTGCTCCGAGGACCCATGGGTCCAGGTCTCCGGTCTGACCTGGCCCTGCACCCGCTCCTGGATCCGGTCGTCGCCGACAGCAGCGGCCGCGTCCATCGCCAGTTGGATCTCACCGGGAAGGAAGATACCGGCATCACGCAGTGTGTTGGCCCAGACCCCGGCAAAGCAGTCGGCTTGGAGCTCGAGGCGAATCGACAGATCATTGGCTTCGGCCTGGGAGGAAGCCTGTTGGGCACGTTGGACCTCCTCGAGGATCCCGAGACGCTTCTGGACGTGGTGACCCACCTCGTGGGCGATCACATAGGCCTCGGCCACGTCTCCACCCTGGGCACCGAACCGGGAGACCAACTCGTCGAAGAAGGTCTCGTCGATGTAGATGGTCTCGTCGAGGGGGCAGTAGTGGGGGCCGACCCTGGAGTCGGCAGCCCCACAGGCCGAGGTGGCGCCGCCACGAAACAACACCAGCTTGGGCAGGACGTAGCTCATCCCCCACGATTGGAAGATCGCTTCCCAGGTGTCATCGGTGGAGCCGAGCACGGTGGAGACAAACACCTCGTAGTCGTCTTCACCACGGAATTCCTCGGGCTGGACGTTGGGCTGCTGTGGCGCCTCGGTCTGCTGGATCTGGTTCATCAGATCGTCGAGACCCGAGCCCCCGCCACCGAGGAAACTGATGATCAGGAAGATGATCAGGCCGACACCGCCGAGCCCGCCCACGGCCATGCCAGCCGGGCGCCCCATACCCCGGCGATCTTCGACATTTCCCCGGCGACTCAGCCGGTCCCATCGTGCCATGTTCTCCTCCAAGACCGGAAGCGTGGAGGCTACTCCCGACTGGAGAGCTATACCCCACTGAACGAGAAACGATGCCCCCGGTCCCCGGCACATCTCGCCGAGGCCGGTGAGCCCCGGTTGGCACTGGAGCCCGTGGGCCCAGGTCGCGAAAACTTTGGGCGTCCGCGGGTTCTCCCCCGCTACCTAATGGGGTATGTTTGGCTCTGAAGAGCCCGAGGAAGTGGGAACGGGTGCTGGGTGACTTCCCAGCTGAGACAGGGACTGTAGGAGTCCCCGGACCGTTCAAACCTGAGACGGTTAACACCGGCGTAGGAATCCCCTTCGTTGGGCTCTTCATTTTCCCTCCCCTCAACCCGCTCCTCTGTCGACCAGGTGACTGGTGCCGCTCGGGTGATCCGGCGATACTCCCGGCGATGGCCAACCAGGTGACCCGACGAGAGCCAAGGTCGGTGCAACGTAGGCTCACCGGTGTCCTCTTCGGGGGCGTGGCGCTGGGCTCGACCGCTTACATCGCCGCGGTCACCATCTCCACCCTGGCCATCGACGAGATCACCGGATCGGCAGCCCTCGCCGGAGTGCCCGGAGCGGCCGCGGTGGTGGGGACCGCCCTGGGGACCACTGCGCTAACCGTTAGCGTCGCCCGGAGAGGCCGTCGACCCGGCATGGTGGCCGGATACACACTCGCCGCCCTAGGGGCGGTCACCTGCATCCTCGCGGTAACCGCATCATCCGTAGTCGGTCTCATCGGAGGCATGGCCCTCATCGGCCTGGGTAATGCCTCCACGCATTTGTCCCGGTATGCCGCGGCCGACATGTACCCCCCGGAGCGAAGGGGCGCCGCCCTGGGCATGGTGGTCTGGGCGGGCACTGTGGGCTCGGTGGCTGGTCCCGCTCTGCTCCAGCCTTCGGGTCGCCTCGCCGAGTCGTTGGGTCGATCCGAGCTGGTTGGGGCATACCTGGTAGCCCTGGTGTTCCTCCTCCTGGCCGGGCTCCTCTACTTCGGGGGCCTCCGCCCCGACCCGACTTCCCTGGCCCCGGAGCCGCCGTCCCGGGCCCGGGTGGCATGGCCGGCCCTGGCCGCCGCCTTTCGCCTCCCCCAGGTGCGGGTGGCACTCTCGGTGATGGTCGCCGGTCAGGTGGTGATGGTGATGATCATGACGGCGACCCCGCTCCACATCCGCCACCACGGCTCCGACCTGGGCATCGTCGGCCTGGTCATGAGCGCCCACACATTGGGCATGTTCGCCCTCTCCCCGGTCACCGGGCGTCTCGCCGACACCTTCGGTCCAATGCGCGTGGCGACGGCGGGAATGGCCGTTCTCGCTGGGTCGGCGGTAGGGGCTGCCGTCGGGCCGATCCATTCCACCGCCGCCCTGGTCGGGCTGCTCTGGGCCCTCGGGGTCGGCTGGAACATGACCTTCGTGTCGGGAAGCTCGATGCTCTCCGCCGGGATCGACTCCGGAGTCCGCGCCCGCCTCCAGGGCTCGGTCGACTCCCTCACCTGGATCTCGGGAGCCCTGGCTGCCATCGGTTCCGGCCTCCTCTATCAGTCGCGCGACTACCGGGCCCTCGGCCTGATCGGGGTGGCGCTTCTGGTGGCGCCGGTGGTGGTCGTCCTCCACAATCGCCGGCTTCTTGCTGCGGCTGAGACCTGAACTTCAACCCAAATGACGTCCGGCGGGCTCGACCCCGATCTCGGTGGCCTTCAAGCCCAGCCAGATCTCGCTGCCCGGCTCGACCCCTAGCTCCTCAGCAGCCGCCCTGGTTATTTCCACGGTAAGGGGGAGGGGGCGACCGGTCTGGAGCCGGAGTCGGTCGCCGATCGGCTCGAGACGCTCCACCAGCGTAACCCACTGATTGCGGGTGCTCCCCGAAGGGCGGTCGAGGTGCACCGAAGGTGCACTGGTGGGGATCGTGACCACTACCGGCCCCTCCAGGTCGCGGTCGGCGAGGTGGACCAAGTGGCCGTCGAGTTCGACCCGGCCGCCGCCGGCGACGCCGGAGAACAGGTTGACCCCGGCGAGGGCGGCGGCGTAACCGGTCCGGGGCTTGAGCCTCAGGTCGTCGGGGGTGCCACTCTGGGTGATCCGCCCCTCCTCGAGCACATGGATGCGGTCGCCGAGGAGCAGCGTCTCCTGAGAGTCGTGGGTGACGAAGAGCACCGGGACCTCCCACCGGGCGACGATGTCCTTGACCAGGATGCGCAGCCGGTGGCGTACCGGGAGGTCGAGGGCGCTGAAGGGCTCGTCGAGGAGCAGCATCCGGGGATCACCGGCCAACGCCCTGGCAAGGGCAACCCGCTGCATCTGGCCACCTGAAACCTGGCCAGGGCGGCGTTCCGCCAGATCCGCCGCTCCCACCTCGCCGAGCCAGCCGGCGGCCGTTTCCCTGCGGTGGGCACGCGAGCCCTCCCGGACTGCCAGCGCCACATTGTCGAGCATGGTGCGATGGGGTAACAGCAGGGAGTCCTGAAAGACCACGCCGACCCACCGATCCTGGGGACTGACGTGGACACCCGCGGAGGTATCGACCAGGGTGACGCCGTCGATGGCCACCCGTCCGCGGTCGGGACGATCTATACCCGAGATCATTCGGAGGGTCATGCTCTTGCCCGCCCCGGACGGGCCCACCAGCACTGTGATCCCCGAATCGCATACGAAGCGGGCGTCGAGCTCGAACCCGCCCACCGAGTGGCCCAGCTCGACGGTGAGCATCAGGAGATCCGTTCCAGTCTTCGAACCACGAGGAGGATGGTCACCGCCACCACCACCAGGACCAGCGACAACCTCCCGGCGCGGTCGTAGTCGAAGGCTTGGACCGCGTCATACACCGCTACCGGCATGGTCTGGGTGCGGCCCGGAATGTTGCCGGCAACCATCACCGTGGCCCCGAAGTCGCCCAACGCCCGAGCGAATGACAGGGCCACTCCGGCAAGCAGGCCCCTCCTCGCCAAGGGCAGGGTGATCTTGGCGGCCACCCGCCAGTCGGCGAGCCCCATCACCCTCCCCACGTCTTCGAACCGCCGGTCGACCGACTCGATGGCGGCCCGGGCGGCGCGCAGGCAGAAGGGGAAGGAGGCCACCGCCGCAGCCAGCACCGCTCCCTGCCAGGTGAACACAAGTGGTGCTCCGAACACCGACTCCCAGACCTGGCCGATCGGGCTCCTCCTCCCCACCATGACCAGGAGGTAATAGCCGAGGACCGTAGGAGGCATCACGATTGGGACGGTGGCGATCGCCTCGAGGAGTCCGCGACCACGAAACCGCCTGCGCGCCAGCAGGTAGCCGAACCCGATTCCTCCGACGGCCACCAACAAAGTGGCGATGATGCTCACCCGGAGCGATAGCCAGAGCGGATCCCAGATCATCCGCCCACTTCCCCGGGGAGCACGAACCCATAGCGGTTCATCACCTCCCGTCCGCGAGGGCTGCCCACCAGCTCGACGAATTCGACCGCGGCTCCCACTCGGGCGGGGTCTTCGACGGTCACCACCAGTGCTTGCTCCAGGGGGTTGTGGAGCCCGTCGTCGATCAACTCCCAGGACCCCCGCTCGCCGGCGGCCATCGCCAGGGAGAGGGCGACAATGGCGACGTCGGCGTCACCGTTCTCCGCCAGCCGCTGGGTGTCGGAGATGTTCTCTCCGAAGACGAGCCTTGCTTCGAGCGTGTCCCAGTTCCCCGATTCGAGGAGGGCCTCCTTGGCAGCCAACCCGTAAGGCGCGTGCTGGGGATTGGCGATGGCCACGAACCTCACCCCCTGGTCGGAGCCAAGTGCATCGAGGTCAGTCCACCCATGCCAGAGATCGGTCCGGGCCCAGATGACGATCCGGCCATAGGCGTAGGTTGTCTTCGTCGATGGGTCACCCCGGCCCGAGGCAAGGACCCGATCGACGAAGTCGAGGTTGGCCGAGGCATAGACATCGACTGGTGCACCTTCGATGATTCGCTGAGCCAACTGGCCAGAAGACCCGAAGTCGAAGACGACCTCGTGGTCGGTCGTCTCGGTGAAAACCTCACCCAACTCTTCGAAGGCCGGGCGTAGATCGGAAGCGGCCGCCACCAGCAGGGCCTGATCGCCCATCAACGGCCCGGAAGCAGGCTGAGAGTCCCGGCACCCGGCCAGGGCCAGACAAACCAGAAACACCACAGAGCCCGATCTCACCCCGTGCTGCTCCCCAGTTCTTCGAGGTGATACCCGCCGATCTGCTCCAGTCGCCGGCGGAACGCCTCGCCGGTGACCGCCGTCAACATCGCCTCGACACCACGCTCACCGAGCCAACGATCATCGACCCAGAGTTCGACCCGATGATGTGCCAGTGGATGGAAGGCGACACCGAGGGCAGCCGACACCGGCTCGATGGTGAGTGCCGGAATGCCGGCACAGATCCCGTGACGCCCCGCAGATAGGTGTCCCCCCGCTCTCGGTCCAGGCACTTCGCCACCCACTGCCTCGAGGAACGACTGTTGAGCAGCTGCCGAAGGCTCCCGCTGCACCACCGGAATGCCTCCCGAGACGACCAGGTCCCACCACCCGGAAGTCATGCCGGGAGGCAGGGCCAGGCCGACGCTCCACCCCGTCAAGCCGAAACGGACGAGACCCGGCGGTGCATCTGGGACCTCCCCCTCGGGGGCGTGAACGACCGCAGCATGGGCCCTGCCTTGGGTCATCGCGTTCACTGCCGAGGCGGAGGAAGCGACCACGGCCATCGCCCCGATGCCCTCCTGGCGGAGCATCGACTCCAGGGTTTCCAGCCCGGGCTCACACCCCGCCACCACCACGCTGGGTCGGCTGATTCCTGACCCGACCACCCGGCCGGACTCTATGGCCCCGTCGGCCGGGCCCCAACCCTCTCCACCGGTGAGGGGCGGCGACGTCACCACCTGAACACCGATCATCCCGACCCGTACCGCCTCACCCTCGCCGGGAGGTCCACCGGTGAGCACGTCGACCGGCGAGGTATCCGAAGCGAAAAGTGACTCGGGGCTGACCCCGAGCGCCCGGGAGAGGGCCAGTGCGGCATCGACCCGGGGAAGGTGACGACCGCTTTCGACTGCACCCACCAACTGCCTACTGACCCCGGCCAACCCGGCCAGCTCCGCCTGGGTCAACCCGGCTTGCTCCCTAGCAGTCCTCAGTCGACTCATGCCAGAAAACTAGCATCATCGCTTGAACTCTGGCCTCTTCACGGCGTCGGGCTCAGAGAGTGGTCGCTGACTCCTCTTGGGTGGGAGTCAGGCCCAGTTCCTGGGAGCGCTGTACCCATCGGGCGACGTCGCGGGGAGTGATGATCCCGAGAATCTGGCCGTCGTCGACCACCAACACCCGATCCTGGTCCTGCTCCCGAAGCCTCTCCATGACCCGGTTCATCGGTGTCGCCGGCTCAACGGTGCATGCGTCCTCGAGGTCGGTCATCGCGCTCCACACCTGACGGACTCCCCACTGGTCCTTGGGGATCTGGCGCACCGCCCTCAGTGTCACCAACCCGGAACGGTCCTCTGAGACCACAGGGAAAGCCGAATGGTCGTAGCGGAGGAAATATTCGTCGACTGCCTGCTCAACGGTGGTATCGAAGGGGATGCTCACCAGCTCCGGTGTCATCAGATCGGCGGCGGTGACGTCCTCGAGAAAGGACCGGACCACCACGTCCTGGTCGGCGGCACTCGCCGCCTGGAGCAGGAACCAACCAATGGCCGCCATCCATAGGCCACCCAGATCGCCCCGGAACACCGAAAATATCCCGATGGCAATGAGGAGCGAGGCGATCACCCGGCCGCCCCGGGCAGCCCCACGAGTCGCCGAGACGAGATTTCCTCTGACCTTCCACAGGATGGAGCGGAGCACCCGCCCCCCGTCCAGGGGGAATCCGGGCAACAGGTTGAACACGCCGAGGAGAAGGTTGAGCCACCCCAGGTAGCCGAGAGGGAACAGGACCAACGGGCTGAGCACACCTGATCCCAGTGTCACCACCAGCCAGAAGGCCGCGGCCAACAGCAAGCTGGTCAGCGGTCCCACCACTGCGATCAGGAACTCATCGCGGGGCTTGCTCGCCTCCATCTTCATCTTGCTCACTCCACCGAAGAGGAAGAGCGTGATCCCCTCGACCTCCACCCCGAGACGACGGGCCATAACCGAGTGGCTCAGCTCGTGGAGCAGCACCGACCCGAAGAACACCAGGGCGGTCGCCCCGGCCATCACGATGAGAACACCCTGGTCGAGATCCTCGAAACGCAAGGCAAACTGGAGGTAGAACGACCAGCTGAAGAGAAAGGCGATCACCAGCCAGGACGGGTCGATGCTGATCTCGATCCCAAAAACCCGGCCGATACGGAGACCTTTGATCATGCGAAGGGACCCAGACGGCTCATTCGAGACGAATCTATCGGCTGCCGTGGGGTAGGGGTGCGGCTTTGGCGCCGGAGCGGGTCGATCCTTAGCCTTGGCCGGACATGCGACTTGCCGTCCCAGCCGAGCCGAGGGGAGAGCGTCGCGTCGCGATCACCCCTCAAGTGGCATTGAGGCTCGTCGAGAGCCGCCACGTTCTCCGGGTGGAGACCGCCGCCGGGTCCGGAGCCGGGTTCAGTGACGAGCAGTACCGCGATGCCGGAGCCGATGTGACCCCCGACCCCTTTGCTGGGACCGAGGTCGTCCTGGTGGTCGGACCTCCCACCCTCGACCAGGTCGGTCAGGTGCCAGAAGAGGCCACTCTGATCGGCTTCCTCGACCCTTTTGGCAACCCCGACCTGATCCGACTGCTCACCGACCGGAGGATCACCTCGTTCGCCATGGAGGCCATCCCCCGTTCTACGGTGGCCCAGGGCATGGACGCCCTCTCCTCGCAGGCCACCGCCGCCGGCTATGCCGCGGTCCTGGCCGCGGCCGGCGCCTCCCCGAGGATCTTCCCCATGCTCACCACCGCGGCTGGAACCATCCCCCCGGCCAAGGTCCTCGTCCTCGGTGCAGGGGTCGCTGGCCTGCACGCCATCGCCAACTCCCGGCGTCTGGGAGCGGTGGTGTCCGCCTACGACATCCGGCCCGAAGTCAAGGAGCAGATCGAGAGCCTTGGCGCCCGGTTCATCCCGGCACCGGTCGACGAGTCGGCAGCCACCGCCTCAGGCTATGCCAAGGAAGTCTCCGACGAGACCCAAAGACGGCAGATGGACGCCCTGGCGCCCCATGTCGCCGCGGCAGACGTGGTGATAACCACCGCCCAGGTCCCGGGACAGCCCGCCCCTCTCCTCATCTCCCGGGAGATGGTCGAGGCGATGAGCCCCGGATCGGTGATCGTCGACGTGGCTGCACCCGGAGGAGGCAACTGCGAGATCACCGAGCCGGGACGGACGGTCACTCACAATGGGGTTACCGTCCTCGGCCCGCTCGACCTCGCCGGGCGGGTGGCCGTTGACGCCAGCCACATGTATGCCCGAAACGTGGTCGCCTTCCTCGAGCGGTTGACCGACGAGGAAGCCAGGCTCGCCCCGGATTTCGACGACGAAGTCACCTCCGAGGCCTGCATCACCCGTGAGGGACGGGTGGTGCACCCGGTGGTCCGCCGACTCCACCACCTGGATGAGGAACCGTGAGCCCGCTGATCGTGGGGGTCACCGTGTTCGTCCTCGCTGCCTTCGTCGGACTCGAGGTGATCTCCAAGGTGCCCCGGACCCTCCACACCCCGCTGATGTCGGGGGCCAACGCCATCTCCGGGATCACGGTCATTGGTGCGGTCACCGCAGCCGGCGTGGGAGCGACTCCCCTGGCCCAGGTCCTCGGGTTCCTCGCGGTGGTCACCGCCACCATCAACGTGGTCGGCGGGTTCCTGGTCACGGATCGGATGCTGGGCATGTTCCGCCGTCCCACTTCGAAGCGTGCAGAAGACGACGAGGCATGACCGAGATCCTCTACCTGGGTTGCGCGGTCGCCTTCATCGTCGGCCTCAAGCGACTCAGCGGCCCCCGCACCGCCCGATCGGGGAACATGATGGCCGCCACCGGAATGCTGGTGGCCATCGTGGTCACCCTGGTCGATCAGGAGATCGTCGACTGGAGGATCGTCCTCGGTGGCCTGGCCCTGGGAGCGGCCATCGGCGCCTGGGCGGCTCTCAGGGTGCAGATGACCGCCATGCCTCAGATGGTCGCACTCCTCAACGGATTCGGTGGCATCGCCTCTGCTCTGGTCGCCGCCGAGGTTGTGGTGTCGACCGGACTGGTCACGGTGGCCACCGAGACAAGCGTGACCATTCTGGTTTCCACGTTGATCGGAGCGGTCACCTTCACCGGGAGCCTGGTGGCCTTCGCCAAGCTCCAGGGTCTGGTAGGAGGGAGCCCTTTCCTCTACCCCGGTCAGAGGGCGATCAACGCCCTTCTCGCCCTCACCGTGTTCGGACTGGCGATCTGGGCGCTGGTGGCCGGGTCGACCTCCGGCTACTGGCTGATGGCGGCGGCGGCCCTGGTCGTCGGGATCCTCGGCGTTGTTCCCATCGGTGGTGCCGACATGCCGGTGGTGATCTCCTTGCTCAACTCGTTCTCCGGGCTGGCTGCATCGGCAGCGGGCTTCGTGATCTCCAACAACGCCCTGATCATCGGGGGCGCCCTGGTCGGGGCGGCCGGGCTGATCCTCACCATCCAGATGACCGAGGCCATGAACCGCTCGCTGGCCAACGTGCTCTTCGCCGGCTTCGGAGCAGTGGGCCCGGGTGGCCCGACAGCCGGACTCTCCGGCCGACCGGTCAATGACGCCGACGCCGACGACGTGGCGATCGCCCTGGGGTACGCCGATCGGGTGATGATCGTCCCCGGGTACGGACTGGCGGTGGCCCAGGCCCAACATGCCGCCCGCGACCTGGCCACCGCTCTCGAGGAGCGGGGGGCCGTCGTGCACTTCGCCATCCACCCGGTGGCGGGGAGGATGCCTGGGCACATGAACGTGCTACTCGCCGAGGCCGACGTCCCCTATGAGCAGTTGCTCGATCTGGAACAGGCCGACCCCCAGATGCCCCAGACCGACGCGGTGCTCATCCTCGGGGCCAACGACGTGGTCAACCCGTCGGCCCGTGACGACCCGGCATCGCCCATATACGGGATGCCGATCCTCAACGCCGACCGGGCCGGGCGGGTCATCGTGGTCAAGCGGAGCCTCTCCCCCGGCTTCGCCGGCATCGACAACCCCCTCTTCTACAACGACAACACCCTGATGTTCTTTGCCGATGCCAAGGAGGCCTTGGAGCGGATCCTGATCGCTCTCCAGGAGATGTGAGGTCAGCCGATCGATCTGCGCCGCAGCATCGCGTTGTTCTTCCAGTTGCCGGCGTTGTGCCATAGCCGCTTCCGATCGACCTTGACCAGCTCCTGGGTGGGTCGCTCGTCGGAGCCGAGTTGGGTGGCCAGCGCCTTGAGGGTGTGCCGCCACATCCAGTCCTCACCCTTTCCCATCCCGAAGACGAACCCGATATCCCAGATCGGGTCGCTTGCCCGGATCAGGAGCTGCACTTCGGCGATCGACCCGTTGTCGGTGGGTGCCGCCGAGAAGGTGATCCACCCGGCGAAGGGGTGGCCTTCCGGGGTCATGAAGCTGAATGAGGTGTCGTCGGCGTAGATCACCACCACCCCGGTCGAGAGCACCTGCATCGAGTCGATCGATCCGACCTCCCCCGGTTTGATCCCGGCGACGGGTGCGTTGAACTTGCTTATCGAGGGCCAGAAGTCGCCGTAGTTGGCCTTCCAGGTGGAGATCACCGCCGCCGGGTCGTGTCCGGGGATCCCGATGCGATATGTCTTCTGCCACAACGCTCCGAAGCCCTGCTGGGGTCCGTTGAGCCTCCGTCCTTCCAGATGCCCCGCCGCCCCGGTTATGGCCTCGATGGGCTGAGCCCACGCCCTCCCATCGTCTTCGCTGTTGTTTTCGCCGTTCGACATGGCGTCATTGGACGACCCGGCCGCTACTGCAGCGTTACGCACCCGTTCCGGTATCGCCGGCCAGCCACACCGTCACCGACTCGGGGGAGAACACTTCCGACACCATGGACTCGGCGCGGGCGGTCACCTCCTCCAGATCCAGAGACCCCCGCAACTCCTCGGCGACCCGGGCCACCACCACCGAGGCGTCATAACGCGACCTGAAAAACCTTCGGTCTACCACCCGCTGCACCCGCCGCACCAGAGGCAGGAAAGCCAACGCCACCACCAGGGTCGACACCGCCACCGGCAGATCACCCTCCACCGGGAACAGCTCGCGCAGACCGACCACCAGACCGGCGTAGGCCAACCCCAACACGCCCACAACCAACAGGTAGGTCACGGTCCGGGACATCAGCCGGTCGATCTCGAACAGCCGGTATCGGAGCACCGCGGCCACTATCGAAAGAGGGATGATGCTGAAGGTGAGCAGGAAGAGGTTCTGCGCTACCGGCCGGTCGCCGAGCACATACCTCCCCACCGGGGTGAACGACAGGAGAACCAGACCGGCCACGATGCCCAGAGCCAGGGCCACCCATTTGATCTGCTGCCTCTCCACCACGGTGGCATGGCGAATACGCGCCACCACAGATGCAACGGCACCCACGATCCCCACTGCGAGCGTGGGATTGACGATCCACCATGTCGCCGATTCGTCGCCCAACACTTGCTCCCAAGGCAGGGTGAGGGTTTCGACGCTGGCCCCGATCAAGCCACCGACCATCCCCACTCCGGCGACGACTGCCACCCACCTCCACACCGGCGTGGGAGGTCGTCCGGTGGGGAACAGCAGAGGGAGGATCACCGCCAGCAGGAACAGCACCGGAACCCAGGCGAACCCGATCCACACCGCCACGAGCCGGCCCAATACACCGAGTTCGACACCCTCGACCTGGCGGGCATCGAGGACCAGGGCGATCCAGATGTTGCTCAGGCACAGACCGATTCCGAGCAGGACCCAGCCGACACGGTTGCCCGTCCGCCACACCACGAACCCTCCGGTCGCGGCAAACACCAAGCCGATCGCTGTAGACACCAGCACTTGCGACTGAACTGGCAGATCGGTCGTGGTGAGGAAACCGGAGAACGGCCAGATGGCGGCCACCAGCGAAGTCGCGCTGAGCGCCACACCACCCGCAGAAGCCACCCGGGCTACTCGGCCAGCCATACCGTCACCGACTCGGGGGAGAACACCTCGGACACCACCGTCTCGGCCCGGGCGGTCACATCCTCGAGATCCAACGAACCCCGCAACTCCTCGGCGACTCGGGCCACCACCACCGAGGCGTCATAACGCGACCTGAAAAACCTTCGGTCTACCACCCGCTGCACCCGCCGCACCAGAGGCAGGAAAGCCAACGCCACCACCAGGGTCGACACCGCCACCGGCAGATCACCCTCCACCGGGAACAGCTCGCGCAGACCGACCACCAGACCGGCGTAGGCCAACCCCAACACGCCCACAACCAACAGGTAGGTCACGGTCCGGGACATCAGCCGGTCGATCTCGAACAGCCGGTATCGGAGCACCGCGGCCACTATCGCCGTCGGGAGAGCCCAGAAACCGGCTATTACAACTACTCCGAGGAGCGCGTCACTGACCGTCATCCCCACACCCGTCAGGGGAGAAGAGATGACCGCGAAGAGGGCGATCAGGAAGAGCGCTCCGGCGATGAAGACTTTTATCTGCGCCCGCTCAACTCCGGTCGACCGACGGAAGCGAGTCACGAGCACTACCACTCCGACCACTCCACCGACAACCACCACGGCGAACAGGGCACTGACAAGCCCGACGATCCAGACAGGCCCGACACCCAAGGGGTTGTCCCGTAGAGGGAGCCTGTCGATCCCAGCGCTGACATCGAGCGAGCCGGGGCGAATCAGAAGGAACAGCGGCATCACGATCAGCGTCATCACCGTCACCCACCTCAGGGTCAAGCGCGGCCAACCGGGAAGCGTCTCACCGGTGGGGAAGACATAGAGCAGTGCCACCATCCCCCAGAAGGTCACCACCACACTTGCCGACACCAGGAGTTCGAGATAGGGGCTCCACCAGGCATCGAACCAGGTCATCGCCATCCATCCGCCCAGAAACGAGAATCCCGCCGCGGCGCCGATCGCCAGGAGCACCCTCCCTACCCGATTCCCCGGGCGCTGAATGAGGATGAGGGAGGCGGCCAGGGGGAATGGCATCAAACCCAATGGCCACACCCAGTCATCGGGGTTGGTCGACGCCGGGATGATCACCTCGAGGAGGATGGCCCCGGTGGCGACGGCGGCCCACCCGAGATGGAGGACCACACGACGGCTCATCGGCCGTGCTCGACGACCCAGATGGCCAGGGTCTCGGGGGAGAACACCTCGGACACCACCGTCTTGGCTCGGGCGGTCACCTCATCCAGATCCAACGAACCCCGCAACTCCTCGGCGACCCTGGCCACCACCAAAGCCGCGTCATAACGCGACCTGAAGAACCGCCGGTCCACCACCCGCTGCACCCGGCGCACCAGTGGCAGGAAGGCCAGCGCCACCACCAGGGTCGACACCGCCACCGGTAGATCCCCCTCCACCGGGAACAACTCACGCAGACCGACCACCAGACCGGCATAAGCCAACGCCAAGAGACCCATCACCACCAGGTATGTCACCGTGCGGGAGACCAAACGGTCGATTTCGAACAGGCGGTAGCGCAGGACAGCGATTCCGATCGCCACCGGGATGACCCAGATGGAGAGGGCGAAGGCCAGATCGACCAGCGGGTCGAGTGCATCGCCTGACGCCGGGCCCATGGCGACCGCCGAGAAGGTGGCGACGAACAAGGCGACGGCGGACAGCAACCACTTCAGCTGCTGGCGCTCGGCGGCGCCAGCCCGCCGGTATCGGACCGCCATCCCGACCACACCTGCGATGGCCAGGATGAGCAGGCCCGCGGTCCAGATGGCGTTGAAGACCACGCCGAAGAACCCCTCGGGTATGAACCCGATCGGGTTGGGCACGGTCCAGGACCCGTGCCCCAGCTCCCGGGCGAGGGCGCCGGTGACGAGGAGAAAGACGATCATCGAGAGCTCGAGCCGGACCAGCCAATTCCATCGATCGGACAAGAGCCGCCCCGTGGGGAAAACCAGTAAGAGGTGGAATAGGGGGAAGATGAGCCCCATCCAGCTGATGCTGGCTGCCCACAGCGTGAGGAGCACCAGGAACCCGACTTCAGGTGGTGGGCCGTCGCCGGCGCCGATGACCATGGCGAACAAGGGATCCAACACCGTGATGAGTGCCGGGAGGAAGAGCAGCCAGCCGATGACGTTGCGTGGTTGTCTGGAGACGATGATCGCCGCCACCAGGGCGAACGGCAAGGGGAGCAAAGCCCAGCTGCCCAGCGCCATGGCTTCGGCGACCGTGCGCGGCTGTGCCGGATCGACGATCCATTGGAAGATCACGCCAACGACCACCAGCCCTGCGGCCAGCCACACCAGTCGACCTGACAGGGGTGTTGGGTGACCTTTCCCCATCATCGGATTCCCCCGGAGGCGGCACGGCCCCAAACGCGGATCCCTGCCTCACCAGTGGTAGGAAGAGGATCCAGCACCTCGGGTCACTCAGTGAGTGCCTGGGCGGCGTCGGCGTAGACGGGGATCGCTTCGTCGAGCCTGGTTAGCGAGAAGATCTCCCGGTAGTGGTCGTCGAGCCCGCATGCCACCAGCCGGACACCGGCGCGCTGGGCCCGGACCAGAGTGGTCACCAGCAGACCGATCCCGGTGCTGTTCATGTAGCCGAGTCTCGAGAAGTCGAGGACGACAGTCCCGTGGTCCTTCGCCGCCTCGAAGGCGGCCCCGAGGGCCTCCTCGGCGGCGGCGGTGAGGTCGCCCGACAGGGAGATGACTCCCCCATCGACTTCGGTGATCAGGTCTGTGCTCATTCCCTTCCTCCACTCGCTACGGCTAGAGCCGCTTCTTGATCGTCGGTGACGGCGATGAACTGGTCGAGATGGGTTATCTCGAACACATGCCGGTAGTGGTCGTCCAGCCCTATGGCGGCCACCGCCGTCCCCCCGCCGCCGGCCGCACTGACCAGGCGGACCAACAGCGCCAGACCGCTCGACGAGATGAACCCTGTCCCGGCGAAGTCGAGGACCACCCCTTCAACGCCGGCCAGAGAGCCCTCGAGCTTGGAGAGGGGTGCATCGGCATCGCGGTCCAGGTCGCCCGCGAGACGAGCCAGCAGCACCGGGCCTGCCATCTCCGTGGTGATCCTCAGGCTCATCGATCCTCCTTGTTCATGGTCATGGTGAGAACATGACGCCCGGAAACCTCGCGGTGCTCGACGTGGTCCACCAATTGCTCGATCAGGAACCTGCCCCATCCCCGCGGGGACTGCTCACCGGCCACCTTGGCCTCGATGTCGGGGACCACGAGCTCCGAAGCCTCCCCCGGGCCTTCATCCACCACATCTACGAGGAGCGCCTTGCCGGTGTCGTGGACTACCACTGCGACGGTTCGGTGAGGCTCGAACCGGTTGCCGTGCTCGGCAGCATTCATCACCGCCTCGGCGACGGCAGTCCCCAATTTGCGGAGCCTCGCTTCTGTCATGCCCGCCCCGGAGGCAACGGCTACCACCCGGTCCATGGCTTCGCGCTCCACACCGGGGTCACTGGGGAGTTCGATCTCGAGGAGGGTGGAACCGAACGCGCCGGCGGCTTCGGCGGCCGACGGTCGGCGGCGCAACACCACGATGGTTATGTCGTCTTCCTGGACCGGAGCGAATTTGTCGACGTCCTCGACGACCGCTCCCACGGGATCGTCGGACCCGGCAACGACCCGAGCCACCCGGTCGAACCCGTACATCGAACCATCGGGCCCGTGGGCTTCGGCCACCCCATCGGAGGCGATGACCACCACGCCGTCGGCGGGGATCTTCATCTCGACAACTTCGTAGCTGCTCCCGGGGAGCATCCCCAGTGGCATCCCGGTGGCTCGAACAGGGACCACGCCGTCTCGGTCGACGAGCAGAGGTAGGGGGTGGCCGGCGTTGGCGAAACGGATTAGGTCACCGTCGATCACCCCGCAGAAGCAAGTCACGAACATCGTCGGGGGGATGTCGTCGACCAGCGTCTCGTTGGTCCTGCGGAGTATCTCGCCGGGGTCGTCGGATCGCTCTGCGGCGGAGCGGAGGGCTGCCCTGGTGGTCGCCATGACCAGGGCGGCCGGAACCCCCTTGTCGGTGACGTCTCCTTCGAAGACCACCACGCGCCCATCGTCGAGGGGGACCATGTCGTAGAAATCTCCACCCACCTCGCGTGCCGGTCGGTAGAAGGCTCCGACCTCCCAACCGGGGAGGGAGGGAAGGTCTCGGGGGAGCAGTGTCTGCTGGATGACACGGGCAACCTGCAACTCCTGATCGATCCTCTCCCGGGTGGCAGCCTCCTCCTCTTGTCGCCGGGCCAAGCTGGCGAGACGGACCGCGGGGGCAAGCTGGGAAGCCAGGGTGGACAGAAGCGATCGATCATCGGAGGTGTAGCCCTGCTCGCTCATCCTTGCGCCCAGGTTGATGGTGCCGAGGAGCGTTTCCTCCACCACGAGTGGAACGACCAACACCACTCCGGCTGCCTTGAGCGCCTCCAAGGCAGGAGAGTCCAGGTTGAGACCACTCAACTCGACCGGAGCCAACTTCGACACCAGCAGGGCGGCAAGCGGGTCGTGGGCGGGAATGGGCACCAGGGGCCCAGAGCCCGCCGGATCTCTCTCAGTCATCACGCCCATGCTCGCACCATCCATTCCAACGAGTGGCTGATGGACAAGGTTCACTCCCCAGCGTCACGTCACCGTTACGGTTCAGGCCGGGTCTTCGTAACGGTCACGTCACGGGTCGACCGTTACGATCGGGAGCATGAGTCACTCACCGTCACGTCTGCAGCTCCGGCTGATGGGGCCGCCCGACGTTCGGATCGACGGAGTGCCGGTGACTACCGACACCCGGAAGGCAATCGCCCTGCTCGCCTATCTCTCCCAACGGGAGACGCCGCCGGGTCGCGATCATCTCGTCGATTTCCTCTGGCCGAACTCGGGACCGGAACGCGGACGGGGGGCTCTTCGACGCACGATCTCTACGCTTCGAACTTCACTGGGCGGACGGTGGGTTGTCGCCGACCGGGAGCGGGTGAGTCTCGATCGGAGGGACTTCTGGGTCGATACCGACGACCTCAGCGCCGGTTGGGGCGACGCCCTGGCGCTGGTCCGGGGGAGGTTTCTCGAGGGTTTTTGGCTCCGGGACGCCCCCGACTTCGACGACTGGCAGATGGCCACCGCCGAGCACTACGACCGTCGTTTTCGCCAGCTCCTGGTCGAAGGGGTGGAAGATGCCCTGGCCCGAAACGACCCACGGGCCGCCATAGATCATGGGGAGCGTCTCGTCGCCCTCGACCCAATCGACGAGATAGGGCACCGTGCCCTGATGTCGGCTCATGCCGTCAATGGGGATCGCGCCGCCGCCACCCGCCAGTTCCGCAAGTGTGTCGCCATCCTCGAGCTGGAGCTCGGGGTGGAGCCACTGCCAGAGACCGTCTCCCTCCACGAGGAAATCCTGGCGGGGAGCCGAGCCAGGGTGGTGACCGGCCTACCTCCCCCGGCGACCCGAAGCCCTGAGCCGAGTGATTTCGTGGGGCGTGATGAGGCTGCTGCCGCTCTCCTGGAAATGGCTTCGGTTCCGGGAACTGTTGCGGTGCGCGGTTCGCTGGGATCGGGTCGAACCCGGCTCATCGCCGAAGTCCTCCCTGACGCCATCGTGGCACGGGCCCACTCCGGCGAGAAGGAGCTCCCGTTCTCCCTCGCCAGGTCTCTCCTCGAGGCTTGCCTGAACTCAAGCGGGCCGGTTTCCCTGCCCGAAGCCACCGCGGCGGCGGGGCACCTGCACCCGGGGATCGCCGCCATCGCTCCTCCCCCGCCTCCTTTGGAAGGGGATCTCGGGCCAGTCCGTCTCAGGGCCGGTGTCGCCGCCGCACTCGTCGCCCTGGTCGGCGATCGTCCCATCGTGGTCGACGACTTCGACCTCGCAGACCCGGCGTCGGCCGACACCATCCGATACCTGGCCAGCAGATCAGAGGACCTTGGAATCAAGCTGATCCTGGTTACCGACGACGACCACGCCAGAGCCGTGGATGTCGGCCCCCTCGGCGCAGAATCGATCGCCTGGCTCGCCGCCGGATCCGGCATCGACGTCGACACGCTGGTGGCGTTGACCGGTGGTCTCCCCGGCCCCATTCTCGAGGTCCTGTCCGATCCGGTCCCAGGGGAGGCACTGGGTCGTCTACGGGCCAGGCGAATCGCGGATCTCGATCCCACCGACCTCCAGGTGCTCGAAGGCCTGGTGGTGCTGGGGCCGGCCACCTCCGGACTGCTGTCGGCTGTCACCGGTCGGGCTACGGAGGACGTCGTACGCAGCCTGGACGGACTCGTCAAGCTCGGGATCGTTGAGGGAGGGGGGTCGGGGTCGGTGGCCGAATGGGCGGCCGACGTCGTGGCGGAATCGACGGGTGCGGCCCGGCTGGCCCTGCTGCACGGTCGGGCCGCCGACGCCCTGGCCCACGCCGGCGACCTCGAAGCCAAGGCGGCTCGGGCCTGGCACCTCCACCGCGCGGGACGACGGGAGGAGTCGGCTGTCGCCCATGCCGAGGCAGGAGCCAAGGCTGCTGCGGTCCATGCCCATGACACCGCCCGCGCCCACTTCCACGCAGCGCTGGCGGCGGGTCACGCCGATGCCGGGGCGATCCACCGGAAGCTGGGGGACGTCGAGCGGGCCGCCGGCCACTACTCGGCTGCCGTCGCCTCCTATCACGCTGCCGCTGCCTACGGCACCGACACCGATCTGGAGCGGTCCATTGGGGACGTCTACCGGCGTTGGGGCCGGTGGGCCCTGGCAGACGCCTCTCTCGCTGCCGCCGAGTCACTGGCATCCCCTCACGAGCTTCCCCTGGTGCTGGCCGATCGGGCCGAGATCGCCTTCCGGAGTGGGGACCGAGAGAGCGCCTCGGACCTGATCCGGCGTTCCATCGCGCTGCTTGACGAAGAGCCCAGCACCGTCGCCCGGGTACGCAACGTGGCCGGCCTGGTCCTAGATGATCGCGAGCAGTTCGAGGTGGCCGTTGCGGTCGCCCGGAAGGGCGGTTTGATGGAGGAGGAAGCCGCCGCCCTCAACAACCTCGCCCTTGCCTGCCTGAAGCGACACCAACCCGAGGTCGCCCTGGACCACGCCACTCGTTCCCTCGCCTTGCTCACCCATGGGGGCGACCGTCACCGCAGGGCGGCAGTCCATGGCAACCTGGCCGACGTCCACCACGCTCTGGGCGACGAGGCGACGAGCCGGGAGCACCTCCTCATCGCGGTCGGTCTCTTCGCCGAGGTGGGGATTGAGCCCGGGCAGTGGGAACCCGAGGTGTGGAAGCTGACCTCGTGGTGACCTGAGCCCAATTGTGGGTGGGGTTGGCCTCCGCCAGGAGTGACCTCGCAGCCGCCCCAGGTGGGCAGCTCGAGTTCAGGTGGGGTCGCTACGAGGAGGCAGGGTGCCCACCGCACCCGAGGCTTCGGCTGCCTTGACAAAGGTAGGTCGCAACTCGACCGGGTCGGCCTCGACGCGCCGCTTGCGCACCCTGAGGTTGAGTCCTTCGACGAACACCGAGAACCCCATGGCGAAGTAGATGTACCCCTTGGGGATGTGCAGTTCCCACCCCTCGGCCACCAACGACATCCCGATCAGAAGTAGAAAGCTGAGGGCCAGCATCTTCACCGTCGGGTGCCGGTTGACGAAGTCGCTCACCGCCCGGGCCGAGAGCAGCATCACCCCGACGGCGATGACGACCGCGGCGATCATCACCCCGATCTCGTCGGCCATGCCGACCGCGGTGATCACCGAGTCGAGGCTGAACACTGCATCCAGGAGGACGATCTGGATGATCACCGCACCGAAGGTGGCCACGGCAACCGCCTTCCCGTGGGTCTCCTCACCTTCGAGCTTCTCGTGGATCTCGAACGTCGCCTTTCCAAGCAGAAATAGACCTCCGAGGATGAGGATCAGATCACGTCCCGAGAGCTGGTTACCAAGGACCCCGAACAAAGGCTCGGTGAGACCGATCACCCAGGAGATGGCCAGCAACAGCAGGATGCGCATCACCATGGCCAGGCCCAGGCCCAGACGACGCGCCGTCTCCTGTTGGCCAGCAGGCAGCTTCGATGCGAGGATCGAGATGAAGACGATGTTGTCTATGCCAAGGACGATCTCCAGGGCGGTCAGGGTGAGAAGAGCGATCCAGATGTCCGGGTTAGTGATCCAGTCCATCGGCGCACGTTAGGAGCCCCCCGAGTCACCAGGTCGCATGTCTTGACGTTGGGAGTGTCACTTCCCCCACTCGGGTGGGGGCTCATGTTCTCCGGGCTCGAAGTGCCAATACTCGCGAAGCCGGGTGCATCTCCACTCGTCGTCGAAGTCGAGGAGGAGGCAGCCAGGCAAGGTCACCCGGTCCCCGGCCACCGCCATGTTGGCCCAGAACTCGACGGCGACCCGGTGCCCGTCGACGAAGGGCCTACCCATACGGACCTGGACATCCCCCTGGGCCTCGGTGACAGCCTCCCAATAGGCCCGTACTCCTTCTTGGCCCTCATGGGGAGGCTCGAAGATGTTCGACCGGTAGGTGGCGTCGGAGGTGAACAACCCGGCGGCATCCTCGGCGTCCCGGTTCTCCCAGGCCCGGCGATAACCTTCGATCCACTGCTCGAGTCCCGATGTCATCTCTCTCCTTTTGATTGCGAAGGAGACTATTCAAGAACCGCGATCGGGCGGACTGCTTCTCTCGGCGATACAGGCCAGAGAAACGTGAGCGGGTATGGCGTCAGTGGTTGCGCAGGGCGTCGATCAGCTCGTCTTTGCTCATCGATGCCCGGCCGTCGATTCCGACCTGGCGCGCCTTCTCGTAGAGCTCATCCTTGGTCCATTCCTCGTAGGGAGGGGAGCTGCCACCTCTCTTGCCCGCGATCGAGGCAGGGGTGTTGGAGATCCTCGCTGCCTTCTCCTTGCTCATGCCTTCCTCGCGCAGGGCTTCGTAACGGCGGTCATCCTTGATCGAGGGACGATCTTTTCCTCTAGGCATGTCGCTCCTTCGTTGTGATCTCCCACTACCCGGCGCCGACCTCTCCCAACCGTTTGTCCCCGATCGGGAGCGGGTAGGAAGACTGCAGAGCACCCTTTCAAGGAGGTTGTAATGGAGTGCCCACATCCACCCTGTACCTGCCAGATGGCCGGTGACGACTTCTGCTCCGATTCCTGTAGATCAGACATGACCGGGGCAATCTGCAACTGTCCGCATGCCGAATGCCAGGGTCGGGGACTCCCCGGCGATGCCGTGGTACCACCAGTGGTAGCGCGATGAGAATGTCATTCAGACGCTCGAGACCCCCATATCACCCGCGAGCGGTGCTCGAGAGGTCGAAGGAAGTGGTCGATAGATTCACCGACCGTCAGCCGAGGAAGAATCATCGACTCCTGCTGGGGACCATTGTGTTGACAGTGGCGGTCGTGGCCGTGCTCGCCGTCGGCAAGGCCGGGAGAGATTAGAGGGTCGTACCGCCCCTAGGCCGGCCCCCAAGCGACCATCAGGGAGGCAGGGTCTTCCGACTCTGACGCCTTCTCCCCGATTGGGGTAGTTTCGTATTCCAAGGAGAGGGGTACCGGTCGGCGAACCGGAACCACCATGTCAGAACTCGATCTCCCCACAGGAAAAGCCACAACGGCTGGCATGATCAGCACCTTCCCGCCGACCCGCTGCGGGATCGGCCGTTTCAGCCGATCGCTGGTCGAGGCGCTGGATCGATTCGACGCTTCGTTGCGAGTTGACATCATCAGATTGGTCCGCGGTGTCCCCGGGGGCGACACATCAAACCGATGTTCAATGGAGATCGACCCCGACAGCCAGGTCAGCCTCCGGGCCGCCGCCCGATTCCTCAACCAGCGGAGCGTTGCAGTGATCCAGCACGAGTTCGGCATCTTCGGCCGTGAGGACGGCATCGGGATCCTCGACCTCGTCGGCAGGCTGGAGGTCCCGGTGGTAGCTGTGCTCCACACCGTCGTCGGCCGGCCCAGCGATGCCCAACACCGGATCATCACCACACTAGGGGAGCGTGCCTCGCTCGTCGTGCTGTGCGACACGGCGCGCACTATCCTCTCCGACGTCTACGGGATTCCGTCCTCCGAGGTCGCGGTGATCCCCCACGGCACCCTGTGGTCGGCCCGCCCCCCGAATCCTGGCCCGCGACGCCGACTGATCACCTGGGGGCTTCTCGGACCGGGCAAAGGTCTGGAACGCTCGATCCGAAGCGTGGCGATACTGCGCGACCTGGGCCACCGACCCGAATACCTGATCGTTGGGAGGACCCATCCCGAGGTGTTGAAACGGGAGGGGTTCGCCTACCGTCGCAGCCTCGAGTCCTTGGTGGAGAGGCTGGATGTCGGAGATTCTGTCAGGTTCATCGACCGTTACCTCGAGGACGCCGATCTCGAGGACCTGGTCGCCTCGTCGGATATCGTGATCGTCCCCTACGACAACACCGAGCAGGTCTCATCGGGTGTCATCACCGACGCCCTGGGTCTGGGTAGACCGGTGGTGGCCACCGACTTTCCCTATGCCCGTGAGATGTTGGACGACGGACCTGGAATCGTCGTCTCGCATGACCCGACGATCATGGCCCGAGCCATCGAGAGACTGCTGGTCGACGAGGAGAGCTACCGTCTGGCGGTCGAGGCCGCCCAGGCTGCCTCCCGCCACCTCTCCTGGGACGACGTCGCCAGGAGATATCGCAGGCTGCTGACCGGTGTGGCCACCGAGTTCGCCACCGCCTGAGAGCCGCAGCTGCCAATCCCACTCCGGTAATGCCCGGCACTCGAGGGGATAAGGGTGAGAATGGCCCGCGTGGAACCGGTGATCATCACTGAAGGGCTCCGACCTGATCCCTCCCGGCTCGTCGCACAGCCCTTCCTCCCGGGAACCGATCCCGTCAGCTACACGCCGGGGAGGCTCCACGGGGTGGTGGAGAGGCTGCTCTCGATGCCGCAGTCGCAGCGCCAGAAAGTGCTGGGTGAGGTCAGGGACCGCTCGGCTCCCCGTCGACCCGACATCGAGGAGATCTGGCGAGCGCACTATGAGCTCGCCGCCAGATACGTGCCCGGGTTGCGAGCCGTCGACGATCCCGAGACGTGCCTTCTCATCGGGGCCTTCCTGACCCGGTGGTATGCATACGAGGCTGCCGCCCTCACCAACCCTTCCATCGTCCCCTACGGGGTCGCCATGGGCGGCCGGCAGCCATTCGTGATGAGTGGGCGCGCCGTGGGCGAAGGGCACATATCCTCGATCACCTTCATCACCGGATCGGTAGGAGAAGAGGGAACGGTGGAGCTCGAGGAGCGGAGCCCGGGTGTGAGCAACGGCCGCCGGCGCTTCCATCCCCTGGACACCGAGGATTTCGCCGGCCGTCTCGCAATCCTCGGGGTCTCGGGGCCCACGGTGGAGAGGATCCTGTCGACCCTGGGAGAGCAATGCACCCTCGAGGACCTCGAGGAGGTGCTCGTCGCCCTTCGGGAGAGCGATCTAGACCCCGGGGAGCTCTCCGACACCATGAGGAGGGTCCATTGGCTCGCCTCGTCGAACTATCGGGTGGACTTCGAGCCTGATCGGCCGATCTCCGAACATCTTCTCTCCCCGGCTCTCCCCATCGAGAGCCAGGGAATGGAGGATGCCCGTTTCGTCAGGTTCACCGACGACGACGGGTCGACCCGCTACTTCGCCACCTATACCGCCTACGACGGCTCGCGGATCCTTCCCCAGCTCATCGAGACCACCGACTTCCACAGCTTCAAGATGGGGACCATGTCGGGACCGGCCGCCTACCACAAAGGGGTCGCCATCTTTCCCCGCCGTATCGCCGGCGACTACGCCGCACTGTCGCGGCATGACCACGAACGGCTATTCGTGATGTTCAGCGACGATGTCCACGAGTGGGGGAACGCCGAAGCGGTGCTCGCCCCGGAGATGCCCTGGGAGCTCATCCAACTGGGCAACTGCGGATCGCCGATCGAGACCGATGACGGCTGGCTGGTCATCACCCACGGGGTAGGCGCGATGCGCCGCTATGTCCTCGGGGCGATCCTTCTCGACCTCGACCACCCGGAGAAGGTGATAGCCCGGTGCGACCAGCCGCTGATCGAGCCCCCACCGGATGGATCATTCGGCTATGTGCCCGATGTGGTCTACTCGTGCGGGGGGATGGTCCATCAAGGCCTTCTGATCCTCCCCTTCGGCTTCGCCGACTACGGGATCGACTTCGCAGTGCTCTCGGTCGCCGACATCCTCAGGTCGATGCGCTAGTCGGCGATCAGGGCCTGGTATACCCCGGCGTAGTCGGCGGCCATCCGCATCGCCGAAAACCGCTCCTCGGCCACCGCACGGCAACGGCGGCGAGCGAGCGAGGCCAGGCGCCCCACGGCCCCCACCGCCCCATCGACATCGTCGGCGAGGTAGCCGATGACCCCGTCGTCGATCAACTCGGGCATCGCCCCTCGTCTCCAGGCGATGACCGGGGTCCCGCAGGCGAGGCTCTCCGCCACCACCAGGCCGAACGGCTCGTCCCACCGCAGCGGCATCAACAGACCAACGGCGTCGCCCAACAGGTCGGCGACCTCTTCTCGATCGAGTGCTCCCAGGTACTCGACGTCGCCACCGGAGGGAAGCCCGTCGAAGTAATCCCGGTGTTTGGGCTCGACTATCCCCGCCATGCGCAAGGGCATCCCCGATTGTCTGGCGACTTCCACGGCCAGGTCAGGACCCTTCTCCGGCGCCATCCTGCCGACGAAGGCCAGATATCCCCCGGTTCCCGCGCCCATCGGAAAGTCCTCCAGGTCGATCCCGTTGGGCACGGTGGCCACATATCGGAGCTCGGGGAGAAACTTCCGCTCAGCTTCGCTGAGCGACACGAAGGGGTCCGTGCGGTACTTGAGGAGCAGCGGATGATGGGCCGAGTTCCAGGCAGCGCCGTGAAGCGTGGTGAGCAGGGGGAGCCCCAGCATGCGGGTAAAGACCAAGGCGTGCACATGGAGATGGGAATGGACCAGGTCGAGCCCGACCTCACGGGCGGTCTCCATCGCCGTTGAGATGTGCATCTCTTCGATGAGCCGGGCATCGGCCCCCGGCATCTCCACCAGGGATGCGGGCACTGTCTCGACCAGCCGAGCCTTGGACCGCGAACCCGAAGCGGCGAAAAGGGTCACCTTCAAGCCCAGGGCGACCAGGGACTCGGTGAGATCATGGGTCACCCGCTCCCAGGGCCCGTACCCGGCGGGGCCGTATGGGTGGGTGATCGGGGCGACCATCCCCACCCTCAGGGTCATTGCACAATCTCGACCTGGGCGCCCCACCAGGAGACCAGGGCTCCCTGGGCGGCCAGGGTCGACTCCGCCCCCCGGTTGAGGTTCACCCCCTCGGGCTGCAGGCCGTCGAAGCCGGCACCGGTCTCGGGGTCGAGCAAGGGCACCCCGACGTCGTTCTCACCAAGGAACCAGCGCACCGCGGCCTCCAGTCTGTATCGCCAGCGGGAGTCACCGTCGGCCATGGACGCGCTGAGGCAGGCATCGGCCATCGCCCAGGCCTCGATCGGCTGCTGATCGAAGGCGGGCGAGCCGTCGTCGGGACCCCGCCCGGCTACCGGGGTGAAGCTGAACCCACGAGACCCGCTCTCCACTGCCACCAGCCAGTCGAGGAGCTCCAAGCCGTCGGCCACCATCTCCAGGTCGCCCTGGGCCTCCCCCAGTTCGATCAGTGCCTGGGGAAGCCGTGCGTTGTCGTAGGTGAGGCGTGGCTCGGGCCACATCCATCCTCCGGGAGCCGGCCGGGCCAGACGGGGGCCGACCCGGGACAGGAATCCGTCCAACTCGTCGACCAACAGGCCGTGCCTGAAAACGGTGACCCCCCCGAGCACTGCGTAGGCATTGGCCCTCGAGTAGCAGGTGTCGAGGTTGAGACCGGCGAGGAAGGCGGCAGTCGCATCGGCGTCGGCCCACCCTCGGGCCAGTACCCTGCCCAAGCCCCAGAGGGCGCGCCCGTGGGCGTCATCCGAGCCCCGCAGGTCGATCCACTCTCCTCCGTCGCTCAAGCGGTTGTGCCACCCCACCGGGACCCGGCCCCGGACGACGAAGTCGAGATAGGGCTCCAGGGGAGGTACACCTTCATCAGGCATGCCGCCCAGCACCACCAAGGCTCGGGCGTTGTCGTCTGTGGTGTAACCGTGGCCAGGCCGGGGAGTGTCGTAGAGCGCATGCTCCCACAGACCATAGGGGCCGGTGAGGGCCCGGAGATGCTCGAGCCGCGGGGTTGGTATCTGGGTATCCATCGAAAGCCTCGGGACATTCGCCCATACCTCGCCGACGCCGATTAAACCATCCCCGACCTGACTGGTCTTGGTGACGGCTCCGAACCCGGGTCGTCGGGTGTACGCGAGCGGGCAGCGGGTCGAGGTGGGTTCACCAGGCATGCCTCTCGGGACGGGAAGGGGCCGGCCCGGGCGGGAAGCCGACCCCTTCGCGTGGTGGAAAGCAGGTCAGACCTACCCACCGACCACAGGTCTCTCAGCGAGGGCCGCGTTGACCCTCTGGTTGTATCGGTCGCCCACCATCCCGCCGAGAGCCGCCCCGACAAACAAGGCGATGATTCCAACCAAGCCGGCGATCACCACCGTGGTGGTGATGTCCTCCGCGTCGAACTGTGCGAACCAGTCGGGCAGGCCCGCCCTCTGGAACGCGTTGTACTCGGCGCCGACGAAGGCTCCCAGCGCGGCGAACACCGCTACCAGCAACAGAAGCCAGAGTGCGGCCGCGGTGGCGTTGATCACCCCGTCGAAACGGGCCATGCGTGCTGCCACCCAACCTCCAACGAACGCCGAGGCCAGGACCACCAGGCTGGCGACGACCATCCCGGTCACCCCGATCTCCTGGAGGTTGCCTTCGAGGTCGATGGCATTCAGCTGATAGTCGAGGGCTCCGGCGCCGGCAGCGATCAGCGAGGCCAGGAACACCATGGTCCCCAGGATTGCCATGACACCCCCAGCGGCAGCCGGAGTGTCGACTCCTCCGAACCGTTCCCGGACGGAAGTCGAACGAACTCGATTCGTAGTTCTTGTCGTCATCTCTCTCTCCATTCAGGTCAGCAAGAGGATGATCAGGATGATCACGATCAAGGTCCCGATCCCGATGTACATAGCCTGCTCCTTTACGTTGCCGTTGATCGATGAGTACCCGCCGCTCGCCGTGCATAAACCCAACACGATGCGGATGCTGGGGTTTTGGATGAACCGCCACTGGGTATCCGCTCGTCGTCTAGCCAAAGGAGGGCAAGATGACTGAAGTAGTGGCGCTGTTCGCCACCCGTGGTGACGCACACAGGGCCATCGACACGCTGGAGGGGATGGGCTATGACGCATCGGCCGTGGGCTATCTCGACGGATATCACGACGAGGGGCCCATTGACCGTGACGTCGATAGCGATACCTCCGGCGATACCGCCGAAGAAGCCGCCAAGGGAGCGGCCGGAGGAGCAGTCGGAGGGGCCGCTGTCGGTGCCGGCGCCGGCCTCCTCGCCGCAGCGGGCATGGCCGTCGTGCCCGGCATCGGCCCGTTCCTGGCCGCCGGGACGATCTTGGGCACCCTGGGAGCAGCTGCGGCCGGAGCGGCCGGCGGAGCGGTCCTCGGCGGGGCGGTCGGCGCCATATTCGGCTCGACCGACGACGATGCCGACGAGTACTCGGCCTACTACCGAGAAGGCGTCGAAGAAGGTGGCTCCCTGGTGACGGTTCGGGCCGACAGCTACGCGGTTGCCGACATCACCACCATCCTCCGCGACCACGGGGCCAAGCGGGTCGAGGCCCATACCGAGGACGGCTGGGTCCGCTGAGCCAGACAAGTCAATCACCGGTGAAGGGGCGCCCACGTGGGCGCCCTTTCCCGATTGCCCGGGGATCAGCCTTTCCTCGAGCCAGACATCCGACGAGCCGTATTCCTCCCTGACGACCCTTCATCCCGGCCTTGATCCTGTGACGAGATCCAAGCGGCCGAGCCGGAGAATTTGCTCGGTTCGGTAGAGCCTGAGGGTCCGCCGCTGTCCGGCGAACTTGCAGCGCCGGGCGCTGGGACCGCAATCGCGACGATGAGGCGAACCAAGAGACCGCGGGCGGGAAGGAACAGACTTTCTCCCCTTGGCATCCGGGGCCGACTGCGGCATTGTTATCCCCATGAACTCCGAGTACAACGAGGCGCTCCCCGAAGGGGGGCTTGTTCGGGCACGGACCCGACGTAGGGACCTGCACCAAGCCATGGAGGCCCTGGAGTTCGCCGTGGCCGGGCCTGCCGGCGAGCCAGACACCTGGCTGGCATCGGTTCGGACCGCACTCTCTGGTCTCCGCGACGCGCTCCAAGCTCATGTCGACGAGGTCGAGTCGCCCCACGGGCTCCTCGCCGAGATCGTCGACCAGGAGCCCAGGTTGACGGCCGCCGCCGACCAGCTGCGAGCCGACCACCCCGATCTCCTACTGGCCACCGAGCGAGCTATGGAGGCGGCGGCCGAGCATGACCCCGCCCCCAGTCGGGTGAGACGGCGGGTGGTCTCCCTCCTGGGCCGTCTCACCATGCACCGCCAGGCGGGGTCGGACCTGGTCTACGAGGCCTACAGCGTCGATATCGGTGGGACCGGTTGAGAGCCCCGCGAGCCATCACCCCTGAGCGGCGAGGCGCCGCCTCCACCACTTGTCGACCTCCACCGCGACCAGCACGGTGAGGCCGATGAGCAGCATGGGGACCCATGCCCCGACCGGGATCGGCTCGACCCTCAGTATGAACTGGGTGAAGGGCAGATGGAGTGCGGTCACGTGCAATGCCAGCGACCCGAGGACGGCAAGCAGGAGGAATCGATTGGACAGCGGCGAGATGCGCAGCGCCGATGTCCGCTCCGACCGGGCGTTGCCCGCATGGATCGCCTGGAAGATGACCATGGTGGTCAGGGCGACCGTCTGGGCCTGAGCCAGTGACGTCGTGGTATCCAGGGTCCAGCGGAACATCACCAGGGTGCCGATGGCCATCACCACTCCGCTGAGGACGGTGCGTTGCCATAACAACCTGGAGACGATCCCCTCCCTGCGGGGCCGGGGCGGCCGGTCTACGACCCCTGGCTCCTCGGGCTCAAAGGCGAGGGCGACATCCTGCACCCCGTTGGTGACCAGGTTGAGCCACAGGATCTGTGCCGGGATCATCGGCAGCGGCCAGCCAGCGGCCACAGCAGCCAGGATGGCAAGGATCTCGGCGGCCCCGCTCGAGATCAAGAAGAAGGTCACCTTGCGAAGGTTGTCGAAGGTCACTCGCCCCTGTCGGATCGCTTCGACGATGCTCACGAAGTTGTCGTCGGCGAGAACCATGTCTGAGGCCTCCCGGGCGACATCCGTACCCGACTGACCCATCGAGACGCCGACATCGGCAACCCTGAGGGCCAGGGCGTCGTTGACCCCGTCTCCGGTGACCGCCACCACTTCCTCATTGGCCTGGAGGGCCCGCACCACACGCAGCTTGTGCTCCGGTGATACCCGGGCGAATACCGAAACCGCGCCGACCAGGTCCTGGAGCTCGACGTCGTCGAGGCTCTCCATGTCCTTGCCGGTGATCACCCGGTCGTCGTCTCCGGAGATACCGAGATCAGCGGCGATGGAGCGGGCGGTATCGGCATGGTCTCCGGTGATCATCAGGACCCGTACCCCGCTGCGCTTGCAGGCCTCGATCGCCTCCTCGACTCCCTCCCGCGGAGGATCCATCATCCCCTGGAGGCCGAGGAACAACAGGTCACCCGGCCCTCCGTCCTCATCGTCGGGCCGAGATGGGCCGGCTCGGTAGGCCATGGCGAGCACCCGGAGCCCACGGGCGGCCATCTCCCCCACTTCCGACTCGATGGCGGCCACATCGAGGGGTCCCTCCTCCCCATCGGTGGCCACAGCCGCACACATGCCGAGGACACGTTCCGGGGCACCTTTGACAAACCACGCCTCCATCTCGGCACCCTTGCGGTGGCTGGCGGCAAAACGCTGCTCCGGCTCGAAGGGAATCTCCTCACCGGAGACCCAGGCCTCCTTCGCCTCACCCGGGTCGAGGCCGCGTCGCCTCGCCTCCTCGAGCAGGGCGATCTCGGTCGGATCCCCGGTCGCCTCCCCGCCGTCGCCCTCGGCATCGCCAAGGGAGGCCTCGTTGGCAAGCACACCGGCAAGGAGGGTGAGACGCAGTGGGTCGTCGGCAGACGAACCCGAGTGGTCGCCCGGGTGGCCCGACGGGACCCACACCTCTTGGACCGTCATCCGGTTGGCGGTCAGGGTCCCCGTCTTGTCAGACCCGATGGAGGTGATGCTCCCCAATGTCTCCACCGCGGGGAGCCGGCGGATGATCGCCTTGCGTCGCGCCATCCTCTGGACACCTACTGCCAGGGTGATGGTGAACACCACCGGGAGCCCTTCGGGTATCGCCGACACTGCCAGGGCGACCGCCACCAGGAACATGTCGGACAGCTCGCCACCCGCCAGGACACCCAGTGGTATCGAGACCAGGGCAGCCAAGGCAACCACCAACCCGACCACCTTGGCGAACCTGGCCATCCTCTGCTGGAGCGGGGTGGCCGGCTCCTCTTCCTCGCCCATCTGAGCGGCGATCCGCCCCAGCTGGGTGTCACCTCCGGTGCCGACCACATAGCCGCGCCCTCGACCCGAGGTGACCACGGTTCCCATGAAGGCCATGTTCACTTGGTCCCCGAGCTGGGCCGCGGTATCCATTGGCTCGTGGTCCTTGGCCACCGGCACCGACTCCCCGGTGAGCAGGGACTCGTCGACGGCGAGGACGGTGGTCGAGAACAACCTGAGGTCTGCGGGGACCCGTCTTCCCGACTCGAGGAGCACCACGTCGCCGGGAACCAGCCGGGTGCTGTCGATCTCGACCTCGGCGCTGCCCCTCAAGACATGCGCCTGGGGCGCGACCAGCCCCATCAAGGCCCGCACCGCCTTCTCGGCCTTTCGCTCCTGGAAGAAACCGATTGAAGCGTTCAGGACCAGGACTGCGGCGATGACCCCGGCGTCGATGTATTCCTCGATCAGGATGGTGACTGCCGTGGCGACCAGGAGGATGTACACCAGAGGGCTCCTGAACTGATGGAGCAAGAGCTCCCAGAGGCTGGTGCCCTCGGCCTCGGCGATCACGTTGGGCCCGACCTCCTCGATCCGGCGGTCGGCTTCCTGCTGGGTGAGGCCCTGACGGTTGGTGTCCACTCGCTCCTCCACCTCTTCGACTGGCAGAAGTGGCCAATCAGTCGGAGTGTCCACCGAGGGCTGGTTGTCCTTCACGGGCCTCCCGTCGTCCTGTCACTGCCCGGTACCGGCAGGTCCTCAGAGACGGTATAGCGGTGAGCGCGTTGAGGGAGTCGGTGGTGTGAACCCCTCGATGACAGCATGCTCAAGACCATCCCTTCCCTGGGATGTCAACGCACGACTCACTACGGGTCGAGGGAAGGAGGAGGCGGCCAAGACTCGGACCCGTGCGGAGATTCGGTCAGGAGCCGGGGTCGAAGGTCCCGGCGAGCGATTGGGCCTCCGGAGCGGCGGACCTGACCGGAGCGGCCGCCGCTTTTCAGGGTGGATAGGGCTCGAACCCGTGGGTTTGCTGGGTCCGGCGCACGAGGGCCACCACCGCCTCGACGTCGTCGATCGACAGGCCCGGCACCGGGGGCATCGGCCCGAAGTCCCAATGGTGCTCGGGGGATCCGCGGGCGACCGCTGCCTGGAAGGCGCCGTCACCGTGATGGCCGGGCTCGTACACCTGTGAGAGGAGTGAGGGCCCTCGATCGGTTCCCCGCAGGTCGGCCCCGTGGCACTCGGCGCAGTTGGCTGCGTAGACCAGGGCACCACGCTCCACCAAGTCGTCGGGCGAGAGGGTGGCAACGGGCTGTCCACCTTCCCCACACGAGGAGAGCACCAGACCGACTATGACCAGGATGGGGATGATCCGTCTCACGCCGGCCTCAGGTCGAGCCGACGGAGGAACTGGGCGTTGATGGCCACGATCACTGTAGAGACGCTCATCAACACCGCAGCTGCGGCCGGAGCGAGGACGATCCCCGCCCAGGCGAGAGCCCCAGCAGCAAGGGGGATGGCGACCACGTTGTAGCCGGTGGCCCAAACCAGGTTCTGGATCATCTTGCGATAGCCCGCCTGGGACAATCTCCGGATGCCGACCACCCCTCGGGGGTCGTCGGAGGCGAGGACGATACCGGCCGATTCTATGGCGACATCGGTACCGGCGCCGATGGCGATACCCACGTCGGCCTGGGCAAGGGCGGGGGCGTCATTGACCCCGTCGCCTACCATCGCCACCCGCTGGCCTTCCCCTTGGAGCTTGGCTACTTCCGAGTGTTTGTCTTCGGGGAGGACCTCGAAGAGAACCTGGTCGATGTTGAGCTCTCCGGCGACTGCTTCGGCGACCTGGCGGGCGTCGCCGGTGATCATCGCAACTGTCAAGCCCAACCGGTGCAGGTCGTCGACCGCCTGACGGGATTCTGGACGTACCTCATCCTCGACTGAGAAGGCACCGGTGACCCGGCCGTCCTCGATCACATAGAGGACGGCGGCGCCCCGCTGCTTCCATGTCTCAACGGCATCTGCCAGGGAAGAAGGGGCCTCGAGGGCGAGTTCTCTGAGCAAGGCGGGACCACCCACCGCCACCGGCGAACCGTCGACCTCGGCCTCCACTCCCCGGCCGCTCATCGACCTGAACTGTTGCGCCGCAGGAATGTCGCCTCTCTCTTTGGCTGCGTTCACAATCGCTCGGGCCAGGGGGTGCTCCGAATCGGACTCCACGGCGGCCGCGACCGAGAGAAGGCGATCGTCATCACCTTCCAGTGAGGAGAGGGCTGTGAGCCGATGGCTCCCTTTGGTCAGGGTGCCGGTCTTGTCGAAGAGGACCACATCGACATTGCGCATCCGCTCCAGGGCGAGACGGTCCTTGACCAGTATCCCGTTACGGGCAGCCATCGAAGTCGAAATGGCGATGACCAGAGGGATTGCCAGCCCTAGGGCGTGGGGACAGGCGATCACCAGCACCGCTACAGAACGCACCACCGCCTGATCTGGCTGGGCAGCCAGCGACCAGGCAACGACCGTGATCACCGCAGCGGTGATGGCCACATAGAACAGCAGAGCCGCCGCCCGGTCGGCCAGTACCTGGGCACGGGAACGAGACTCCTGGGCCTGGGCCACCAGGCGATGGATACCAGCCAGGGCAGTATCTTCCCCCACGGCGGTGATGCGGACACGGATCGAGTTGTCGGTGGCCACCGTCCCGGCCACCACACCGTCGCCGAGGCCCTTGGCCACCGGTTTGGACTCGCCCGTGACCATCGACTCGTCCATCTCCACCTCACCGCTCACGATCTCCCCATCGGCGGGAGCTCGACCTCCGGGACGGACCAGCACCACGTCGTCCACCTCGAGCCGGGCAATCGAGACAGTCTCGGTCCCCTCCTCGGTGACACGCTCGGCCTCGTCGGGGAGCAGTTCGGCCAGAGCGGCCAGGGCACCCCGAGCCTGGCCGATGGCACGCATCTCCATCCAGTGACCGAGCAGCATGATGGTGATGAGGGCGGCCAACTCCCACCAGAAGTCGAGATCGAACCAGCCGAGGGTGGTGGCTGCCGAGGCGCCGAAGGCGACGGTGATCGCCATCCCGATCAACAGCATCATCCCCGGTTGACGGTCCCTGATCTCGAGAAGGGCGCCCTGGAGGAATGGCGAGCCACCGTATGCAAAGATCACCGTTCCCAAGACCGGCGCCACCCAATCTGAGCCGGGGAAGGTGGGAACGGTATATCCGAACCACTCCTGGATCATGTCCGAGTAGAGGATCACGACAAGGGTCAAACCCAGCGACAACCAGAACCGGTCCCGGAACATGGCCACGCTGTGGCCGGCGTGCTTGTCGTGGCCACCCCGAGGATGGTGTTCTGGTCCTTCGGGGGATCCTTCGTGATGATGACTGTGACGGTGATCGTCGTGTGACATGGCCAGGTCCTCCGGTGTGGAACCTAGATCCGCAGACCTTCTACCCGGCGTCAAGGAGTCAGGAACGCGGGAGGTGGTTGCCGGGCTGTGCAGGGAGTGGGTGCTCGATGCTATTCGGGACCAGCACGGCGTGTCTTTCACCTGAATGGGTACCATCCCGGCCCTACCGATGACCTGATCAAGGAGTTGCCGTGGAACCGTTCGAGCTGGTCGTCACCCTACTCCGAGTCTGGCTTGGCCTGGTCATGGTTGCCCACGGAATACACCATGCCCGCAGCATCGAGGGTACGGCTCGGTGGTTCGCCACCAAAGGCTTCAGGAAGGCCCGGTTGAACGCTCTGATGTCGGCAGGCGGCGAACTGGCCATCGGAGCAGGGCTCGTGCTCGGGCTGGCCACCGCCTTCGCCGCGGCCGGTCTGATCGCCACCACGACCGTGGCCTTCTGGTCGATCCACCGGCTAGCCGGGTTCTTCGTGTTCGAGAGGCCCGACGAGGGATGGGAATACGTGGCCACCCTGGCCCTGACCGCCCTGGCGGTGGCCGGACTGGGCCCGGGCCCCTGGTCACTGGACAGCCTGCTGGGTATCACGGTCTCGGGATGGCCAGGGCTGGCAATTGCCTGCGCCGGCGTCCTCGTCGGTGCCATCCAGCTGGCGGTCTTCTGGCGTCGCGCGGGTGACAGCCCCGGGAAGGTTGAGCCCGACTCGCGAGGCTAAGACGCCCCGAGTTGGTGGGAACCTGGTTGGGGGTCGAGCTGGACATCGAGGAGCTGGGCGGGCACCTCATCTGGCGGGGCTCCTCACCACCGAGTCGGTGCGCCGGACGCCCCGAGGGACGACACCGCTCTGGCTTCCGGCCACGGTCGAAGCGAGGCCCTCGATGTCGACTCGCCGTTCCGGAGCCGACCTACACTGCCTCGCCGGTGATCGCCGGGATCGACTTCAACACCGACGAGAAAGCCCTCATTGAAACACCAATCCTTCATCTCCGATCTGACGCGGGTTGCCTCCAACTACCACTGGACCTGGCACCCGCCCACCGAGACCCTGCTCGACCGGGTTCCCGGTGAGTCCCGACATCCCCTGACCCGGGTCAGGGCCCTCTCGGACGGCGAAGTCGAGGTGCTCCATGCCGATGACGACTTCGTAACCGGGCTGGCGAGGGCGGTGCACACCTTGGAGTCGGTGGATGCCCGGTCAGTCTCCCCAATCATCGCCTACCTGTCGCCCGAGTTCGGCCTGTCGGCTGCCCTCCCCCAGTACGCCGGTGGCCTGGGGATCCTCGCCGGCGACCATCTCAAGACGGCAAGCGACCAGGGCCTCCCCCTGGTCGGTGTGGGACTCTTCTATGGCGAGGGGGTCTTCCGCCAGGTCGTCGACAACGGTGAGCAGGCCGAGGCCTACCACGCCATCGATCCTCGAGATGTAGGAGCAAGGGACACCGGGGTTGTGGTGACCGTGCCTTTCCCCGGACGCCGGGTCTCCGCCCGGGTGTGGCGCATCGATGTGGGACGGGTGCCTCTGCTTCTCCTCGACACCGACATCGAGGACAACTCCGAGCACGATCGAAGGATCACCGACCGGGTGTATTTCGGGACCCGCCAGCACCGGGTGGAACAGGAGATGATCCTGGGAGTCGGTGGGGCCCGGGCCCTGGCCGCCATGGGCTGGGAAATCGAAGTCCACCATCTCAACGAGGGTCATGCCGGGTTCATCGTCTTCGAGCTCATCGACCGCCTCAACGACGACGTCGGGTTCGCCGATGCGCTGGCCAAGGTCAGAGAGGGCCTGGTATTCACCACCCACACCCCGGTACCCGAAGGGATCGACTGCTTCGGGACGGAGGTCATCGGGCCTTATCTGGATGTGTGGTCGAAGAAATGGGACCTGCCTGTGCACCACATCTGGGACCTGGGACGGGACCCCATCGATCACGAGATCTTCAACATGGCCGCCCTGTGCCTGCGAAGTTCCCGGACCGCCAACGGAGTCTCTCGCCTGCACGGCGAAGTGAGCCGGCGGCTGTTTGCCGGGATCGGGATCGGGGACGACATCGGATACGTGACCAACGGTGTGCACGCCCGGACCTGGACGGCACCTCACATCCAAGAGTTGTTCGACGGTGCCCTCGCCCCAGGCTGGGCCGATGGCGCCCCCCACTCCTGGCAGGGGGTAGCCGGCATCGACGATTCCACTCTCGACGGAATGCGGCGGCGGAGTTCGCTCGCCCTCGCCGACCTGGTAACGGAGCGAACAGGAGCCACCCTCGACCCCGATGCGATGATCGTGGGTTTCGCCCGGCGATTCGCCCCTTACAAGCGGGCCACTCTCCTCCTCAAGAGAGCGGACATCCTCGAGTCCATTCTCGGTGACGACCAGCGGCCGGTCCACTTCGTCTTCGCCGGCAAGGCTCATCCCTCAGACGCCAACGGCAAGGGCCTGGTTGCCGAGCTGATCAGAGCTTCGGGTGCTGACCCCCTCAAAGGCCGCATCACCTTCGTGCCCGACTACGAGATGGACGTGGCTCGGGCCTTGGTCCAGGGAACCGACATCTGGCTGAACAACCCGATCCGCCCCCGGGAGGCGTCGGGCACCAGCGGGGAAAAGGCAGTCCTCAACGGTTCGCTCAACTGCTCGATACTCGACGGATGGTGGGCGGAAATGTTCGACGGCCACAACGGCTGGGAGATCGCCACCAGCGAGTCGGAGGACGAGGAGATCCGGGACCACGAAGAGGCCACCGCCATGCTGGAGACTCTGGCCGCCATCGCCTCCGAGTACCACGGATGTCGTCCGGCCTTCCTGGGGAGGGTGAGACATGCCTGGATCACACTCGGCCCTCAGGTGACGTCGGCCCGTATGCTCGACGAGTATCGGACCCGGGTATACCGCCGGGAATAGGAGGGTCTAAGCCAGGATGCCGAGAATCCCCTCCAGCGGGATGCCCACCCAGTCGGGCCGGTTGTTCACCTCGTAGGCGAGCTCATAGGCCGCCTTTTCGACGACCAAGGCGTCGAGGAGCTGTCTGAAGTGTTGAGGGTCGGGAGGCACCACCACCGATCCCTCGGTGGTCTGCCGGTACCCGGCGATGAAGGAGTGGGACAGGCTGCTGTGAAGGGCCCTCGTCCAGCTGGCCAACTCGGCCCGGGTCTCCGGGTCGATCCCTGCCTCGGCCACCTGACGCAGAGCCATCAGCATGGCGTAGTGGTAGGACCGCACCATGCCGGCGACGTCGCTCAGCCCGAGGCGCTTTAGTCGACGCTGGCTCAGGGGACGCAGTGGCTCCCCTTCGAAGTCGATTATCTGGAAGTCGCTGCCTGTGTGGAGAATCTGGCCGAGGTGATAGTCGCCGTGAGTGCGGATACGGTGGCACCGGATCCCTGCACCGGTGATGGCGGAGACCACCGCCAGGATCCGATCTTCTGCATCGACCACTCGGTCGACCAGATCGCGGTCTTCCTGCATGAGATGGGGAACACGTCGACGGAGGAGAGCGATGCTTGTGCGGACCGCAGACCGAATCTGCTGGTAGAGCGAGCGCTGCTGGAGGACGGACAGCGGCTCGGGAGCAAAGGCCGGGTCGGTGGGCTTCGACGCCAGCGCGAGATGCATCTCGGCGGTGCGCACCCCCAGTAGATCGGCCTCGGGGAGATGCACCCCGAGAAGCTCGGCTACCTCCTCGAGGTCGTCTTCGGTCACATCGAGAGGGTGACGGGGGCGCGGCGGCCCGGCTCCCCCGGTGGCCAGCACCTGCTCCAGGGCGAGGACCGCTCCGGTGTAGACGTGATCGAAGAGCAGGACCTCCGAGGCAACGAACTCCTGGAAGAAGGCGAGGGCCGACTCTCCGGCGTCGTCCTCGACGACCAGCAACCCCTTCACCGCAGGAGTGTTGTTGAAGCCGCGATCCTCGGTAAGGAACCGGCTTACTTCGACCTCCGGGTTCGGCCCGGTCTCCAGTTTGCGGAACAGCTTCATGATCACCTGGTCGCCGAAGAAGACCGAGCTGTTCGATTGCTCCCCCGCGGCGGGGCGAACCGGGATCTCGGGGGGGAGATGGCGCAGGGAGGACGAGCCGGCTACAGGGACCGGCCTCAGGGTCACCTTGCGGCCTTTCAGCCGTCGCCGACCCGATGCCAGGCGAGCGAGCTCGTGTGCCACACGGTTGAGGCTGGTGGCGTCGCGAAGCACTGCCTGGTCTCCCCCCCACATGATGTCGGCGACGATCGCCCGGGGTTCCTCGAGCTCGAGCTCCTCGGCCACCGACCCGACTACCACCGCCAGGGGGAGGACGTAGGTCTCCGTCTCACCGTCGAGGTACTCCAGGCGAAGGAAGGCAAGCCGTGTGTCCGAGTCGGGCAGGGTCACCAGATCGAGGAGCTCGCTCTCCCTGATCGACCGGGACTTGCTCCGGAACCAACGGCGGTGGTAGACGTCGGCGGCCAAGACCCTTTCGAGTTGGGAGCGGGCCCGCCACACTGCTTCGGGGTCGTCACCCCGAATGGAAAGCCGAGGGCGCTGCTCGTGCATCTCCTCCGGGTCCTTCCTCAATGTGAGCCAGTAGACGTCGTGGGGGCCGATTGTGAGGAAGTACGGGTCCGCCCCCACGGCAGGCAGGGGCGAACGACCTCTTATCTCGACCGGATTGACGCCGGCGAACTCCTCCAGCTCGAGATTGATCGGTTGGGCGTGGCGCGACAGGTTGGCCACGACCAACACCGCCCGCCCGTCGAGTCGGCGCATGAAGGTCAGCACCTTGGGGTTGTCGCTGACCACGAACTCCAGCTTTCCCCGGGACAGCTCGGGGAGGCTCTTGCGAAGGGCGATGGCCCGCTTGGTCCACCACCACAGGGAGTTCGGGTTCTCCCGCTGCATGTCGACGTTGATCGACTCGTAGTGGTACTGCGGGTCGGTGATCACCGGCAGGTAGAGGCTCTGCGGGTTGGCCTCGGAGAACCCGGCATTGCGGTCGGCCGACCACTGCATGGGGGTTCGCACCCCGTTCCGATCACCCAGGTAGATGTTGTCGCCCATCCCGATCTCGTCCCCGTAGTAGATCACCGGAGTGCCCGGCAATGAGAGAAGCAGTGCGTTGAGCAACTCGATCTCCCTCCGGTCATTGCCGAGAAGAGGAGCCAAACGGCGCCGGATGCCGACGTTCACCCGCATCCGTGGGTCTCTGGCATACACCGTGTACATGTAGTCCCGTTCCTCGTCGGTGACCATCTCCAGGGTGAGCTCGTCGTGGTTCCGGAGGAAGATCGCCCAGGCGGTCCCCTCGGGGATCTCGGGGGTCTGTTCCAGGATGTCGATCACGGGGAACCGGTTCTCCATTCGCAATGACATGAAGAGACGGGGCATCAGCGGGAAGTGGAACGACATGTGACATTCGTCCCCGTCACCGAAGTAGGCCACCGCGTCCTCGGGCCACTGGTTGGCCTCGGCTATGAACACCCGGTCGTGGTACCTGGCGTCCATCCTGGCCCGGAGCTCCTTGAGGAAGCGGTGGGTAGCCGGCAGGTTCTCGCACATCGTTCCTTCCTCTTCGTAGAGGTAGGGGACCGCATCGAGACGCAGCCCATCGACACCCATGTCGAGCCAGAAGTCGAGGACGTCGAAGATCGCCTCGTGGACCGCCGGGTTCTCGAAATTGAGGTCGGGCTGATGGGAGAAGAAGCGGTGCCAGTAGTAGGCGCCGGCCACCGGGTCCCAGGCCCAGTTGGAAGTCTCGGTGTCCTGGAAGATGATGCGGGCCTCCCGATAGCGGTCGGGGGTGTCCGACCACACGTAGAAGTCGCGCTCCTCACTCCCCGGCGGGGCGTGGCGGGCCCGCATGAACCAGGGGTGCTGGTCCGAGGTGTGATTGATCACCAACTCGGTGATGACCCTGATGTCGAGGGAATGGGCACGATCGAGCAGCCTGCGGAAATCGCGCATGGTGCCGTAGGAAGGGTTGATCGACTTGTAGTCGGAGATGTCGTAGCCATCGTCACGAAGCGGCGAGGGGTAGAAGGGCAGCAACCACAGGGCGGTCACCCCCAACTCGCGCAGATAGTCGAGACGGGAGGTCAGACCCCGAAAGTCCCCAATCCCGTCGGCGTTGTCGTCGCGGAACGCCCGAACATGGGCTTCGTAGATGATGGCGTCCAGATACCAGGGGGTCTCAGTCGAAATACTCGAATCCCTCCTCACTGCGAACCCGGCTGGAGATTGAGAAGATATGGGCGGGGATCCCCTGAGGATCCATCTGCACGAAGTTGCGCGACCCCTCCCAGTGGTAACGGCGATCGGTGAGCCGGTCGTGGACCACATAGCGCTGTCCCTCCACGATGCCGAGGGCGGCCATCTCGAGGCTGACCCAGCCCGACTGGGTGTGGTGCGGGTCGAGGCTCACCACCACGAGGACGACGTCTTCGCCGTGGGTCCGCGAGTAGCAGAGGATCATGTCGTTGTCGACGTCGTGGAAGGTGACACCGGTGCTCCGCTGCAAGGCACGGTGAGCCCGACGCACCCGGTTGACCCGTGTGATCACCGGGGCGATGCTCTCGGCCTGATCCCGATCCCAAGCCCGGATCTGGTACTTCTCCGAGTCGAGGTACTCCTCCGATCCGGGCCGGAGCGGGCGGTTCTCCATCAACTCGAAGGCCGGGCCATAGATGCCGCAGGCCGGGCTCAGGGTCGCCGCCAGGACGTAGCGGGTGACAAAGGCGGCCCGGCCTCCCTTCTGAAGCTCCTCGGTGAGAATGTCGGGGGTGTTGGGCCAGAAGGACGGACGGAAGAAATCGGCCACCGCGGCCAGGTCGGACATGTAAGTGATCAGTTCCTGTTTGGTGGTCCGCCAGGCGAAGTAGGTGTACGACTGGTTGAAGCCGGCCTTGGCCAGTCGGTACATCACCGCAGGACGGGTGAAGGCCTCGGAGAGGAGCACCAGGTCGGGATGCTCCCCGGTCAGCTGGGGGATCACCCATTCCCAGAATGGGAACGACTTGGTGTGGGGGTTGTCGACACGGAAGATGCGCACCCCGTGGGCTATCCAGTGATCGAAGACACCTTTCAGGGCCAGCCAGAGCCCTTCTGGATCGGATGTCTCGAAGTCGAGGGGGTAGATGTCCTGGTATTTCTTGGGGGGGTTTTCGGCATGCTGGATGGTTCCGTCGGGACGGAGCCGGAACCATTCGGGGTGCTCCCGTACCCATGGATGGTCCGGGGAGCACTGGAAGGCGATGTCGAGGGCCACCTCGATTCCTCGTCCGGAGGCGGCCTCCATCAGCGAATGGAAGTCCTCCATTGTCCCCAGGTCAGGATTGAGGGCAGTGTGGCCACCCAGTTCGGAGCCTATGGCCCAGGGCACGCCAACGTCCTCCTTCCCTGCAACCAGGGTGTTGTTGGCCCCTTTGCGGTAGGTATGACCGATTGGGTGGATCGGGGGTAGGTAGAGGACATCGAAGCCCATGTCGGCCACATAGCCCAGGTGTTTCTCCAGGTCGGCGAAGGTGCCATGCTCGCCGCCATCACCCCACGAACGGGGGAAGAGCTCATACCAGGTGGAGAAGGTCGCCGCCTCCCGGTCGACCATCAGGCTGTATCGCAGCGATGTGGTGGCCCGGGAGCGGTCGGGGTGGGCCCTGGCGAGGTCCACGCCATCCACGGAGGTGGCGATCTCGAATCGCTCCTCCGGGGTCAGGTCCTCCCGGGACACCTGCTTGGCCAGGTCGCTGAGGCGATCCGCTGCTGGCCCCCGCGCCCGGGAGGAGGCGGCGGAGAACAGTCCGGCGGCGGCAGTCAGCTCCACGGTGATCTCCACACCGGCGTCAACCTTCTTCCGAATGCCGTCGAGCCAGGTCTCGAAGCGGTCGACCCATCCGGTGACCTCGAAGTCCCACCAACCCAACTGGTCCGGGGTCAGTCTTGCCGCCCATCGGTCGTTGCCCTGCGGCTCCATTACGGTTTCGGTCCATCGCCTCCTGTCCGCCCTGCGATGGCGAAGCACCACCCTCACCTGGTCGTGGCCGTCGGCGAACACGTCGGCCTTCACGGTGATCGGATCGCCCAAGGTCGACTTGGCCGGGAACCTGCCACCGTCAACCTGAGGGCTCACCCTCTCGATGACCACTCGCTTGTCGGTTGCCGGGACCTTGGCCATGACCTCGAATCTAGGCAGGCTCGGGGGACAGCCGCCAGGATAAGGCCACTTCAGCCGGTCATGTAAGGGCCCACCGAGGCCAGGTAGACGTCTCGGCCGGTGCGGGCGTCGACATTGGAGGGGGCCCGGTCGAGGATGGCAAGGAAACCCGGCTCCATGTCGATCCCGAGGACCCGGCGGCTGAGATCGATGACCCGGCCGGCGTGGCGAAGCACGAACACCGTCTCGAGACCGGAGACGTCGTCGAAGAACCACCCACAGGATGTGTACATCAGCATCGCCCTGTGTTGGATCTCGAGCAGGTCGATCGCCAGCCGGGCCTGTCCGTCGTCCAGACCCCGCCGGCCGTGCCTCGCCAAGAAGTCCTCGGGAGCTCCCCCGAGGATCACCTCGATGTAGTGGTCCCGGGCATCCCACGGATCTTCGAGGACCGTCCCTCCCCTCCTCTCGAACTCTCCGACCATCCGGTCCCGGAGATGATCGAGCGCCTCCCGCAGAGGCGCCCTCCACTCCTGGTGCCAGTCAGGGTGCCGGCCACTGGAGCAGCCGCAGTTCGACCGCCAGCGCTCGACGCCGTGAGCACAACTCCAAGACGTCCCTTCTAGGACCTTGGCCCTCCGCGAGGGCGGATGGTCGGTGAGGAACCGGGCGTAGTTGGTCAACTCGACGCCGGGGTCGGCTTCGAGCTCCTCGATGGCGCGCGCCAGGGCCATCTCACCGTGGCGGTGATGATGCCCGTAGGTCTCCCCGTCGGTGGCCACGTGGGCCAGGACCGCCTCATCGGCCGGCTCACCGAGGGCGTCCACCAGGCGTTTGGCGAGCAGCGTCCCGTCCTCGAGCATCCCGTTGAAGGCGACCTCCTGACTCAGCGGCCCGTCGTAGAAGAAGACCCCGACCTGATGGGCGTCTCCCAACTCGACCGCATAGGGAAACCGGGGGTCGACCGAGCCGTCCTCCACATCGAGCCAGGCCCCATCGGCTTCCACGGCGGAGGCCTGGTAGGGGGAGAGCACGGTGAACCGAACGCCGGCGTCGAGCGCGATCGCCAGGCTCTCCAGGTCGACCGCGGTCTCCGGGAGCCAAATCCCCTCGGGTCTGCGACCGAACCTGTGGACGAAGTCGGCGATTCCCCAGAGGATCTGGGTCTTCTTGTCCCGGGTGTTGGACAGGGGGAGGATGGTGTGGTTGTAGGTGTGCGCCAGCCCCGAGCCGTATCCCCCGAACCGGTCCACGGAAACCCGGTCGGCCTCGATGATCGCACCATAGGTTTCCGGGCTGTGGATCTCGAGCCACTCGAGGAGGGTCGGGCCCCAGTCGCTGCTGATGTACTCGTAGTTGTTGAGGCGGCGGCGAACCGACCCGTCGTGGTCGAGGATCTCTGCCTTGGTGTTGGGCAGATAGCACTCGGCAGTGATCCGCTCGTTCCAGTTGGGGAACGGTGCCGCCGAAGGTTGGTCGTCGACCCTTCCGGTGAACGGATTCTCACGGGGCGGCTGATACCAATGGCCGTGGATGCACACGCAACGCGGGGGGCTCAATGCCATCCCAGGTTAGGAAGGGGGCGGGGAGTCCGGGTGGGACCCGCGGGGACTCCGACGGTAGTCACCGGTCTGCTTGAGGATGATCGTGGCCAGCGGGGGCAGAGTGACATCCACCGACTCGGGAAACCCCTGGTGGGGCACCGGGAGCGGGCCGGTGTCGACCCCGCCGAGGTTGCCCTGTCCCGAACCGCCGTAGATGGGAGCGTCCGAGTTGAGGACCTCCACCCAGCGACCCGACCCGGGTACCCCGATCCGATACCCGTGGCGGGGGACCGGGGTCATGTTGTGCACCACGAGGAGGGTGTCGCTGTCATCGGCCGACCGGAAGTAGGCAAGGACGCTGTTCTCGGAATCGTTGACTACCGCCCACTCGAAGCCTTCGGGGCGAGAGTCGGTGGCGTGGAGGGAAGCATGGTCCCGATAGATCCGGTTCAGATCCCCGACCAGGCGGGAGATTCCCTGGTGCATCGGGTGGCCCTCGAGCTCCCACTCCACTTGACCCTCGTGAGCCCACTCCGAGTTCTGGGCGAGCTCACCACCCATGAAGAGAAGCTTCTTGCCGGGCTGGGTCCACTGCAGACAGTAGAGGAGACGAAGATTGGCGAACCGTTGCCACTCGTCGCCGGGCATCTTCCCCAGCAGTGACCCCTTGCCATGTACCACCTCGTCGTGGGACAGGGGAAGCATGAAGTTCTCGGTGAAGGCGTAGACCGCCCGGAAGGTCAACTCGTGGTGACGGTATCGACGGTGCAGCGGGTCGTTGCCCATGTAGGCGAGGGTGTCGTGCATCCAACCCATGTCCCACTTCATCCCGAAGCCGAGTCCCCCGAGGAATGTAGGACGGGACACCATCGGCCAGGCGGTGGACTCCTCGGCGATGGCCTGGGTATCCGGGTAGTGGAGGTAGAGCGCTTCGTTGAGACGGCGGAGGAAAGCGATCGCCTCGAGGTTTTCCCGACCCCCGTGACGATTGGGTACCCACTCCCCCTCGGCCCGGGAGTAGTCGAGATAGAGCATCGAGGCGACCGCGTCGACCCGGAGGCCGTCGACGTGATAGCGGTCCAGCCAGAAGAAGGCGTTGCTGATCAGAAACGACGGGACCTCGATACGTCCATAGTTGTAGACCAAGGTCTTCCAATCGGGGTGATACCTCATTCTCCGGTCGGCATGCTCCATGAGATGGGTGCCGTCGAAGTAGCCGAGCCCGTGCTCGTCGTCGGGGAAGTGCGATGGGACCCAGTCGAGGATTACCCCGACCCCGGCCCGATGGCAGGCGTCGACCAGGGTCATGAAGTCCTGGGGCGTGCCATATCGGGAAGTGGGGGCGAAGTATCCGGTGGTCTGATATCCCCACGACCCATAGAAAGGGTGCTCCATGACCGGGAGGAACTCGACATGGGTGAAACCCAGGTCGGCGACGTATCCGGGAAGCTGCTCGGCTAGTTCCAGATAGGTGAGGTGGCGACCGTCGTCGCCACGACGCCACGATCCGAGATGCACTTCGTAGACACTTATCGGAGCGTCGAGAGAGTTGCGACGTTCCCGGCCGGCCATCCATTCGGCATCGCCCCACTCATGGTCCAGGGCCCACACTTTGGAGGCGGTGCGAGGGGGGGTCTCATGGTGGAAGCCGAAAGGGTCGGCTTTGTCCACTCGGTATTCACCATTGACTATGCGGTACTTGTAAGTGTTGGCGTGACCCGCACCGGCGACCGTTCCGACCCAAATGCCTGAGACGCCCTGGGGCTGGAGGGGGTCGGCCCCGGGATCCCATCCGTTCCAGTCTCCCACGACCGAGACCTGGTCGGCGTTGGGCGCCCACACCGCGAAGTGGGTCCCACCCTCTACCGAGTGGGCGCCCATCCGCTCGTACAGCCGGTAGTGGGTCCCCTCATTCCACAGGTAGAGATCCTCTTCACCGAGCAGGATGTCAGATCGCTTGGCAGCCAGGTCGCTCCTATCGGTGGGTTCCACCGAGGCTAACCAGGGTTGGCCCAAACCACCGCCGGGCGCGGTGTCGCTGCTCGCAGCCCGGGTCAGGCTCTATGAGGACCCGCCGCTGACCGCGTGGAGCACCCGGATCGTCGACTCGGTCGGGACAGCAGTGCCCAGACTGGCCTGCTTCCCGTCGACGAACACCAGGACATGGGGTCGAATCCGGCCCTGCTCGTCGACGATGTGGTTGCGGAGTGCGGGCGCGGCGCGAAACAGCTCGGCGATCGCCTCCTGCACCGTCGTCCCCTCCACCTGATGGATCCTTTGGACTCCCGCCGAGTCGCTGAGCATCCTGGGGAGCCGCAACTCAGTCACGTGATCACCTGCACAGCCATGATCCGGGGGAACGAGGGTGCGAGCTCCTCCCAATGGTCCCCGTTGTCGGTGGTGAGCCAAATCTTCCCCCCAGTGGTCCCCATGCAGACCACCCCCCTGCCGTCGCCGTCGACCGCATTACGCAGGACTCCGGTGAATTGCGGCGCCTCTGCCCAGCCAGTGCCGGCAACCTCCCAGGAGTCGCCGTCGTCGTCGGAGCGATAGGCCTCGAGCCGTCCTCCCACCGGTACCCGGTTGGCATCGGCCTCGAGGGGAAGGGTGAACAGTCGGCCGCTCGCCGCGTCGCGCCACATGACGAACCCGAATCCCGCGGGGAGCCCGTCCTCGATACGCTCCCAGGTGTCTCCCCCGTCGCCGGTGCGGTAGACCCCGGTGTGGTCCTGACGCCAGATTCGGTCGAGGTTCGCGGGGTCCTGAGCGAGTCCGTGAACACAATAGCCGACCTCGGGCCGGGGAGCGTCTTGCGGTTGGTCGACAGGGTCTACACCGTCGTTCTTCGGCTCCCAGGCGACCCCGCCGTCCCCGGAGCGGAACACCCCCACCGCGGAGATCCCCACCCAGTGTCGCTCGCCGCCGGTGAGAACCCGATGGGCGCACAGCCCGCCGAATCCGGGATACCAGTCCGCCCTGGTGCGGTGCTCGTTGAGCCCGGGCACCGGCTGCCAGGAGATGCCCTGATCCTCTGAGGTGAACAGACCGGCCTCGGCGACGCCCGCCCACACCCGGGTCCCGTCTTGATGCAGGGTCCAGATCTGCTCGAGCTTCCGCTGCTCCGAGCCATTCCACGCCGGTGGCTCATCGATCTGCTCCCATGAGCCCACCTCGCCACGGTGGAGCCCCACGCCGAACCAGTTGCTCCCCACCGCGAGGAGATGGGTGCCATCAGGCGCCCAGCCGAAGGCGGTGACCTTCCATCCCGGGAAGAGCGGCCCTTCGGTGGCCCAGGCTCCGCCCCGATCGACGAGCAGGTAGCCGCCCTTCTCCGTTCCAACCAGGATCCTCATGACTCGTCCGCGACGCTAGTCCCTTTCGGAACGAGCTCCGACGTGGCGCCGCGGAGGGCTACGACGGCGGTTCCCACGATCCCCGCCGACTCGCGGAGCTGGCCACCGAATTCGTCGAGAGCCGCGGCCTCTGGTACACCGCGGCCAGCGCCATACCCTTCCCGGCGGCTCACCGACGGGGTGCGGGACTCGGTTGATGTCAACTGAAGACGGGAGAACAGAGGATGAAGATCGGGCTCACCCTTCCCCAGGGCTGCGACCGGGAGTACCTCGGAGTCGACCCCGGGACCGCGTGGCGACGGACCGTGGAGATCGCACGGTTGGCCGAAGAATCCGGCTTCGAGTCGCTGTGGCTGTACGACCACTTTCAGGTGGACCCCCCACCGGAGCCGGCGATCGTCTTCGAGCCGTGTGCCGAGCTGGCCGCGCTGGCCATGGTGACCAGCAAAGCCAAGCTGGGTCACCTCGTCCTGGCTGCGGGCTATCGCAATCCGGCGGTCACCGCCAAGATGATCTCCACCGTCGATGTGATCAGTGGCGGCCGGGCGATCCTGGGGATCGGCGCCGGATGGAAGGAGGACGAGTGGCTGGCATACGGCTACGGGTTCCCGCCGGCGTCGACCAGGCTGGCGATGCTCGCCGACCATCTCGAGATCATCACCCGAATGTTCCAGCCGGGAGCGGCCACCTTCAGCGGTCAGCATGCCCGGGTGATCGATGCCATTCACGAGCCCAAGGCGCTACACGCTCCGATACCGGTGGTCGTCGGCGGCAATGGGCCCAAGGTCACCTGGCGTCTCGCCGCCAGGTTCGCCGACGAGCTCAACCTCGACGGCCTCTCCCCTGCCCAGGTGGCCGCGGCGATGCCCGTGATCGCCGAACGGTGTCACGAGGCGGGACGTGACCCCTCGACGCTCGCCGTGTCGGTCCACATGTGGGAGGCAGCAGGCAACATCCAGCCCGGCGGCCAGCGCCAGGAGATACTCCATGAATACCGCGAGGTGGGGGTCTCCCGGGTCATGGTGCAGGGCAACCACGGCGTCACCCAACCTGAGGTGCTCGACCGCCTCATCGAGGACTGCCGTGCCAGCGGCATGATCGGGGGTTGAACACCGGGGGCCAGTCCCGGCGGGCTCGAGACCTTCAGTCTTCGGACCGGAGATGGGCCTCGAGGAACCAGAGATCCTTGTCGATCTGGCGCGAGACCTCGGTGAACAGGTCGCTGGTGCCGATGTCCCCCAGCTTCTCCGATTCTTCGATGGCCTGTCGAGTGGTGGTCGCGTAGGCACCGACCCGATCGGCCACCGCGCCCACCGCATCCATGCCGTCTACCGCTCCCTGTGGGTACTCGTCCAAGGTCGATCTCGCCGCCGCCATCCGCAGGGTGCCTTCGGCCCTACCTCCGAGAGCCGTAGCCCGCTCGGCGATCTCGTCAGCGAAGCCGATCAGGTGGTCGGCTATGTCGTCGAACAGCTCGTGGAGCTGGGTGAAATCAGAACCTTGCACGTTCCAGTGGGCGTACTTCACCTGGGTGTACAGGTCGGTGATGTCGGCGAGCTGCCGGTTGAGGAGGTCCACCAGTTCTCCGCGGACATCCCCCGGGATGTCGATCCGGCTGTCTTTCACCTCGGCCATCTCGAACTCCTTTCCTCCAACGCCCCACCAACGCTAATGCCCCGTGGGGTAAGCGAGGACGCCCGTGTGTATTCCGGGTCCACGGCTGCTGGCCAGCCCAAGTCCAATGTCGATCCGGGGGGCGTCGCCATCTGTCGATCGGGATCACCTGGAAGCGTCGATCGCCTCCGGGCGCCGACCAGGATGACACGGCCCAACGTGCACCTGACACACACAGCTGCACAGGCGGTTCGGCCGTCGGGCAATCAGTCGCCCACCGCGAGCAGCCGGAACACCTCGACCCGGTGGGACTTTCCCCTCAACTCGAGTGGCCCCACCGGCTCCACCACGACCCGGCCCCCCGCCGACTCCAGGGTGGTCACGCCGATGAGCACTTCACCCGGCGGAGCCTTCCCCTGGATCCGCGAGGCGGCATTGACTGTGTCACCTATGACGGTGAAGCTGCGACGGCCCTCGGATCCCACATTGCCCACAACGGCCTGGCCGGTGTTGATCCCCACTCGGAACTCGGGCCATCCCGGGTTCAGCCCGGCGACCTCGCGGCTCGCCCGCTGGAACCCGAGGCCGGCACGACACCCGCTCAACGCATGATCGGGTTGCTCGCCGGTGACGTTGAACACCACCACCACGGCGTCACCGGCAATGCTGTCGACGAACCCACCATGGGCCTCCACCACCGGCAGGGTCCTCGACCAGTACTGGTTGAGCATGTCCACCACCCGTGTCGGATCGGCCGACTCGGAAAAGGAGGTGAAGCCGACGAGGTCGGCGAAGAGCACCGTCACTTGGCGGGTCTCACCACCGAGTTCGGTGAGCTCGGGATTGTGTCGAAGACGGGTGGCGAGCTGGGTGGAGAGGTATGGGGCGAACAGGTCGTCGAGCCGGCGGATCTCTCGGGCGGCGTGGGCCAGCAAGTCCGCCTCGTCGGTGGAAAGGTCGAAGCGGGCGCCCAGGTCCTCGACATCTCCGAGGGACACCAGGGCCTTGACCGCCTCGGCACGTTCCCGGTCCACCCTCCCCAACGTCGAGTCGAGATAGAGGCTGCTGAAGACGGCCGGGACCGAGTCCTGCAGCCGGTACTCGCGGCGCACCGAGAGAGCGGTGACCACAAATGCGGCTGCCATGAGCAGATGCCAAGTCCACCAGCTCAGATGCCAGTTGCGGGAGACGGTGACCGCCAGCATGGCCTCGCCGAGCAGCACCCAGGTGGCGACCATGGCGAGGACGAGGGATGCGCCCCTCCTACGGTGGATCCCTACATAGCGGAAGGCGGCCAGAGCGTATCCCGTCATCCCCACGATCCCGATGACCGCCAGCCATACTCCTCCCCCCTCGATGACCGAGAGGTCGTCCAATGGCGGGAGGCCGGCAAGGGACACCGCTCCCCATCCGACCAGGACCGCGATGACGCCAAACCTGACCCACTGTTGTGATCGGGCGAGTGCCTGGGCATGGACCGACCGCAGGGACAGCCCGGAAGCGGCTGCGAACCACGAGGCGACGAGGAGCCCAACCGGTGTGGCGATGTCGAACCCGGCATTGGGGCCCTCGAGGAGCACGCCGGGGGTTGCCAGGGCGTGCAGGGCGAGGAAACCGGCGCTGGTGGTGAAGGCCAGCGAGACCAGGAACACCCTGAGGTCGCGTCTCCGGCGCGCCGCCTCGCCCATCACCAGACCGACGAGGACGGCGACCACGGCCACCAGCACCACCAGCCAGAAGTGGGCCGGGTTGTGCTGCCAATGGAGATCCATCTCCGGCCTGACCAGCAGGAGCGCCAGCCCGACTAGAGGCAGAGCGAGCACCAGGGCGATCACCATCATCCAGAAACGTAGACGGTTCCGGTGATGCGGTATGAGGCGCGGCCCTCCGAGTCCCCTTCCGCCGGGAGGCCACCAGCCCGATCGGTACCGGATGTTCGGCGAGGGTCAGCCTGGGCCGGGACGCCCCGAGCCATCTGGGGTCCACCTCGTCACCGGACAACTCGAATACCATCGAGCAGGATCGAGATGAGCGCCGCCCTCCGCTATCTGGAGCACCTCAGCGATGGTGACCTCGACCTGGTCGCTCGGGTCGGCGTCGCCGGACACAACCGTGAGCAGGTCCGCACCCGGATGCGGGAGAGCCCCCGGACGATCGAGGCGGTGCTGGCCTCACCCCGGCTCTACGAGGCGGTTTTCGCCGACCCGAAGACCCTGTCATCCCGGGTCAGCCCCTTCCTGGCGTTCAGCACCCTGGTTCACCGCACCGTGAGCGAGATGGAGAAGGCCCCCTATGTCTTCGAGTGGGCCGGCCCGGGAAAGAGGATCCCGGTGTTCGACGCCGACTCGATGGCCAGCTTCCTCGGCGACCCGCGCATCAGGTTCTTTTTCGCCGAACTGCTCACCTCCTTCGTCCGCATCGCCAGTGGAAGCATGTGGGTGCTGACCCCACGCGGTTACCGGCGGAAACGGTTCAGCGAGCTCGACCCGGTTCAGCTGGTCGAGGTTGTCGAACAGCTTCCCACGGCACAGAGACCAGGGGGATATCGCCGACTCGGTGACGTCACCCTGTTCCTCACCGGGGTCTTCCCCGACCACACCGCCACCCATACCCCGAGCGTCTCACAGCGACGGCGACTGGCGGCCTCGGCCGGGCTGGCACCCTTGGCCGCGCTCGACGAGGGCAACGACCTGCGATTCCACGAGATCCTCGGTGCCAGCTGGTACCGGAGGGCTGCCTCCGCCCAGGCGGCGGGCGGCGCGGGCGTTTCTCACCTCGATCTGATCGCCGACCAGTTCACCCAGGCAAGACGATTCCTCAACCTGCTCACCGACCGTCACCTCCACCGTTACGACCCCGGACTGGCCTCGCCCTGATAGTCCTCTGGGTCTCGGGCTCATTCGCACCCATGTCCAGCCGCCTCGGAGCCGGCGGGTGACTGCCGGGCCACCTCGCCGGACATGAGGAGATTGTGTCGTCCGGTACCAGTCATCACCAGTGTTGGAATGGCCCGGAGCATCGACAGCTGCCCAACCCAGGGGGTCGACGGTCCAGCCGGAGAGGACGAGTTCAAACGGCCCACAGAGGTCAACAAAGGCGAGAGCGTCGGCAGACGAGCCGTCCTTGACGGCTCGCCTGCCGTTGAAATCCCTTCAGACCCGGCTCAGGTGGTCTTCACCGGAATCGTCTGAGGCTCGAGTTCGGCCTCTTCGGGGAGCATTACGCGAATGGTGAGCACCCCGTTGTCAGACGTGGCGACGATCTTGTCGGCGCTGACGCCTTCGGGCATCGGGATCCGCCGCTGGAACTTTCCGTAGCTCCGCTCGTGGATGTACCGGTCGTCTTCAGTTACCTCCTTCTCCTCGGTCTTCTCCCCCTTGATGACGAGGTAGTTCCCGTCGAGGGTCACTTCGACTTCCTTGGGATCCACCCCGGCGAGCTCCGCGGTGACCATCAGCTCGCTCCCCCCCTTGACCACGTCGATCGAGGGGCGAAAGTCGAACTCAAAGTCCCCGAAGATCCGGGGAAGGGTCACCCGAAACTCCTTTTCGAAGTCCGAGAACGGCGCCCAGAGCTTCAACTCCATGATGTTTCACCTCCTCTCTCGGGCACGGATGAGGGCTCAACGGGCAACCCGGCACCCGTCACTCGAACGATCATTGGTCGATTTCCACCTGTCGGGTAGTGCCTAAAGGCCCGAATCGAGGAGGGCGAGCGGGCGTCAAAGTCCTTACCAAGGGGGCAGTAGACCGTGACCACCAGGCTCGCCTGATCGGGCAACCGGAAGATGAGACGGGTCCCGAATCGCCCGTGGGCTGCAGCAGGAGTCAACGGCCCGGAGAGGGTTACCCTCCGCTCATGGCCCCAGCACGGGTACTAGGTGACATCGACATCGTCTCAATCGAAGACCTGCGACGCCTCGGCCGCAGCCAGGGGCCGTGCATCTCGCTGAGCATGCCCACCCACCGCGCCGGGGCAGAGACGATGCAGGGGAGCATCCGGTTGGGCAATCTGATCGATGAGGCAGACCAGAGGCTGGAATACGCCGAAGTCGCCAAGCGCGACAGATGGGCCCTGCTCGATCCGCTTCGCTCCCTCGTCGACGACTTCGACTTCTGGCAACACCAGTCAGAAGGCCTCGCCCTCTTCTCCGCCCCCGGCGGAGTCGAGACCTTCCGTGTCGGGCTCCCCCTCGAGGAGGAGGTCACCGTGGGCTCCATTTTTCGAATCAGGCCGCTACTGCCCGCGGTCAGCGGAAACGGCGCCTTCCTCCTGCTGGCGTTGACCGAGAACAAGGTGCAGCTCTTCGAAATCACCCAGCACAGCATCGCCCAACTCGATCTGGGGCCGATACCCGGGTCTAAGTCCGAGGCGCTCTGGTTCGAGGACCAGGAGAGCCAGCTCCAGATGCGAGCCGGCGGGGAGGCAGCGGGCGGATTCCACGGCCACGGTCTGGGGGATGAGCAGCGCAAGGAGGCCCTGGAGAGATACTTCAGGTTGGTCGACAAGGGAATTCACGAGAGGGTGGGCCACAGCCGACGGCCGATGATGCTGGCCTGCGTCGCCTACTACGAGCCCATCTTCCGAACCGTTTCGGACTACCCGACGATCGTGAGCGAGATCGTCGAAGGCAGCCCGGAACGTCTCCGCCCAGAGGAGCTCCATGAACGGGCATGGCCCGTCATGGAACGTCACCATGCGGGCGCCCTCGAAGCGGCCCTCGACCGATATAGACAGCTCGCCGGTACCGGCATGACGGCGGGGACCATCGAGGCGGTCGTGGAGTCGGCGGCGCAGGGGCGAGTCGACACACTCCTCGTCGCCGAGGGCACGCCGGAGAGATGGGGCTCGCTCGACCGGACCTCGGGGACAGTCGAGATCACCGAGGAGCAGAGAACCCTCGACAATGACCTGGTCGACCTTGCCGTCGTCGAGGCCCTGGAACATGGTGGAACGGTTCATGTCGTGCCCCGTGGAAGCACAGCGGACATCGAGGTGGCGGCGATCCTCCGATACTGAGGTGCGACGGCGCCCGGATCATCGTCCCGGCGGTAGGGAAGGCCGGTCTCGGCAGTGGCACCAAGCACAGCCCGAGCGCAGAGGCTCACACCCCCAGATGGGCCTTGAACCACGCCGAGGCCAGGGAGGCAACCTCGTCCAGGGCCCCAGGCTCCTCGAAGAGGTGGCCTGCTCCGGGCACCACCTCGAGGAGCGCGGGGCAGGTCATCGCCGCCAGGGCCTGCCGGTTCAACTCGAGGACGGCAACGTCGTCGCCACCGACTATGAACAGTGTTGGCGCCACCACCCGGGGGAGGCTGCCCATGGCCAGATCGGGGCGGCCACCACGCGAAACCACGGCGGCCACCTGGTCGGGCAGGGTCGCCGCGGCGGCCAGAGCGGCAGCTGCTCCGGTCGACGCACCGAAGATGCCCAGGGAAGGGGGGTTCGGAGTCGATGACCGGAGCCATCGGATCGCCCCGACGAGCCGGTTTGTGAGCAGGTCGATGTCGAACACCAAGGCGCGATCGGCTGCCTCATCCTCGGTGAGCAGGTCGACGAGCAGGGTGCCCAAGCCGGCGCGGTTGAGACGTGCGGCCACTGCTCGATTCCGTGGGCTGTGACGGCTGCTCCCCGAACCGTGGGCGAAGACCACTACTCCCCCGGACCCGGATCCTCGTGCCAAGGTGCCGGACAGGGAAAGCTCTCCCACAGGGACCTCGACATCCAGCTCCGGCCAATACTCTTCTCGACTTGCGGTCATGTCGGCTGGGGCATCTCCCACCCTTCACCCGATGAGCTCGGAGAGGGTCACAAAGCCGTACCCGGCACTGTCGAGAGCGTCGAGAATCTGGGGCAGGGCCTGGTAGTCGGTTGAAGCGGCTCCCACATGCAACAGGATGATCGCTCCTGGCTGGGCTGCGTTGATCACCCGGGCAGCGACCATCTCCGGATCTAGTGATTTCCAGCCGAGGGAGTCCACCGTCCACATCACCGAATACGCATACCCGGCGGCGCCCGCGTCCGCCAGGACACCCTGGTCGTAGGAGCCGTAAGGAGGGCGGAAGTAGGGCTTGGTGCTCCGACCGGTGAGCCTCGTGATGATCTCGTCGGTCCTCCGCAGCTGGGCAAGACGTTCCGGCGTGTCCAGTGTTTCCATGTGGGGATGGTCGTATGTGTGGTTGATCAGGGTATGGCCCTCGGCTGCCATCCTGACCACCAGGTCCGAACTGGACTCAGCCCAACACCCGGTCAGACCAAACGACGCCTGGATCCCTCGGACGGCGAGAAGGTCGAGTATCTCATCTGCGTAGCCGCGGTCCGATCCCGCATCGAAGGTGAGCAACACCACCCTGCGATCGGTCTCGGCCTGCCGGACGACCCGTGCCGACAACCCCGGTGTGGTCGTCGACGGCCTGGTCGCCGTGGTCGTCGCGGGCGCGATTGTCGCTGACGTCGAAGGGCTGATTGGCAGCGAGCTGGTGGTCGAAGAGGTCGTCGTCGAGGGGGCAGGACAGGACGTGGTCGGGTTGATCGTTGTGCTCGTGCTCGTGACGACAAGGGTCGTGGTCGATGCAACCGAGCCACCATCACCGCAGGACGCCAGCAGGGTTGCGGTGATGACCATCAAGAGGACCAGAGACCTCGACCCGGCCATGTTCCGATTGTCATGCCGCCATGCCCTCCCCGACAGGGCCCAATGGCCTGAAGACACTGGGATCTTTGGCGTCGTCAGTCGACGACGGCGACAGCTATCGACAGGTATATGACGATGGAGAGCAGGTCCTGGATCACCGTGGCCAGTGGCCCGCTGCCAAATGCCGGATCGATTCCCATCCTGCCCAGGAGCCATGGCAGCACCAGAGCGACGGCGTTCGCCACGCTACAGGCGGCGGCAAGGGCCAGGGCCACGGTCACCACGACCGGTGCGTCCCCCCATATCAACATGCCAACTGGAAGAAACAGGACCCCCAGGATGACGCCGGCCACGACGCCGGTGACCAGCTCGCGACCGATCACGTCCCGCACCGGGACCCCCACCGAAAGGCCCCGAATGACCAGTGTCTCGGTCTGGGTACCAACCGCGTCGGCGAGGTAGACCACGCCGGGGATGAACACTGCCAGCAGCAGGTGAGCCCGCAGCCGGTCTTCGAATCCTTCGACCACCATGGCCGCGCCGAGGGCGCCTGCCAGGCCGAGGAGCAGCCATGGCAATCTGTGTCCTAGCCTTTTCAGCACCGACTCCCTGCTTGCCCGTTCGGCGGGACCGGCCGAAGCGAGGAATCCGCCCAGCCGGGCCACGTCCTCCTCGTGATTCTGGAGCATGACTGCCAGGATTCGGTCTGGGGGGACCAGTCCGGCGAAACCTCCGCCATCGTCGACGAGGATGAGGCTGGACTCCCGATCGCGGGCTGCCATGGATGCAGCGACCTCCTCGTCCTCGTGCCCTCGGATCAGCGGAGGGTCGCTGTCCATGATGCTGTCGACGGTCTGCCGATCTTCGGCGGGGAGAAGGTCCTCGATGCGGACCACGCCGACAACGAGACCCTCGGAGTCGCATACCGGCAGGTCCCTGACGCTCTCGAATCTCAGACTCTGCAGCCGGGTGCGGACGTCAATGACCGACTCGCCGACGGCAAGCACCGGCACATCCAGGGTGGCGTGGCTAGCTGCCGAGCCGGTGGGGAAGAATGCCGGGGCGCTCATCATGGTCCTCCAGTTCCCTCGTCATCTTGTGCATTGGCCCTCAAACCCTCCGATGCCCCTGAAATCCACCTGTGAACGGCCACGGCAAGCAAGCCGACCGTGGCGCCTGACACCACCAACGCCCAATCGGTTGCAGTCAAGGACACCGTCCGGAAGGTGGCCTGCGCCGGAGCCCAGGTCACGACGATCAGTTGGAGCAACAATCCACCGGCGACCGCGGCGGTCAGCCATGGACCACCAAGCCACCCCGATCTGGCCGTCGGATGTCGGGACGCGGTAATGGCCGGTCTCCGGGCGATAAATGCATAGACCAGGTGGGTGAGCACCAGGGTGGTGAACAACACCGTCCGGCCGTGAGCCGGATCTCTCCCATGAAGAAGGGAAGCGGCGAGCCCCGCTGCCAGGCAGGCAGCCGCCATCAGGCCTCCCCGTACTGCGAGATGACCGAGCCGGTGGCGGTCCAACAGCTGAGAGTTGCGGGGCCGGGGAGGGCGGTGCATCAGGTCGGCATCGTGGCGGTCATTGCCCAGAGCAAGTGCGGGGAGACCGTCGGTGAGCAGATTGATCCAGAGCAGCTGCAAGGGGAGCAGAGGGACACCGAGCCAGGGCATGACCAACATCGCTCCGAGGACCACCCCAACCTCGGAGAGATTGCCCGCCACCAGGTAGTCGACGACCTTACGGATGTTGTCGTAGATCCCCCGCCCCAAACGAGCGGCAGTGACGATGCTGGCAAGATCGTCGTCGGTCACCACCATGTCGGCAGCCTCCCGGGCGACGTCACTGCCTCGTGCTCCAAGAGCGACTCCGATATCGGCTCGACGCAATGCCGGTGCATCGTTGACCCCATCGCCGGTCATGGCCACCACCTCACCTCTCTCCTGGAGGGCCCTCACCAGGTCGAGCTTCTGGGAGGGCTCCACCCTGGCGTAGATCGAGGTGGCCTCCAGTGGATCGTCAGGGACTCCGCCCGCCTCCCTCATCTCGGCGCCGGTCAGCACGGCCCTCGATGTATCCAGGCCCACTTCGGATGCAATGGCCCGCGCCGTACCCGGATGATCACCGGTGGCCATGATCACCCTGATCCCCGCGGCACGAGACTCGGCTACGGCGGCGACAGCGCCCGGCCGCACCGGGTCTTTCAGGCCGAGAAGAGCCACGAAGATCAGATCCTGCTCGGCCTCTGCGGCACCGGGGGGTCGTGCTGCACGCCTGCCTTCGGCAAGGGCAATGACACGCAGCCCGGTGGAAGCCAGCTCTCCGGCAACGGCTAGCACCTCCTCACGATCCTCGCTCCTGAGGGGATCGACCCGCTCATCGGTGCCGAGGCGGGTCACACAGAGCTCCAACATCGGCTCGGGTGCTCCCTTCGACAGGACCAGGTGGCCTTCGTCGAGCCGGTTGAGGGTGGTGACCCTCATCCGCTCGCCATCGAACGGCCACGCATCCACCTGGGGCAGCTCACTCCGGAAGGCTGACACCCGCTCGGCCCCGACGAAGCGCAGCAGGGCGTGTTCCATCGGATCACCGGTCGGAGCCCCGTCGGCGGCGTCACCAGCCAGAGATGCGATCCTGCAAGCGTGTTCGGCCAGCGGTCCCCGTACCGCGCCAGGCTGGACGACACCGGTGCCGTGTGACCAGAAAGCGGTGACCTCCATCCGGTTCTCGGTGAGGGTCCCCGTCTTGTCGGTGACGATCACGGTCGCTGACCCCAGTGTCTCGACAGCCGGAAGCCGCCGCACGATCGTCCCGTGACGCGCCATGCTGCGGACCCCCACGGCAAGGGCGACCAAGGTCACCGACGGGAGGCCTTCGGGGACGGCCGCCACAGCCAGGGCCACCGCTGTCAGAAAGGCTCGCTCCAACCCCTCCACCGTCAATCCCAGTCGAAGCAGGGTGGCGGCGAACACCACACAAGAGATGATCACCGCGGCCACGCCCAGGCGCAGGCTGAGTCGGCCCAGCTCCACCTGCAACGGAGTCGGCGTCCGGGGTGTCTCCAGGCTCCTTGCAATGTGCCCGAGCTCTGTGTCCGGGCCGGTGGCGACCACAACTGCCCTCGCCGACCCCCGAGTGACGAACGTCCCCCAGAAGAGGCGGTCCGTACCTGATTCCGGAGCACCGTCGGCCATGGCCTCCAGCCGTTTCGTTACCGGGGTCGACTCACCGGTGAGCATCGACTCATCGACTTCCAGCGCACCGGCTTCGAACAGGCGCGCATCGGCAGGTACGCCGTCGCCGGCCTCGACCCTGATGATGTCGCCGGGCGCAACCTCAACAGTCGGGATACGCCTCAAGGCACCTTGTCGAAGCACGGTGGCCTGCGGGGTGCTCATCTGTTCGAGGGCGGCCAGGGCTTGGTCGGCACGGCCCTCCTGCACCAGGGCGATTGCCGCGTTGAGGATGACGATGGCCGCGATGGCGCCGGCCTCGAGTCTCTCGCCGAGGGCCAGTCCGGACACCGCAGCCGCGGCGATCAGCAGCAGGCTCATCGGTTCCTTCAGCTGATCGAGCGTCCTCAGCCAGAGCGAGCGCCGGCGCTTGCGTGGAAGCTCGTTGCGACCGACGGTTTCCAACCGACGCGTCGCCTCGTCATGGGTTAGGCCACGAGCAGGGTCTGTACCCTGCTGAGAGAGGAGATCTCCCACGTCGTCGCACCCGGCGACCCATCCGTCGATGACAGCCGCCTCAGGACCCTCTGTCCGACTTCATCGGCGACGTCGTGCGCCGCCGAGCCCGCCACCGAGGAGTATTCCGGCGCCGAGCACGAATCCGAAGTCGTACCAGTTCCCGTTGTTGTGGACCTCATACAGGTTCACGTTGTCTGTGAACAGCGAGATCGCGAAGGTGACCGGGGCGATCACCCCGTGCCACAGGCCAAGCCAGAAGCCGGCCACATCCCGGCCCTCGGGCGCACTTCCCGCCTCGGGATTGAGCCCCGGCGCACAGGCGGCGAGGGTCACCGCGAGCATCACCAAGGCCAGCGCGGTACCAGCCCCCTTCCAGTCGAGTCGCCATCGAAGTGCCATCATCTCCTGGAACCCTATCGCTCCGGATGACGATGCGGCCCGGCTCGCATAGCCGTGATTGGGGGCCAGATAATGCGGCTCGGGCAGCCCGTCGTCACTGGACGGTTATCAACGTCCTGTCGGTGAGGTGGCCCACCTTGTGGGACACGCTACCCAGAAACACGCCACCGACGTCGCCCAGGCCGCGCCGGCCCATGACGATGCAGTCACAGCTCCTGGACTCGGCGGCGGCGGCGATCTCATCGGCTGCGTTGCCCACGTACACCTCGGTGACAGCCACCTTTCCTCCGGACTCCCGAACCTGCAGGTCCGCTTCCCGGACCAGGTTCTCCCCGGCAGACTCGAGAAGCTCACGCTGTGACAGATAGAGATCCTCGACCTTGGCATACTCCGAAGGAAGGCTGGGCACCGAGGCCATGAGCCGCGCCGGGACCACGTGGACGACAAACACTTCCGCACCAAACCGGCTGGACAACTTTCCCGCGAACCGGGCGGCCCGCGTCGAGTGCTCGGATCCGTCCACGGCTAGAAGAATCCTGTCCACCGTGCTCCTTTCGTAGGGTTCAGGATGGCGAATGGAGGGGCCCAACCCTAGGCCATTGTGCCCGTTGCGGGCACCGGCGAACCGGCATCCCTCGGGGGGACATCGGTCAAGCGAAGAACCAGCCGGCCTCCTTGAACCGGTCGACTTCAAGCCGGCGAGGCTCGTGGCTCACCCGGTCGAGTTCCACCGAAACCACCCGGTCCCCATGGATGGCCACCATCTTCCCGCTCTCGCCGGCGATCGATATTTCGGCGGCGTGGAGCCCCATCCGGGTGGCCAGCACCCGGTCGAACGCGGTCGGGGTCCCTCCGCGCTGGAGGTGGCCCAGCGTCACCACCCGGGCCTCGTAGCCGGTGAGACGCTCCAGCTCGACGGCCACCTTCTCCCCGACGCCACCCAGGCGGTCGAACCCGAAGGCATCGACACCGGCGGTCACCGTGTCCCCATCGGGAGCGGGCACGCCTTCGGCTACCACTACCAGCGAGTAGCTCCGACCCTCCGCGTGCCGGGCGGTCAACCTCCGCGCCACGTCCCGTATGTCGTACTCGACCTCGGGCACCAGAATTGCCTCGGCGCCTCCCGCCATGCCGGCGTAGGCCGCGATCCATCCGGTGGTCCGCCCCATGACTTCGAGCACCATGATCCGATCGTGGGACTCGGCCGTGGTGGTCAGCCGATCCACGGCATCGGTCACCACCTGGACCGCGGTGTGGAAGCCGAAGGTGACGTCGGTGCCCCCGATGTCGTTGTCGATCGTCTTGGGGATACCCACCAGGGGAAGCCCGTCTGCCTCGAGCCGAGCCGCAGTGCGAAGACTGCCATCACCGCCGATGACCACCAGACGCTCGATGCCGGACTCCGCCAGGGTGGGCCGGATCGACTGGTAGCCGTCACCGTGAACATAGGGATCGATCCTGGAGGTCCCCAGGAAGGTGCCGCCTCGGCCCAGCATCCCCCGAACATGGTCGCGTGTCAACGGCCGGGTCAGCCCCTCCATCAATCCCTTCCAGCCCTTGGCCACCCCGACCACGTTGCATCCTTCGGCGGTCATCCGGGTGACCACCGCCCGAATCGCAGCATTGGTCCCCGGACAATCGCCCCCGGCTGTAAGGATCCCCAGCGTGGTCACGAGCGGCCCAGCCGGCCTGCGGGGCGACCCGGCGAATGTGGATCGCTCTTCCTCGTCGCCGGGGCCCTCACGGTGATGGTCATCGCCACCAGGGTATTGGGTCTGTGATCCGGGTGCCCCAATCGCCCGTGCCAGGATCATCGAACGCCAACTTCACGGTGGTCATCGCCGCCCAGGCCTATACGACCCGGAGGGGTTCGAGGCGAGGGCATCAGCGGAGCCTTTGGACGAGGTGGAGGCGGCGGCGACCTCGGCATCTGCCCAGGCGATCAGTGCGCTCCAGCCTACAGCGGTCTACTTCCGCCAGTCACCCCAGGCGTGGGCTCCCGGTGACGCCAACGGGCGGATTCTTTCGTACCAGTGGTCGAACTCCAGCACCGGTGTGATCCCAGGTAAGGACGGTATCCGCCGATTCCAAACCCAATGTTTCAGCGTCGGACCCGATCTCGGAGGCGCGCCGGGCCATCTCCTCGGGAGAAACCTCCTCGATATGAGCTGGCCACACTCCAACGATGGTCGAACGGGTCCTCGAACTGGCCGATCCGATCACCAAGAACTCGTCGCGGACCTCCCGACGGACCGTCGCCCCGGCTGCAACCGCCCGGGCGAAGACGGAGTCGACATCCTCAACGTATACGTGCAGGAGAACCGGAGTGCCCCCCACCGACTTCGGGGAGAGGAACGCAAGGTCGGGGTACTCGTCTGCGATCATGATCACCGAGTCCCCGATCTGGATCTCGGCATGTCCGATCGTCCCATCGGGCGCCACGGGCGGCCGTCCCGGTCGCCACCGGGGAGCAGCCCCTCCCGGCTCAGGAGGGCCCTCCCATGAGGGCCGCCATGTCGACCAGCCGGGCGGCGTATCCCCACTCGTTGTCGTACCAGCTGACCACCTTGGCCACCCGATCACGCAAGACCATTGTCGACTCGGCGTCCACGATCGAGGAATGGGTGTCGCCGATGATGTCTCGCGAAACCAAGGCCTCGTCGGTCACCCTGAGAACCCGCTGCATCGAGCCCTCCGCCGCATCGGCCAGTGCGGCGTTCACCTCCTCCGGGGTCACCTCGGTTCCCAGCTGGGCGACGATGTCACACACCGAGCCGTCCTCCACCGGCACCCGGAACGCCATGCCGTCCAACCGCCCGGCCAGCTCGGGGATGACCCGTGCGGTGGCCCGGGCCGCCCCAGTGGTGGTGGGAACGATCGACAGCGCCGCCGCCCTCCCCCTCCTTCTCTTACGGGTCGGCGTGTCCATCAGGGACTGACTGGAGGTGTAGGCGTGAACGGTGGTCATCATCAGGTGATCGATCCCAAAGCGGTCGTGGAGCACCTTGGCCACTGGAGCCAAGCAGTTGGTGGTGCACGAGGCATTGGACACGACGCGATGGCGGTCGGGCTGGTACATCTCATGGTTCACTCCGTAGACGAAGGTGGCGTCGGCGTCATCAGAGGGTGCGGAGATGATCACCCTGGTGGCGCCACCCTCCAGGTGACCAGCGGCCTCGTCGCGACCACGGAACGCCCCGGTGCTCTCGATGACCACCGAAGCGCCCAGATCCCCCCATGGGATGGCAACGGGAGACCGCTCTGAGAAGAAGGCCACCTTGTGGTCGTCGACCAGGATCGTCGAAGGATCGTTGGACACCTGTCTCGGGTACCAGCCATGCACCGAGTCGTACTTCAACAGGTAGGCGAGGTCGCCAATGTCGCTGAGGTCGTTGACCCCCACCACCGCGAATCGGGGATCGGCGATGAGCTGCTTGAAGGTGCATCTCCCGATTCGCCCGAACCCGTTGATTCCCACTCTGATGACAGCCATAGGGCCTTCCTTGGTCGCTCCGACCGAACCTACCCCGGGACGGTCACCTCGCCAACCGGAGCGGGGCTGAGCCATCCCCGATCGCCGCTCGCGACCGGGCCCCCTGAACCGCTTCGAGTCACTGCGTGGAGGGCAGCATGTGTTGGCGCGTCTCCGGTCGATCGCGTGTCCTCTCCCGTGCCTGCCTCGGCCAGGTCCAGGCGTAGTAGGCGATGGCACCAAGCAGGCCGACCTCGGCGGCGCTGCCCAGCAAGTAGTGACCCCATTCACCTATCTCAGCGCATAAACGATGCCGAGCGTGATGTTCAGGACCCGATTGGTTCTCGGTGGCAGGAGTTCGGCCTCGACCTCATCCTCGATGCATTGGATGGGACAGTGACCTCGCCGTCAGACTGAGCTCCCATCCCTGGGCCGCGTCCCGCCTGCTTCTCTCAGACGGTGACCAGCTCTGCTCCGGCGGCGCGGGCGTCGGCGGCGAAGGCCTCGAGCGCCTCGTCGTGGATTGCCGCCTCTTTGATCAGGCCCATCACCCGTGACAAGCCCGCCTGGCGATACCCGGCCATGCGCTCCACCCGGGCGGCACCGGGATCGGCGATGTGTTGCGCCCACATGTTGAGCGAGACCGGGAGCGTCGCCGGATCGCGCCCGATCTCCTCACAACGGCTGGCGATGACCGGCAGCGCACCGGTCACCTCCGCCGGGGAAAGCCCATCGACATTGAGCTCGTCGGCATGGCGTGCCGCCAGCCTCCAGGTTACGTTGCGCCCGTTGCCCCCCACCATGATGGGTACCCGGCCTACCGGCTTGGGAACGTTGATGGCCCCGTCGACATGCGCCCTCTCTCCCCGGAAAGTGGCCCGGCCCGGTCCCAACATCGCCCGGATCACCTCGAGGTGGTCGCCCAGGGTGGCCAGCCGCTCACCGGTGGGTGGGAATCCGTATCCATATGCCTCCCACTCGTCCTGTTTCCACCCGGCACCGATCCCCAGCTCCATGCGACCCCCGGTGATGACGTCCATGGTGGAGACCATCTTGGCGGTGAGGGCCGGGTTGCGAAACCCGGTGCAGATCACGATGTGGCCCAAACGCACCCGCTCGGTCACCATCCCCAAGGCGGTGAGGGAGGTGAATGACTCGAAGGTGATCTCGTCGGTGGGCTGGGGAACCGTGTGGAAGTGGTCGAACAGCCAGACCGATTCGAACCCCAGCCGCTCGGCTTGCTGAGCCACCTCGAGGGTCCGGCTCCACGCCCGCGCCGGATCCCACCCGTCATACTCCCCTGTCCAGCCCTGGGGCACGATCACACCAACCTTCATCAGTCACCTCCTGAACACTCCCGGGGACGCTACCGGAGAGAGGGGAAACGTCTGAGCCCCACTCGGCTAGGACGGCCATGGGTGGGAAAGTCACGGTCGCCATGTGTCCGCGGTTGCCCTTAGGTTGAGAACATATGAACAGTGAGGCGATCGAGGTGGTGTCTGCCGCCGATGCCGGCTGGGATGCGGTCGAGGCGGTTCTGGTGAGCGACGCCTCGGCAAGGAACTGCTGGTGTCAGTTCCATGTCCTGGAGAACACCGAAGCCAAACAGACCACCAGGAGCAGCCGACGGGTGCTGCTCAAGGATCAGGTGGAGAACCTCGATCCACCCCGAGGCCTGGTCGCCCACCTCGGTGGTCAACCCGTGGGATGGTGTGGCGTAGAGCCGAGGGTCCGCCTCCGGCACGTGCTCGCCAGCCGACTGGTCACCCGGTCCAGCCGATACCCGGTCGACGACCCTGGGGTGTGGGCGATCTACTGCATCCTGGTCCCGTCGGCACGGCGTCGCTCCGGGATCGGCAGCCTGCTCCTGGCAGCGGCCGTCGACCACGCCCAGGAGCATGGTGCCTGGGCCATCGAGGGCTACCCCATCGATACCTCCAAACGCAGTGGGGTGCTCCCCCCGGGCTTTTCGACTGGGACCCTCGACATGTTCGAGCGCCAAGGGTTCTACCCGATCGACTCGCTGCCCTCCGCCCGAACCCTGGTCAGCCGTGAGCTCTGACCAGCCATCAGATTGACTCGTCCCACCGGGCGATGCGGCCGCCGGGCTCCTCGATCGTCGACTGGGGAGGCCCCAATCGCTTGGAGATGTTCAACCAGCCCACCAAGGAACCCACGGTGATTGGGACGTGCCTTCATCGCAGCCCGTTTCCCGCCCGTCTGAACCTCCGATTCCGCTCGCCTGATGGCTGCACCGGGCGGGTAGGAGGGGGCAGATGGGGCTTCTCGGGGGTGCCCGACCCGGAGGAAGTTTCCGGGCACCCCCTACTCTGGGTGAGGTGAGGGCGACACTCGACCGCTACGACCGGCTCATCGTTCGATTTCTGCAACGGTGGAGCATCTCCCTCCTCCGGGTCTCCCTGGGCATCGTCTTGGTCTGGTTCGGGGCACTCAAGGTGTTCGGGGTCACCCCAGTGACCGAGCTCGTGGCCGCCACCGTCTACTGGGTGGACCCCGCCTGGTTCGTTCCATTCCTGGGAGTGGTGGAGATCCTGGTCGGCCTGGGCCTGCTGACCCGGGTCGGGCTGAGGACGATCCTCGCCGTCTTCATGCTCCAGATGGCAGGGACCTTCATGGTGTTGGTGTTACTCCCCGATATCGCCTTTCAGGACGGCAACCCGTTCAAGCTCACCGTCGAAGGTGAGTTCGTGATCAAGAACCTGGTCCTGCTCTCCGCCGGGCTCGTCGTCGGGTCCATGGTCCGCCGCGACCGGGAGGAGATCACCCCAGCCTGACGCACAGTCTCGGCTTGCGCCCACAGAACCAAGCCGATCGAGCGCAGGGCTGCGGTGGCCCACGAACACCAACAGGATGTCGCGTCCAAGTGTGTATGGTGCCGAAGTGGCCACTTTCGTCCTGGTTCATGGAGGCTGGGGGGGCGGATGGGAGTGGCGTCCGGTGGCAGAATTGCTCCAGCAGGAAGGCCACCTAGCCTATCGACCCACTCTCACCGGGCTGGGGGAGAGACGTCATCTGGCCAACCCCGCGATCGATCTCGACACTCACATCGACGACATCCTGGGATTGCTGGAAACTGAGGACCTGGCCGAGGTGCTCCTGGTCGGGCAGAGTTACGGTGGGGCAGTGGCCACCGGGGTAGCCGACCGGGCACCCCGACGAATCCGCCGTCTCATCTACGTCGACGCATTCGTCCTCGGGGATGGACAGTCGGTCAACGAGCTGTCGGGTTCGAAGGCAGCCGACTATTTCCGCAGTCTTGCTGACATGGGCGACGGGTGGCAGGTGCCGGTGTGGTTCGATGCCGATCAGCTCGGCCTCCCCGGGCACCTCGGCCAGTGGTACATGGCACTGGTCGGTCCCCATCCCTTGGCTTCACTCGACCAGCCATTGCATCTCACCGGGGCGGTGGACTCCGTGGCGAGGTCCTACATCGATTGCGAGCCGCCCGACACCGAGGGCTGGGTGTTTCGGCGGTTCGCCGATCACGCCCGATCGCGGGGATGGGATTACCACCAGCTGCCACTGGGCCACGACGTTCATGTAATCGATCCCGAAGCGCTGGTGGCCGTGCTGACCGAGCTCGCCGCCGACTGATCCTGACCGCCGACCCAAGGGATTAGGGGACTCCACCGGATCAGGCAGCGTCTCAGCTCCATCAGATACAGCCCGATGCCCTCACTCGTAGCCGGCGAGCCGGGACACCAACCCACGTTCCTCGGCCCCGAACCAGGGCGGTCTTGCCGCGGCCGCGTTCTCTTCGAGACGCCCCGGCCAGGAGGTGGCGGGGATCGACACATGACATCGGGTGTCGCTCAGCCCCCACTTGATCAGGGCCTGCGGCCATGTCTCCACGCCGAACTCTCGGAGCGGCTCCAGGGCGGCCGGGTCGGGAGCCGACCCCAGCAGCCCACCCTCGCCTAGAGGGCGCATGATCAGGACCCCCAATCCCAGCTCCTCCGCCAGGGGCAGTATCCGGTGCTCCACCTGGCGCTGACCCGGGTTGTAGGGAATCTGGATCTGTTCGATCCGCATAGTGCTCATCAACTGCTCGAGCTCGTCGAAGGCCGCCGACGAGTAGTGGGTTGCGCCGACCATGCCCACACGACCCTGGTCCCTGGCCCGCTCCAGCGTGGCGAGATGGTCCTGCCAGTTGACCAGGTTGTGTATCTGCATCAAGTCGACCCGCCCCCCGAACCAGGCCAATGCCCGGTCGAGTTGGGCTTGGCCCTCGGTTGCGGTCGAAGCCCAGATCTTGGTGGCGACGAAGGCTTCTCCCCTCCTGTCGGCCAGTTGAGTCGCCAGGATCTCCTCGGCCTTCCCGTACATCGGTGACGAGTCGAACACACGGACACCGGTGTCGAGCGCTGCCCCGATCAGAGCGCCGGCTTCGCCCCGCCGATCGGCGGCCTCCAGACGCTGCCAGGTCCCGAGTCCCACCACGGGGAGTCCCGGTCCCTGATGGCCCAAGAGCCTCGTCTCCATGTATCGACCGTCTTTCGCCTACTTCGCACCACCAGCCGGCGGGTGGCGGCGGTTACGGAGGCCCTGAAACGCATTGATGACGAGTGCCGGGCCGAGGGCCCAGTGGAGGGCGGCGTTGCCAACCGTCAGCCCCACCGGAGAGCCGGCATGGCGGGCCGCGGCAATGTCGTTGTGGAGGTTGAGGGTGCTCCCGGCGGTAAACGCCACTCCGATCAAGCCGGCGAGCGCAGTCGCCATGGTTCCGATGAGGTCACGCCGTTGGCACAGGGCGGCGGCACCGAATAGGGCGACCGGCAGGAACAGAGGCGGCGCCAGACCGGTCCCCTTCCACGCCAGGTCCCGGGTCGGGTCACCGCCCGGGCGGGCTCCCACGCCGTATCGGAGAGTAAGCCAAACGCTGGAGACAACGACCGGCGCATACAGGGCAGCCAGGCGGCGTAATCGCATCTCGGGCGGTGGATGACGCCGGAGCGCCGAAAGCCGAGTCATCTCGGCACGCTAATGACTTCTCGCTCGGCGAGGGAAAACCGAGGGACAGTGCCTTGCTCGGACCAGCCCACAACAGTTAACCAATAGGAAACACCACCGAAACGAAGCGGTGCGACGGTTCCGCCGCTCACGAGAAGGAGGATGAGCGTGGAGCCCGGCGACATCGCATGGCTGTTGACCAGCTCGGCCCTGGTGCTGTTCATGACACCGGGCCTGGCCCTGTTCTACGGCGGCATGGTCCGCTCTCGGAATGTCCTCAACATGCTGTTGATGAGCTTCGCCGCCATTTCGATCGTCACCGTGGTCTGGGTCGTTGTGGGCTACAGCCTCTCCTTCTCCGAAGGGAACCCCCTGATCGGCGGCTTCGACTTTGCCTTCCTCTCCGGGGTTTCGGCCGGGGAGGGCCTCCTCGACGTGATGTTTCAGCTCACCTTCGCCATCATCACCGCCGCCCTGATCTCGGGTGCTGTTGCCGAGCGGATGAAGTTCTCGGCTTGGGTGGTGTTCGTCACTCTCTGGACCTTGATCGTCTATCCCACCGTGGCGCACTGGGCGTGGGCCGGCTGGTTGGCCGACCTCGGGGTCCTCGACTTTGCCGGAGGACTGGTGGTCCACATCAACTCAGGGGTGGCTGCCCTGGCCCTGGTGCTGGTGCTCAGGCCGCGACGGGGATTCGGCCGTGAGGCGATCCGCCCCCACTCCCTCCCCCTCACCCTGATCGGGACCGGGATCCTCTGGTTGGGGTGGTTCGGCTTCAACGCCGGATCGGCTTACGGAGCCAACGACGTGGCCATCAATGCCATCATGACCACCCAGATCGGAGCCGCCTTGGGGGCTCTGGGATGGGTGGCTGCCGAGTGGCGGAAGACCGGCGCACCGACCACCTTGGGAGCTGCCTCCGGAGCCATCGCCGGCCTGGTGGCGATCACTCCGGCGGCGGGCTTCGTCGGGCCACAGGCGGCCTTCGCCTTCGGGTTGGCCGCCGGTGTTCTCTGCTACCTGGCGGTCTCGCTCAAGTACCGCCTCAACTACGACGACTCTCTCGACGTCGTCGGCGTCCACTTGGTGGGTGGGATCGTGGGGTCGATCCTGCTGGGAGTCTTCGCCCAGGCTTCGGTCAATCCCGACGGCGTCGATGGCCTGATCTTCGGGGACGCCACCCTGCTCGGCAAGCAGGTCCTGGCGGTGGCCTCGGTCCTGGTGTTCAGCTTCGTGGCGACCTGGATCATCGCCAAGTTGGTCGAGGCCACCATGGGGCTTCGGGTCGAGGAGAAGCACGAGATCGAGGGCCTGGACATCAATTTGCATGAGGAACGGGCCTACATGCTCGACAGTCACTAGGGAGCAGGAACATGAAGTTGATCATCGCCTATGTCAAACCCTTCCGGTTGGACGATGTCAAGACCGCGCTGACCGCTGCCGGCGCCAGCGGGATGACCACTTCCGACGTGCAGGGCTTCGGCCGCCAGTCCGGCCAGACCGAGGTGTACCGGGGGGCCGAGTACGAGGTCGAGTTCGTCCCCAAGGTGCGCATCGAGGTCCTGGTCTCAGACGAGCTGGTCGAAGGAGTGGTGGCGGCCATCGAAAGGGCAGCCCACACCGGAGAGATCGGCGACGGCAAGATCGCGGTCCTCCCCGTGGAGTCGGCGGTGAGGATTCGCACCGGAGAGCGGGGGCCGGACGCGGTGTAGCCAAGGGCGCCAGGACCCAAGGGGACGCCTCGAACCGATGCGACGGGCAGCCAAGCCACTGGAAGAATTCCTCAGGGCCCGCGACCGGATCCGTGAGGAACGGGTGGGAGATGGCGGGTCCGACACCTGTTGTTTCCTCACCGAAACCCTTGATCGGGCCATCGGGAACCTTCTCCCTGATGGGGAGGAGCCGGTGGCGATTGTGGCCCTGGGCAGTTACGGCCGCGGTGAGTTGTGCCTCTGGTCGGACATCGATCTGATGGTCCTCCACGAGGGGACCGACCCCGATCGGCTGGCCAAGACGGTCTTCTACCCCCTGTGGGACGTCAACCTCAAGGTGGGCCACTCCATCCGAACCGTCAGAGAGTGCTTGTCCGCCTTTGGCGAGCGCATCGACACGATGACCTCGCTCCTCTCGGCACGGCTGGTCGATGGGAGCCCGGATCTCTACCACGCCCTCCAAGAGGGGTTGGCCAAGATGACCCCGGGTCGCCCTCTGGCACCGATCCTGGCCTCGTTGGAATTGGAGCGCCGTGCCGCCCAGCCCTACCCGGTGATGGCGGCCGACGTGAAACAGGGAAGAGGGGCGCTGCGCACCTTCCAGGCCTTCGATTGGGAACGAAGACGATCTCAACTCCTGGGCAGGATGCCCCGGGAGGAAACCGAGCCCGAGAGGCATGCCCGATCGGTTCTACTCGCCATCCGCAACGGCCTTCACGCCGCGACCGGTCGTGGGTTCGATATCTTCGACATCGATCTGCGGGAGCAGGTCGCCCGCTGGCTGGGTGAGGACCTGGGTGCGGTGAGCCGGGAGCTGTGCCGGGCCTTGGGCACCGGTGACAGGCTCGCCGAGCTCCATTGGCCGGGCCTGACCGGGTCCGGGGATCCGGTCACCTCGCTGGGAATGAAGACTGCGCTCCGGATGCGGAGGGGGCGCCGGGGGGGTGGTGTCCTGCACAACGCCAGCCGAATCGCCGCCGCCACCGCTCTGCCCCTGTCCGACCCTCAGGTCCGGTCCGAGCTGGCGACGGGCTCAGAGCAGGTCTGGACCGACCAGGAACGGGAAGCACTGATCCGGCTGCTTCGGTCGGGGGAACGCGGCATGGTGGTGTTCGGCTGGCTGGTGGAACTGGGCTGGGTGGGGAGGAACTTCCCGGAATGGGAGCCGGTCTCCGCTCTCCCCCAGCTCGCCCCATTCCATGAGCACCCCGTTGACGCCCATCTTTGGCGGACCGTCGAGGAGATGCGACGCCTGCTCGCCGAAGCCGAGCCGCTCACCGCCGGAGTGGTCTCCGACCAGGAGTCAGAGGACGTCTTCCTCCTGGCCGCCTTCCTCCACGACATCGGCAAGGGGCGCGATGGTGACCACTCCGCGATCGGTGCCGAGGCCGCCCGGTCGTTCCTCACCCGAGCCGGGTTCGACCCCCGCGTCGTCGACCTGGTCTCAGGAGCGGTGCACCACCACCTCCTCCTCGCCAGGACCGCCCTGCGACGAGACATAGCCAGTCCCGAGGTGGTCGGGGAGGTGGCCGCCACTGTCGGCGACCTGGCCACGCTGCAGGTGGTGTACCTGCTCACCATCGCCGACTCCCTCGCCACCGGGCGGACCATGTGGTCGGAGTGGAAGTCGGCTCTGATCCGCCAGCTCTATCTGCGGACCGCCGCGCTCTTCGGCGGAGGCGACCGCCTCTCCGTGGTAGACGCCACCGCGGTCGTGGCGCTCTCCCCGGGACGCTTCGACGTCGAAGAGGTGACACGACACCTGGATGGGCTTCCCTCGGACTACGCCTGGGCGATGGAGCCCTCCGATGTCTTCTGGCACCTGGGCGTCATCTCGCGGTTCACCGGCCCCACCCTGGTCGTCGCCGGTGAGGACAACCGGGTGGTGGTGGTGGGACGGGACCGACGTGGTTTCCTGCTCTCGGTGTGCCGGGCCTTCGCCGCCCATGGCATCGCAGTCGACGAGGCAAGGCTCTACACCAGCCGCAACGGGATTGCGCTCGACACATTCGCCGTGCGGCCCACCAGAGGCGGTGCTCGGTTCGAGGCGGAGATGTGGCCCAGGATCGAGCAGGCGCTCGCCACCGGCGCAGACCTCAGCGGTGCGGTCACCGAGAGGGCCGCCGCCTACGACCGGATGAAACCTGTCGAAGCCTCGGTGCGGGTCCGACCCGATCTGTCCGAGAAAGACATCGTCCTCGAGGTTCGTTCCCCCGACCGGGTCGGCCTCTTGGTCGACATAGTGGAAAGCCTCTTCGAACTAGGGCTCGATCTCCGTCAGGCCCGGATCGACACCAGGGCCGGCCAGGCCATCGACATCCTCCACGTGGGGGGTGGTGAGTTGAGCGAAGACGAACTCGAGTCGATACGCCGCCGACTGGCAGTCCGAATCGGTGGTCCTGCCGGGCCGAGGTGATTCATCGATCGCGAAAGTCCTCCCGCATCTCACCGACAGCCTGGTCCTGGATGAGGATCTGTTCGAGCCCCTTGTTGAACTCTTCGACGATCCCCCACCTGAAGAGGGCTCTCTCGGTGGGTGACAGGTTCGACATCCTCTGCGTCAGGGCTTCTCGGTCGATCCAGAATTCCCCCGTACTGTCAGACTCCAGATCTGTTCGCCAGTAGCAGAGGTCGGAGATCGGGTTATCCATCGGCTTCATCTCGTTAGGCGGCCCTTCATCTCTTTGATGGTGGTCACGATGATTTGCGCGACGATCCAGACCGCTTCGGCGTCAGGTCCATCAGGAAATATCCGACACAGACGCATCTGGGGACCGAGCACGAAATCTTGTCTCGATGCTCCTTTCGGGGGTGCCCGCACCCGCCACATCTTGCGATTACTGCCGCGGCACGCTCTCTCATCGGTTTCCCTGGGATATCAGGTTCCCCAACGCTATGGTCGCTGGTCGACTCATCTCGAGCTTCCTTGGCCAAGGCCTGTCATCGATCGTTGCTCGGGCAGGGCGGAACGCTCTGGCCTTAGTGGCACCGGAACCAGAGGGAGGTGGGTGTCGTACCAGGTTCGCCTCGGTTGCAAGCGAGACACGAATCGGGCGATATGCCTTGGGGCGCCTATCAAGGTCGCAATGGCCTTCTGCAATCCGGTCATCTGATCTCCTCCATGTTGACGATCTCGACTTTACTTGCAGTCTAACTATATATCAAAGTATCATCCACTGGAGGGCACAGCAAAGGAGTCGCCGGAGAATGCAGGATCGCGTGGACAAAGTCATCCAACAGTGGCGTCAGCGCCGACCGGAGCTCGACTTCTCTCCTCTCGAGATTGTCGCCCGTGTCCTGCGAGCGGCCCACTACCTCCAAACCAGGCTCGACCAAGTTGCCGCTGCCTACGGCTTGAGCCACACCGGCGACCTCGACGTGCTCACCAATCTCGACCGGGCCGGCCCTCCTTTTGAGAGGACCCCCTCCCAGCTGGCTGAGATCCAACTGGTCACTTCGGGAGGAATGACAGTACGTCTCAATCGCCTCCAGCAAGCGGGGCTGATCGAACGCCGACCGAATCCGCACGATGGCCGCGGAGTCCTGATCCGGCTGACCAAAGCGGGTAAGGAACTGACCGACGACGCGCTGGCGACCATCATCGAGGCTCAGGCGGCGGCGATCGGCGAGATGGACGGATCTAGACACATCCTCCTGGCCGATCTGCTCCGCGAGCTACTCGTGGCCTTGGGCGACACACCGACATTCCGACCCGCGGTGGTCGCCCCACGGGTCGAAAGGTGAGCCCCATCGCCAGAGGGCCGGAGATCCTATGACCGGTTCGGACCCATCGATCGGGTTTGTGTCCACTTTCCCACCGACCATTTGCGGTATCGCGACATACACCGCCTCGCTCCTCGCAGCCCTGGCCGGCCGAGGGCAGGGTAACCGCATAGGTGTCATCAGCCTCGCTGACGGTCCTGCCGGGAGTGTCGAGTCGCCCGTGGTGATGTCTCACCGGACCGGCGACGGGGCGTCGCTCCGCCGCTCGATCGCCATCCTCAACAGGTATCACACGGTGTCGATCCAACACGAGTACGGCATCTACGGGGGGCGGGATGGCGCCGAGGTGCTCGATCTCATGTTCGGTCTCGAAGTGCCGGCTGTCGCCACCCTCCACACCGTCCTCAGCGAGCCCACCCGCTCTCAGCGAACCATCCTGGAAACCGTCTGCGACCTCGCCAAGCGTGTAGTCGTGATGAGCGAAACCGCCTCCGACCGCCTGGTAGACCTCTACGACATCGATCCGAGCCGGATCGATGTGATCGCCCACGGCGCGGATCCCAGATTTGCCGGCCCCTCGCTGGTGACGGGCGATCGGCCCCTCATCCTGACCTGGGGACTCATCGGTCCCGGGAAGGGACTGGAGTGGGCGATCGAGGCGTTCGTCGATCTTGCCGACGTCAGGCCCCTCCCCCGGTACGTGATACTCGGCGCCACCCATCCCCATGTGCTTCAGGATTCCGGGGAAAGCTATCGCCAGGATCTCCAGGAGCTGACCGCGAGCCTGGGCCTGGAGGACATCATCGAATTCGACGACCGCTACCTGAGTCGCGGGGAGCTCGCCCGTGTGGTCCGCAGTGCCGATGTGGTGGTACTGCCCTATGAGTCGGTGGAGCAGGTGACCTCAGGAGTCCTGGTCGAGGCGATCGCAGCCTCCAAGCCGGTGGTCGCCACCCGTTTTCCCCACGCCGTCGAACTGCTCGCCGGCGGTGCTGGCGCCCTCGTCCCCTTTGGGGAGCCTCAGAGGCTGGCCAGGGGGCTGCGCCAGATCCTGTCTGATCGGGGGAGCCGCTCCCTCATGGCGCGCCGAGCGCAGAAGCTCGCCGCCGACTGGTATTGGCCCACGATCGGCGACCGGTTTGCCGAGATGATGTCGGGCGTCGCCGCCACCGGCACGCGGGACGCCAGACTGACCTCAGGGCGTCAACATGCCACCGGATGACGTCACCTCCGTCGGACATCCCTCCTCCGGCGGACTCCGGTTGCCCATGCCGAACTTCGCCCACCTACGTGACCTGACAGACCAAGGGGGTCTCTGGGAACACGCCCGGCATTCCACGCCCAGACCTGAACACGGCTTCTGCAACGATGACAACGCTCGCGCCCTGGTCATCACGGCTAACGAGCGGGCCGAAGACGTGGCCGACCTGGCCGGGATCTATCTTCGCTACGTTCTCGACTCTCGAAAATCTGATGGGCGATTCCGCAACCGTCGCGACTCGACCGGCTCATGGTCGAACGAGTCAGGCAGCGACGACAGTCAGGGAAGAGCGTGGTGGGGTCTCGGAGCGATCACTGCACGGGCGCCGGAACAGTGGATGCGGGCATCTGCCCTGGAGGAGTTCGAGTCCTGCGCAACGTTCGAGTCCCCACACCTGAGAGCGAATGCCTACGCGGCCTTGGGCGCGGCAGAGGCCGTAGGGGAAGGCGAGTCTCATCCTGCGGTCGAGTTGCTTGATCGGACGAGCACCTTGATTGCCAGGGCGACCCGATCGACGATTCCATGGCCGGAGGGCAGACTCACCTACGACAATGCTCGAATCCCTGAAGCACTCTTGGCTGCAGGCCTCGGCCTGGGCGACGAGAGGCGGACGAATCTGGGGATGCGTCTGCTCGAGTGGTTGGCCATTCATGAGAGTCGAGGTGATCGCTTCAGCTTCACACCCGTTGGAGGACGGAGGCCGGGTGATCGCCACCCGACATTCGACCAACAGCCCATCGAAGCCTGGGCGATGGCCGACGCCTGCAGTCGGGCATTGTCGTTGACCGGAGACTGGCGATGGCGCGAGCTAGCCCTGCGGGCCGGGACATGGCTGCTCGGTAGGAACGACGCGGGTGCCCCCATGTACGACGACAAGTGCGGAGGCACCTTCGACGGGTTGACGGCCACGGGGGTCAACCTCAACCAGGGTGCCGAGTCGACGTTGGCGGGCCTCGGTGTCCTTCAGGTGGCAGCGAGCATCCGACGCAGTTCCTCTTGATCGGGCTCCGATCAGATCACCCACCACCCGTTCGACCCCACGCGAGCTCATACCTGAGCGCCGGCCCACCGGTCATCGACTCAGCGGGCTCCTCCCGGTCACCGGAGGCGCTTCAACTCTTCCCGGTCACGTAGCGTCCGCCGTCGGCCCTTCCGGTAGACCAGGCCGAACAACTCGTCGAGAACGATGCCGATGAGCAGCGAGCCCAAGATCAGCACGATCAAGGGAGTGGAGAAGTCCCAGGCGAGGAAGGAGATGTTGACCGTGTCGGTGTTCTGGGCCGCCAGGATGATCATCGCCAATGCCAAGATCAGACCGATGATCAGCCCCCAGAGCAGGCCCGTGCCCGCAAAGACTCGCTCCGGGCCCACCGCGGGAGCGGTCCCCTCGCCTTCGACTTCGCCGTCGCTCATCGGTTGAACGGGCCGGCGTTCCTCTTCTTCACTCATGATCTCGATCCTCGTCATCTCCGGACTTGTGCGGCCGAAGTTCCCTCAACATATTACTTGATGCATAGGTAAGTTCAAAATGCGACGGGGGTGGGCGTCGCCTCGACGGGTACTGGTGAGACGGGCTCAGCTCACCGCCTTCTTGACGAGTCCGCTGATCACCTTCTCCTCGGCAGGGGTCAATTCGGTGACGGCGTAGGCGGTGGGCCACATGGCGCCGTCGTCGAGGTTGGCCACGTCGTTGAAGCCTAAGGTCGAGTATCGGGTCTTGAACTTCTCTGCGTTCTGGAAGAAGCAGAGCACTTTTCCGTCTTTGGAGTAGGCGGGCATCCCGTACCAGAGCCTCGGTACCAGGTCGGGCCCGGTGGCCCTGATGAGCTCGTGGAGTCGTTGCCCCAGGCTCCGGTCGGGCTCGGGCATCTCAGCGATCCTGGCGAGCACCTCGGCCTCGGCATCTGCCTGCTTCTTCCGGGAGCGCTCCGCTTTCAGCTCCTGGGCGCGCTCCTTCATGGCAGCGCGTTCTTCGTCGCTGAACCCTTCGGCCTTCTTACCGGACGCCTTCTTGCTCTCAGCCATCCTCGAACGTCTCCTTGTCCATGTGGCCTCCCCTACTTCCGCTCTTCGATGCGGATCAGATTGCCCGCCGGGTCGCGCACGGCTCCGTCACGGACGCCCCATGGCCGGTCGGCGGGCTCCTCCAACACCTCTACACCGGGTGTGGTGGCCAACCTGTCGAAGATGGAGTCGAGGTCGTCGCAGCCGAAGTGGACCGGGCTCAGTTCGCCCTTGGCGAGAAGTGCGGCCAGGGCGTCCCCGTCCTCCTCGGAGCGACCGGCATGTGTCTCGAACAGGACGATCCCCACGTCGGGCTGGCTTTCGGGCACCAGGGTGATCCAGCGGAATCCGTCGTAGGCGACTTCGTTGCTCACGGTAAGACCCAAGCCGTCGCGGTAGAAGCCGAGAGCGGCGTCGGGGTCGTCGACGAAGATGTGCACTTGACTGAGTAGAACGGTCATGTCTTCACCCTACGAAGGCGCCGCTACCGACGCTTCTTCAAATCTGCTTTCTTCGCGGTTGTCCCGGCGCTCGGTTCGGCGAGGCCGGGTGATGACCATGGTCACGCAGGCGGACAGGGGACGGAGCCCGTCGTGGTTGCCTGCCCGGTAGGCGCTCGGTGACTCGCCGACGAGCCCGGTGAACCGAGTCGAAAACGAGCCCAAGCTGGAGAATCCGACGGCAAAGCAGATCTCGGTGACGCTCATCTCCCCCCGGCGCAGCAGCGCCTTGGCCCGCTCGATGCGCCGGGTCATCAGATAGGAGTAGGGAGTCTCCGAGTACGCTGCCCGGAAGCGGCGGCTGAAGTGCGCCGACGACATCATGGCGGTACGGGCCAGCGACGGCACGTCGAGTGGCTCGGCGTACTCCCGGTCCATGCGGTCCCGGGCCCGGCGCAGCCGACGCAGCTCGTCCAGGTCGGCGCTCATAGGTCGCCTCTCTGCACCTCAGTGGCAGAGACTGCACACACCGAATCGACCTCTCGAGCGGGCCCGGCCATCAAGTGTCCCTCGTGGAGTCCGGCACCAGGTCCTTGACGTCTTCATAGCTGATCTCGTCGGGTGTGGCCGCCGGTGTGTAGGTGAGCCAGATGACACCGGTGGGGAACACCTCGGACTGGACCAGGCTCAGGTGGTGGCGCCCGCCGGTCTCGTCGAACAGGTGGCGCCCTGTTCCGGCGGCGACGGGATGTACCAGCAGGCTGAGCTCGTCGACCAGCCCGGCAGCCAGCAGCTGCTGGACGACCGAGATCGAGCCGGGAATCAGTATGCGCTTCATGTCGGGGTCAGACTTGAGGTAGGTCACGGCGTCGACCAGATCCCCATCGAGCAACTCCGAGTTGCGCCAGGTGAACTGGAGAGGCTGGCGGGAGACGACCACCTTGCGAACATCGCCGAGGAACCTGGCGAACTCGGCGTCTTCTTCGCCCGCCTCCTCGCGCCCGGGCCAGGCTCCGGCGAAGCTGTCGTAGGTCACCCGACCGAGCAGGAGGACGTCGACCCCGTCGTAGTCGTGGGACACCGCCCTTCCCATATTGTCGTCGAAGTAGGGAAAGTGCCAGGACTCGTCGATCTCGGCCACGCCGTCGAGGGAGATGAAGAGGGTGGACACGAGCTTTGCCACGGGGGAACCTTTCGGGGTTGGCTGCACTTTTGCCGGGAGACTAGGTGTCTGGCTCAGGGGGAGGGCCGCCCTTGATGAGCCACCCCACAACCAGGTCGGTGGCTACCCCCACCGACTGCCCGGCTGACAGACCGTTCATCAGGAGTGTGCCCCGGAATCCAGGGCTTACCAGGGAGGCAACCACCTGGAGCGCCTTGGGCTCGTTTACCCGCTCGCCGAGGGCGCGGCCCAACATTTCGCCGACATTGGTCTCCCACAGCTCGTTTGCCCTGGCCATCACCGGATGGTGGCCGCTCTTCATGTAGACCTGGTAGGCGTCCTCGCTGCGCTCGTAGAGACCGTAGAGCTCCTCGACCAGGGTATGGACCCGCTGCTCCAGAGGAGCGCGAGGATCGATCGACTCCGGGGTCGGCATCCTCATCTCGGCTATCCACGAGTCGACCACGGCTTGGGCTAGATCCTCGGGCATCGGGTAGTGGTAGAGCACCGTGCCCGGAGCCACGTCGGCGCGACGGGCCACCCCTTGCATCGAGGTGTCCTCTATGCCGTTGAGCTGATACTCCTCGGCAGCCGCGGCAAGGATCCGGCGTCTGGTCTCGTCGACCGAGGCCTGCCGTTTTCCCAATCGGTACGGGCGTTTTCCTGGCATCTCTGTTATTTTATTTGCACACTGTAGTTAATTAAAGTAGCGTAGCAGGCAGACCAATGACGGGGAGGATGAGAGATGGTTGCTATCGCTGAGCGAACCACCTGCAATGACCGAACGAAGGCGCGGCGTTGGGTCGGCTTCGCGCTCGGTGCCACCATCGCCGGATTCGTTCTGGGTCTCGGATACGTCGCCCTGCAGGGTGCCTTCGGCTGGTTGAGCGACCTGGGTGCGGTGGCATTCGCCATCGCCCTGGTCCCGGTGGCGCTCCACCTTCACACGGAGTTCCGCGGCCGGGCACCGGCGGCGTCTCGGGTCGTGCTCGGTGTCGCCCTGTTCGGTCTTTCGCTGCTGGGTGCCAGTGGAGCTGGTCTGGCAATTCTCGATGCGACCAGGACCCCATCCACCATCCCCATTCTCGAACTCCAGCACCTGGGAATCTTCCTACAAGGGCTTTGGATGGCCGGTATCGGGATGCTCGGGTTGCTGGTCGGACCCTTCCGGCGTAAGACCTCGCTGGCCGCCCTCATCTCCGGGACGGGATACGCCGGGGGAGCACCGGTCAGCCTCTTCATCGGGTTCGAGACCCCTCTTTTCTATCTCGCCTTCCTGATCGCCCTCGTCGGCTTCGTCGTCTGGGCGTTGAGCCTGCGCAAGGATCTGGGCTCGCTTGGTGCAAACAGTGTGGGCTGAATCCCGCCACCGGTGGATGGTCCCGGCACTCGCCGTGTCGGGGTTCGGGGCGTGGTTGCACAACACCCTCGAGAAAATGCCGAAGGCTTCAGCTGTGCTACCAGTGGTGCTCAGGGAGACTCGACGATGGGTGGTAGCGGTCTGATGGTCAGGTCCTGGGCCTACGACCTGATGTATCGGACGTGGGCACCTTGGGACGCCGTCGGCGTCCGAGAAGACCTGGTCGCTTTGCTCGGCCGTGGCGCGATCGACCCGCAGCGTTACCCACGCTCGATCGACTTGGGATGCGGGACCGGCGCCAACGTTGTCTATCTTGCCCATCAGGGATTCGAGTCGTGGGGCATCGACTTCTCCGAGGTCGCCATCCAGAAAGCCCACCGCCGGGCTCAGGGCGCCGGAGTAGAGACACACCTTGTCGTCGGTGACCTCACCGCGATGAGCATCGAAGGGGTCGACGGGTCTTTTGACTTCCTCATCGACTTCGGGACCCTGGACGATCTCACCGGGCACGACCGGCGGAGGATGGCGGACACGGTCACCCGGCTCTCCCGACCTGGATCCGTCTTCTTGGAGTACTGCTTCTTTGGCGAGCGAGACAAGCTGCCCTGGATGGCGATGGGCGCCTCCAAGTTCAGCCACATCTCCCCCGGTGAGCTCGAGTCGCTGTTCGGGGAATCATGGGACATCGAGCCACTATCAAGCTATCCGCAATGGCGCACCGAAACCTTCCTACTCACACGCCACTGGTCACCGCCTTGAGCCCGATAAACCTCCCGGTAGAGCCAGTCCTCGGCCTGCCATAGGACACGCGCTTCGCTGAAGCTCGCCGCAAAATCGGCCGGAGACATCATGGGCCTCGGCATGACTTTGACGACAACACTGGCCCTACGGCGGCGTTCAGTCGTCGTCACCGCTACTTGCATCGCCGTCGGATCGGCCCCTGATCACCCGG
>CAZNDH010000002.1:0-154897 GCA_964571765.1 uncultured Acidimicrobiaceae bacterium
ATCCCTGATCCCATGGGTGCCCACCAGGTACCCCCCGGTGGGGAAGTCGGGGCCCTTGACGAACTGGAGGAGCTCCTCGGAGGTGGCATCGGGGTTGTCGACGACGTGGATGGCGGCGTCGACGATCTCACCGAGGTTGTGTGGTGGGATGTTGGTGGCCATCCCCACTGCGATCCCCTGTGACCCGTTGACCAACAGGTTGGGGAAACGGGAGGGAAGCACCGTCGGCTCCTGGATCTCGCCGTTGTAGTTGTCGATGAAATCGACGGTGTTCTCGTTGATCCCTTCTAGGAGATGGGTGGAGAGGCGGGCGAGACGGCATTCGGTGTAGCGGGCGGCGCCCGGGGGGTCGTCGATGGTCCCGAAGTTCCCCTGGGGGTCGATCAGCATGTACCGCATCGAAAAGTCCTGGCCCATCCGGACCAGTGCGTCGTAGATCGCCTGGTCGCCGTGGGGGTGGTAGTTCCCCATGACGTCACCGACCACCTTGGCGCACTTGCGGTGCGGGCTGGTCGGGTTGATGTTGTTCTCGAACATCGAATAGATGATCCGCCGCTGCACCGGTTTGAGACCGTCGCGAACGTCGGGCAGTGCCCGGGAGACGATCACCGACATGGCGTAGTCGATGAAGCTCGACTCCATCTCGTTGCTTATCTCGATGTCGGGGAAGCCCTCGATGATCTGCTCGTCGGTCATGCTCTCTCAGATGTCGAGGAACCGGACGTCGCCGGCGTTCTGCTGGATGAACAACTTACGAGAGGCGACGTCGTCACCCATGAGGGTGACGAACACCTCTTCGGCCCGGGCAGCGTCCTCCATCTCCACCCGGAGCAGGGTGCGGGTTGCCGGGTCCATGGTGGTGTCCCGCAATTCGGCGGGATTCATCTCGCCGAGACCCTTGAACCGGGTCGGCTTCACCTTGGGATGGTCCTTCTGGAAGGCGGCCAGCTCAGCATCGTCCTTGAGATAGTGGACCTGGGTCCCCACCTTGACCCGGTAGAGAGGCGGCTGGGCGACATAGACGTAGCCGTACTCGATCAGGGGGCGCAGGTGACGGAAGAGCAGGGTGAGGAGCAGCGTGCGGATATGGGCTCCGTCGACATCGGCATCGGCGAGGAGTATCACCTTGTGATACCGGGCCTTGGAGATGTCGAAGTCGTCGCCGATCCCGGTGCCCATGGCGGTGATGATGTCCTGGACTTCGATGTTCTGAAGTGCCTTGGCCAGCCGGGCCTTCTCCACATTGAGGATCTTCCCCCGGATCGGCAGGATCGCCTGGGTCTCGGAGTCGCGGGCCGCCTTTGCCGGCCCGGCGGCCGACTTGCCCTCGACTATGAACAACTCCGACTCGGAGGGGTCACGGCTGGAACAGTCGGCCAGCTTGTCAGGGAGGCCCCCGGAGTCGAGTCCCGACTTACGTCGGGTGAGCTCGCGGGCCTTACGCGCCGCCTCGCGGGCTTTGGCGGCGCTGATGCACTTCTCGACGATGCGACGAGCCTCGGGCGAGTACTTCTCCAGCCACTCGGGGAGACGGCGGTTGAGCGCCTTCTCCACATAGGAGCGGATCTCGGTGTTGCCCAGCTTGGTCTTGGTCTGACCCTCGAACTGGGGCTCCTTGACCCGCACCGACAACACCGCGGTGAGACCTTCGCGAACGTCTTCGCCGGTCAGGTTCTCGTCCTTCTCCTTGAGCAGGTTCTTGGCCCGGGCGAAGTCGTTGATCGCCTTGGTCAGAGCCTTGCGGAAGCCCTCCTCGTGGGTTCCGCCTTCGTGGGTGTTGATGTTGTTGGCGAAGGAGAGGACCGTCTCGGTGTATGCCGTGGTCCATTGCATGGCGACCTCCACCTCGGCGTCTTCGGCGGAGTCGGCGATGTCGATGATGTGAGGGTGGAGGGGGTCACGCTTCGAGTTGAGGTGGTTGACGAAATCGACCAGGCCCCCCCTGTAGTGAAACACGTCCTTCTGCGGCTCCTCGCCGCGCTCGTCGACCAGGGTGATCTCGAGGCCCCGGTTGAGGAACGCGGTCTCCCGGAGTCGGGATGAGATGACGTCGTAGTCGAACTCGACGGTCTCGGTGAAGATGGTGGGATCGGGCCAGAAGCGGATGGTGGTCCCAGTCTTCTTTGCATCGCGCAGCTTGCGGGGGTCCTTGGTCCTGGGTACCCCGAGGGAGAACTCCTGGTGCCAGATACTCCCCTCTCGGCGGATCTCTGCTTCGAGACGGAGAGAGAGAGCATTGACCACCGAGATTCCAACACCGTGGAGGCCCCCCGAAACGGTGTAGGCGCCCTGCTCGAATTTGCCCCCGGAATGGAGGGTGGTGAGCACCGTTGTCAGTGCGGACCGCCTGGTCTTGGCCACACGGTCCACCGGAATGCCCCGACCATTGTCGACCACCTCGACCCCACCGTCGGCGAGGAGGGTCACGGTGAGCCGGTCGCAGTAGCCGGCCATGGCCTCGTCCACAGAGTTGTCCACCACCTCCCAGACCAGATGGTGGAGGCCGCGAGGGCCCGTCGAGCCGATGTACATACCCGGCCGGCGACGTACCGCCTCGAGACCCTCGAGGACGGTGATGTCACTTGCCTGGTAGCTGTCTCTGGTAGCCGTCAAAGCATCTCTCGCCGCCCCTGCGGCGTCGAGATGCGCCGGGGCTGGGGGAAGGGGAACATCCGCCGTGAAGCGGTGAGTTTCACGTTTGTCATTTTACCTGATCAAGTGGTCAAAAACGAATCTCAACGAGCCTGGAAGTGGTTCAACGCCGCCTCGGCGGGACAACCTCCACCTCGGTGATCAGCCCTGGTCCGAACCGCTCGGAAAGGGTCGTGAGCAGCCCCGATACCGCGTAACGGAGGAAAGCGACCATCGAAGGGGAGGTTGCCTCGACCACCAGGGTGGGACCTCGCACCACGACCGGCCGGGAGTTCCCGGTCCACGGTTTCCCGGCCAACTCCGCCCACTCGCCGAGGAGGTCGGACATGAGCTGCGGATTGGGGAGCCCGAGACGGGCGAACACATCGTCGAGGCTGTCGGAGAACGGCTCCAGGTCGTTGCTCATATGACATGTCCTCGGGTCACCCGCCACTCCTTGCCCCCGATGGGCAGCTCCTCGGGGCGAGCGGACGTGATCAGCGTCTGAGTCTCCTCGGGAAGGTGGCCCGCCAGCGAGGCGGCTCGCTCCGGATCGAGCTCGGAGAAGACGTCGTCGAGGAGAAGTACCGGTTGCTCGCCGGTGATGCCTGCCACCGCCCGATGGGCGGCCAGCTTGACGGCCAGGGCGATGGTGCGTTGCTCGCCCTGGCTGGCATGGGTGCGGGCATCACTTCCGCCCAGGTCGAACCCGGGCTCATCGCGGTGAGGGCCCACGGTGGTCATCTTCCTTTCGTAGTCGGCCGTCCGGCTCCGATCAAGGGCCTCGTCGATCTTGCCGGCGTACTCGGCGGCGGACACCGACTCGAGACGAGCGTCCCAGGACGGGGTATAGGTGGCTTGGAGTGCTACCTCGGCTCCGGCGACATCGCCGTAGGCTTGATCGAGGAGGGGGTCGAGGGTTTCGAGCACCCGAGAGCGGCGGGCCATGACCCGGCCCCCGGCCTGGGCGAGACGCGAGTCCCATACCCCCAGGGTCACCGGGTCGCGCTCACCGCTGCGGAGAAAGGCGTTCCGCTGCCTCAGCGCTCGCTCATACTCGGCCTGGTCGGCATGGGACGCCGGCCAGAGCTGCACCGCCAGGTCGTCGAGCAGGTCGCGCCGTTGTGCCGGGCCACGTTTCACCATGTCGAGGTCGTCAGGGAGAAAGGCGATGACCCGGATCACCCCGAGCAGGTCGGTGGTGCGACGCAGGCGGGTCTTGTCCACCTGGACCCTGCGTGGACCGGATCGGGGTATCTCCATCTCGATCAGCCGGTCCCGCTCGACGGAGCCTATGCCGGCCCGGATCACCGCCGACTCTTCTGCTTCGGCGATCAGGGCATGGTCGGGAGAGGACCGGAAGGAGCGCAAGGTGGACAGGTAGGCAATCGCTTCGAGCAGATTGGTCTTACCGGCCCCGTTATCGCCGACCAGGAGGTTCACCCCGGGGTCGGGGTGCCACTGCAATTTGGGGTAGGACCGGTAGCCGATCAGTGACAGCCACTCGACCCTCATTCAGACCCGTACGGGCATGAGGAGGTAGAGAAACTCGTGGTCGCTTCCATCGTCGATGACACTCGGCTTGTAGCCGTCGATGACCCTGATCCGAACCTTGTCCCCCTTGAGGGCGCTCACCCCATCCTGCAGGTACCGGGGATTGAAGGCGATCGAAACCTCCTCGTCGGCTCCGCGGAACTCGCCAGCGAGATGCTCCGCCTCGGCACCGACGTCCTGGCGACTGACCGTGACCTCGACACCCCCTTCGACCAGCTTCATCCGCACCGGGATGTGATCTTCGGCGACCAAGGTCACCCTCCCCAGGGCGTCGAGGAGCTCCTCCTTGTCGAGCACGACTTCGTTTGGGTAGGTCTCGGGGAGCAGTGTCTGGTACTTGGGAAAGTTCCCATCGATGAGCCGGAGTCGCAGCGATCCTCGCTCCGACGTGAACACCGCCTCGCGTTCCCTCAGTTGGGCTGACACCTTGGGGGCGCCGATGGTGCGAGGCAGCTCGCGTAGACCTCTAGCTGGTACCAGCCCGGTGCCCTCCATCCCCACGCCGGGAAGTTCGCGTTTGGTGAGCCGGTAGGAGTCGGTGGCCACCAGACGAAGCCCGGCCTCTGTGCTCTCGAAGAGGACCCCGGTGAGGATGGGACGGGCACCGTCTGCAGAGGCAGCCACAGTCACCTGATTGATTGCCTCGGCCAAAGCCTCGCCGTCGACCTCTACCCCGTCTCCGACCACGTCTTCTTGGGTGGGGAAGTCTTCGGCGTTGAGCGGCCGCAGGTTGAAGCGGGGACCGTTGCCCTGTATCTCGACGTCGTTCTCGGTGGCCCCCAGGGTGACCACCCCTGCCGGCATCTTGCGCACCGCCTCGGAGAGAAGCCGGCCAGGGATCACCGCCCGACCCTCCTCGAGCACCTCGACTTCGGCCTCGGTGCGCACCGTCATGTCGAGGTCGGTCCCGGTGACCTTGAGGGTCTTCCCACTCACCTCACAGAGCAGGCCCTGGAGGACGGGCAGTGCCGTCCGCGTCCCAACGGCCCGATTCGCCCGGGTGAGGACGTCGGCGAGATCGTCTCGCTGAGCTCGGATTCTCACAGGTGGTGGTCCCTTCTTCTTCTCTTCTTTGGGTTCAATCTCAGAGTATTAGTCGTAGTAGGGGTTGGGGAGATGTTGACAACCACGGTTCGGGCCGGGTCACGTTGCGTTTTCGCCTGGGGAAAGTCATGTCGACATCGTCGGGTGGCTGTGGAACAGGAAGTGGACAACGCAGTCACCCTGTGGACACACCACCACCTTTCCTCAGCTCCTGTGTGAGCTGGTTGACTCGGTCGAAGACGGCGCGATCGGATCGAAGGATGCGCTTCACCTTCTCCACCGAGTGAAGGACGGTGGTGTGGTCGCGGTTGAAGCGCTCACCGATCTTGGGGAGAGAGAGATCGGTGAGCTCGCGACAGAGGTACATGGCGATCTGTCGGGCGAGGACCAGGGGCTGGCGGCGGCTCGATGAGAGGAGGTCCTCTGTGGAGAAACCGTAGGCGTGGGCGGTGGTCCGGATGATGACATCAGGACCGAGTGGGACCGGTTCGTCACTGGTGACGATGTCCTGGAGCACCCGGGTGGCCGTCTCCAGGTCGATGTCACGACGGTTGAGCGCCGACCAGGCGGTGACCCGAGTCAAGGCTCCTTCCAGCTCCCGGATGTTGTCGGAGACCAGCCCGGCGATGTGTTCCAGGACATCGAGGGGTACCGGACGGGGGGCGAACTCGGCGTTGCGTCGCAGGATGGCGAGTCGGGTCTCGACATCGGGAGGCTGGATGTCGGTGAGCAGTCCCCACTCGAAGCGGCTCCGCAACCTGTCCTCGAGGGTCGACAGGTTGCGGGGGTGGCGATCGGAGCTGATCACCATCTGCTTGCCCGACATGTACAGGGAGTTGAAGGTGTGGAAGAACTCCTCGAGGATCTGTTCCTTGCCCTCGAAGAACTGGACGTCGTCGAGGAGGAGGATGTCCACGTTGCGGTAGCGATGCTTGAAATCGTCGGGGCGCTTGCGTCGAATCGAGTCGATGAAATCGTTGAGGAAATTCTCCGAGGAGATGTAGCGAACCACCAGGTCGGGATACATCTCCAGTGCCTGATGCCCCACGGCGTTGAGGAGATGGGTCTTGCCCAAGCCGGCACCGCCGTAGATGAACAACGGGTTGTAGTGAGCCCCGGGCTGCTCTGCCACCGCCATCGCCGCCGCCCAGGCGAACCGGTTGGACTGGCCAACGACGAAGCTGTCGAAGCGGTAACGAGAGATCAGGTTCGTTGAACGGGCCGGAGGGCTCACGATCTCCGCCGGCTCGTCATGACCGGCCAGGGAGGTGATCTCATCATCGGCGGCCATGCCCTCGCCTACCCGGTACAGCGGCGAGCCCTCCACCCCGTAGACGGAGCGGTAGGCAGCAGCGACCATGTCACCGTGCTTGTCTCGCACCCAGCGGAGGTGGAACTCGCTGGGTGCTATGAGGACCAGGGTGTCACCCTCGTAGTCGGGCTCGAGACGGGAAAGCCAGGTCTCCCAATTGTTCTTGGATACCCCCGCCCTGACCGTCTCCCTAAAGGTGCTCCAGTTGTCGTTGGCCTTGGTCGCTTGCGTCAAAACCTTTGCTCCTCCTCCCCCGCGGAGTTGTCCACAGAACGATCCACACCTGTGGAAACGATCATGGCCATCCCTCCCGTGGGACCTTCAGTTGCCTTGGGGCGTCGGTCGCCGCTTCGAGCGGCAAGGAAGTGGCTGACACTCCAGGTTGCGAGTCGGGCGAGTATTGGAGGTGACCACGGCGCCGTCAAGATCGCGAGAATCGACCGTGTGGATGACTCTGACCGAGGATGTCCACAGGAAAATCCCAGGTAAACAACGGGATTTCCAGAATGTGGGGTGCGACACCACCTCCCGGCAGTGACATCGAGCCCCAATTCTTCTTTTCGCGAGCGGTGTGATTTCTTCGCGTTGTCGGTCGACTCCCCCTCCCACGCGCCCGGGTTGACGGGCTCCGCGGGTGTCTGGTCTCCAGAGGTCAGAGGTGGTGCTCCCCTTCCCTTGCTGCGCTCCGGGTGGTCCCCAGCCATTCGCAGGGGACATCGGGCGGTACCGTCCCAGTGTGACCAGCTTCAGCCTGTTCGGAGGTCGGTTGATCGACGGGACCGGAGGGCCGGTAGTCGAGGACGCCATCGTGGTGGTACGCCAGGGCAAGATCGCAAGTGTCGGGGCGGCAGCACCCCCCGATTTGCAGGTCTTTGATGTCACCGGTCACACCGTGATGCCCGGGCTGATCGACGGGCACGTCCATCTCCGGTCCAGTGCCGCCCCAGGGCGAGCCGGTGACTACATGTGGCAGGCCACAACCTTCATCGAGGAACAGACCCTGCACTGCGCCGGTAACGCCCGAATCGCCCTGGAATCCGGTGTGACCACGGTGCGTGACATGGCCGGGGGGCGCCCCGAAGTGGCCACCAAACACGCCATCGACGACGGCATCCTCCCCGGTGCCCGGGTTGTTGCCGCCGGGTTCGTCGGGATGACCGCCGGCCACGGAGACATGTTCTGCCCGGCCGGGATCACACCGCGCTATTGGCCGGAGGCCGACGGCGTCGACGAGTGCCGCAAGCTTGTCCGTGTCCATGCCCGGGACGGTGTCGATCTGATCAAGGTATGCACCAGCGGCGGGGTGCTCTCCACCGGGGATCGGAACGAGTGGCGGAACTACACCATGGAGGAGACCCTGGCAATCGTCGACGAGGCGCATGCCTTGGGGATGAAGGTCGCCGCCCACGCCCACACCAAAGCCGGGATCGCCCAGGCGTTGCGCGCCGGGGTCGACACCATCGAGCATGGGTCTTCGCTCGACGAGGAGCTGATCGAGATGATGCTGGAGGCCGGTGTCATGCTCTGTCCCACCCTGTCGATCACCACCTTCCTGGTCGAGCACGGCGCGGAGGCGGGCATCGCCGCCGAGTCGTTGCAGAAGACCTACGACCTGAGAGAACGTAGCCTCGAGGGTCACCGCGCCGCCCATGCTGCCGGGGTTCCCATCTTCATGGGAACCGATTCGTCTGCGGCGTATCGTTTCGGGCGCCATGCTGGGGAGTTGCGTCTCATGGAGGAGAGGATCGGCCTCTCGCCGATGGAGGCCGTGGTGGCCGCCACCGCCAATGCCGCCCGCGCCCTTGGTGTAGGTGACCGGCTGGGCACGGTGGCCCCGGGAATGGTGGCCGACCTTATGGTCGTCGCCGGGAACCCGCTCGAGGATCTAGCTGTTTTGGAAGATCCTGGCAAGGTGCGGGCCGTGATCCAAGCCGGCGAGGTGATGGTCGACCGAGGCCTTCACAGATTGTCGTAAAGGGGACCATCGTCGACCCCGAGGTGGACCTCCCCCTCGCCCTCATCTCGCTGCTCGTCGCCGGCGCCCGGCCCCCCCCGCTTGACAGGGGGCCGTCGTTGAGCCATCGCCTCGGCTCGCCAAGCCAGGCCGCGCTCCGAACTTTGACATAGGAACCGGGCTCTCCGTAACCTGTGGTGTCCCCTCTTCCCCAATGACACCACGCCGATGAAACGGACTTACCAACCCAAGGTGCGTCGCCGCAAGCGCCGTCATGGCTTCAGGCACCGGATGCGCACTCGCGCCGGTCGCGCCGTGCTCAAGGCGAGACGGGACAAGGGTCGGAAGCGTCTCGCTGCCTGAGTACGAATCGCTTCGAAGCTCACGGGACTTCCGTAGAGTCCTAGGGACAGGGAACAAGAGACGGAGTGGTGGGATCGTGTTGGTCAGCACGCCGGGTCGATCCGGTCCCCCACGAGTTGGTCTCGTCGTCGCCAGAGGCAGTGGTGGCGCCGTGACCAGGAACCGCATCAAGAGGCGGCTCCGGCACGCGATTGCCGGCCAGCCGCTGCAACCAGGAACGGACTACGTGATCATCGCCAGCAGGACGGTCGAGGAGGCTCCTTACGCCGACGTCGAGGCATGGTTGGCCCGTGCCCTCGGCAGGGAGGCCTGCTCTTGATCGGTTACCTCCGTCCCCGACGTCTTGTCGGCTCCCTCATCAGGGTTTACCAGAAATTGGTAAGTCCCACCCTCAGCCCAAACTGTCGTTACCAGCCAACTTGTTCCGCGTATGCCCTGGAAGCCGTGGAACGGTACGGCGTGCTGAAGGGAGGGTGGCTGGCGGTCAAGCGGATCGGTCGTTGTCATCCCTTGCGACCGGGCGGCCATGACCCGGTGCCCGACACATGGAGGAGCACCTGATGGGTCAACTCTTCGATTCCCTCAAGGAGCTCCTCGGCTCGGCGCTGGTCTTCTTCTTCGACTTGTTCGGGTTGGGCAATGGGCTGGGCTCGGGTCTGGCCATCATCCTCCTCACCATCACCATCAACGTGGTGGTTTTTCCACTCACCCTCAAGCAGACCAGGGCTACCCGGGCCTTCACCGAGATCCAACCCAAGATCAAGAAGATCCAGGCCGAATACAAGGATGACCCCCAGGAGATGCAGCGGCGTCTCCTCGAGACGCAGAAGGCCGCCGGCGCCACTCCGGGAGGGTGTCTCCTTCCTTTGCTGGTACAGATGCCCATTTGGATCGCCCTGTTCCAACTCCTTCGCGAACCGCTGAAGTACATTCCCGCCGAGACCGGGTTCGCCCAGGCTGTGGCTGACACCAACGCCACTTTTCTGGGAATGCATCTCACCGAGTCGCCGGCGATGGCCTGGGCTGCTGCCAGCGCCAATGGGATGCTCTACGCCCTTCCCTATTTGATCTTGATCGCCTTCATGGTGGCCACTCAGTACATCCAGCAGTGGCACGCCACCTACGGGCAGACCCGCCCCGACCAACGGGGGGCCGGCGCTCAACAGGCGATCACCAAGATCCTCCCCTTGTTCATCGGGATAATCTCATGGAACTTTCCCACCGGGCTGGTGCTCTACTGGTCGACGTCGAACCTGTTCCGTCTCGGTCAGCAGATGCTGATCTTCAAGATCGATGGTCGACCCACCATCCCCAAGATGGACGAGGATACGGGCAAGCCTGAGCGGAAAGAGAACGGTGAAGGGCAGCCCAAGAAAACCCAACCAAGCGCTGCCGCCAAGCGTCGCAGACGAAGAAGGAGCTGAGGTGGAGAACGTCGAGATCGAGGTCAGGGCCAAAACTGTCGACCTGGCCGTCGAGGCCGCCATGCAGGAGCTGGGAATCACCGATCGGGACCAGCTCTCGGTGGAGGTGATCACCGAGCCTGTCAGGGGATTCCTCGGTATGGGTGGCCAGGATGCCGTAGTCCGGATCAAGCCGAGGAGAGCGGAGAGAAGCCGACGCAACCGCCGCCGTGGCGGGGGTGGCAACGACCGCGACCGGAGTTCTGGCCGGAATCAGAGGCAGGAGCGTCAAGAGTCGGCTAAGAATGAGCCGAAGCGAGGGGAGCGTCCCAAGAATGGCCCCAAGGAAGGGGAGGGCCGCTCCCGCCCCAGCGAGAAGAGGGACAAGAGCGTGAGCGATGATCGACCGGTACTCCCCGTCGAGGAGCAGGCGCGTATAACCCAGGAATTCCTCGAAGGCCTGGTGGATGCCTACGGGCTGGAGGGAGCTGTGACCACCAAGGTGGAAGACGACGTCATCGTGGCCGACGTCAGTGGTGAGCAGACCGAGGCCCTCGTCGGGATCAGGGGCTCGGTCAGGGCTGCCATTCACGAGTTGACTCGAACCGTGCTACAACGTTATGGCCAAGATTCCGCCCGACTGCGACTCGATATCGCCGGATACGCCGAACGACGTCGTCAGGCCCTCACCATCTACGCCCGTCAACTCATCGAGCAGCTCGACGCCGAGGGTGGCGAGATAATGCTGGAGCCGATGAGTCCGGCGGACCGCAAGGTGATTCATGACGTTGCTGCCGAGCACCCCGGTGTGACCTCGTACTCCGAGGGCGAGCCCCCTCGCCGTTTTGTGGTGCTCTCCAAGGTCGAGACCTCCGAAGAGGAGTGATTGGTTTCACGTGAAACCGTCCCCTGGGCGCGGGTGGCCGGCGAACTGGGCCGGCACCTGAGTGACCGGCAGACCGAGCTACTCGAGACGTTCCGAGATTGGCTGATCGCCGAGGCGATCCCCGGTGGGGGTCTGGGACCCAACGAGGCCAACCGGGTCGACACTCGACACCTTGCCGACTCTGTGCTCTTCTCCTGGTTCCTCGACACCCCTGATGAGGTGTGGGATCTGGGTTCGGGTGTTGGGCTACCCGGGATCCCCCTTGCCGTGTTGTTTCCCGATACCCGGGTGGTCCTGATCGATCGTTCCGCTCGACGGATCGACCTTGCCGGTCGAGCGATCCGCGTGCTGGGACTCCCCAATGCCGAGGTGAGAACCGGTGACATCACCCGCCTCGAAGGGGCGGTTGGCCATGTGGTCTCGCGAGCATCACTCCCACCTGAGCAGCTTGGAGAGCACGCTGCCCGGCTCCTTTTAGCCGGTGGGACTGCCGTAGTCGGGGGCTCCTGGAGCGCCCCTCCGAAGGTCGAGGGTTGGAGCACCGAAGAAGTCGTCTCAGATGCGCTTGACCGGACCGTCTGGTTTCTTATCATGCGTCGGCAATGAGTGGAACCACAGTGGTGGCCCTTGCCAATCAGAAAGGCGGGGTGGGCAAGTCGACCACAGCGATCAACCTGGCTGCCTCGCTGGCTCTCCATGGCCATCGGGTCCTCCTCATCGATCTCGATCCTCAGGGCAACGCCTCGAGTGGTTTGGGAATCGAGCGTGGTGCTATCGAGGTCTCGGTGTACGACGTCCTCCTCAAGGAGTCGAGTCTCGAGGATGCCGTGGAGCCGACCTCGGTCCGCAACCTGTTCGTGGTTCCGGCCACCATCGACCTCGCCGGTGCCGAGATCGAGCTGGTGTCGGTGCTTTCACGGGAAAACCGTCTCAAGAATGCCATTGCCGCCACCGGCAAGGACTACGAGTTCGTATTCATCGATAGCCCGCCCTCACTTGGGCTGCTCACCGTGAATGCCCTCACCGCCGCCGACGAGGTGCTCATCCCGATCCAGTGCGAGTACTACGCCCTCGAGGGGCTGAGTCAACTGCTGCGCAACATCCAGTTGGTCACCTCGAACCTCAATCCCGGGTTGAAGGTGGGGGGTGTGGTGCTCACCATGTATGACGGGCGGACCAGGCTGTCCAAGGATGTTGCCGAACAGGTCAGGGAGTACTTTGGCGACACCGCCTTCGACACGGTGATCCCTCGTTCGGTCCGGCTGTCCGAGGCGCCCTCCTACGGCGAGCCCATCGAAGCTTTCGACCCGATGAGCCGTGGGGCCATCGCCTATCGCCAGTTGGGCCGTGAGTTCATCGAACGACACAAGAAAAAGCCCCAGAAGTAGGAGGAGATCATGACAGGTCGGAAGAGCGGCTTGGGGAGAGGTCTGGAGTCCCTGATCCCCATCGAAGAGGCGGTGGCGCCTCTGACCGATCTGGTTCATGTTCCGGTAGAGCGAATCAGGCCCAATCCGGCGCAGCCTCGCAGCCGGTTCGACGAGGAGGCCCTGGAGGAACTGACCACCTCGATCCGTGATCTGGGAGTCCTCCAGCCAGTGATCGTCAGACCCGGGGAGGACGGTGGATACGTGCTGGTGGCCGGGGAGCGTCGATGGCGGGCGGTGAAGAAGGCGGGGCTCCCCACGATCCCCGCCGTGGTGCGTGGCTCGGCCGGTGAGGCCACCCTGGTCGAGGCGCTGGTGGAGAATTTGCAGCGTCAGGACCTCACCCCCCTGGAGGAGGCCCACGCCTTTCGTCAACTCCTGGAAGATTATGGAATGACCCAGGAGCAGGTGGCCGACCGGGTGGGCAAGTCCAGACCGGCAGTCTCCAACACGCTCCGTCTCCTCCAACTTCCAGGTGCCATCCAGTCGATGGTCGACGCCGGCAAATTGAGCGCCGGTCACGCCCGGGCGCTCATCGGCTTGGAGGACCTCAAGTATGCCCACCATCTCGCCGAGAGGGCCGTCTCCGAGGGATGGAGCGTGCGCCAGATCGAGGATGCGGTGAGGACGAGGCGGGAGATGGAGTCGCCCGAGGAGCCGGCGCCCCGGGTGCGTCAGCTGCGACCCGTTGAGATCATCGAGTTGGAGAAGCGTCTCGGTGAGCATCTCGAGGCCCCGGTGAAGATCACCTACCGGAACGAGAAGGGCAAGGTGGAGATCCGTTTCGGCTCGGTCAGTGAGCTGGAGAGACTCTTCCGCGTGCTCGTGGACTGAACGTCGAGGGACGCTCAGTCTTATCTCCCTGCGAATGGAGTACCTCTGCGATCTCCCGTCGTCGCCACCCCACTGCGGGGGGGGTTGTGCGCCTAGGGCCTGGTCGCTACGGAGCGGAAGAAAGTCTCCAGGCCTTGGGCCACGGCCCGGCCGACCTTTTCGTCGAGCGAGCGACGGGAGACCACGGCCGCCGGGGCCCGGGTCTCCTTGAGCATCGGGCCTGCCCGTCCATCGACGAGACCTCCCACGCTGGCGGCGAGGGCCAGGGCCAGTTCTTCGCCGGCGCCGGATCGGCTGTGCTCGGAGGCGAAGAAGTAGACCCCCTCCTGCTCGCCGGAGGCGAGTCGAAAGGCGACGATGACATCGGAGCCCTGGAGGTTGGCTCGGCCCGCCCTGACCCGCTCGGGGACGCTGGCGTCGGCGCCGCGGGACATGACCGGAAGTCCACCCGCTTCGCGGATCGACTCGGCGGCTGCGGTGGCCGCTTCCCATGCCTGGGTGAGCTCTTCGGGATTGCGACACCCGGCGTCGAGGTACACCCGGGCTCCGGCCAGGGTGGGGGGCAGGGCCCGGAGCCACTCCCGCTCCCTGATCGCCTGGCGGCCCTCGTTGGTTTCACCCCGGGTGACCAATCCGATCTCGGTGACCACCTCGGGACCCACTTTTCCATCTTCTGCCAGGCAGCGGTTGTGTTGGAAGTCGATCACCGCAGCCTCGGTCCTTGGTCCGAAGACGCCGTCCACCTTGCCACAGTCGAACCCCAGAGAGTTGAGCCGGGACTGGAGTTGGGCGATGTCCTCGCCCCGCAGCATTGGTCGGCGGAGAAAGAGCAGCCTGTCCCCGATGCGGTAACCAGCCTCGTAGAGCGAACGCCAGGTCTCAGGACCGACGATGCCGTCGCGGTCGAGCCCTTTGGCCCCCTGGAACCGGAGCACCGCTTCCATGGTGTGCTCACCGAAGGTCCCTCGAGGGTCGGGGGAGGAGTCGAATCCCAGAGCCGAAAGCCGGTCCTGGATATCGCGGACCGCGGTGTTCACGTCACCGAGGCGATAGAAGCGCATCGGCCTGAACTCTACGGTGGGGGTGCCGGTTGGCCGGGGCCTTCAGCCGACGTACTCGGCCAACTCGGAGAGCAGGCGATGCTTGGGGGCGGCGCCGACGATGCGTTTCTTCTCCACCCCGTCCTGGAAGAGGATCAGGGTGGGGATGCTCATCACGTCGTTGCTCGCCGCTGCCTGGGGGTTGTGGTCGACATTGAGCTTGCCGATGACGAAGCCCTCTTGCTCGCCGGCGATCTCCTCGAGGACCGGAGCGATGACCTTGCAGGGGCCGCACCACTCCGCCCAGAAGTCCACCAGGATGGGTTGGTCTCCCCTGATCGCCTCGTCGAAAGTGTTGTCGTCGAGAGTGACGATCTCGGCCATTGTGTGTTCTCCTTTGCTAGCTGCCGGCAGCCTCATTCCTGGTCGGCCAGCCAACGTTCGGCGTCGATGGCTGCCATACATCCCGTGCCGGCTGCGGTCACTGCCTGACGATACCGGTGGTCGGTGACATCGCCGGCGGCAAACACCCCGGGAACCGAAGTAGTGGTGCCTCCCGGGGTCACCACCAGGTAGCCATTTGCATCGAGGTCGAGCTGGCCTACGAAGAGGTCGGTGGCAGGCTTATGGCCGATGGCGATGAACACCCCGTTCGCCTTGCGTTCGGACCGTTCACCGGTCCCGGTGTCCTCCAGGACCACCGATTCGACCAGGTCCTCGCCGATGATCTCGGTGACCACCGTGTTCCACAACACCTCGACCTTGGGGTGCTCCAAAGCCCGGGCTGCCATGATCTTCGAAGCCCGGAACTCGTCTCGTCGATGGACGATGGTGACCTTGGAGGCGAACTTGGTGAGGAACAGGGACTCCTCCATGGCGGTGTCCCCGCCACCGACCACGATCAGTTCCTGGTCGCGGAAGAAGAACCCGTCGCAGGTGGCGCAGGCGGATACCCCACGACCGGTCAGCCGGGACTCACCGGGGACACCCAGCCACTTGGCGGTGGCGCCGGTGGCCACGATCACCGACTCGGCTGTGTGCACGTCGGCACCGACCTTGACCGTGAAGGGTCGGGACCCGAAGTCGACCTCGGTGACGTCGACCTGGCGCAGCTTGGCCCCGAATCTCTCGGCTTGCTTGCGAAACTGGTCCATTAGCTCGGGCCCGAGGATGCCGTCGGGAAAGCCGGGGTAGTTCTCCACGTCGGTGGTGATCATGAGCTGTCCGCCTGCGGCCACTCCCTCGAAGACCAACGGCTCGAGATCGGCGCGGCCGGCGTAGAGGGCCGCGGTGAGGCCTGCGGGACCCGACCCGATGATGATCAGCTTGTCGTGTGTCATTTCGCTCTCGATCTGGTGAACCACATGACCCCCCCGCCCACCAGGAGGATGCCGCCGAGTACTCCGAAGGCCCCACCCGTGGTCAACGGGATCTCAAGCGCCCCGAACAGGGCCCATAGAAGGAAGATCAAAGTGGACAACCCCAACGCCGCCACCACGATTCCCAGGCCGGTGACCCGGATCGCCCGACTGATCCGGTCGACGGTCATCGCCCTGATCCGGAGGGCGAGCTGCTCGAGAAACTCGGCGAACTTGATGGCGTACTCGTGCATCCGTCGGCCAGGTTAGTGGCGAGGGTGTAGGTTGCCCGCTCCGGTTCACTCGTCGAGATGGACGATCTGGCAGGTCTCCTCGTCGAGGAACGAGATCGGGGTGTCCGGGCCCACCCCGCCATCCTCGGGCACTGCCACCAGGTAGCGGCGGCCTCCATCCTCGATGACGTCGAAGACGACATGCTCGTCGAGCCCTGCTTTCACCAGGCAGTTCTCGAGCGCCTCCCGGGTGGCTCGGTCGGTCTCGGCCTCGGGTAAGGCACCCGGCCCCCCGAACCGGGCGGTTTCGGCATACTCGCTGAACAGATCGCCGGCCTCCCCTGCAGCGAGCGGAGCGGCCGGGGCCTGATCGGTGGTCGGGAGTGAGGTGGTCTGGCTCGCCACCCCAGAGTCGGTCAACCGGTCGGAGGCGAAGGTCCCCGCGCCGGTATCTCCTCCGTGGCCCAGCTGGGAGGCCAGCGTTACCACCCCGACCACCAGGAGGGCGGCACCGGCGGCGTAGCCGAGCCGGGGAAATGCCCATCCTCGGGTTGCCGCCTGCGGCTCGGGGTCGAGACGAAGTGACGACCACACTTCGCGGCGGAGGGCAGTCCGCTCGGTGTCGGTCAGGTGTGCCGCGGGGAGCACCGCGGCGGCCTCGACCGCCTGCAGCTGTGCCTGGTACACGGCGCGCAGCCTCGGGGAAGCCTCGATAAGGGCGCGCGCCTCGGACTCATCCTCGAGGCGCCCCTCGGCCAGGGCGACGATCAGCTCGACTTCACGTTTGGCCATGTGGTTCCTTGGATGTTCCGATCATTGCTTCGGTTCCCCCAAATGCCGGGCGAGGAGACGCCTGCCCCGAAATACCCTCGACTTGACAGTGCCCACAGGAACCCCGAGGACCTGGGCAACCTCGGGAAGGGACATACCCTCGATGTCTGAGAGAACGATGGCGGCACGGAAGTCGACGGGTATCGCCGCCAGGGCGGCTTCTATCTCGTGGCGCATCGCGGCAGAGTCGATGTTGCCCTCGGCGAGGGGGTCGGCGACCTCGATGTGCTCGGGCATCGGGTCGGTGGCCCGGCGCTTGGCCCGTCTCAACTGGTCGTAGCAGGTGTTGACCGCGATCCGGTAGAGCCAGGTGCCCAGCGCGGAGTTCCCCTGGAATTGGTGGGCCTTGCGGAAGGCGGTGAGAAAGGTGTCCTGGGTGGCGTCGAGGGCCAGCTCACGGTCGGCGAGGATGCGAAGGCACACGGCGAACACCCGGTCCTCGTGGATCCGCATCACCTCGTTGAAGGCGTGATGGTCGCCGCCGGCGACCCGCGCCAGGAGGTCAGAGTCGTGAGCGGGGTGGGTCAACCCGCGAACCGTGCCCTTCGTGCCCGCCCGCCCACCAACCAAACAAGCCAGCTACCACCGCCGGCGCTCCCCGGGAGCACCGGCTCGGTGGGGTCGTTGGAGAAGACCAGGCCCAAGCCGACCAGGGCGATCGCCAGCACGACCAGGAGCAGGGCGACATAGAGCAGGGTGCGCGACCCGGCGCGGGGCTCGGGGGCCGGGGCTCGTGGTGTGGGTGCTGCCGCCAGGGCCTTCTCCACCTCCCGGGCGTCGAGCATTCCCGCCTGGGCGGAGCGCAGGATCCGGTCGACCGCGGGGGGCAGCCCGTCGATCCGCTCCGAGGGGGGAGGTCCTCCGGGAGGGGCGGCGGTGATGGCGGTCTCCAAGACCTTGCCCAAGGCGATGACGTCGCCGAAACGGTCCTCGTGGGGGATACGTCCGAAGCCACCCAACTTGGCTGGGTGGTTCAGCGAGTATGAGATCGCCCCGGCGTCGATCGCTCCGTGGGCCAGACCTGCAGCATGGACTTCGGCAAGGGCTCCAGCCAGCCCGGTGGCGTTGGGGAGAAACTCGCCGAGCTCGACACCGCGTCCGGCATTGACGTGGTCGGCGATGGAGGCCCCGCCGGTCCATTCCATTACGGCATAAGCGCCCCCGGCTACCTGATCGACGACGAACACCTTGGCCAAATGGGGGTGGGTCACCGAGGCCAGCCTTCCCACACTCTCCAGGAACTGTTGGCGGCGCTCGGTCGAGGACTCCGGGCCGAGGCTGCGTACCAGCACTGGCCGGTCGAGCGAGATGTCGGTGGCCAGCCACTCCTCGACGTCGTCGTCGCGTCCGAGACGCATCTCCAGTCGGAAGCGGTCGGGAATGGCGGATGGCATGTCGGATCAGTATGGCCTCAACCCGTGCCCCGACCCATGATGGCGAGTCGGGTTCCGGTGTCGTGGAATCCGGTGGCGTGGTAGAGGCGTCTGGCGGGGCTCGCCTCCTCTCGAACATTGAGCAACATGGTGCGTGCCCCCCGGGCTCGCGCCCAGGCCAGGGCGGAGTGGACCAGGTCGGTGCCCAGGCCCTGGCCTCCGGCTCGCGGCGAGACGGCGATCCTCTGCAGGTATCCCACACCCCGCTGCGCTCCGACAATGGCGTAGCCCACCGGACCATTCTCGCCAACGGTGAGGATCATGGAGCGGCCGGTGGCTCGGTAAGCCTCCTCGAGGCCGAACCGGCCCATCCGCCAGAAGCCCTCGAAAGCGGCGCGGTCCAGAGCGACGAGGGCATCCCAGTCGTTGGAGGTCTGGTCGACGCGGCTGTGCGGGTGGGGCCAGGGAACCGAGAGCGAGCGCTCCATCACCATGAGCCGGCCAGCCATCTGGTACCCGGCCCTGGCCCAGACCCGTGTCGCGCTGGGATACAACGCCGGCGAGTAGGTCGGGTCACCACCGGCCCGGCCGACGAGAGAAGTGGCCACGTCGAGAAAGTCAGCGCTGCCGCGGACCATGCGGATCTGGGCGGCCGTCGTGTCGTCGTTCCACGGTCGCGCCACGGCGCGTCCCCAACCCCGGGTGATCTCGAGCCGACCAGGCCAGGTTCCCTCCACCACCGGAATGTCGGTCATCTGTGGGAGAGTAAGAGGATGAGGGTGGTTGTCGCGACCCACCGGTCCGCGCTGGAGCACGACACCGGGAAACATCATCCGGAACGACCGGAGAGAGTGGAGGCGGTGATAGGAGGCCTACTCAGGTCGGGCGCCGATGCCACGGAGATGGAGTCACCCCGAGTCGAACGGCGTGACCTGGCTCGGGTGCACGACCCGAGCTACGTGGAGGCGGTGGAGGGCTTCTGTGACGCCGGGGGCGGACACCTCGATACCGACACCGTGGCCTCACCGGCCACCTGGGATGCCGCCCTCCGCTCGGCGGGCGGGGTGATGATGCTCGTCGAGGAGCTGGAGGAGCGCAGCGACGCCCTCGGCTTCGCCGTGGCCCGCCCGCCCGGCCACCATGCCCTGCGGGCCCGAGCGATGGGGTTCTGCCTGTTCAACAACGTGGCGGTCGCCGCAGCCGCCCTACGGGACCGGGGGCGTCGAGTAGCCATCATCGACTGGGACGTCCACCATGGCAACGGGACCCAGGCCCTACTCGGTGAGGACCCCGGGGTGCTCTACGTCTCACTTCACCAGGATGCGTTCTATCCCTTCGAGGGACACATCAGCGACATCGAGCGTATGGCACCAGGAACCAACGTGAACATCCCCTTCCCCGCCCGCACCGGCGGCGACCTCTACCGCAAGGCATGGGAGGAGCTGGTGCTTCCCGTGGTGACCAAGTTCGAGCCCGATCGGATCCTGATCAGTGCCGGCTTCGACGCCCACGTGGACGACCCGCTGGCAGACATGGCGCTCGTCGCCGCCGATTACCAATGGATGGCTTTCTCGCTGGCGACGGTTCTTCCGGCCCATCGGGTGGTCGTCGCCCTAGAAGGGGGATACCACCTCGATGCCCTCGAGGAGTCGGCGGCGGCCACCGTGCTCGGGCTCACCGGGTCCGGCAACGGAGGCGGCCTGCCCCTGACCTCACCGGAACGCTCCAAGGCCGCCTTTGAACGGGCGGCGTCCGCGGTGGCTCGTCACTGGAAGGTTTGAACCAGCGCTCAACTCCGCCTTCCCGCAGCCCGATAAGGAACGGAGGCACATGGAGACAAACATCGATGATCTGTTGAGTCGCGCCGTCGATCTCGACGCGACCGATGTCCATCTCAAGGTGGGGTCACCCCCGATCATCCGCACCCAGGGCGACCTGCGACGGATGGGCGAGTTCGACTCGCTGAAGCCGGATGACACCGAGAAGCACGCAGAGGAGATCTTCACCCCCAAGGCGGCCGAGGACTTCGCCGCCAACGGCGTGGCCGACTTTGCCTACGGGAAACATGAGCTGGGTAGGTTTCGGGTCACCGCATTCCGACAGCGGGGCTCGGTCTCGCTGGTGCTCCGGCGGGTCGTCTCGGGGAGTCGAAGCTTCGCCGAGTTGGGTCTACCCCGCGTCGTGGAGAAAGTGGCCGCCGAGGCCTCCGGCTTGGTGCTGGTCACCGGCCCTTCGGGCTCGGGCAAGACGACCACGGTCTCCTCGATGCTCGACTGGATAAACACCAATCGGGCTCGGGCAATCCTCACCGTGGAAGACCCCATCGAGGTCCTCCACCCGGACAAGCAGTCGGTGGTGGTCCAGCGTGAGATCGGGGTGGATAGCCCCGACATGGCCTCTGCGGTCCGCAGCGCCATGCGACACGACGTCGACGTGATCATGATCTCCGAGATCGGCGACCCGGCCACAGCCCAGGCCGCCATCGACGCCTCCGAGACGGGTCACCTGGTGATCTCGACGATGCGCACCTCCGATCCGGCCGAAACGGTGAGTCGGCTGGTATCCATGTTTCCCGAGTCGCAGCGCCCGGTGATCCGGGGACAGCTCGCCCAGCAACTGAAGGCAATCGTCAGCCAGCTGCTGGTGGAGAGGCCAAATGGGGCGCCGGTCATGGCATGCGAGGTGCTCACCGCCAATGAGCGGGCCCAGGAATGGGTGATCTCCGGGGATGACGCCTCGACCCTGGTGGACATCATCAAGGAAAGCGCATTTCATGGCATGCAGACCTTCGATCAGGCGTTGCTCAAGTACGTGGTAGACAGGACCGTCGAGATCGATGTGGTCCTCCGTCATGTCCGCAACACCCACGAATTGCGGGCCAAGGCAATGGCCGCCGGGATAACGAGTTGAAGACGGGTCGCCCCCCCGGGATATCGGGGCGAGCGACACACGATTAGCCATACCTCCTCCGATGGCTATACACGAGGGCCGGCCCCCACGGCCGGCCCTCGACCCGTCCCGGATAACCTGACGACTGCGTGATCCCCCGGCGTCTCGAATTCCTTCGGTCCGAGGACCTGCCGCCCTACCAGCTCTCCCGTATCTTCTCCGAGGCCGGAGAGGAGCTCCATCTGGTCGGCGGGTCGGTCCGCGACGCCTTCTTGGGCAGGGCACTCGAGGACTTCGACTTCGCTACCAGCGCCCGCCCCCAACAGGTGACCCAGCTTCTCGACGGCTGGGCCGATGCGGTTTTCTCGGTAGGGGCGACGTTCGGCACCGTGGGGGCGATCAAGGACGGCCACGAGGTGGAGATCACCACCTATCGGTCAGAGGTCTACCGCGACGACTCCCGTAAGCCTCGGGTCACCTTCGCCGACGATCTCACCACCGATCTGGGGAGGCGTGACTTCACTGTCAACGCCATCGCCCTGACGCTGCCTGACCTGACCCCGGTAGACCCTCACGACGGGCTCGCCGACCTGGCCCACCAGGTCCTGCGCACCCCCCTCGATCCGGAGGTGTCCTTTGGCGACGACCCCCTGAGGATGCTCCGGCTCTTCCGTTTCCAGGCGATGCTGGGGTTCCGGCCGGATCCCCAGGCGGTCTCGGCGGTGGAGGGGATGGCCGAGCGTCTCGACATCGTGTCGGCAGAACGGGTCCGCGACGAACTCTCCAAGCTCCTCCTCGCCGATCGGCCATCCGAGGCGCTGGCTTTGGTGGTGGCTTCGGGTCTCTCCGCCCGTTTTCTGCCCGAGCTCGACCGTCTCGCCATGGAACAGGACCCCCACCATCGGCACAAGGACGTGTTGACCCACACCTTCGCTGTGGTGGAGCGGACCCGACCCGACCTGGTGCTTAGGCTGGCCGCCCTGCTCCACGACATCGGCAAGCCGGAAACCCGCGAGTTCGGACCGGGCGGGGTCACCTTCCACCACCACGAGGTGGTGGGCGCCCGGATGGCCAGGCATCGGCTTCGCGCCTTGCGTTATCCGAAGGAGGTGGTCGACGACGTCTCCCGGCTGGTGTTCCTCCACCTTCGCCCCCACACCCTGAAGTTGGGGTGGACCGATTCGGCGGTGCGCCGCTACGTGCGTGATGCCGGGCACCTCCTCGACCGGCTCAACGAGCTGGTTCGCGCCGACGTGACCACCGCCAACCGGACCCGGGAGCGGCGTATCCAGGAGAGCATCGACCATCTCGAGGACCGGATCGCCGACCTATCCGAGAAGGAGGAGCTCGCCCGTCTCCGCCCTCCCATCGACGGACACCAGGTCATGACCTTTCTGGGGCTGGAGCCCGGCCCTGCGGTCGGAGAGATCATGGGGATCCTCCTCGAGAAGAGGATCGAGGATGGCCCCTACCCGGCGTCCGGTGCCTACGCCCTGGTCCGGGAGTGGGCCATCGACAGGGGCATGCCCGACCCCGGCCCACCCCCCGCAGAAGAGGAGGAGTGATGCTCCTCCTCGCCTTGGCCGCCACTGCCCTGGCAGTGGTGGCGGTGGCAGCGTTCTTCGGCCGATGGGTGTGGTGGCTCGACGTCCTCGCCAACTTCAGGGCGCAGTACCTGGTGGGGTTGACCGTGCTTGGAGTGATGCTCATGGTGGGCAAGTGGCGGCGGGCCGGGGTCGCCGTGCTTCTGGCGGCGGCAGTGAACCTGGTGGTGGTGCTCCCCCTGTTCGCCGGCTCCCCTGGGGACAGCGATCTGTTTCGGCCCTCGGTGCGGATCATGTCCTTCAATCTGCTCTCGAGCAACCAGGAGTTCGCCGAGGTGTTCGAATACATCGCGGCCATCGAACCCGACTTGGTCTTGCTCCACGAGGCGAGCCGTCCTTGGGAGGTGGCCGCTGCCGAGTCGTCGGGAGACGGCTATCAGGTGATCCGGGCGCGCTCGGACGACCTGATCTTCGGCACGCTGCTGCTGATACGCGGTGCGGTGGAGGGTTGGGAGTCACATGGCTTTGCCACCACTGAGCCTCGGGCGGTCGAGGTGACCTTCGTCCCCTCCGGGTGGTCGGAGCCCCTGGCAGTTCTATCATCCCACCCCCTGGCGCCCACCGACGGTGTGCGGTCTCGCCTCCGTGACGATCAGCTCGGGTTCGCCACCGATTGGGCGGCCCGGCAGGAAGGTGCCTTCATAGTCGTCGGCGACCTCAACTCCACTCCCTGGTCGTGGGCTTTCCGGCGACTCGAAGGGTCCACCGACCTGCGCAACTCCCAGATCGGCTTCGGGCTCCAGGCCAGCTATCCGGTCGACTCCAACCCCTTGCTCCGAGTGGCCATCGACCACCTGCTCCACAGTGGAGCCCTCGGGGTGCGCGACCGCCAGTTGGGCCCCCCGATGGGCTCGGACCACTTCCCCCTGATCGTGGACCTCGAGCTTCGGTGACGCACCTTCGCCGGAGGGTGACCTCATGGTCTGGAGCTCGTGGGTCGCTCTCTGAACAAGACCTGAACGTCGATGGCCCACATTGTCTCCGGCGAGCAGAGAAGAACCAGCCGAACTAGGAGGTGCCAAGCCAACAGAGAGTCCTGGTGGCGGCATTGGAGTATTGGAAAGGAATGACGTGAGAAAGAGAATCAGACACCTCGTTGGCCTGGCACTGGTGATGGGGGCGTTGGCTCTCATGGTGGTGCCGTTGGGTGCCCAGGAGCCACCTCCAGCCATCGCCGTGAGCCTGTTGACACCGAGGGCCGGGGGGGTGTTCACCGACGACGTAGCACTCCAGTTCAGGTTCAAGCTGGATGGAAACCCGACCAGAGTGATCAACACGAGCGAGCCTTCGCAGACGATCACCGCCCGGATCACCGTGCAGCCTGGAGCCCAATTCCCCTGGCACACCCATCCGGGGCCGGTCCTGGTCAATGTGACACAAGGCGAGTTGGTCTACGTGGCAGCCAACGACTGTGTCCACCGCCATTACCCAGAGGGCACTGCATTCGTCGATCCCGGGAGGGGCAACGTGCACACTGCCTACTCGGCTTCCGAAGGAGAGACGATCCTGGTAGCGACCTTCTTCGAAGTTCCGGCCACGGGCCCGTTGACCATCCCGGTCGAAGCACCGGCAGGCTGTCAGGTGGAGGCAGCCGCAGTCCACGATCACTAGCCGAATCGCGAGGACCGGGTCGAGTTGCCCGGCCCGGTCTCGTGGTGGCACCCATCTGGATATCGAGCTCCGCCGACGCGGTTAAGTTCACATCCATGAGCGAGCCCTTTGCCGAGCGACGTCGCCGAATCGCCGAGATGATCGGCGATTCGGGGATCGCCGTCGTCCCTGCGGCCACCGAGGTGATCCGCAACTACGACGTCCACCACGAGTTCCGCCAGGACTCGATGTTCTGGTATTTGACCGGGTTCCACGAGCCCGAGGCGGTGGCGGTGATCACCCCTGGGCACGACGATGGCGAATACACCCTGTTCGTCAGACCAAAGGACCCTGCCCAGGAAGTGTGGACCGGGATCCGCACCGGCGCCGACGGCGCCAGGGAGCGCTTCGGTGCCGACGCCGCCCACGAGCTGGGTGACCTCGACGACGCCCTCGAGCGTCTCCTCATCGGGCGGGAGGTGATCTGGTATCGCAGCGGCAACTCAGACCTGGACACCAAGGTGTCTGCCGCCATCGAAGCGGCCCGGGCCCACCGTGAGCGGTTCGGGGGGGTGGTCCCCTCCACGGTGCGCGACGTCTCGGTCCCCATCGGGGAGATGATGCTCATCAAGGACGAGGCCGAGGCGGAAGCCATGCGCCGGGCCTGTGTGCTAACCGCCACCGGTCACCGGGAAGCGATGAGCTTCGCCCAGCCCGGGATGATGGAGTACCAGCTTCAGGCGGCCCTGGAGTACTACTGGCGCCTCGGGGGGTCTCCACGCAACGGGTATCCCTCGATCGTGGCGGCGGGGGCCAACGCCTGCATCCTTCATTACGTCGAGAACGACTCCCGGATCGGAGACACCGACCTGGTCCTCATCGACGCGGCCGCCGAGGTCGACGGCTACTCATCGGACATCACCCGCACCTTTCCTGCCAACGGGAAGTTCACCGCTCCTCAGCGAGCCATCTACGAAGTGGTCCTCGTCGCCCAGGAGAGAGGCCTCGAGATGTCGCATCCCGGGTCCTCCTTGCGCGCCATCCACGACGCATCCACCCGGATCCTGGTCGAGGGGATGGTTGATCTCGGGTTGCTGCCCGGCCCGGTAGACGAGGCCCTGGCGATGCACCATTACACCGAGTTCTTCATGCACGGCACCGGCCACTGGTTGGGTCTCGACGTCCACGACAGGGGTAGCTACCGGCTCGACGGCAAGCCCCGGCCACTCGAGCCGGGCATGGTCTACACGGTGGAGCCGGGGATCTACGTGGCCCCGGACAAGACCGAGATCGAGCTCACCATGCTGGCCTACGACCTCGACGAGTGGAACGAGCGGAGGATCCGTCTGGGGAAGAAGGCGGCTGCTGCCCTGGAGAAGGAGGAGAAGGAGGCCGCCGAGAAGGTCAAGCACACCGTTCCCCGCGAGCTTCTCGGCATCGGCGTGCGCATCGAGGACGACATCCTGATCACGTCGAACGGGATGGAGAACCTGACTACTTCAGTGCCCAAGGACATCATCGAGGTTGAGGCCTTGTGCGCCACCGAGCCGACCCTGCCCCGGCCGTAGCCCCACACCCGGCGACCACTCACAGGAGAACGGGACTTTCGGCCGATGTGAGTCCTCCATCCCCCAGGTACCCTTCGGTCGCGGAATGGCCCTAGGTCTTCTTTATCGTCTCTATGAGAGGAACCTCCTCTCCGACCTCGACAGGGATCGGCTTCCCGGTCACATCGGTGTGGTCCTCGACGGGCATCGTCGTCATGCCCAAAAGGAGGGGCTCCCCACCTACCAGGACTCCTACCGCGAGGGGATGCGCCGCTTCGAGGACTTCCTCGGCTGGACCGACGAGCTCTCCATTCCCGCGGTCACCGCTTGGCTCCTCTCCCGCGAGAACCTCTCCCGTCCCGCCGAGGAGCTGGACCCATACTTCTTCGTGCTCATCGAGTTGTTCGACCGTCTCCCCAAGCTGACCGAGCGCTATGACATGGCGATCCGGGTGATCGGCAGCCTCGATCTGCTGCCCGAGCCTCTGGTCAGTGCGGCCAAGAGGGCCCAAGAGGCCCGCCCCTCGGGGAGCCGGCGGCTCAACATCGCCATGGGATACGGGGGGCGCCAGGAGATCGTCGACGCCGCAAAGGACCTGGTCGGCCAGCTCGTCGAAGAGGGGGTTCCCGCCGCCGATATCCCGGGGCGGATCGACGCCGCATCCCTGGCGGCCCACATGTACTCCGCCGATCTCCCCGATCCGGATCTGGTTATCCGCACTTCCGGGGAGTCACGACTGTCGGGCTTCCTCCTCTGGCAGTCGGCCTACAGCGAGTTCGTCTTCGCCGACGTCAACTGGCCGGCCTTCCGCCACGTCGACTTCCTACGCGCCCTGCGCGACTACACCGGCCGCCAACGCCGCTTCGGCCAATAGTCCCGTCCCCCGCCGAGCAGGGACGGTCCGCGCGCTGGGATCAGACGGTGACCATTCCCGGATGGAGATGGGCGACGTCACCAAGCTGGCGTAGGGAGAAGCTCCACCCGGTGCTGATCTTGGTCATGGTGAGACGGCTCACCCCGGTGTGGGGCTGGCGAAACCGCTCCCATTCCCAGGGGACCGGATCGAGCCCGAGAAGATGACCGAGGACCACGGCGTTGGTGCCGGCGTGGGCCACGATGATCACCCGTCGGTCGGGGTCGTCAACGGTCCACAGGTGGCGGTGCTCGGGATGCATCGGATGGATGCCGTGGCGGGACAGGGTGTCGTTGAGACCGGCGACCACCCTCTCGTGGAATGCCCGGAAACTCTCCCCCCCGGGCAGGCCCTCCCACATCTCATCCATGTCCCTCACGTTGGCCTGGGCGAAATGCCGGTCGATCTCGTCCGCCGGGGCGCCGTCCCATTCCGGTGGGTTGCGAATCTCCTCGAGCCAGTCGTAGGCCTCCCCGTCTTGGGCCATCTCGGCCCCGATCGGCTCAGCGGTCTCCACGGCCCGGGTCATGGTCGACAGCCACAGCTCGTCGACCCTGCCCATGCTGGCCAACCGATGCGCCACCCTCTTGGCCTGCTCCCTCCCCAGCTCGGTGAGGTTGGGGTCGTTGCGGGCCACCCGGGCCGGGGCCCAGTCGGGCTGGCCGTGGCGGATGAGGAAGAGGTCCATGAGAGAGGGAAACTAGGCGATTGCCCGGCGACCTCCAATACCATGAGCCACCCTTGTCCCGCCAAGCACTCATCGACCACCTCAAAGACCGTGCACTGCGTACCGACGGCCCCTTCACCCTGAGGTCGGGAGCAGTCTCGTCGTGGTACCTCGATGCCCGCCAGACCACCTTCGACGGGGTCGGGGGATGGCGAGTGGGTTCGGCGGTGCTCGACGTCCTCGACCCGATGGTCGACGCCGTCGGGGGGATGACCATGGGGGCCGATCCGATCGCGGTGGCCACCGCCATGGTGGCCCACAACCGGGGCCGTCACCTACGCTCCTTCTCGATCAGGAAGACCGCCAAAGAGCATGGAACCGGCGGGCGGGTGGTTGGCCCGGTGGTGCCCGGCGACCGGGTGGCGGTCGTCGAAGACACCACCACCACCGGTGGCGCCGCGGTAGAGGCAGCCGAAGCTGCAGCCGAGGCCGGTCTGGTGGTGGTTCAGGCCCTGTCGTTGGTCGACCGCTCCGACGGTGCCGTCGCCGTTAGGTTCGAGGCCATGGGCATCCCTTATCTGGCTCTGGTCATCCCCGCCGACCTCGGTGTGGAGGCTTGAGCGTGGTGGTGAGACGGTCTGCTCTCCGGATGTGGTTGATGGCCATCGGTGGGATCCCTCTCCTCGTCATCTCTCTCGATGTGCTCACCAACCGCAGGCTGACGAACGCCCTTCGCGAAATCCTGTTCCGACCCGAGGACACCCAGATCTTCGAACCCCGTGACGTCATCTGGGCCTGGGCGATGCTGCTGTTCGCCGTGGCCCTGGTGGCCTGGGGGCTCAAGGAGCTGTTCCTCCCAACCCTGGTGCTGGAATGCCGGCCGGAGGGCCTGGCCATCAAGGTGAACGGCCCCTTCCAACCCCCCAGCGTGGTCCCCTGGGATGCACTTGTCGACGTCGGCGCCATCGATGTCGAGGACGAGGGCCAGAAGGTCCCCCTGTTTTGGATGGAGGTCTCCGACCACACCGGTCTGCCCCCCAACCCGTGGGGGGGACGTTGGATCGCCGAGCGTGAGTTGGGGATCCTCGCCGAGGACTGGTCGGAGCACCCCAGGTCGGTGGCCGAGAAGGTCGCCGACTACGCCGTGGAGCGGGCCACCCTCCACTCCCGACATGCGCTGGACGCGGCCGGGGACGATGGGCCGGCGGAGGAGGTGTGATCCCGGTCGGGGCGCACACCCCCGGGGGGCGCCCCCTGGAGGAGGCAGCGCTGCGCAACGCTGACCTGGTGCAGATCTTCCTCTCCAACCCCCAGGGCTGGCGCAAGCCCGAGTCCCGAGCCGACGCCGCCGAGTTGGCCGCGTCACCCCTGCCCATCTACGTCCACTCGCCCTATCTGATCAACGTGTGCGCCGACGACAACCGGGTTCGGGTACCCAGTCGTCGGATCCTCCAGGAGACCTGTGACGCTGCCGCCGAGATCGCCGCAGCCGGGGTGGTGGTTCACGGCGGCCATGTCACCGGCGATGGGCCGCAGGAGGAAGGCATCGTCCGCTGGCGCAAGGCGCTCGACGCTCTCGACACCGAGGTCCCGGTGCTCATCGAAAACACCGCCGGTGGTGACAAGGCGGTGGCGAGGAGGGTGGAGTGGATCGCCCGCTTGTGGGAGGTGATCGGCGGCTACGGCGTGGGGTTCGTCCTCGACACCTGTCACTCCTGGGCCGGCGGCGAGCCATTGGACGAGCTGGTGGAGCGCACCGTGGCCGCCACCGGGCGGATCGACCTGGTTCATGCCAACGACTCAAAGGACCCCTTCGACTCCCGACGCGACCGTCACCAGAACCTGGGGAAGGGGATGATCCCGCCCAAGGACCTGGCCCGGGTCATCATCGGGGCCGGCGCCCCGGTGGTGGTGGAAACCCCGGGGGGCGCCGTCGAGCAGGCCGCTGACATTGCGTGGGTTCGCGCCATCCTCTGACGGCTGGGCGCCCGGGCGCTACGGCGCCTGATCGACGAACACCTGGATGGTGCCCGAGTAGTTGGCCACCCATACCTGCCGGGCGTCGTCGTCGTAGGCGATGCCGATCGGCCGGGCACCGGTTGGGTGCTCCGACAGCTCCACCATGTCGGCAGTACGTACCTTGCTCATGGTGTTCGAGTTGTAGTTGACCACGTAGAGAGCGGTGCCGTCGTCGCTGATCGCCATGCTCCGCGGGGCCGCCCCGGTGGCCACCCGGGCGGTGACCTCACCGGTGGCAAGGTCGACTGCTGCGATCCGTCCCTCGCCGTTGAGGGAGACGTAGAGGGTCGACCCATCGGGGGAGATCACCAGATGCCGGGGGTTGCGCCCGACGCCTTCCAGGTAGCCGACCTGATGACTGTGGAGGTCGACGACGGCGATCTGGGTCGAGCCCATCACCGCGACATACGCGGTGGCCGAGTCGGGGGAGATCGCCACCCCCCGGGGATGTCGGCCCACCGGCACCCGGGCTAGCTCCCCGGCGGTGGCCAGGTCGATGATCGAGACGTCGAAGCCACACCAGTTGGCCACGACCAGGTAGCGGTCGTCGGGAGTGACCGCGAGGAACTTGGGGACCGGCCCCACCCTGATCACCTGGTCGATCTCAAGGGTGGCGGCGTCGATCCGATAGACGAAGCTGTCGGGCCAGTTGCCAGCGTTGCACCCGTCGCCGGCAGCAGTGCTCAGCCCACCCCCATACATCTTGTAGTTTGAGACGTAGGCGTAGGCGCCGTCGGAGGTGAAGGCCGCCTCCACCGGTGCACCTTGCAGCTCGGTGGGGAACTCCTCGTGCCCGAACGCGGCGGGCACCACCCGATCGTCGATGGTGGCCACCAACTCGAAGTCCCGGTCGTACACCGTGACCGTGTGCCGGTACATCATGTTCTGGGCGAAGAACAGGCCCCGGCCCGAGGAGACCACCGACTTGGGTGAGATGTTCCCTGCGATGGTTGCGATCAGCTCGAGCTCCCGGTCGGCGGCGGTGAGCCCGTCTGCAGGTGCCAGTGTGGTAGTCGTTGTCGTGGGAACCGTGGTCGTCGTGGTGGCGGTCGTCGTGGTCGTGGTGGTGGTAGTGGTCGTCGTGGTCGTGGTCGTCGTGGTCGTGGCGAGACCCTCGGACATCTCGATCAGCCCGGTGTCGGCACCGGTGCATCCGGCCAGGGTCACCGAGGCGAATGCCAGCGACACCAGCGTGCGTCTCGACCTGGTCACCACGGTGAAGGTAGTCGGGGAATGGGCCCACCCTCCCAGCCGTTAGCCTTGTTCCATGGTGGACAAGGTCACCGTTCCCGATATACGCGCCCGCAAGGGCGGGCCCAAGATCACCATGGTCACCGCCTACGACCACCCCGGTGCCGTCATCGCCGACCGGGCCGGGGTCGACATCATCCTCATCGGCGACTCGGTAGCCAATGTGGTCCACGGGATGGAGACCACCCTGGAGATCGGGCTCGACGAGATCGTTCTCCACACGCGGGCGGTGAAGCGGGCCGCCCCCCGGGCCCTGGTGGTGGCGGACATGCCTTGGCTCACATTCCACCTCTCCCCGGAGGACGCGGTGCGCAACGCCGGTCGACTGGTCCGCGAGGGTGGCGCCGAGGCGGTGAAGCTGGAGGGTGGCCGCAAGCGTCTCCCCGCGCTTCACGCCATCCTCGACGCCGAGATCCCGGTGATGGGCCATGTCGGGCTGACCCCCCAGTCGGTCCACGCCTTCGGCGGGTTCAAGGTTCAGGGCAAGGCGGTCGACGCCGCCCGGGAGATGATCGATGACGCCCGGTCCCTATCCGATGCCGGCTGCTTCGCCGTGGTGCTCGAGGGCATTCCCGACGTGCTCGGGGAGATCATCACCAAGGAGATCGACGCCCCCACCATCGGGATCGGTGCCGGACCGGCCACCGATGGCCAGGTTCTGGTGTTCCACGACGTCCTCGGGCTCGGCCTGGGAAGGTACCCCAAGTTCGTTCGGTCTTACGCCAACCTCGCCGAGGAGGCAGTGGAGGCGCTCACCCGGTTCAAAGCCGACGTCGAGTCCGGCGACTTCCCCAGCGACGGGGAGAGCTACCACATCCCCGACGAGGTATCAGCCGAGCTGCTCAAGGGAACCCGATCCGGCTAGTAGCCGCCGGGTTGCTGGTGGTCGCCGGGTGCGCCGGCCCGACCGTGGTGGACGACCGTTTCCCGGTGGCCGAAGTGGACGTCGGCTCGACCTCCCTGACCGTGTGGGTGGCCGACACCACCGAATCCCGGACTCAGGGTCTGATGGGAGTCGAATCCCTTCCCGACGGCGTCGACGGGATGCTGTTCACCTGGGAGGAAGCAGGCAACCGCTCCTTCCATATGGTCGACACCTCCATCCCCCTGGATGTCTGGTGGTTCGACGAGTTCGGAATCCTTGTCGGCTCGACGGCGATGACCCCTTGCCCGGAGTCTCCCTGTCCCTCGTACCCGTCGCCCCCGAGGGTGCGCTGGGCACTGGAGACGCCGGCCGGCCAGTACCGGTTCCTCCCCGGATCGGTGCTGTCAGCCGATCGGTGACCCGCCGACTTCGGCAAGCATGTCGGTGCTGTATCATTCGGTGCTGCGCCTCGACGTCTCGCGCCGTCGCCTGGCGTTCAACCCCTGCTCCGAAAAACGGGGCCGTCCGCACGGATGTCCACAGGAGGTGACATGCGCGACTACGAAGTGATGACCATCCATCGGCCGGATCTGGCCGAGGACGATGTCGACAAGAGCGTTTCGGCGCTTGAGTCCCATCTCAGCGAGAATGGTGCCGAGCCGACCAAGCGTGACAACTGGGGTAAGCGCAGGTTTGCCTACGAGATCGACCACGTCAGCGAGGGCTACTACAGCGTGGTGACCTTCAAGGGCTCTCCCGAGGCGGTGGACTCCCTGGACCGGGTGCTGTCGCTTGCCGACGACGTGGTGAGGCACAAGATCGTCCGGGTGGGCGAGTAGGCACTGGAATCCGTCCCGGCGACGCGGCATAGTTGCTCTGGGGGACGAGGAAGAGGAGATACCCCATGTCCAACAACTTGACTCTGATCGGAAACCTGGTCGAGGACCCGGAGCTGCGTTTCACCCCGTCGGGGGTGGCCATGGCCAAGATCCGTCTCGCCGTCAACCGGCGTTGGCGAGGCCAGGACGGCGAATGGCAGGAGGACACCAGCTTTTTCAACGGCACGGTATGGCGCGAGCAGGCCGAGACGGTGGCCGAGTCCCTGCAGAAGGGGACCCGGGTGATCGTCACCGGGCGCCTCGAGCAACGTTCGTGGGAGACCGAGCAAGGTGAGAAGCGCTCGGTGGTCGAGGTGCAGATCGACGAGATCGGACCCTCTCTGCGCTGGGCGACCGCCACCGTCAACAAGACCCAGCGGAGCGACGATTGGTCGGGCAATCGGCAAGGTGGTGGGACCCCCGCCCCGGCCCCGGTAGCCCGTGAAGACTACGGGCCCGACGAGGCCCCCTTCTAGGAGGTCGGGAATTGGCACGTAAGAACCGGAGGAACCAGCCGACCACTCGCGGGCGCCGCCAGGACTTCCGACGGGGCAAACCCCGTCCCTGCACGGTCTGTCCCGAGGGCACGGTCGACTGGAAGGACGCCCCGTCTCTGCGCAAGTACATATCGGACCGCGGGAAGATCCGGGGCCGCCGGGTGACCGGGCTGTGCCCCAAATGTCAGCGCAAGGTGGCCACCGCCATCAAGAACGCCCGGGAGATGGCGCTGCTTCCCTACGTAGGTGGGCGATGAGGCTGATCCTCATCTCCGACGTCGAGCCGCTGGGCAAGAAGGGCGACGTGGTCGATGTGGCCGAGGGCTATGCCCGCAATTTTCTGCTTCCCCGGAAGTTCGCCATCAAGGCCAACGACGGCGCCCTGGCCCAGGCCGAGTCGATCCGGGAGGCCCGGATCGAGGCGGAGCGCAGGGCTCGGGAGTCGGCGGAGAACCTCGCCCAGCAACTAGTCGGGACCCGGGTGGTGATCGCCGCCCAAGCCGGCGACGAGGGCCAGCTCTACGGGTCGATCAGCGTGGCGGATATCGTCGAGGGGATCAACCGTTTCACCGGGATCGCCCTGGAACGGGGACAGGTCGAGGTGGAGCGACCGGTCAAGGCAATCGGGCTCCACGAGGTTCAGATAAGACTCCATCCCGAGGTGGAGTTCCCCATCACCCTCGACGTCATACCAGCTTGACGGCTGCGACGATTTTCGCGATCTAGCCGAGTTCTTCGCGCTCTACGGGCTCCGCGAAAACTATCCGGCTCCTGGCTTCGCCCCGGTCGGATGGGTGGTCTATGTTGCCCGGGCTTCCCCGCTGGCCGCGGTGACTTCCCCGCCCCGGCGGGGTCTTGCGCGTCGAGGGGGCCCCGGGAAATCTGTCGGTGGCGCCTGCCAGGGTGTTGGCTCGAGGAGGAAATGTGACCAGCCAGTCGACGGAGATGCGCCCCGGGTACCGGAGTCCGCCTCACTCCCGCGAGGCCGAGGAGTCGGTGCTCGGTGCGGTGCTCCTGTCCGAGGAGGCGGTCAACGAGGTCATGGACCGAATCCACCCTGAGGACTTCTACATCCCGGCCCACCAGGCTGTCTTCGAGGCGATGCGCGAACTGTTCAACGCCAACCAGGCGATCGATGCGGTCACCGTCTCCGAGGAGCTGCGTCGGAGGGGCGAGCTGGAAAAGGTGGGCGGGGTGGCCTACCTGACCCGCCTTGTCGACATCGTCCCCTCGACCTCCAACATCGTCTACTACGCCGGGATCGTCGAGGAGCATGCCAAGCGACGCGAGTTGATCCGGGCCGGCGCCACCATCACCGACTTCGCCTTCGACATCGAAGACGAGATCTCCTCGGTGGTCGACCGGGCCGAGCAGGCGGTCCTCGGCGTCGCCGAGAAGCGCTCATCGCAGAGCCTCTACGAGATCGGTCCGATGTTCAACTCGATCCTGGAGCAGATCGAGCTCTTGGAGCAGAACGGATCCGACATGATCGGGCTGGCCACCGGGTTCATCGACCTGGACCGCCAGATCTCCGGGCTCAAGCCGGCCAACCTGGTGGTGGTGGCCGCCCGGCCCGGGATGGGGAAGAGCTCACTGGCCCTGGGGATGGCGATCAACGCCGCCCTCGACAACAAGTCGGTGGCGATCTTCTCTTTGGAGATGTCCAAGGAGGAGCTGGTACAGAGGATCCTCTCCACGGTGGCCAAGGTCGACTCCAAGAAGCTACAGACCGGCCAGCTGGGGGATCTGTGGCCGCGGGTGGTCGACGCCGCCGGGAAGATGTACCGGGCCCCGATCTTCATCGACGATTCCCCGGTGGTCACGGTCACCGACATCCGGGCCAAGTGCCGCCGCCTCAAGCGCAAGCACGGCTTGTCCCTGGTGGTGGTCGATTACCTCCAACTGATGCAGGCATCCAACCGGGAGAACCGCCAGCAGGAGATCTCCGAGATCACCCGGAACCTGAAGAACCTGGCCCGTGAACTCGAGGTCCCTATCATCGCCGCCTCCCAGCTCAACCGGTCGTTGGAGACCCGGGAGGACAAGCGTCCCCGTCTCTCCGACCTCCGGGAATCGGGGGCCATCGAGCAGGACGCCGACATCGTGATGTTCATCTACCGCCACGAGTACTACCACCCCGAGGACACCGACAAGCGGGGAATCGCCGAGATCCATGTCGCCAAACACCGCTCCGGCCCGGTGGGCTGGGTGCAGATGACTTTCCAGCCGGAGTTCACCAGGTTCGCCAACCTGGGCCGCGACGTCATCTGACCCAGCGTGCGCCCCGCCTGACGCCAAGTCATTCCAGCACAGTTGCTGCCTGCCTATCAGGAGGTATGCGAGCGGCAACCCCGGTTTGCCGCTGGAGGGGTGGCCACCGGCCCGCTGAAGCCAGGGGGTAGCTTCAGATGGGGGTTGTCAGGCCAGTGACCCATGCCCGGTCTGATTTCCCGCCACCCACTGTGGCCAGACAGGCCGGACCCGTGGTCAACTATACGCCGCTGGGGAGGTTGGTGTCGTCGGTCTCGAAATCTCGGTGCGAACGGGAGGCGGTGGGCCCGCTTTGCCCCTGATACTTGGAACCGAGCTCGGGGGAGCCATAGGGGAAATCGGCTTCGGTGGTCATCCGATAGAAGCTGATCTGGCCGATCTTCATCCCCGGGTAAATCGCTATGGGGAGGGTGGCGACATTGGAGAGCTCCAGGGTGATGTGGCCGTCCCAACCCGGGTCGACGAATCCCGCGGTGCTGTGGATGAGCAGCCCGAGCCTGCCCAGGGATGACTTGCCCTCGAGACGGGCCACCGTGTCATTGCCCAGTTTCACCCGCTCCAGTGTGGACCCGAGGACGAACTCCCCGGGATGGAGCATGAAGGCCTCTTCCTCCTCGACCTCCACCAGTTGGGTCAAGTCGGGCTGGGGGTCGCGGGGGTCGATCCGGCTGTAGCGATGGTTGACGAACACCCTGAACCCGCTGCCAACCCGCAGATCCACCGACGACGGCTGCACGTATGACGGCTCAAACGGGTCGATCTGGATGGCGCCACTGGCGATGGCATCGCGGATCGACCGGTCGGAGAAGATCACCTGTACCGCCTCACCCTCCCGATGGTAGAGCCCTTCCTTGGTCCGGCGTCGCCCACCGAGCCCATGCATATGCACCAGGTATCGCTTTTCGCGACCCTGTGCATATGCAACGGCTCGGCGGCTGGGATTAGCCTGCCGCCCGGTGACCCAGCTACGCACCCTGGCCTTCATCGGCGTCCCCTTTGACGGGGCCGCCACCCTGGGCTGGCCCGGCTCGCGGTACGCCCCCGACGAGGTCCGGCGCAACCTGGAGTGGATGAAGATGCGGGTCGAGGACGGGCGGATCTACTGGATCGACCGGGATGAGGTGGTCGCCTTCACCGCCGAGCAGCTCATCGACACCGGGGACGCCGAGGTCCTTCCCCACGATCTGATGGCTTCGCTGGAGGCGGCCCGTCGGGCCACCGCCGACCAGGTGTCGGCGGGCCGGGTGCCGGTGGTGGTCGGCGGTGACGACTCGATCCTGTTCCCGGTGGTTGCCGGGGTCCACGACACCACCGAGGGGTCGGTGGCGGTGGTCCACTTCGACGCCCATCTCGATCTCACCGACGGCAATCCCCGTCAGGGCACCCACAGCCAGTCGAGCGGGATGCGCCGCGCCCTCGAGTTGGACCGAGTCGACCCCCAGCTCTGTGTCCAGGTGGGCACCCGCAACTTCAACTTCCCCTCCTCGAAGGAGTTCATCGACCGGGTGGGTCTCACTGAGATACCGGCTTCCACCGTGCTGGAGGTGGGCGCCGAGAAGACGCTGCGCCGGGCTCTGGAGGTGGTCGAGGAGGCGGACAACCTGGTGGTCTGTGTCGACATCGACGTCCTCGATCCGGCCCATGCCCCGGGTGTCGGCTGGCACGAGCCGGGCGGGCTGACCACCCGACTGCTCCTCGACCTGCTCATCGGTCTGGCACCCCGGGCATCGGCGCTGGTGCTCAACGAGGTCAACCCGATGACAGATTCCCGGAGCCAAACCTCGATCCTGGCCGCCAACCTGATCTTCCACTTCGCGGTGGCCGCAGTGCAGTGACCGTGCATTTGCACCAGGGATCGTTTTGGGCGACCTGGTGCAAATGCATTCGAGCCGAGCTCGGGACCAAGCCAAGATGACCGTGAAAGGAGTTGGAAATGCGCATGAACGACGAGCTCACCGAGGCTTTCAACCGTCAGATCTCCATGGAGTTGGCTGCTTCGACGGCATATCTGCAGATGGCTGCCCACTTCGAGACGGAGAATCTGGTGGGGATGGCTACCTGGATGAGGGCTCAGGCCCAGGAGGAGTGGGAGCATGCTCACCGTTTCCTCGACTTCGTGCTGCATCGCGGCAACCGGGTCGAGATAGGGGCGCAGGAGGCTCCGACCTCCGCCTTCGATAGCGTAGAGGCGGTCTTCGCCGCCGCTCTCTCCCAGGAGCGGCAGGTGACCAAGTCGATCCACGAGCTGTACCGGCTGGCATCCGAGCAGGGGGATTTGGCAAGCTTCCCCTTCCTGCAGACCTTCATCGAAGAGCAGAACGAGGAGGAGGACACGGTGGAGACCATCCTGGAGCGGGTTCGCCTCGCCGGTGACTCTCCCGGAGCGATCCTCATCCTCGACAACGAGTTGGGCGGCCGCTCTGGCGGGTGACGGTTGCCTGTCTGGAGTGGGTGAAGGGAATCGAACCCTCGCCCCGAGCTTGCTGGATGGTCGAGTGGGCCTCGTGTTCGGGAGAACACGAGCTTCCGGGGGGAGCAGGTGAAGGTGGAGCGGGTGAAGGGAATCGAACCCTCGCCCCGAGCTTGGGAAGCTCGTGTTCTACCATTGAACTACACCCGCGAGAGGCTCAAGGATAACTGCTGAAGCCCCGTTGGCCACAGCCCAAATCTGGCTCTTGCCCGGTCAAACGAAGTAGTCGAGGACGGCCTCGAGTGGTCGGGGGACCTCGTCGAGACCCAACGCCTCGACCATCCGGCGGGCGTAGAGCGTCTTCCGGCCCGACTGGCTGCCCAGGAACCGGCGGAGGTGGGCCTCGACCGGACGGTCACGTTGGGCAGGCTGGGCCTGGAGCAGGCGCAACGACCGCAGCTCACCGGCGGCCTCGATGACAGCCTCGACCCGTGCCACGCCCAGAGCCCGGATCAGCTCATCCTCGAGGTCCCGCTCGCAGACGAAGAAGCCCAGACGTTCCAGCTCGGGCCGTGATCTCACCTGTCCCATCCCGGCGGCCTCCAACCCTCGGGCGAACAAGGGCTCCTCGCCTGCGTCGCACAGCCCGGCGAGGAGGAGACCCTTGCCTCCGGGCCCGAGGTCCTCGATGAACCGTCTCAGGTTGGTGGCGCCACCCATGCCGACGATCCGGATGCCTTCCGCTTCCAGGTGCCGTCCCTGACGCTCGGCGAGGGCTTCGAGGGCAGCGTGGTCGCTCGAGCCTTCCACCAGGATGGCGGCCCGGGGTGGGTGGCGGGTTCCCTCCATCACCGCAGGATCGCAGCTGGCCCCATGAGGCGCGGATCAATTGCCGCTGCCCGGCGGGCGGTCCTACCCTTCGAGGTTGGTGTGCCGGGAAGCCTGGTCGGCAAGCGGCCCCGTCGAGCGGAGGTCGTCGGGCACGGCGAGAAAGGCGCTTGGTGACTCCAACTGAGGCCACACGATGAAGGGGCTGGCGGCACTGCTCGCCTCCCTGATGTCACCCCTCCGCAAGTCTTCGGTTCGGGTGGTGGTCTGGCTTTTGGTCGGCCTGGTGGTCATGGTCACCGTCTACAGCGTCCTCTTTCATCAGTTCATGGCGATGGAGGACCGTACCTTCAGTTGGGCGACCAGCGTCTATTGGACCCTGGTGACGATGTCCACCCTGGGCTTCGGGGACATCACCTTCGAGTCCGACCTGGGGCGGATCTTCTCGGTGGTGGTGCTGATAAGCGGGGCTCTCTACATCCTGGTGCTACTCCCCTTCACCATCATCCAGTTCATCTTCGCCCCATGGATGGACGCCCGGGAGCAGGCTCGGGCGCCGAGGAAGGTACCCGACGACCTGCGGGGCCACATCGTGATCACTCGTCTCGACGTGGTCACTCAGGCATTGATCGCCAGGGCGAAGCGGTCACAAGTTCCCCACGTGGTACTGGCCGCCGACCCACAGGAGGCCTCCGAGCTGACCGCCATGGGCTATCGGGCCATGGTGGGCGAGGTCGATGACCCGGCCACCTATCGACGGGCCGGGGTCGAACGGGCCTCCCTGGTAGTGGCGACACGGTCGGACACCGCCAACACCAACATCGCCTTCACCGTCCGGGAGATCAACGGCACCGTGCCCATCTCGGCCACCGCCGACTCCCCTGCTTCGGTCGACGTCCTGGAGCTGGCCGGGTGCAGCCAGGTGATCGAGTTGGCCAGCGTGCTGGGAAGGGCGATGGCCCAGAGGGTGCTCGGCACCTCGGGCCGGGCCCACGTGGTCGGCGAGTTCGGCCACATCCAGGTGGCCGAGTCACGTCTCCGGGACACCACCCGGGTCGGTGAGACCCTGGGCGACCTGGCGATCCGGGACCGCTCCGGGCTCACCGTCCTCGGGCTCTACGACCAGGGCCAGATCCGGGTGCCCCATCCCGACCAGAGGGTTTCGGGGGAAACCATCCTCATCCTCGGTGGCAACCGGGAGGCGTTGCAGTCCTACGACAAAGAGTACGCAGTGACCCGACCCTCCGAGCACCTGGTAATGATCCTCGGGGGAGGCCGGGTGGGACGAGCCGCCGCCAACGTTCTCTCCGAGGGCGACGTTGCCCACACCATCGTCGAGCGGGAGAAGGGGAGGGTGGCCCGCGGCCACCGGGTGATTCAGGGCGACGCTGCCGAGCTCGAAGTCCTCCAGGAGGCCGGAATCGAGAAGGCCAGCGCGGTCATGGTCACCACCCACGAAGACGACATGAACATCTATCTCACCCTGTACTGCCGTCGTCTTCGCCCCGAGGTCCAGATCCTGGCCCGGGCGGTCAATGAGCGGAACGTGACCACACTCCACCGGGCCGGCGCCGACGTGGTCCTCTCCTATGCCTCGCTGGGTGCCACCGCCATCTGGAACACCCTGGGGATCAACCACCGCGTAGTACTCGCCGAAGGCTTCGAGCTGTTCGCGGTGCCGGTGCCACCCGAGCTGGTGGGTCATCCCCTCCACGATCCCGAGGTGTCCCTGCTGACCGGGGCCCATATCGCCGCGGTCACCGATGTGGCCGAAAACGAGATCCACGGGGGCGACACCGTCCCCTCCGGGCCCGGGTACCAGCTGTTGGTCATGGGGAACCGGCTCGACGAGCGCCGCTTCCGGGAGCGATACAGTCCCGGTCGAGAGCAATACACCCCGGGAGCCGGCGACGGTCGCACCCGCCGGACGAGGGCCTGAGCCCACCGCGATCAGGAGACCGCCGCCAGATGCCGTTGACCAACCCTGCCCCGGACCGAGCAGCCGGAGGGTGACGCCGAAGTGATCGCCGTCCTCCTCCTCCACGCCGTGATCGCGCTGGTGTGTCTCGTCATCGGAGACCGCCTCGGGCGGAGGGCCTTGCTCCTCGGTGCGCTCGGACCGGCGTCGGCGGTGTGGCTCCTCGCCACCTGGGCGATCTCCGGTGGGGGGGTGATCGAGGAGAGCGCCTCCTGGCTCCCTGCCGCCGGGCTCGACCTCACCTTCCGGATGGACGGGTTCGCCGCCCTGATGGTGGCCCTGGTCGGCGGGGTCGGGGTACTGGTCTTCGCCTATGCCGGGCCCTATTTCGGGGCCAAGCCGGGACTGGGCCGGTTCACCGCCTACCTGGTGATCTTCGCCGGCTCGATGTTCGGGCTGGTCACCGCGGACAACCTGCTGGTCCTCTTCGTCTTCTGGGAGCTGACCTCGGTGATGTCTTATCTGCTCATCGGGTTCCAGGACGACAGTGCCAGTGCCCGCTCGGCAGCCCTACAGGCTCTCCTGGTCACCGCGGTCGGAGGTCTGGCCATGCTCGCCGGGCTGGTCCTCCTCGCCCAGGCGGGAGGCACGTACTCCATGGCATCCCTGCTCGCCGACGCTCCATCGGGAGGGCTGGTGGGCCCGGCCCTGGTGCTGGTCCTGCTGGGAGCGATGGCCAAATCGGCCCAGTTCCCCTTCCACTTCTGGCTGCCGGGGGCGATGGCCGCCCCCACCCCGGTGAGCGTCTACCTGCACTCGGCGACCATGGTCAAGGCGGGGGTCTACGTGATCGCCCGACTGGCCCCGGTATTCGCTCTGCTGGTCACCTGGTGGCGACCCACCCTGGCGGTGATCGGGTTGGTCACCATGGTGGTCGGCGGATGGCGGGCCCTCACCCAGAACGACGTCAAACAGCTCCTCGCCCAGGGAACGGTCTCCCAACTCGGGTTCATGATGGCTCTGGTTGGGATGGGCATACCTTTGCTCACCTTCGCCGGGATGGCGATGATCCTGGCCCACTCCCTGTTCAAGGGGGCGTTGTTCATGGTGGCCGGGATCATCGATCACCAGGCGCACACCCGCGACATTCGCCGACTCACCGGTCTCCGGGCCCGGATGCCGGCGGCCTTCTGGGTGTCGGTTCTGGCGGTGGCCTCCATGGCCGGAATACCTCCGCTGTTCGGATTCATCGCCAAGGAGGCTGCCCTCGAAGGGCTGTTCGCCCACGGAGGTTGGTGGGTCACCGTGGCTGTCGTGATCGGGTCGATGCTGACCGTGGCCTACGGGCTCCGCTTCCTGGTCGGGGCATTCGGCACCAGGGAACCAAGGCGGGGCGATCTCATCGGGCCCGAGGTGGCCCCACCGGGAGTGTGGTTCCTCGCCCCGGCCGCTCTCCTAATGGTCCTGACGGTTGTCGGCGGACTTGCCCCTGCGCTGTTCGACGGGCTAGTGGCGTCGGCGGCGGGGGCGGTCGATCCGGTCGCCGGGGCTGAGCATCTCGCCCTGTGGCACGGCTTCGGGGGGCCCCTGGCCCTCTCCGGGATGGCCCTCGCCGGGGGGTTGCTCCTGTACAGGTGGCCTCTACCCTTGCTGCGCGGCGTCAGCCGTCGCGTCCCAAACGGAGCCCGGGTCTACGAGCTCACCCTCGGCGGGGTGAACAATCTCGCCGACCGGATCACCACCCTGCTCCAGAACGGCTCACTTCCCGTCTACCTGCTGGTGATAGTCGGGGTGGCGGTGATCGGGCCCAGCGTCCTCATGGCGATGCACTGGAGGCAGCTGCCCGAGATCGTCGTCGCCGAGTCGCCGGTCCAGGTGATCACCGGCGCCCTGGTGATCGCCGCCGCGGCAGGCGCGGTGGTGGCCAAGCGACGTCTTGGCGCCGTCCTCTTCCTCGGGGCAGTGGGCTACGGGGTGGCGGTGCTCTTCGTCATCCAGGGGGCCCCGGACCTGGCGTTGACCCAGCTCCTCGTCGAGACCCTGGCCCTTGCGCTGTTCGTCCTGGTGCTCACCAGGCTTCCCTCCCGCTTCGAGGTGGTGGCCACCCGGATCAGGAAGGTCACCAGGATCGCGGTCTCGATGATCGCCGGGGTGACCGCCATGGGGCTCTCCCTGTGGATGGTCTCCGGTCGGGTCGCCCCGTCGTTGGCACCCGAGTTCCTCGCCCTCTCCGAGCCGGAGGGCGGGGGCCGCAACGTGGTCAACGTGATCCTCACCGACTTCAGGGCGCTCGACACACTGGGTGAGATAACCGTGCTCGCCCTGGCGGCGATGGGGGCCATCGCCCTGGTCCGCGCCCGGCTCACCGAGAGCCCCGAGCAGGAGGCGGGGGACCCGGTGCCCGAAGAGGAGGCACCCTCGTGATCCGCCGGGTGTTCATCCTCGATGTCGTCCTCGACGTGGTGGTGCGCACCGCCCTGGTCTTCTCGCTGTTCCTCCTGTTCTCCGGGCACAACGCGCCCGGTGGTGGGTTCATCGCCGGACTGGTCGCCGGCATCTGCCTGATCCTCCGCTACATCGCCAGGGGGGAGGAGGCGATGGTCGCCTTGGTGCGAGGACGGCCCGACCAGCTGCTCGGGGTGGGCCTGCTCCTGGCGGTGGCCGCCGGGGCGGGAGGATGGATCTGGGGCAACGGTTTCCTGGAGAGCGCCAAGTTTGAGGTCGAGGTGCCGGTCCTGGCGGTGGTCAAGACCACCTCGGCCCTGCTGTTCGACATCGGGGTGTACTTCGTGGTGCTCGGTCTCGTCGCCGCCCTGGTGGCCGCCCTCGGTGACGACCCGGAGGTGGGGGAGTGATCCTGGTGCTGGTGGTCACCGTGGGGGTCCTCTACGGCTGCGGGGTGTACCTGATGCTTCAGCGCCATCTCAGCCGGATCGTCATCGGGCTGGCGGTGCTCGGCCACGGAGCCAACCTCCTCCTCCTCATGGCCGGAGGTCGAGCCGGGGCTGCCCCCATCACCGGTGACGGCGCCGGGCCCTACGCCGACCCGTTGCCCCAGGCCCTGGCCTTGACCGCCATCGTGATCACCTTCGGGGTCAGCGCCTTCCTCCTCACCCTGGCCTACCGCAGCTGGCTGCTCACCCGCTCCGACGAGGTCGAGGACGACGTCGAGGACCGCCGCATCGCCGAGTTGATGGCTTTCCGCCATGCCGCGGGACGCAACGAGGGCAGCGACGAGCTGATGGTCGAGCCATGACCGCGGTGGTCCTCCCCATCGTCCTTCCCCTGGGTGCGGCGGCCATTTCCGCCATGTTGGGGAAGTTTCCCCAGCTGAGGAGGCTGCTCGGCGTGATCACACTGGCCGCCACCATCGTCGCCTCGGTGTACCTGCTCAGCCAGGTCTCCGACGGGTCGATCCTGGTGACCCACATCGGGGGATGGGTGTGGCCCCTGGGTATCACTCTGGTGGTCGACCTGCTGGCGGCGATCATGGTGGTGGTATCGGCGGTGATGCTTCTCTCGGTCCTGGTCTACGCCATAGGCAGCCCGCGCACCGAGGACACCGCCACCTTCTTCCACCCGATCTATCTGATCCTGGCTGCCGGGGTCTCTCTGTCCTTCCTCACCGGTGACCTTTTCAACTTGTTCGTGGCGTTCGAGGTCACCCTGATGTCGAGCTATGTGCTGATCACCTTCGGAGGCTCCCGGTCCCAGGTACGGCACGGGATCACCTACATCGTGATAAGCCTGGTGGCCTCCACCCTGTTCATCACCGGGGTCGGATTGGTCTATGCCGCCACAGGGACGGTCAATATGGCCGACCTCTCCGTCAAGCTCGCCGAGATCGACCCCGGGTTGCGCGCCGGGCTGGGGGTCCTCTTCCTGGTGGTGTTCGGGATCAAGGCGGCGATCTTCCCATTGTTCTTCTGGCTTCCCGATTCCTACCCGGTGGCCCCATCCCCGGTGACCGCCATCTTTGCCGGTCTGCTCACCAAGGTGGGGGTGTATGCCATCATCCGAAGCCAGACCCTTCTGTTCGGCGAGACCGGCCCCTCGGTCCTCATCCTCACCATCGCCTCGCTGACCATGATCGTGGGGGTGCTCGGGGCCATCTCCCAGGACGATGTCAAGCGGATCCTCAGCTTCCACATCATCAGCCAGATCGGCTACATGATCTTCGGTCTCGGGCTTTTCACCGTCGCCGGGCTGGCGGCCACGGTGTTCTACGTGGTCCATCACATCATCGTCAAGACCACCCTGTTCCTGGTGGGGGGTCTCATCGAGGAGCGCACTGGCACGGCGGCCCTGCGTCGTCTCAGCGGCCTCCTGCATCTGAGCCCCATGCTGGCAGTACTGTTCATCCTCCCCGCCCTCTCCCTGGCCGGGATTCCGCCCCTATCCGGATTCGTAGCCAAGCTGACCCTGATCCAGGCCGGCCTCGACGTCGGCGCCTTCCTCACCGTGGCGGTGTCGCTCCTGGTGAGTGTGCTCACCCTGTTCTCGATGACAAAGATCTGGGGTGGGGTCTTCTGGGGAAAGCTCGACGAGGCGGCCCTGGCTCGGGGGGATGGCGGCTCCGGCTTTCCCAGCCTGATGGTGGCGCCAACCGTGTTCCTGGTCTTGGTCAGCCTGGCCTTCGTGGTGGCTGCGGCCCCCCTCTACGGTCTGGGCGAGGCGGCGGCCGCGTCGCTGGCCGATCCTTCGATCTATGTGCGGGCGGTGGCGGGCGGATGAGGCGGGCTCTGGTCACCGTGGGCTGGCTCACCCTGGTATGGGTGGCCCTCTGGGAGTCGCTCACCTGGGCAAACCTGGTTGGTGGGATGCTCGCCGGCATCCTGGTGGTGATCCTGGTACCTCCCGGGCCTGACACACTTGTGATCGGGACCCGCCCCCTCGCCGGCCTCAAGCTGCTCTTCTACTTCATCGCCAAGCTGTTTCAGGCCTCGATCGCGGTGGCATGGGAGATCATCACCCCAGGCGACACCACTAACCCGGCGGTCATCGCAGTTCCGCTGAGCACTGCTTCAGACGGGATACTGACTTCGGTGGCCAACATGGTCTCGCTGACTCCAGGAACACTCACCGTGGATGTCGACCCTGACACCAGGACGCTGTACATCCACGTCCTCCACTTCATATCGGAGGAGACCACCCGGTCCGACGTCCACACCCTCGAACGTCTTGCCAGCGACGCCTTCCTTCCCCGGATGCAGTTCCTGGCTCAAGGGGGGCGACGATGATCCAGGTCGTCTCGGTGGTCGCCCTCACCTTGCTCTCGGCCGCTGCGGCCATCTTCATCTTCCGGATGCTGACCACCAAGTCGCTACCTGATCGGATGATCGCCTTGGATGCCTTGCTCCTCTCGGTGGTCGGCGGGATCGCCGTCCAGGCAGCCCGTACCGGAGACGGGACGTATCTGACGGTCATGGTGGTCACCGGGCTGCTCGCATTCGTCGGCACCTCGTTGGTGGCGAGGTTCATCACCAGGAAGGGTTTGTGATGGAGATCGTCGCCTCGGTCTTGATCCTATTCGGGGCGGTGCTCACCTTCCTGGCCGCGGTGGGCCTGGTCAAGTTTGGTGACCTGCTCACCCGGATGCATGCCGCCACCAAGCCGGCGACCCTGGGTCTGTTGCTGATCGTTGCCGGCACCGCATTCGTCGTCCCCGAGGTCAACACCGTGGCCAAGCTGGTCTTGGTGGTGCTCCTCCAGTTCATCACCGCTCCGGTGGGGGCCCACCTCATCGGTCGGGCTGCCTTCCGAGCCGGGGTCGAACTGGTCCCCGGCACCTTCCTCGACGAGCCTTCGGAGGAGCTACGACCGAGCGGCAGTCGGGAAAGTTGACTCAACTCATTTTGAGTCAATAATCTTTGCCACTATGAGGACTTCGCAACGGTCTCGGGCCTTCTTTGCTCTTGGCGATCCGGTTCGCCTCGAGCTGGTAGACCAGCTGGCCCACGGGGACCTGCCGGTCACCGAACTGGGTCGACGACTCGGTGTAGCCGGCAATCTGCTGGCCCATCATCTCCGGGTCCTCGAAACGGCCGGAGTGATATGGCGCCAAACCTCCGAAGGTGATCGGAGACGTCGCTACGTGGGGGTGCATCGCGGGGTGTTCCAACGAATGGCCCCGCCGGGCCTGGGCCCGACCGGGAAGGTGCTCTTTGTCTGCAGCCGCAACTCGGCCCGGTCCCAATTCGCTGCGGCCCGCTGGTCGCAGGTCGCCGGTGTGTCAGCGTCGAGCGCCGGGCATCGTCCCGCCGCCGAGGTCCATCCTCTGGCGGTGGCGGTGGCCGCCGAGCGAGGGCTCGACCTAAGAGGCGCACGACCCCGGGGATACCAGGCAATCTCCTCCCCACCCGACCTCCTGATATCGGTGTGTGACAAGGCCAACGAGGCGCCGCTCCCAGAGGCGGGGCGTCACCTCCACTGGTCGATTCCCGACCCGGTGCCCGTCGGAGAGCTCGAGGCATTCCGCGAGGCGTTCGACGCCGTCGACCACCGGATCGACTCCCTGACCGGAGAGTGGAAGCGACCGTGACCCCTGTACATGGCTCCGACGAGGAACTCCGCCACGCGGTGGAACGTCTTCACCGACGCTTTCGGGGCTACTTCAACACCGAGACCATCGAACGGGTCATCGCCGATTCCGCGGCCAAGCTCGAGCGCAGTGCCCGGGTAGCCGACTGGGTTCCACTGTTGGCCGAACGGTTCAGCGGCGACCGCCTCCGGGCGATGTCCCGACTCGAGACCGGAACCCGGCTCAACCCGGCGGTGCTGTTCTTGTGCGTGCACAACGCCGGACGTTCCCAGATGGCAGCCGGATTCATGCGGGAGTTGTCCGGTGGTGCGGTGGATGTCTTCTCCGGCGGCTCCGAGCCGGCGGAGTCGGTGAACCGCATCGTGGTCGAGGCCATGGCCGAACGGGGGATCGACATCGCCGAAGAGGCTCCTCAGCCTTGGTCGGACGAGATCATCCGGGCTGCCGACGTGGTGGTCACCATGGGGTGCGGCGACGCCTGTCCGGTGATCCCGGGCAAGCGCTACCTCGATTGGGAGCTGGATGACCCTTCGGGCCGGCCCCTCGAGGATGTTCGCCCCATCAGGGACGAGATCGAGGCCCGGGTGCGCCACCTCCTCGCCGAACTGGTGCCCGACGCGGTCAGCTGAGGGCGGCCACCGGCTCTCCGCCGAGGACCGAGCGAACGAACTCGGCGCGATCGGGCGCAATCTGGAACCAGGCCCACCGGCCCCGCTGTTCCCTGATGATCAATCCTGCCTCGACGAGTCGCGACAGGTGATGGCTCACAGTTGCCTGGCTTCGCTCCAAAGGCTCGGTGAGGTCACAGGCGCATATCTCACCCTCAGGGACGCTTGCGATCAGGCTGAGCAAGCGCAGGCGAACCGGATCGGCCAACACCTTGAATGCTCCGGCCAACTCCTCGGAACGGGCGACACTGAGACTGTCGTCAGCCAAAGGAACACAGCAGAAATCGGTGTCGCTCACCCGGCGAACCCTAACAGATTGACGCTCATCGATATATGCTCTATGCTTCCCGATGTATCGATCAACTTCGATATGAAGGAGCGAGAGATGACCGAATCAGTGGAGCTCAGGGACAAGGTGCGGGAGCGTTATGCCGGGGCTGCATCGGGTGGCGGATGTTGCGGACCGCAGGGATGCGGGCCCGACCCCACCCTGGAAACCGATCTCACCGCGGGCACCTACACCGCCGATGAGTTGTCGATGGTCCCGGGTCGGGCAGCTGAGGCCAGCCTGGGTTGTGGCAACCCCACTGCCGTGGCCGAGTTGGCACTTGGCGAGACCGTACTCGATCTGGGGTCGGGTGGCGGTATCGACGTCCTCCTCTCCGCCCGCCGGGTGGGACCGGGCGGATTCGCCTACGGGCTGGACATGACCGACGAGATGATCGAGTTGGCCCGGCGCAACGCGGTAGAGGCGGGAGCCGGCAACGTGGAATTTCTCAAGGGGTACATGGAGGACATTCCCCTCGAACCGTCGACCGTCGACGTGGTCATCTCCAATTGTGTGATCAACCTCTCGGTGGACAAGCCGGCGGTATTCGCCGAGATCCACCGTGTGCTCCGTGACGGGGGACGCCTCGGGTTCACCGACATCGTCGCTTCCGACTCCCTGAGCCCCGAGGAGCGGGCAGAGCGAGGCGACTGGGTGGGCTGCATCGCCGGCGCTCTCTCCTACTCGGAATACCACCGGAGCCTCGAGGAAGCCGGATTCGACCACATCGAACTGGTGCCCACCCACCAGGTAGCCGACGGCATGGACTCGGTGATCATCAAGGCGATCAAGCCGGTTAGCTGACCTCTCAAAGCAACAGGGTGACCGAACCCCAGATGGTGAGGACCAGTCCCACCGCCATCATCCAGCGCACCCGGCCCCTGCGATAGGATGCCTCTTCGACCCCCTGGGGGACCTCGCCGCGACGGTGCTTCCACCAGGCGAAGCCGTTGCCCACCAGGAGGGCCAGCCCCAAGGCGAGCACCAGCTGGGGGAAGAGGCTTTCGATGTCGAACAGGTCGCCCACGCCGGCGACGATAACCTCACCTGGTGAGCGTCACCGCCTCCGCCCCGGCGAGCACGGCCAACCTCGGGCCGGGATACGACTGTCTCGCCATGGCTTTGCAGTTGCGGTGTTCGGTGACTGCGTCTTCGGCAGGGGAGTGGCGGGTGAGCCATGTCGGCCCCGAGGTGCCTGGCGGGGATGACGACGACGCGGTGCTCATCGCCGCCCAGAAGGTGGCCACCGGGCCGCTCGAACTGGTGGTGGACAACCAGATCCCCATCGGGAGGGGGATGGGATCCTCGGCCGCAGCCCTGGTCGCCGGAGTCGCAGTGGCGGTGGCTGCCTCTGGGGATGAGGTGGCGCCCGACCGGGTCTATCGGGCGGCGTCCGAGCTGGAGGGCCACCGCGATCAGGTGGCGGCGGCGGTCTACGGAGGTCTGATCCTCATCCCTGCCGAAGGTATGCCGGTGCGCCTCCCCCTCCACCCATCGCTGCGACCTTTGGTTGCGGTGCCCGACACCGTGCTGTCCACCTCGGTGGCCCGCCGGCTGGTGGAGTCTTCTCAGAGCCTGGAGGTGGTGATCCGCAGCCTGGCAAGGATGTCGGCGTTGACTGCCGGGCTGATCACCGGCGATCCGGGCTTGCTGGCTGCTGCCCACGGCGACGAGATCCACGAGGCCCCGCGGGCGTCGATCAGCCCCGAGGTGGTCACCCTGATCGAGACTGCCAGAGCTGCCGGCGCCCTACACGCAGCCCGTTCGGGTGCGGGCCCATCGGTGTTGGCCCTGGTCGACCAGGACACCGCAGCAGGGGTGCGGGCCGCCTTGGAGAGGGCGGGCGCCCGGGTAGTCGACGGTCCCATGGACACCACCGGCCTCATCGTCGCCTAGCCATGCAAATGCACCCGGTCGCGGAAAACGCACCCTGGTGCCAATGCACGACGTCAGGGCTGTGGTCCGGTTTGACCTAAACCCGGGAGGGCGTCACCATTGGGGATGTCTCCCCCTTTCGAGAGGTTTTGTTGAATGGGCTCGCTCATAAAGAAGCGTCGCAAGAAGATGTCGAAGCACAAGTACCGCAAGCGTCTGAAGGCGAATCGCCACAAGCGGAAGAAGTGACTTCACCGAGGCCGGGTCGCCCACCCGGCCTCACAGCATTTCAGGTCTGATCCCTGAGATAGTCCTCGATCTCCTCGACCAACCGCATGGTGCTCTCAGTGGACTCGTCGTCAGCCTCCTCCTCGAGACGCTGCACGTAGCGCACCAGGTCGGAGTTGGCCGAGATCGCCTCCTCGACCGTTGAGAGGAACTGACGGCTCGCCAAGGCCAGGTCGTCGATGCTGATGCTGATCCCCAGCAACTCGGATGCCTTGATCGCCAGTGCTTCCGTGGCCGGCGGGTACTCCTGGTTGGACAGGTAGTGGGGCACCGCGGCCCAAACCGACATCGCCTCGATTCCGGCTTGGCCCAGGGCTTGGGTGAGCACCCCGACGATTCCGGTGGGGCCTTCGTAGCCGGAGGGAAGCAGACCGTGTCCTGCCAGGCTGTCAGGGCGGTTCGAGGAGCCGATCAGCGGCACCGGGAGGGTATGGGCCACCTGGCCGATGAAGGCCCCCATGGCGACCGCTTGCCTCACCCCCAGGGTCTGCAGAGCCTCCACCACATTGGTGGTGAACGCCTTCCACCGGTAGTGGGGCTCCTCACCCAACACCACCACCAGGTCGCGCTCGCCACCCCTGACCACATGGAACTCGTTCTCCGGCCAGAGGATGTTGCGCACCCCGGCAGGGTCGATCTCCACCACCGGTCGGCGCACCTGGAAGTCGAAGTGGTCGTCGGGATCGATCACCGCCACCAATTCACTGTCGAGGTCCTCGAGAAAGGCGATCGCCGCCTGGCTGGCCGACTCTCCGGCGTCGCCCCAGCCGGCGAAGGCGATCAGGGCCACCGGGTCGGTGAGGACCGGGCGGTCGATCCACTGCAGTCCAGCCATCACCCCAAACTACACCCGGTGCGTGGTTAGTGCCTCATGCCTCCCAGGCCCGGGTCGAACCGGCGGAGACGGAGGGCGTTGAGCACCACCGACACCGAGGAGAAGGCCATGGCCGCGGCGGCGATCATCGGGTCGAGGAGGCCGGCGGCTGCCAGAGGGATGGCCGCGGTGTTGTAGGCGAATGCCCAGAACAGGTTCTGCTTGATGGTGCGCAGGGTGCGCCCCGCCAACTCGATGGCTGTGGGCACCAGCCGGGGGTCGCCGTTGAGCAGCACGACGTCGCCCGCTTCCAGGGCGACATCGGTGCCGGTGCCCACGGCCATGCCGATGTCGGCCCGGGTCAGGGCGGGGGCGTCGTTGATCCCGTCACCGACGAAGGCCACCGATCTGCCTGAGGCCTGGAGCTCGGCGACAACCTCGGCCTTGTCCCCAGGGAGCACCTCGGCCCGCACCGTATCGATCTCGAGTTGGGCACCGATCCGTTCCGCGGTGACCCGGTTGTCCCCGGTCACCATGGCGGTCTCCACAGCCGAGCGGCGAAGACGGGCGAGGGCGTCGAAGGACTCGGGGCGCACCATGTCGGCCACGGCGAGCACCCCTCGTGCCCTCCCTTCCCATCCGGCGAGGAACACCGTTTTGCCCTCGTCCTCGAGCCGAGTCATCTCCTCGAGCCAGCGTGGTTCGATGTCGATCCCACGTCCGCCGAGGAGCGCCGGCTTGCCCACCACCACCTCGACTCCGTGGACGGTGCCGGCGACACCCAGCCCGGTGATCGTCTCCAGGGATGTCGGGTCGACCAGGTCGATGTCACGCTCGTCGGCACCCAGTGCCACCGCCCGACCAATCGGATGACCTGACGCCGCCTCCACAGAAGCGACCAGTCTGAGGAACCTCTCGGTGTCTTCGTCGGTCACCAGGTCGGTGAGACTCATCACCCCAATGGTCAGGGTCCCCGTCTTGTCGAAGAGAACGGTGTCCACCTTTCCCGCCGCCTCGAACACCTCGGCCCTCTTGAACAGGATGCCCACCTCGGCCCCTTTGCCACTGCCCACCATCACCGCGGTCGGCGTGGCCAGGCCCAGGGCGCAGGGACAGGCAATGATCAGCACGGCAACCCCAGCGAGGAATGCCTGCGAGGTCCCGGCCCCGGAGGCAAGCCAGAAGGCCACGGTGGCCATGGCGATGACGATGACCACCGGCACGAACACGGACGAAACCCGGTCGGCCAGCCTCTGGATGGGTGCCTTTGAGGCCTGGGCGGCCTCCACCAGGGCGACTATGGCGGCCAGCGCGGTCTCCGAGCCGACCGCGGTCGCCCGGACCACCATACGGCCCTCCTGGTTGACTGTCGCACCGAAGACACGGTCACCGACCTGCTTGCCAACCGGCATCGACTCGCCGGTGAGCATCGACTCGTCAACAGAGGAGGCGCCGGTCTCGACCACCCCGTCGGTGGGGATCTTCTCACCAGGGAGCACCACCATGAGGTCGCCGGGTTGCACGCTTTCGATGGGGGTGGTGGCTGAGGTGCCGTCGACCAGGATCCTCGCCTCCTTGGCACCGAGATCGAGGAGGCGGTGGACCGCGGTCGAGGCTCGTCCCTTGGCCCGGGCCTCGAGGGCACGGCCCAAGGTGATCAAGCTGATGATCACCCCGGCAGTCTCGAAGTAGACGTGGCCCCCGCTCGTCAGCGCCCACCACGAGTAGAAGTAGGCGGCCAGGGTGCCCATGGAGATCAGGGTGTCCATGTTGGCCGCGGCTCGCCGGGCGAGCTTGAAGGCCATCCGGTGGTATTGCCACCCGGCGATCCACATCACCGGGGTGACCAGGATCCCCTGGACCAAAGCACTCCAGGGGGTCATCGGCCCCAACATGGCGAGGGCCATGGTGGGCAGGGTGAGTGCTGCCGCCATCCAGAACAGGCGCCACTGCACCTGCTCCCCTCGCTGGTAGTGCTCGGTGACGTCCCTCGGTGGGTCGGCCTCGTGGTGCGGGGTCAGGCGGTACCCGATTCGTTCAACCGCGGTGATCAGGCCCTCGACCTCGGCCCCGTTGCTCACCGCAACCTCGGCGGAGGCGTTGGCCAGGTTCACCGACACCGACCGTACCCCTTCCTGGCGTTGAAGGATCCTTTCGATGCGGACCGCGCAGGTAGCACAGGTCATCCCGTCGACATCGAAACGGACCACGTCCCCGTCGACCCGGGGCGAGGTGTCAGCCGGAGACCGCGTAGCCCTGCTCCTCGATGACCGCCTTGATGGTGTCGAGGTCGATGATCCGGTCGTCGTAGGCCACCTCGACGGTGGCATTCTCGATGGCGACCTCCACCGCATCGACCCCGGGCATGGCTTTGACCGCTCCCTCGATGGTGTTCTTACAGTGCCCACAGTGGATCTCAGGCACACTCAATTTGGTGGTGTTCATGGTCTTCCTTTCACGACTCGCTGTCCTCTCACAACCCGGGCGATCTCGCTGAGCTCGATCGGTCCCACTCGACAGGGGGTACCGTCGGGCTGAGTGTCTGGCACCGATTGGGATCCCGGCATCCCGACGGGTCCATCCCCCGGGCCCGGGTGATCAAGCCCTCCAGCTCCTCTCGGGCCCGGCGCAGTTCGTCGATCTGACGATCGACTGCGGCGACCTGTTGCTCGAGGAGGAATATCACATGCCCGCAGGTCGACTCGCCATGATCCTTCATGTCGAGGATCATCCCGATCTCGGCCAGGGCGAGCCCGGCCGACTGAGCGTCTCGGATGAACCCGATTCGAGCGACGCTGTCGTCGTGGTAGCGGCGATAGCCGTTGGCCATCCGTTCGGGCTCGGGGAGGAGTCCTATGTTCTCGTAGTACCTGATGGCGCGGGTGCTGAGCCCGGTCGCCGAGGCCAGTTCTCCGATCTTCACCCCAACGAGGTTAGCCCGGTCAACCTTATAGTCGGCTAGAAGGTTAGGGACGAGAAAAGAGAGAGCCCCGGCTTGCGCCGGGGCTCTCCGGGTATCTGCCTGGGACGGGGAGGGGGAGAGGACCTGTCCCAGCCAGAGGTCTCAGGCACCCTGCTCGTCGAGGATCTTCCCCCGGACCCGGGGGAACCTCACCGGAGCGTGGGCGTGGCAGAACTCTGCCTTGTTGTACTGGGACAGCTTGGTTTCACAGCCGGACTTGGCGCACACCCGATCCTGACCGAACCGCCGGGACGGCCGGGTGACTCCTTTGATGGCTGCTCCTCTGACAATGTCGCTCATAATCGGGCCCTCCTGGTGGGCCTGGGTAATAGATAAAACGTTCTCGGTCGTGGAGAGATTCCTGTTCGACCCGATTTTTTGATCGTGTGCTCAAGTTTGCCCACGGCAAGTTCAATCGGGCCTAAAGGGATTACTCCATTATCACCGGATTAGACGTCGAGCGCCAATCAGGAAGTTCCCGAGATCCCCAACTTGGCGAGGAACGCCTGGTTGTTGGGCTCCCGGCCGAGGAACTCGGCCAGCATCTCGTCGGGGTCGACGGTGCCCCCACGCTCGAGGATGGTCCGACGATAGGCCAACCCCACTTCGGGGCTGGTCACCCCCTCCTCCTCGAACCGGGAGAACATGTCGTCGCCGAAGACCTCGGACCACATGTAGCCGTAGTAGCCGGCGTCGTAGCCGAATAGATGGCCGAAGCTGGCCAGAGGGAAGGTGCCCTCATGGTGGGGGAGCAAGGAGATCCGGGAGCCCTCCACGTAGATGGCGTCGAGGTCGCGCTCCGATCCGCGGTGAATCTCCTGGTCCCACCATCCGTACTGCATCTGACGGAGCTGGAAAAGACCCTTGTTGAGGTTGCGCGCCGCCACCAGCTGGTTGACCAGCTCCTCGGGTATCGGCTCCCCGGTCTGATGGTGGCGGGCGAAGCGGCGGAGGATATCGGCGCGCCAGATCCAGTGCTCCATGATCTGGCTGGGCGCCTCGACGAAGTCCCGCTCCACATTGGTCCCGGAGAACCGGGCCAGCTCGGTGCGGCCTAAGTTCTGATGGAGTACGTGGCCGAACTCGTGAAACAGGGTCTCCACCTCGCCGTGCTGGAGCAGGGAGGGGGTCTCCTTGGTTGGTTTGGTGAAATTGGCCACCATGGCGCACACCGGGTTCTGGTAGGAACCGTCCTCGAGACGCCGGCTGGGGATCAGGGGGAATTCGGCGGCATGACCGAACTTGCCTTCCCTGGGGAACAGGTCGAGGTAGAAGCGACCCAGCTCTTCACCGGTCTCCTTGTCCGTCATGGCGAAGAGCTGGACGTCCTCGTGCCAGGTGTCGAAGTCTTCGATCTCGACGTACTCCAGGCCGAACACCTCGGAGGTGAGCTGGAACATCCCCTCGAGGACCGCCGGCAGAGGGAAGTACTGGGCTACCTCGAAGTTGTCCACCCCGTAGTCGGTCTTGCGTTGCTGGGTGTCGTAGTAGCTCCAGTCCCACACCCGGACCACATCGTCGTCGGTGTCGGCCCGGAGGAGCTCACCGATCGCCGCCACCTCCTCTTTACCCCGGGTGGTCAGCGGATCGAGGAGCTCGTCGTAGAAGGCGGACACTCGGTCGGGATCCTTGGCCATCCGCTCCTCGAGGACGTAGTGGGCCCACGTGGGCATCCCGAAGGCGTCGGCGATCTCCTGGCGGAGCTGCACCGCCTCGGTGAGGATCTTCTTGTTGTCGTCGACCGCCACCGTGTTGAACTTGAACCGGAGTTGCTCACGGAGGTCACGACGGGTGGCGTTCTCCAGAAAAGGGATCATGTCGGGGTAATCGATGGTCACCTTGTACAGCCCGGTGTCCTCGTCGACGTCGAGGGAATCGATGTAGCTGTCGGGGAGACCGTCGAGCCCGTCACGATCGCAGAGAATCCAGGCCTCCCACTCGTCGATGTTCTGTTGGAAGCGCACTCCCAGCTCGACCAGTCGCTCGGTCTTCACCTTGACCGACGCCCGGGTCTCGGGGTCGAGCTCGTGCCCGGCACGACGCAGGTCACGAAGGACGAACTCGAGGAAGCGGGCCCGCTCGCCTTCCAGGGAGGCAGCCTCCTCGGTGGCGGCGAATTCCTGGACTGCGGCGTTGAGGTCGTCGCGGAAGATCAGCTCCACCCCGAACTTGGTGGTCTTCTCCTCGGCATCCTTGGCCGCGCTGCGCACCGCCTTGTCGGTGTGGACGTAGCCCATGAACCCGTAGTCGCCGAAGGCGTGCCCCAGGATGTCGTTGATCCGGTCGAGGGGCCGCAGCGTGTTCTCGAAGGTGCGGGGCTCTTTGGGAGTGGCAAGCTCATCGAGGACGGCCCGGGCCCTCCCGATCGCCTGGTCGGTCCCCTTCTCGATCTGCTCTGGGGTCAGTTCTGAGTAAGACATTCGGGCGAGGGTAACCACCCTGTCACCCTGCGGGGAACGGAGGGAGCCGCCGCGAGGGGGTGCCACTACTCGGTGAGTAACAGCTCTCCTTCCATGACCTGGCCGAACGCGATGCGGGGCGAGCGACAACTACCTTCTGCGATATGTGGTCGCTGGACCCGGATCTGCACCATCTCAACCACGGGTCGTTCGGGGCGGTACCGGTGGCGGTCCAGGAGGCCCGGGCGCATTGGCTACGCCGGGCAGACTCCCGGCCCACCGCTTTCGTCCTCCAGGAGCTCGAGGAGGCCCTTAGCCGGGCGCGCGATGAGGTGGCCTTCTTTGTCGGGGCACCCCCGGCAAGCACGGTGTTCGTCCGCAACGCCACCACCGGCATCGCTTCGGTGGTCCGGTCATTCGAGCCGCGGCTCGGCCCGGGTGCCCAGATCCTCACCACGAGCCACGACTACAACGCAGTGCGTCAGACCCTGGAGTTCGCCGCTGCCAGGACCGGGGCCGAGGTAGTTGTGGCCCCGGTCCCCTTTCCGGTGGGTGACCCGGCGCACGTGGTCGAATCAGTGCTCGCCGGAGTAGGCGCGAGGACCCGCCTGGTGGTGCTCGACCACATCAGCTCGCCGACATCAATGGTGTTCCCCATCGGCGACTTGGTCGCTGCTCTCGAGCCCGAGATTCCCGTGCTGGTGGACGGGGCCCACGGGCCTGGCCAGGTCCCCCTGGATCTCGACGGTCTCGGGGCTTCCTGGTACACCGGCAACCTCCACAAGTGGGTGTGCGCTCCCAAGGGCTCGGGGTTCCTCCACACCAGACCCGATCGTGTACAGGAGACCTTCCCGGTGGTGATCTCACATGGTTGGAACATCCCGCTTCGGGAGGGCGCCACTCGCTACCAATCGCTGTTTCACTGGCTGGGGACCGACGACTTCAGTCCCTGGCTGGCGGCGCCCGAGGCGATCCGCACCGTGGGCGCCCTCGAGCCGGGGGGCTGGCCCGAGGTCATGGAGCGAAACCACATGCTGGTGCTTACCGCCCGCGAGCTGCTCTGCTCTGCGCTGGGGGTGGAGCCTCCCGTCCCCCCCTCGATGGTGGGGTCGATGGCCTCGATCCCCCTCCCCGATCTGGCCGAGGAGGCGTCCGCCAATGGCCTGTCCCCGCTCACCGGGCGTCTCCTCGATCGGGGCATGGAATCCCTGGTCATCGTGTGGCCCGAGTGGCCCCGCCAGCTGCTCCGACTCTCCGCCCACCACTACAACAGTATCGAGGAGTACCAGCGACTGGCCGAAGTGGTCAGCGAGTTGGTGGGGTGAACAGGGCCTCGGCCTGTTCCCGGGTCAGCGCCTCGGCGGGGTTGATCCCGTGGCGCCCGACCGCGGCGTTGATCCCGGTCTCTGGTTGGGGCAGCTCCACTGGCGAGTCGCTCCCACCGATGAGTGGCACGCCTGCCTCGAGCAGGGAGCGGAAGGGGTAGATCCGGTCCATCCGCTCGGGTCCGAGCCTCTTCTCCACCCAGGTCTCCTCGGAGGCGAGGAAGGCGGGCTGCACCGAAGCGGTCACCCCGAGACGGGCCATCCGCCCGATGGTCTCCGGCATGAGCACCGAGGCGTGTTCCACCCTGAGCACGGCGGGGTCGACGCCTCTGCCGACCAGGTCCGCCATCACGTCGAGCACCAGGTCGTTGGCCCGGTCGCCGATGGCATGGATGGCGACCACCCCTCCCAGGGCCACCGAGGCCAACCCCATCTCCACCGCCTTGGAGTGATCGAGCCGAACGGTTCCCGCGGTTTCAGGCCGATCGGCGAATGGCTGGTACATGGCCGCGGTGTGCCCTCCCAGGCTGCCATCGGAGAAGTCCTTCCAACCGTGGAAGCGGAGGCGTCCGCCAGCTTCGACGATCCGGTCCCGGGCCCTGGCCAGCTCGGCCGGATCGCGGGTGATCACCAGCACGTCGATGTCCACCGGAAGCTCGGAAGCGAGCCGAGCCAGGGTCTCCAGCTCGTCTTCAACGCCACACCAGATGGCGTCGCCGGTGGAGATGATCCCGGTCACCGAGACGATCCCCATGGCGGGGAGAGTCTCCAGGGCGGCAAGGATCTCGGGGTCACTCGGCGGGGGGGTGAGCGGGCCGAGCACCGACGAGACCAAGGCCATCGCCGTCTCCCGGAGCACCCCAGTGGGCTTCCCCGAAGCATCACGGTCGAGCGAGCCCCCATCGGGGTCGGGGGTGTCGTCGCCCACTCCCGCCAGGGCGAGGGCCGCCGAGTTGGCCACCGCGATGTGGCCGCAGTACCGGTAGAGGAGCACCGGCCTGTCGGGTATCACGTCGTCGAGGTCGGCGGCCGTGGGAAGGCGGCATTCCCTGATGGCCTCGTCGTTGAGTCGTTGGCCGATGATCGGCCCCTCCACCCGGCTCGCCCGCTCGGCTACCCGGGTGAGGACCTCGTCGAGGTCGACCGCGTCCATCAGCTCGAGACCGTTGACCAGGCTGACATATCCCAGCGGGTGGAAGTGGTGATCGTGATACATCATGTGAGGTGCCGGGGAAGGGTGGCTACCACCGCCGACCGTAGCTCCTCGTGGATCTTCCCGTTCGAGGCGACGAACGCCGCCCCCTGGAGGAGGTTGGTCCGGCCCTGATGGTCGGAGAACATCCCGCCGGCCTCGGTGACCAGGAGTGATCCAGCGGCCAGGTCCCAGGGCTTGAGTCCGTGGGCGCCACCGTGCTCGGTGTAGCCGTCGCCCCGCCCGGCGGCCACCCAGGCCAGGTCGAGCGCTGCCGACCCGATCACCCTCACCGCCCGCGACTGCTCCAACAACAGCTCGATGATCGCCAGGTAGCCCTGTGGGTGGTCACGCTGGTCGTAGGGGAAGCCGGTGAGTATCAACGAGTCGTTGAGATCGGCCGTTTCGGAGACGGCGATCGAATCGCCGTTCAAGGTGGCCCCGCCGCCCTTGACCGCGACGAACTCCTCGTCCCGTGAAACGTCGTAGACCACCCCGACCAGCGGGGAACCGTCCTCCCAGAGAGCCACCGAAACCGCCGACTGGGGGATGTTGTGGACGAAGTTGACCGTCCCGTCGAGGGGGTCGACGATCCACACCCTTCCCGAATCCCAGCCACCGAGGTCGCGGCCCTCCTCGGCGAGGATCCGGTCGTCGGGAAAGTGATGGGTGATCATTCCCAGGATGGCGTCTTCGGCCTCCCGGTCGATTCGGGTGACCGGGTCGACCACACCTTTCATCTCCGCCTCGAGCTCCTGGCTCATTCCGGAACGCACCACATCCGCTCCGGCCCGGGCGGCGCGCACCGCCACCCAGACGTCACCTTCCCACATTGCCGGGACTCTAAAGACTCCTCGGCTTCCTACCCTCCCCGACGTGAAGTCAGCCCTTCTCCTCCTAACCGGCGTCGTGGTCTCGGTCGTGGCGTTTCCCCCGTTCGGCCCGGGTTGGCTGATCCCCATCGGGGTCGGCCTCTTCCTGGCGGCAGTCAGGTCGGTGGGGACACCCCGCCAGGGCCTCCTCGCCGGTTTCGCCTACGGGGCCCTGTTCATCGGTTTGCTGATGTGGTGGCTGTCCCGACTTCATTGGACGGCCCTGGCTCTCGCCCCGCTACAGGGGGTGTTCTTCGGCATCTACGGATGGTGGCTGACCCGGCAGCGTGCAAGGCCACCGGCCGCCTGGTTGGTACTGGCGGTAGGCGGCTGGTCGCTCATCGAGCTGCTCCGCTATCGCCTTCCCTACGGAGGCATGGAGTGGGGTGCGGCGGGTTATGCCCTATCCGACAACGTGGTCACCCGATTCCCCGCGGTGATGGTGGGAACCAGTGGTCTCACCGTCCTGGTGGTGGTAATCGGCGCCATCGGAGCCCTGGCCCTGACCGGTGACTTCCGGCGCCGACTGTGGTGGGGGGTGGCGGGTGTGCTCTCGGTGTATGCCCTCGCCGGGGTGCTGATCGCCGCCACCGCCGAACAACCAGACTCCGACCCGGTCCGTGCCGCCGTGGTCCAGGGTTCTACCCCCTGTCCCTTCGAGTTTTGCCCACCCAACCAGAGGCTGCGTACCTTTCAGCAGCATCTCGAGCTGAGCCGGACCATCCCTGCGGGGAGCGTCGACCTCGTGGTGTGGCCGGAGGGGTCGTTGGGCTCGACCAACGCCGACCCGGTGCTGATCCCCGAGGTGGGCGTGGCGATTGGGGCTGAGGCCCGCCGCATCGGCGCCTGGTTCCTGGTGGGCACCGACCGACCCCTCTCCGACGCCGATTGGGTCAATGCCAACGTGTTGTTCAGTCCCCAGGGTGAGATCGTCGCCGAGTATCACAAGCAGCTGCCGGTCCCGTTCGGGGAGTTCATCCCCTTCCGTCCCTTCTTCACCAGGCTCATCCCCGAGCTGTCCCGGGTGCCTCGGGACATGATTTCCGGCGACGGCCCGGTGGTCTTCGACCTGGGGTCGTTCCGTCTCGGCTCGGTGATCTCCTGGGAGGGCGGCTTCTCCCGCTACGCCCGCCGACACGCCCGTGCCGGAGCCAACCTCATGGTGGTGGCAACCAACAACGACTCCTACGGTGCCGATGCGCCCACCTCCCAGATCTTCATCGGGATGACCCGAATGCGGGCTACCGAGTTGGGGCTCGACCTTCTTCACGGGGCGGTCACCGGGCGGTCGGTGATCATCGACGCCCGAGGGTCCTTCGTCACCGAGGTGGCCGCCAACGGTGCACAGGCGGTCCTCCACGCCACCGTCTTCCCCAGGCCACCCTCGATCTATGCGATGACCGGAGACGTCCTCATGGTGGGGTTCGTGCTCGCCGCGCTGGGGGTGTGGGTGGCCGGGCGGCGACTGGTAGGTTCCTCGCCCTCAGACGAGGAAGAGGAGTGACCGGAATGTCGCAGACGTTGGAGAACCTGCTCAGGGAGGATCGCACCTTTCCACCGCCCCCGGGGTTCGCCGAGCAGGCCAATGCCCGCCCGGGCATCCATGAGGAGGCCGCCGCCGACTACCTCGCCTTCTGGAAGAAGCAGGCTCTGGAGAGGATCACCTGGTTCACCGTGCCCACCACGGTTCTCGACGAATCGAACCCGCCGTTCTTCAAGTGGTTCTCCGACGGCGAGCTCAACCTGTCGTACAACTGCCTCGATCGTCATCTCGAGGAACACGGCGATCAGGTGGCCTATCACTGGGTGGGTGAGCCCGGCGACACCCGGGTGCTGACCTATGCCGAGCTGGCGTCCGAGGTCAACAGGCTTGCCAACGCTCTGACCGGCCTGGGGGTCGAGAAGGGCGACCGGGTGGCCATCTACATGGGAATGGTGCCCGAGCTGCCGGTGGCCATGTTGGCCTGTGCCCGGCTCGGATTGGTCCACTCGGTGGTGTTCGGGGGGTTCTCATCGGAGGCGCTCTCTTCCCGCATCCTCGACGCCGATGCGCGCCTGGTGATCACCCAGGACGGGGCCTGGCGTGGCGGAAACATCGTCCCTCTGAAGGACAACACCGACAGGGCGCTGGAGCAGACCCCGGGGGTCAGCCATTGCATCGTCCTCCGTCGCACCGGCCACGAAGTGGGGATGACAGAGGGCCGTGACGTCTGGTGGGACGAACTGGTCGACGGTGAGGACGATTCTTGCGACCCGGTGTCGCTGAACGCCGAGGATCCCCTGTACATCCTGTATACCTCGGGGACCACCGGCAAGCCCAAGGGTATCGTCCACACCCAGGGCGGTTATCTGACGGGGGTGGCCGCCACCCACAGCCTGGTGTTCGATCTCAAGCCGGACAGCGACGTCTACTGGTGCGCCGCCGACATCGGCTGGGTCACCGGTCACAGCTACATCGTCTATGGCCCCCTGGCCAACCGGGCCACCAGCGTGATATACGAGGGGGCCCCCAACCACCCCGATTTCGACCGCCTGTGGCAGATCATCGACGAGTACCGGGTGACCATCTTCTACACCGCCCCGACCGCCATCCGATCCTTCATGAAATGGGGGGACCAATACCCGGCGCGTCACGATCTGTCGTCGCTGCGGCTCCTGGGCACGGTGGGTGAGCCGATCAACCCCGAGGCCTGGGTGTGGTACCACCTCAACATCGGGAGGGAGAAGTGCCCCGTCGTCGACACCTGGTGGCAGACCGAAACCGGGGCGATCATGATCACCCCCCTCCCCGGGGTGGTCGACACCAAACCGGGGTCGGCAACCATCCCCTTCCCGGGAATCTCGGCCGACGTGGTCGACGACGAGGGAAATTCGGTGCCCTTCGGCGGAGGGGGGTACCTGACCATCACCAAGCCGTGGCCGTCGATGGCCCGCACCATCTACCGCGACGATCAGCGGTTCGTCGACACCTACTGGTCGCGGTTCCCCGGCCGCTACTTCCCCGGGGACGGGTGCAAGCGTGACGAGGACGGGTACTTCTGGCTACTGGGGCGAGTGGATGACATCATGCTGGTCGCCGGACACAACATCTCCACCACCGAGGTCGAGTCGGCGCTGGTCAGCCATCCCGCGGTGGCCGAGGCCGCGGTGGTGGGGCGCAAGGACGAGGTCACCGGTCAGGCGATAGCGGCGTTCGTCACCCTCAAGGCGACTGTGGTCGGTGACGACGAGCTGCTGGTCAGCCTGCGGGAACACGTCTCGGTGACCTTGGGCCCCATCGCCAAGCCCAAGTCGATCGTGTTCACCGGCGACCTCCCCAAAACCCGGTCGGGAAAGATCATGCGCCGGCTCCTCCAGGACATCTCGGAGAACCGCCGCCTGGGCGATGTCACCACGCTGGCCAACGCCGACATCGTCAGTGAGATCGCCGAGATGGCCCAGGGGTCTTCCGAGGATTGACCCGCCCTCTCAACCCCAGATGACGGCCACCAGCCATACGGTGGCGATGACGAAGCCGCCGGCTAGCTCGATGCCGATGGACAATGCGATCGCCCGGAGGGCAGCTGTGGTGGCCGGCCACGCTCTCTCCGCGCCCATCCGCTGCCGCTGCAGCAGGTAGACGGCCACGACGAAGCCGACGAACGCTCCGACCACCGGGATCACGAAGAAGGCAACCACCGCCACCAGCAGGGCGAGGAGCAAGTGGGAGGTGGGCACTCCCGCCCGTCTCAGGTTCCTCCCGGGGAACAGGTACTTGAGCACGGTGGTGGCCACCCCCACCACCAGGGCGACGCCCAGCGCCACCCAGCCGGCTGCCGACGACTCGACCACTGCCCACACCACAACCGAGGCGACCACGATGAGGATCCCGGGTAGGAGGACCAGCACCGTCCCGACCAGGCCGATGAGGATGCCGAAACCGGCGAGCAGATCGTGTGCGCCCATGTCAGGTCTGCTCAGCGGCCCGGCAGGACGACCCGGGCCCGATTCCCGGTTTCATCGAGGAGGTCCTTCCCGCTCCGACTCCGGGGACTCATCCGGAGGACACTACGCCTGCCCGGGGACCACGGCACGCTGGCCGCGGGTAGCGTTGGAGCCATGCCCAACAAGATCATCCTCCCCGAGTCGGAGCTGCCCACCCACTGGTACAACATCGTTCCCGACCTGCCCACCCCGCCACCACCGGTCCTCCATCCGGGCACGCTGCAGCCGGTGGGGCCCGATGACCTGGCACCTCTGTTTCCCATGGACCTCATCCTCCAGGAGGTGGCCCAGGACCAGTTCATCGAGATCCCCGAAGAGGTTCGTGACGTCTACCGGATGTGGCGGCCCTCCCCCCTGATCCGGGCCCACGGGCTGGAGCGTCTCATCAGCGGCCCGGCAAGGATCTACTACAAGTACGAGGGGGTGAGCCCGGTTGGCTCCCACAAGGCCAACACCGCGGTGGCCCAGGCTTTCTACAACGCCCGGGCCGGGGTGCGCCGCCTCTCCACCGAGACCGGAGCGGGTCAGTGGGGCTCGGCCCTGTCATTCGCCTGTGCCATGTTCGGTCTCGCCTGCGAGGTGTACATGGTGCGGGCCTCGTACGACCAGAAGCCCTATCGCAAGTCGATGATCGAGACCTATGGAGCCACCATCTACCCCTCGCCGTCGTCGAACACCAACTACGGCCGCGCCATGCTCGAGCAGGACCCCGACACCAGCGGGAGCCTGGGGATCGCCATCAGCGAGGCGGTCGAAGTGGCTGCTACCAACGACGACACCAACTACTCGCTGGGCTCGGTGCTCAACCATGTCCTCATGCACCAGACGGTGATCGGCGAGGAAGCCCTCAAGCAGCTGGCCATGGTCGAGGAGACTCCAGACGTGGTCATCGGGTGCGCCGGTGGTGGATCCAACTTCGCCGGCCTGGCCTTCCCCTTCGTCAGGGAGAAGCTGGCGGGGAAGATGGACCCGGTGGTCATCGCGGTGGAGCCGGCGGCGGCTCCCTCATTGACCAAAGGGGTGTACGAGTACGACTTCGGCGACACCGGGATGATGACCCCGCTGGTGAAGATGTACACCCTGGGCCACGACTTCGTCCCCGACCCGATCCACGCCGGCGGTCTCCGCTACCACGGCATGGCCCCCCTTGTGTCCCACCTCAAGGAACTGGGGATCATCGAAGCCCAGGCACTGCATCAGAACGAGACTTTCTCCCGGGCGATCCAGTTCGCCCGTCATGAGGGGATCATCCCCGGCGCCGAGCCCACCCATGCCGTCGCTGCGGCCATGATCGAAGCGGAGAAGGCGAAGGAGAGCGGTGAGGAGAAGGTGATCCTGTTCAACCTCTCCGGCCACGGCCACTTCGACATGACGGCCTACGACGACGCAATCGCCGGCCGGATGATCGATTACGAGTACCCGGCCGACCGGGTCGCCGAGGCCCTGGCCAAGGTGCCCCAGGTAACCGGATAGGCCGTCAGGGCAGAGTCGGGCAGTCTGCCTCGCCGGGGTGGAGCGGGCGGACCAGGAGCTTGAGCTCGGCAGGGCTTTCGTCGGGATTCGGGTTGCGCCAGACGGTGGCCTGGGTGGCGTCAACCAGCGAGTCGAGTATGTCGCTGTCGAAGGCCTTGCATCGCCACCCGTTGTCCAGGTCGGCCCATTGCGCGAGGTCGGTATCCGCCAGGGGCCAGCCGCGGACATCGGAGAAGTCACGGTCGACGCCGCCCTCACCGGCGATCACCCGGATCCGCTCCGGTTCGTAGGGATCCGAATCCCGGCTGAACGCCAGGCTGTCGAGCACCCCGCGCAAATCCTCGAAGACCCTCGTGGCCGCGGGCACCGGTCCCATCGTCGTCCCCGGGGCATATGCAGAGTAGCGGTGGAGGCCTTCGCCATCCCAGTAGGTGATCACCTCGGTGGTGGCGTCGGCGACATGGTCGATGTTGGTGTCGTCGACCTCGTCGACCATTTCGGGGAGGCCCATGCGGTCGATCATCCTCCTGATCTGGCGCATCTCTCCTTGGGAGAGCCGAGTGGTCCGGTAGTTGGGTAGGAGGGGGCCGGGGAAGATCGCCAGCACCGGGCCTTCGAAGATGAGCACTCCATCGGCATTGAGGGTGTATGTGGGACCCCTGCCGAACAGCCAGTCGAGGGGGACGAACCCCCCGGTCGACTCGAGCCGGATGAGGGCCTCACCGGCCCCAGGGACGGGCTTGGTGGTCCCGTTGCCACCCTCTCCGCCACATCCGGCGAGGATCAGGGCACCGATGACGATGGTGGCGGTGCGCCGCATGACCGTTAGATGAGAACCGGTGGGGACCGGTTCCCACTGACTCGGGTCAGGCCTTTTCGGTCTCCCAGCTGGTCAGACCTTCGTCGACCAGGTCGAGTGCCCAGTCGAGTTCGTCGAGTGTGGTCACCAGGGGCGGGATGAACCGGATCACGTTCCCGTCAGGCCCGCAGCTGATGATGATCAGGTTCCGGTCCTGGGCATGGGCCTCCACGTGTTTGAATGCCTTGGCATCGGGGACCCGGGTCTCAGGGTCCTCGACCAGCTCCACTCCGATCATCAGCCCGAGACCCCTGACGTCGCCGATCGTGGGGTGGCGCTCGGCCATCAGGCTTAACCGTGAGAAGGCCCTCTCGGAGAGTTGGCGGGCATGGGGGAGCAGATCCCCCATGGTGTCCATGACCGCCACCGCGGCTGCGGTCGACACCGGGTTTCCACCGAATGTCGTGCCGTGAGAGCCCACCGGCCAGGAGTCCATGGTCTCCCGCGACGCCCCGTAGGCGGACAGAGGCAGCCCGTTGGCGATCCCCTTCCCGAGGGCGATGATGTCCGGCTTGGCCCGGTAGTGGTCGGAGGCGAACCATTCGGCGGTGCGGCCAAAGCCGGTTTGCACCTCGTCGTAGACCAGCTGAACCCCGTGCTCGTCGGCCATGGAGCGCAGCTCGTCGAGGAAACGGGCAGGGGCCGGGTAATAGCCGCCCTCACCCTGTACCGGCTCGACCAGGAAGGCGGCGATGTTCTTCGGGGTGACCACGTGCTTGAACATGAGCCGGAGCTCGCCGAGAGCGTGGTCGGTGGCCTGGTCGGGCGTCATCCCCCAGCGGTAGGGGTGGGGAAAGGGGGAGACGAACACCGAGCCGAGGACGGGGTGGTAGCCGTCCCGGTACTTGGCGTTAGAGGTGGTGTAGGAGAGCGAGCCCATGGTGCGGCCGTGAAAGGCGCCACGAAACACCACCACCCCCTGGCGGCCGGTGGTGTACCGGGCCAGCTTGATCGCGGCCTCCACCGCCTCGGCCCCGGAGTTGGCGAAGGCGAACTTCTCGATAGAGGGCGGGGTGAGCTCCCGGAGTCTCTCGGCAGCCTCGACCACCGACTCGAAGCGGAAGATGCAGCCTGAGTGGACCATGTGCTCGAGCTGAGCCCGGGCCGCCGACACCACCGCAGGGTGATTGTGGCCCAGGTTGGTCACTGCGGTGCCGCAGGCGAAGTCGGCCCAACGCTTGCCCGTGGAGTCGGTCACCCATATCCCCTCCGCCGACACCGCGTGGATGTCGGTGTCGAAGGCGATCACCGGAGCGATCACGTCGTTGTGCCGCTTGATCAAGTCGGTCATGGAGGTGAACTCTATCGGGCGGGCGCCAGGCGTCTACCAGCACCACCCCCTGCCCCTCTGTGAGAAGGGATGGAGTGCCCCTCTCCTTCCGAGTGTCTGTACCCCTAGACGACCTTTTCGGCGGTTGGGTCCCCCGTAGACGCCAGGACATTCAGGTCACCCCGCGGCGGCGCCCTCGGTCCCCCTGGTGAAACCGGCTGACAGGATCGAGGGTCCCCACTACCTTGCCATCCCGATGTTCTCGCTCCGCTCCTCCAGGGTGGTTGTCGAAGGTGAGGTGCGCCCGGCGACAATCACCATCTCCGACGGGGTCATCGTCTCGCTGGGGGAGGGTGGGGGATCCGACCACGACTTCGACGACCTGGTGGTGATGCCCGGTCTGGTCGACTCCCACGTCCACGTCAACCAGCCGGGACGGACCGAATGGGAGGGGTTCGCCACCGCCACACAGGCTGCGCTCGCCGGCGGGTGCACCACCATCGTCGACATGCCGCTCAACTCGGTGCCGCCCACGGTCACCGTCGGCGCCCTCGAGGAGAAGCAGAGATCTGCCGGAGCGGAGATCAGCTGCGATCTGGCCTTCTGGGGAGGATTCGTCGGGCCTACCGACGCCCTGGCGACGCTCGTCGCCCGGGGGGTTTGCGGGTTCAAGGCCTTCCTCTCCGACTCCGGAGTCGAGGAGTTCCCTCCGGTGGCTCCCGAGGTCCTCGGCGAGGCCATGGGTGTGCTCGCCGGTCTCGGGGTACCCATGCTGGTCCATGCCGAGGATCCGGCCTATCTCGACGAGGTGACCGGCGACCCGGGCTCGTACCGCTCCTACCTGGCCAGCCGGCCGGTCGAGGCAGAAGTGTCGGCGGTGTCGGAGGTCGCCGAGCGGGCCGCGGGGACTGGGGCGATGGCCCACATCCTCCACGTCTCATCAGGTGAGGCGGCCGAGCTAGTAGGCCGGAGCCGGCTCAGCGGGGAGACATGCCCCCATTACCTCACTTTCGCCGCCGAGGAGGTCGCAGACGGGGCGACCGAGTTCAAGTGCGCCCCACCCATCCGTGAGGCCGAGCATCGTGAGGCGCTGTGGGACGCCCTCTTCGGAGCCAGTCTGGACATGGTGGTCTCCGACCACTCGCCGTCCCCGCCGGCGCTGAAAGAACCCGGGAACTATTCCACCGCATGGGGCGGAATCTCCTCACTACAGCTTCGTCTCCCCGCCACCTGGACCGGTGCCGCCGCTCGGGGTGGGACCCTTGCCGATCTGACACGGTGGCTCTCCTCCGCCCCGGCCCGTCTCGCCGGGCTCGACGATCGGAAAGGGGAGATCACCGTGGGGGCCGACGCCGACCTCGTGGTCTGGGACCCCGACGACGGTTTCGTCGTCGACGTCAGCCTGCTGGGTCATCGGCACCCGATCAGCCCCTACCAGGGGATGCATCTACGGGGGAAGGTGGCCGTCACCTTCCTGGGAGGGGAGCCGGTCTACAGCAATGGCGCGATGACCGCGGGCCGTGGCAGGATGCAGACGCGCAGATGATGGACCTCCTCTCCGCCGGTGTCGGTGGCCGTGTGGTGGCCTGCAACGACGAGTTTTTCGCCGAGGCCTCGAACCTGGTCAAGGAGGCCCCGCCGGTGTGGAAGGAGGGGGAGTACACCGATCGGGGCAAGTGGATGGACGGTTGGGAGACCCGCCGCCGACGAGAGGAGGGTCATGACTGGTGTGTCCTCTTCCTCGGTGTCCCCGGTCGGGTGCGGCGGGTGACGGTGGACACCTCCCATTTCACCGGTAATTATCCGGAGAGCTTCTCGCTCGAGGCATGCGGGTCAGGGACGGACACCGTCCTCGACAGGGCGGTGTGGACCGAGATGATCCCGCCGACACCGCTGCAGGGTGACTCGTCGGCAACCTTCGAGGTGGATGACCCGCACCGGACCACCCACCTCAGGCTGAACATCTTCCCCGACGGGGGTGTAGCCCGGCTTCGCTGCGAAGGCGACCCGATCCCGGAGATCGAGATGGTCTGTCCAGACCGGCCGGCCGACCTGGCATCGGCGGCTCTCGGCGGCGAGGCTGTCGACGCCTCCGACACCCACTACTCATCACCTTCAAACCTGCTCCGGCCGATCCCGCCCCGGGGAATGTGGGACGGCTGGGAGACACGTCGGCGACGGGGGCCGGGTCACGATTGGGCCAGTTTTCGGCTCGGTCTGCCCGGCCTGGTCGAACAGGTTGTTGTTGACACCAGCTATTTCAAGGGGAACTCGCCAGGATGGGTGTCGTTGGAGGTGTCCCAGGACGGGGAACGCTGGGTCGAGGTGGTCGATCGGGTGGCGGTGTCCGCCGACACCGCCAATGAGATCCCCCTCGCCTCCCCGGTCCGCGCCGAAGGGGTGCGGCTCTCCATCCACCCCGATGGGGGCGTGGCCCGACTCCGGGTGTTGGGGCGGGCCGACCCCGGGGCGGCCGGACGGCTCCGTGTCTCCTACCTCAATGCGCTTTTCCCCGAGGAGGCAGTGGGTTTCTTCCGATCCGCTTGCGGATCGGGCCGGTGGGTGGGGGCGATGGTGGCTCGCCGACCCTACGAGGAGGTGGGCTCGGTATTCGCCACCTCGGAGGAGGTGTTCGACACCTTGGAGGAGGAGGACTGGATGGAGGCGTTCGCCGCCCACCCCAGGATCGGGGAGCGAGGCGACGCGTTGTCGGCGCGGGAACAGGCGGGAGCGGGGTCGGCGGGCCGCGAGTTGATACGCCGGCTGTCCGAGGTCAACCGGGACTACGAGGCGCGCTTCGGCTTCACCTACATCGTCTACGCCACCGGGAAGGGCGCTGAGGAGATGCTCGAGATCGCCCTCAGCCGGCTGGGAAACACCCGAGCAGAGGAGGTATTCATCGCCTCCGAAGAGCAGAGGAAGATCACCGCGACCAGACTGCGGCGGATGACCTGTCAGGAGCCTCAGTGAGCACGGTGAGCACCCACGTCCTCGACCAGGCCACCGGGAAGCCCGCGGTGGGCATGGTGGTTCGGCTCTCGGTGTGGGTCGACGGAGGCTGGCAGACCCTGGCCGAGTCGGTCACCGACGTCAACGGCAGGGTCACCTCCTTCCCCGAGATCGGCATCGGTCGTCACCGACTGTCCTTCGAGACCGGTGAGGCCGGGAACACCTTCTTCCCCTATGTTCCCGTCCCGTTCGTCGTCGACGACGCCGAGGGCCACTATCACCTGCCCCTCCTGCTCAGCCCCTACGGCTACACCACCTACCGGGGTAGTTGAGCATGCCGCTGGGCGCCAACAGCTGGGGCAAGTCGGATGTTCGGGTATCCAAGGTGGGTCGGGGTGGGGCAGCCGACGAGTTCTGGGACCTCACCGTCTCGGCCCGCCTCGAAGGTGACGTGGGGGCGGCGCACACCGAAGGTGACAACTCGGCGGTCCTTCCCACCGACACCATGCGCAACACCATTTACGCCCTGGCGCATCGCCAACTTGACTCCGATCTCGAGGGGTTCGGTGACGTCCTCTGCGGCCACTTCCTCGAACAGCCCGGGGTGGCCCGGGCCGAGGTCACCCTCCGGCGGAGGACCTGGGAGAGAAAGACCGCCCACGGCTTCGTCGGCGGCGGCTCCGAGGAGCGGGTTGCCCGAGTGGTCAGGGGCGTGGAGGAGGCGACTCTTTCCGGCATCGAGGGCTTGGTGCTTCTCAAGACCACTGGCTCGGCTTTCACCGGTTTCCCCCGTGACCAGTTCACCGTGCTCCCCGAGGCCGAGGATCGGCTCCTCGCCACGTCGGTGACCGCACAGTGGACCTACTCGGTGGTTCCCCGGGACACCACTGCGGCGTGGGCCCTGGTACGGCGCACTCTGATCGACCGCTTCTTTGCCGATTGGTCGGCGTCGGTACAGCACCAGGGGTACCAGATGGGCGAGGCGGTGCTGGCCGCGGTCGAGCAGATCGAGGAGATCAGCCTGCATCTCCCCAACCAGCACCACCTGTCGTTCGATGTGACCCGGTTCGGAGTGGAAGACACCGGAACGGTGTTCCATCCGGTGAGCGAGCCCTACGGGGACATCCGCCTCACCGTGAGGCGCTGACCGAGGCCCGACACGCTGGGGCGATGAGCCCCCTCACCGGAATCTTCGCCGCCATCGTCACCGCCCTCTAGGCGGTCCGGCCCTCCAAGATCCTGAGGAACGACCGGGTCTCCAGCTCGGTGACGGTGAGCCCGGTGCGCCTGGTGGCCTCCTCGGCAGTGATCGCCCCGCAGTTGATCGCCCGGAGGAAGTAGTTGAGCAGCCCCTGACCGGTGGCTGCGTCGTCGAAGACGTCACCGACCATCGTGGCCTTGGCCGCCGACTCGACGAAGTTGGAGAGACGGGCGCCTGCCTGGTCCAGCCCCTCGAGGAAGAAGGAATAGACCGCGGCATAACGGGTGGGAAGCTGGCCGGGGTGGAGGTCCCAGCCCTGGTAGTACCCGTGGGAGAGCGAGTGGCGAACGTGGCGGTAGTGGAGGCCCATGGCTTCGTGGACCGTGTTTCGGTTCTCGTCGACCTCGGTGGGGGTGAGATCGCCCCCACGGTGGATGGGGACCGGCATGACGTTGGTGGCTCCATCTGAGAGCCACACCCCGGTGCCGGCCAGGCTCACCTGAAGGTTGTGCTTGGCGAAGTCACACGCCCGGTGATCCATGGTCTGGTAGGCGGCGGTGATGCTCATCGCCGCGGTGTAGTCGTAAGTGCCGAAGTGGGCTCCTTTGACCCGTCCCCCGCCAGCGTCGACGAACCGCCGTAACCCCGATCTCCCGTCGGGGCCGATGACCATCTGGGGAGTCTCCACCATCAGCTCCAGGTCGATGGGCCCGAGGCTCAGACCCGACTCCAGCTCCTCCAAGGCCTCGACGAACACTTCGACCTGTTCGAGGTGCTGGATCTTGGGGAGGGTTACCCGGAATCCATCGGGAAGTCGGCCGGCGGCCTCGGTCAGCGAGGTGACGAAGAGATCGAGGGTGCGCAATGCGCGACGGCTCAGCTCACCGGTGAGGGACTTGACCCTCATCCCGATGAAGGGTGATAGCGTGCCTGCGGACATCGCCCCGGCCACCGCCTCGGCGGTCGACTGGGCGTGGCCGTCCTCCTCGTCGTCGGGCCGATTCCCGTAGCCGTCCTCGAAGTCGATGCGAAAGTCCTCGATCGCTTCGCGACGGAGCTTTTCCACCACCAGGGGATGGACATCGACCGCCAGCTCCCGGTCCATTCCGGTCGCCTCAGCCAGATCGTCGGGTGCACCGAGCCAGGCGTCCATCGAGGCCAGGGCGAGCTCGCCGAGCCGGGATACGGTGTCCGCCTTGAACAGTTGGGCTCCCCCATACACCGTGTGGACCGGCTGGCGCTCGGGCCGCTCCCCGGGGAAGTCGGTGGCGAGCTCGGAGGAGACCCTTCTCAGGCGGTCGTCCCACTGTCGCATAGATCGGTCGGTGAAGGTCATTCCCCGACTCTAGGGGCGGGGTAGCGTCCACCCCGATGACATCGTTGCTGGTGCGGGGAGCCCAAGTGCTGGTCACCATGGAAGGGGAGGAGATAGCCGATGGTGGCCTCTACGCCGAGGACGGGTGGATCGTCGCCGTCGGCCGCTCCAGCGACTTGCCCGACAGCGCCGACACCGTTGCCAACCTCCCGGGACATGTGGTGCTCCCAGGTCTGGTGAATACCCATCACCATCTGTTCCAGACCCTGACCAGGGTGTTCCCCGGTGCCCAAGACGCCAGTCTCTTCGACTGGTTGCGAGCCCTCTACCCGGTTTGGGCGGGTCTCACCCCGGAGCACGTCAGGGTCTCCACCCGCCTCGGCCTGGCCGAGCTGGCCCTGAGCGGTGCCACCACCGTCTTCGATCATCACTACCTGTGGCCCAACGGCGCCACCATCGACGACCAGTTCGCCGGTGCGGAGGGGCTGCCGATCCGCTTCGATGTATCCCGGGGGTCGATGAGCCTGGGTGAGTCCGATGGTGGGCTGCCCCCCGATGGGGTGGTCGAAGACGAGGACGCCATCCTCGATGCGACTGCCGACGCGGTGAACCGTTTCCACGACCCTACCCCGGGGTCTCGGCGACGGGTGGTGGTCGCTCCATGCTCACCCTTCACGGTGACCGACCGGCTGATGACCGAGTCGGCCAACTTGGCCCGGGATCTGGGAGCCCGGCTCCACACTCACCTCGCCGAGACCGCCGACGAAGAGGCTTTCTGTCTGGACCGGTTCGGGCGTAGGCCGGTTGAGCACATGGAGGCTCTGGGGTGGGTCGGGGAGGACGTGTGGTATGCCCACGCCGTCCATGTCGCCGACGACGAGGTGGCACGGATGGGGAGCTCTGGCACCGGTGTCGCCCACTGCCCCACCTCGAACATGCGGCTCGCCTCGGGGATGGCTCCGGTGAACCGCTACCTCGATGCCGGGGTCCCGGTCGGGCTGGGTGTTGACGGCTCGGCCTCCAACGATTCCTCCCACCTCCTCGCCGAGGCTCGCCAGGCTCTGCTCCTCAACCGGCTGGCGGTGTCCCCTGGGATCGGGAGTGGCCAACAGATGACCGCCCGGATGGCGCTCACCTTGGCCACCACCGGGGGGGCCCGCGTGCTGGGCAGGCCTGAGGTCGGCCGACTGGCTCCCGGGCAGGCCGCCGACATCGTCGCCATCCACCTCGATCGAGTGGAATACGCCGGCGCCCTCCACGACCCGGTGGCGGCAGTGGTGATGTGCGCCCCGGTCACGGTGGACCACTCCTGGGTGGGGGGCGTGCCCCTGGTCTCCCACGGTGAGGTGGTGGGTGTCGACCTCCGCCCCCTCGTCGAAGAGCACAACCGCCTGGCCGGAGACCTCGCAGGGTGAGTTGCGTGTGCAGGACCCGCCCTGGTGGGTCGTCGTGTGCACACGCCAGCGGCCCCCGTGTGCACAGCCCGCCCTGGCAGGGCGGCGGATGCACACGCTGAGGAAGTGTGCGCCGCTCCGGCTTGGTAACTTGGGCGGTCGTTGAAGGCCTTACACCCCACCACACTCGAGGAGGCCCTGGCCGCGGCCGATGATGGTGCCACCCCACTTGCCGGAGGCACCGACCTCATGGTCGAGGTCAACTTCGGGCATCGGCGCCCCGATCATGTGGTCACCCTGCGCCGGGTGGCCGAGCTGGCCGAGTGGGACGGTAGACGGATAGGTGCCGGGGTAACCTGGCGTCGTGTCGAGCGGGAGGGGCCCAAGGCCTACGCCGAGGCGGCTCGCACTGTCGGATCCCCTCAGATCAGGAACGCCGGGACCATTGGGGGAAACCTGGGCACCGCCAGCCCCGCCGGAGACGGCCATCCCTTCCTGGCCGCGGTCGACGCCGCCATCGAGGTGGCCTCGACACGGGGCCGGCGGGTGATCCCCTGGGACCGGTTCTTCACCGGGGTGAAACAGAACGCCTTGGGACCTGGGGAGCTGATCACCGCGGTCGTCCTCCCCGACCGGCTCCCCTCGCGACAGGGCTTCGCCAAGGTGGGTGTGCGCAATGCCATGGTGATTGCCACCGTCTCCTGTGTGGTCACCAGGGACGACGACGGGACCACCCGTGTCGGCCTGGGCTCGGTGGCGCCGATCCCGATTCGGGCGATGCGGGCCGAGGAGATGATCTCGGCGGAGGCGAGCCCGTCGGCCTCCGACCTGGCCGAGTTCCAGCGCCTGGTCAGCGAGGAGTCACGTCCGATCACCGACCATCGCTCGACCGAGGCCTACCGGCGCCACGCCGTGGGGGTCATTGCCCGCCGTCTGCTGGAGAGGTGCCTGCGGTGATCGTCGGGTTCACCCTCAACGGCGGTCCGGCCCAAGCCCGGGTGGTCAGCCCCATCAGCCTGCTCGACGTGCTCCGGGACCAGCTCGGGCTGGCCGGATCGAAGTCAGCCTGCGCCCAGGGCGAGTGCGGGTCATGCTCGGTGGTCCTCGACGGCGACGTGGTTTGCTCCTGCCTGGTCATGGCGGCCGACGCCGAGGGCTCGTCGGTTACCACGGTCGAGGGCGTCTCCACCGATGGGCTCCACCCGGTCCAAGAGGCGATGCTCGCCGCAGGAGCCGTCCAGTGCGGTTTCTGCACCCCGGGGATCGTCGTTGCCGCCGCCGACCTCTTTGCCAACGACCCGTCACCCGACGTCATGCAGATCAAGGAGGCTCTGGCGGGGAACATCTGCCGTTGCACCGGATACGGGGCCATCCTCCGGGCACTGGAAGGTCTCGCCGGAGAGGGTCGATGACCGCACCGACCCGCGCCCGGTCGGTGGTGGTCGTCGGCGGCGTGGGCGAATCCCCAGTGCGGCCCGACGGTGTTCCCAAGCTGACCGGGGAGTTCCAGTACGCCTCCGACCTCTGGGCCGAGGGGATGCTGTGGGGGGCGACCACCCGCAGCCCACACCCCCGGGCCCGCGTCCTTTCGGTCGATGTCGCCCCCGCCCTGGCCATAGGGGGGGTCCATGCCGTGCTCACCTCGGCCGACGTCCCGGGGAGGGCGACCTTCGGCCTGGAGCATCCCGACCAGCCGGTTCTCGTTTCCGACGAGGTCCGGTACTGGGGGGAACCGGTGGCCATCGTCGCCGCCGAGGACGATGACACCGCCCGCCGGGCCGCGGCCGCAGTGGCAGTCGAATACGAGGTGCTCGAGCCGATCACTGACCCCGAAGAGGCCGATCGGGCCGATCAGGTGTTCCGCCGGATGCAGATCCGCCGTGGGGATCAGGGGGCGACCGGCGTGGTGGTCGTCGAGGGCCACTACGAGGTGGGGATGCAGGACCAGGCTCCACTGGGCACCGAGGCCGGCTTGGCGGTGCCCGACGGTGTCGGAGGGGTGGACCTCTACGCCACCAGCCAGTTCGTCCATGTCGACCACCAGCAGGTTGTCGAGAGCCTCGGTCTCCAGCCCGACCAGGTCAGGGCTCACCCCGCCGGGATCGGTGGTGCCTTCGGCGCCCGTGAGGACGTCAACCTCCACATCCACCTTTGCCTCCTCGCTCTCCGCACGGGCAGGCCGGTGAAGATGGTGTACCAGCGCACCGAGTCGTTCACCGGCCACGTCCACCGCCATCCCGCCCGGATGTGGTTCCGTCACCACGCTGACCACGATGGGCGCCTGGTCAGGGTGGAGGCCCGCATCGTCCTCGACGGGGGTGCCTATGCGTCGACCACCGCCGCGGTGCTGGCCAACGCCTGCTATTTCGCAGTGGGCCCTTACCGTTGCGACTCGGTGAGCGTCGATGGGGTGGGGGCAAGGACCAACAACCCTCCGTGTGGGGCGATGCGCGGCTTCGGGGCGGTGCAGAGCTGCTTCGGCTACGAGACGCAGATGGACCGGATCGCCGACGCAGTGGGCATCGATCCCCTCGAGGTGCGGCGTCGCAACGCCCTGGCCACCGGAGACCGGATGGCAACAACCGGACAGGTGATCAACACACCGCTGCCAACCCTCGAGGTGATCGACTCGCTGGCGGCGATGCCTCTCCCCGACCCTGGGTCGACAATCCTTCCCGGTGGCAGTGGCCTCACCACCGAGGCAGGCGACGTGGTGCGGGGAGTTGGCTATGCCGTCGGCCTGAAGAACCTGGGTTTCTCGGAGGGTTTCGACGACTACGCCCAGGCCCGGGTGATCCTCACCGATGAGGGTGCTGTGGTAGAGACCGCGGCCATCGAGGTGGGACAGGGCCTGGTCACCGTGCTCGCCCAGATCGCCCGGACCACCCTCGGAGTCACCCGGGCCACGGTTCGTCACGTCGACACTTCCAGGATCGACTCCGCCGGATCGACCTCGGCCTCACGCCAGACCCAACTGTCGGGCGGAGCCACCCTCGAGGCGGCCGCCCGGTTGAGGCAGAGGATCCTCGACCACTTCGGCGGTGATCAACTCGACGACGAGGGAGTTCATGCCGGCGGTGAGCTGGTGGCATCGATGTCAGAGGTGACAACCACTATCTGGGAGGAGACGGTCACCTTCCGCCACCCACCAACCGAGCGCCCCGACGAGAACGGCCAAGGGGTGATCCACGCTGATTTCGCGGTGGCTGCCCACCGGGCAGTGGTCGACATCGATGACGAGCTGGGGCTGGTGAGGGTGGTCCGGGTGGACACTGTCCAGGACGTGGGACGGGCCCTCCACCCCGACGCGGTCAGAGGCCAGATCGAAGGTGGGATCCTCCAGGGTGTCGGTCTGGGGGTGATGGAGGAGTTGATCGTCGACGGCGGGATGATCCGCAACCCCAACTTCACCGACTACCTGCTCCCCACCATCCTCGACGCCCCCGACGTGGAGATGCTCCTCATCGAGCAGGAAGGATCGTGGGGCCCGTTTGGGGCCAAAGGTGTGGGCGAGCCACCCACCATCTCCTCGACGGCGGCGGTTGCCGCCGCCATAAGGGCGGCAACCGGGCGGGAGGTCAATCGCGTCCCGGTACGACCCCAGGACATCTCGTTGTGAGAGGCCGCGGTGTGGTCACCTTGGGCCTGCCGGGGGCGATGCACGGCCGTGGGATGACGATTCGAGACCAACACTCCGTACCGCCACGGAGCGGCGACAGGCGGGCCTGGCCATGACCAGGTGGCGCCACGGCGGGCCGATATCCGGACTCCGTACCTGGACAGGTGCCATGACGTGGGTCCTACCCGACCAAACATGAGACGCCTGATCAGGGATCTGGCGAAGGCGGAGCTTCATGTCCACATCGAGGGCACTCTCGAGCCGTCGATGATGTTCGCCATTGCGGGGCGGAACGGCATCGAACTCCCCTTCGGGTCGGTGGATGAGGTGACCGCCGCCTACCGGTTCACCGACCTCCAATCGTTCCTCGACATCTATTACCAAGGCGCCGCCGTCCTGCAGACCCCCGAGGACTTCTACGACCTGATGTCGGCCTACCTCGACAGGGCGGCCGGCGAAGGGGTCCGCCACGCCGAGATCTTCTTCGACCCCCAGACGCATACCGAGCGGGGGGTGGGATTCGCCACGTTCATGGGCGGGTTCCGTGACGCCATCACCGATGCCCGGCGTCGCCACGGGTTGGGCGCCGACCTGATCCTCTGCTTCCTCCGCCATCTCTCCGGCTCCGACGCCGAGTCGACCTTGGCTGCCGCCGAGGACCAACTCGAGGGGGTGATCGCCGTGGGGCTCGACTCCTCGGAGGTGGGCAACCCGCCCGAGCTGTTCGAGGGAGCCTATGCCATGGCCCGGGAGCTGGGGCTCCGGGCCGTGGCTCATGGTGGTGAGGAGGGCCCTCCAGAGTATGTGTGGGGAGCCCTCGAGGTCCTCGGGGTGGAGCGCATCGACCATGGGGTGCGCAGCCTCGAGGACCCTGTCCTGGTCGACCGGCTGGCTCGTGACCAGGTGCCGTTGACGGTGTGCCCCCTCTCCAACGTCGCGCTCCGCGTGGTGGGGCGTCTCGAGGAGCACCCCCTGCCCCGGATGATGGAGGCAGGGTTGCTGGTCAGCGTCAACTCAGACGATCCCGCCTATTTCGGTGGCTATGTGGGTCAGAACTATGCGGCCCTGGTCGATGCGTTGGGATTCGGCCCCGATGAGCTGTCTCTCCTCGCCCGGAACTCGATCGTCTCCTCGTTCCTCGACGATGAGAGAAAGACCGAGCTCATCGGAGAGCTGGAGTCATCCCTGGCGGGCGAGCATGGCCAGCTGGCGTGACTGGGCGACCAGCCGCCCCGAGGTGTCCCACATCTCCCCATCTTCCTCCAGCCAGCCGCCGGTGACGTACCGGGTGAGGAAACGACAGGCGAGCAGGTCGAAGGGACCCGGGTGGCGGACATGCACCGTGAGGTCGATGGTCGGAGTCCACCCCACGGGCAGGTCGGAGTTGAACACCGCCGGGGGAAAGGCGTCGGCGGCGACCACCAGCCCGTAGGGGTCGATGGGCTCGCCGTCGAGAAGACGGAACCAGCCCCTCATCTCGGGCATCCTGCCCGGCGTACCCGTGCCCAGGTTGAGGTCGTCCGGGTGGAGGTACACACCGACCTTCCCGGTGAAAGGAGGCGGGAGGGGGGATTCGCCGGCTGGGGTCAGCCGGACACACTCCTCGACCGGAGGGAGCTGGGGAGGGGAGCCATGGTTCCGTACCACCTCGTCGGCGTTGTCGGCCATCACGGCGAAGGTGGCGCTGCTGATGAATATCGCGCGGTCCCCGGAGATCATCTTCGCCTCGAGGGTTGAGGTGCTGCGGCCCTCTTTGAGCACCTCCACCTCGATCGTCACCGCTTCCGCCGCCGCCGGGTTCAGATAACGAGCGCCCACCGAGGCCAGGCTACGTCCCATGGCCTCCGCCCCCATCGCTCGGGCCGCGGTCGACAGGGTGTAACCCCCGTTGCTCACCCCGAATATGTCCCAGCCCGGCTGGATCTGGGCCCGGTAGACGCCCTGACCGACCGGGAACACCGCGGACGCCTCGGCCAAGGTCAATCGAAGACGACCCCTGATGAGCTGGTGACTTCCCCGATGACCGACGCGGCGAACCCGGCGGTGACCTCGAGGACCGGTCCCACCGCGTTGGGGTCGACCACCAGACAGAAGCCGACACCCATGTTGAAGGCCCGATACATCTCGTCTTCGGGAACCCCGCACTCGGCGATCAGGTCGAACACCGGCGGCCTCTGCCAGGCCCCGGTGTCGATCACCGCCCCCCATTCCTCGGGGAGGGAGCGAGCCAGGTTGGCGGCGATCCCGCCCCCGGTCACGTGGGCGGCGGCGTGAACCCCACCAGCGGCCACCGCCTCGAGCACCGTGGCCGAGTAGATCACCGAGGGCTGGAGCAGGACGTCGAGGTGGTCCTCCAGGCGATCGGCGAGCACCGAGCGGACCAGGGAGAATCCGTTGGAGCGCAGATTCGACGAGGTCAGGCCTACCACCAGGTCCCCGGGGGCGACCAGGTGCGGTCCCAGCTCCTCGCCCTCCTCGACCACTCCCAAGGCAGTGGCCGCCAGGTCGACGGCGTCATCCTCCATGACCCCGGGGTGCTCGGCTGTCTCCCCACCGAGCAGGGGACAACAGGCATCCCGGCAGGCAGCGGCCACCGAGGCGACGATCGCCCTATCCCGCTCCGGATGAAGGGCACCAACCGCCATGTAGTCGACCAGACCCAGGGGTCGGGCTCCGACCACCGCCAGGTCGTCGACACACATCGCCACCAGGTCGTAGCCCACCCCGTCCCAACGCCCGGCGCGGCGGGCCAGGTCCAGCTTGGTCCCCACCCCGTCGGTGGTCATCATCAGCACCGGTGAGCGGTATCCGGAGGGGAGGCGCACCCCGGCGGCGAATCCCCCGAATGAGCCGACGACGTCCGGGCCCCAGGTGGCGGTGACCGATCCGGCGATCCGGCGGACGTGCTCGTCGGCGCCGTCGAGGTCGACGCCCGCCCTCCGGTACCAGCTCATCTCAGGAACGTTCGAGTTGGTACTTGTCGAGGTCGACGGGGACCTCGGTGGGGTAGTCCCCGGAGAGGCAGGCGGTGCAGAAGCCGGCGTCGGCGACTCCGGTGGCAGCGAGGAGCCCTTCGAGCGACAGATAGCCCAGGGTGTCCGCCCCCAGGCTCAGGCGGATCTCCTCGACGTCCAACCGAGCAGCGATCAGTGTGGAGCGGTCGGAGGTGTCCATCCCGTAGAAGCAGGGCCACCGGTAGGGAGGTGAGGACACCCTGAGGTGGACTTCTGCCGCACCGGCGTCCCGGACCATGGAGACCAGCTTGCGGGTGGTCGAGCCGCGGACGATCGAGTCGTCGACCAGTACCACGCGGCGGCCGCTAAGGCTCTCGGGTATCGGGTTCAGCTTGAGCTTGATCCCCTGGTCGCGAAGCATCTGGATGGGCTCGATGAAGGTCCGGCCCACATAGCGGTTCTTCACCAGACCGTCGGTGTAGGGGATGCCGCTGGCCGCGGCATAGCCCTGGGCTGCCGGAATCCCTGACTCGGGGACGGGGACGACCACATCGGCCTCGGCGGGGTGCTCCTCGGCGAGGACACGACCCATCTCCGTTCGAGCGATGTGGATGCTCCTCCCGTACATCTGGCTGTCGGGTCGGGCGAAGTAGACGAACTCGAAGAGACACAGTCCCGGCCTGACCTCGCCGAAGGGGTAGTAGCTGCGCACCCCGTTGGCGTCGATCACGACCATCTCTCCGGCTGCCACCTCCCTGACGAACTTGGCCCCCACCAGGTCGAGTGCCGCGGTCTCCGAGGCGAGCACCCACCCCCCGTCCCTGAGCGACCCGAGGCACAGGGGCCGGAAGCCGTTGGGGTCGCGCAGTCCGACGATCCTTCCCTGGTCCATGAGGACCAGTGAAAAGGCTCCTTCCCAGGTGGGAGCCACCTCGAGAAGCGCTACCTCGAGGCCCCTCGAGTCGGACCGCTCGTCATCGATCGCCCGGGAGAGCCCTTCGGCCATCAAGTCGGAGTCGGTAGTCGCCTGGTGGACGCCCAGCTTGGCGGCCAGCTCCGCGGTGTTGGTCAGGTTGCCGTTGTGCCCCAGAGCCACACTGGTGTTCCCCACCTGGCGATGAGCCGGCTGGGCGTTGGCCCAGTTGTTGGAGCCGGTGGTCGAATACCGGGTGTGCCCGATCCCCAGATGGCCGTCGAGGCCGGCGAGAGACGACTCGTCGAAGACCTGGGCGACAAGGCCGAGATCCTTGAACACGGTGACCGTTTCCCCATTGGAGGTGGCGATGCCGGCCGACTCCTGCCCGCGGTGCTGGAGGGCGAACAGCCCGAAGTAGATCAGGTGAGATACCCGCTGGGTAGTGGAGTAGACGGCGAACAGGCCACAGGCCTCTCCCGGGGAGTCCTCGCCGTGTGTCGGGGCCGCACCTGGCACCGGTTCATCGTAGGCGAAGCGAGCTGCGCCCCAATCGAGCCCCTCGGGATCGTCGGCCGAGTACCAGCTGCGCCCGTCCTCACCCCAGGACCCCCATTCCTCGGGGGTCACCGCCCGGAATGACACCCGGTCGAGGAGGCTCTGGATCGAACCGCCGCCGCCGGCCTCCTCGATGGCGGCAGCGGCGATCTCGCCGGGGTAGACGGCACAGGTGACCTGGCGGACCCCATCACGGTCGACGGGGACCACTGGGATGTCGTCGGCAAGCTCCGCCAGCCGGCGCAGGGTCTCGGCCCTGACGAAGGGGTGGTCGACGGCGACCACGATGACATGTCTCCGGTCGGCGCGGCTCAGGGCGGTGGCGATCCCGGCGAGAGGGCCCTCGGCGTGTACCGAGTCGGGCCAGCACTCCCACCCCGGCCGATCGGGGCCGAGCACGACCACTCGGTCGGTGACCGCCGAGAGTGCGGCCCCCACCCGGTCGAGCATCGATGTCCCCTCCACAAAGACCTCGGCCTTGTCCCGGCCCATCCGACTGCTCTTGCCTCCGGCGAGCACCGTCCCGAGTACTCGGCTCATGTGCTTGGGGACTTCAGTCCCCAAGGGCGATCCCCAGATGGCGGGCGGTGATCAGAAGGGGATGGATCCCGGCGATATCCCGGAGAGGCACCGGCTCGGCATGGTCGCCGCGGGCGGCCACCATCACCCCGTGGATTCCCTGGTCGATGTAGTCGGCGCATGCTGTCCCCAGCCTGGTGGCGACAAGTCGGTCGCCTGGTGACGGCGTCCCACCCCTCTGCACGGGCCGAGGATGGTGACGCGCGACTCCAGGCCGGTCATGGCCGAGAGCCTTTCGGCCAGTGTGGTGGTACCACCGATCTGGGTGCTGTCGAATTCCTTGATCTTCTGCGTGCCGTTGCCCATGTCCACCTTGGACACGTTGACCCGGCTGGTCCCGAGGACGGTGCCTCCTCGGGTGAGTATCCCGGAGAAGTCGTCCGAGGAGAGAGGGCAGAACCGGTCCTCCATCAGCCCGCGGAACCCGTCGTGGAAGCCCGATCACCTCCATCCCGTAGGCCCGCTGGGCCGACTTGCCCACCGCCCTGATCGCCGTGTTCAGGCCGGAGCTGTCGCACCCTGCGGTGAGTACGCCGATGGTGCGGGTCATCGGGTCATCGTACCGGTGAGTGCCCGGGCGATCGCCAGGCGCCAGACGGCCGTCACCTCGGCCACCGAAACCGACTCATCACCGATGACCATGTGGTCTCCCCACACCCGTCCCACACGCCTCCCCGGGAGGGAAGGATCCCAACCCGGGGGGACCACCACCACTACCCGGTGGGGGTCCTCGCCGAAGAGGAGGGGAGTGTCCCCACCGTCGACCACGCACCCCACCCCGGAGGCGATGCATATCTCCGCCAGGGCAACCGCCATGCCGCCGTCGGAGACATCGTGTAGCACGGGAGCCCTGTGGGCCAGGTCGGCGACCAATCCCACCATCTCGATCGCGGTGGCCGGGTCAGGAGGGCTGGGCCGGCCTCCTGGAGGGCCTTGCAGACGCTGCAGATAGGAGCCGGCGAGGTTGTCGCTCGGGTCGGGACCGAGCACCCAGACCTCCATCCCCGGCTCGGCCCGGTCGAGACGGGGAGGAGCCAGGGGCATCGGGTCGGCCAGCCCGAGGAGCCCCACCACTGGCGTGGGGTAGATGTCAACCCCGTCGGTCTCGTTGTAGAACGACACGTTGCCGCCCACAACCGGGATTCCCAGGGCCTCACAGGCTTGGGAGATGCCCTCGATGGTCTCGACCAGCTGCCACATCACCTCCGGCTTCTCCGGGTTGCCCAGGTTGAGGTTGTCGACCAGGGCGAGCGGCCGGGCTCCGGTGACGGCAACGTTGAGGGCTGCCTCATAGACCAGGCGGGCGGCGCCCCGTAGCGGGTCGAGGTAGCAGAGACGGCCGTTGCCATCGGTTGAGACGGCCAATGCCTTGTCGGTCCCGGCAACCCTGAGCAGTGATCCGTCGCCACCCGGGCCGATCACGGTGTCCAGGAAGAGCATGTGGTCGTACTGCTCGTGGGCCCACGCCGAGGACCCCACCCCAGGATGAGCCAGCAGTCGGAGCAGGGTGTCGATCGGTGAGGTCACCTCGACCTGGTGGCCCCGGGCCCAAACCTCAGAGAGCCAGTCGGGACGGGAGGCGGGGCGGTGATAACGGGGGGCCTCGTCGGCCAGCGAGGCTGCCGGGATCTCGGCGACCAGCTCACCTCGGCGTCGGACCTCCAGGGCCCCTCCGGGCTGAACCCGGCCGACCACCGCCGAGTCGATCTCCCACTTGTCGGCCACCGCGAGTACCTCGTCCACCCGTTCGGGGGAGACGAAGGCCATCATCCGCTCTTGGGACTCCGACATGAGCAGCTCGGCTGCGGTCATCCCCGGCTCGCGTACGTGGACCGCGTCCAGGTCCACCTCCATCCCCACCCCGGCTCTCCCCGCCGGCTCCGAGGTGGCGCAGGACAGCCCGGCGGCGCCCAGGTCCTGCACCCCGACGACCAGGTCCCTGCTGTAGAGCTCGAGACAAGCCTCGATCAGCTTCTTCTCCTCGAAAGGATCACCAACCTGGACGCTGGGCCGTTTCGAGGCAGCTTCCTCGTCGAATGAGGCCGAGGCGAGCACCGAGGCCCCGCCGATCCCGTCGCGCCCGGTGGCGTTGCCGAGGAGGACAGCGACGTTGCCCGGCTCCCCGGCGGTCCCCAGGACCAGCTGGTCGCGGTGCATCAGGCCGAGGCACATCACGTTGACCAGGGGATTGCCGCTATAGCTCTCGTCGAACTCGATTTCACCCCCGACCGTGGGGACACCGACCGCGTTTCCGTAGCCGGCGATGCCGGCGACGACCCCCTGGAACAGATAGCGGTTCTTCGGGCTGTCCAGTGGTCCGAAGCGAATCTGGTCCCACAATGCGACCGGACGAGCCCCCATGGTGAAGACGTCGCGGAGAATGCCCCCAACCCCGGTTGCCGCCCCCTGGTATGGCTCGACGAACGAGGGGTGGTTGTGGCTCTCGATGCGGATCGCCGCCAGCCAACCGTCGCCGATGTCGACCACACCGGCGTTCTCGCCGGGGCCGACCACCACCCAGGGGGCCTCTGTGGGGAACCGGCCGAGGTGGGCCCGGGACGACTTGTAGGAGCAGTGCTCCGACCACATCACCGAGTACATCGCCAACTCGGCGGGGCGTGGCTCCCTCCCCAGGATGTCGACCACCTTCTGGTGCTCCTGGTCAGTCATCCCCAGCTGGAGATGAACCGCGGTGGCCGTCCCGGTCATGCCGGTACCAGCGACTGGAGGAAGCCTTCGATGAGAACCAATCCGTCCTCCGAGCCGAGAAGTATGTCGCTGGCCCGCTCCGGGTGGGGCATGATCCCCACAACGTTCCCCTCGGTGTTGGCCACGGCGGCCGCTCGGTCCTGGGAGCCGTTGGGGTCGTCGACGTAACGGATCGCCACCCTCCCTTCGTTGGAGGGGTCGACCCAGTTACCCTCGTACGAGTTGAGCGGGACGTGCAGCACCTGACCCACCTCGGCTGCCCGGGTGAGGATGGTGTGGTTGTCCACTACCTCGATCTCCACGAAGCGGCAGATGAATGAGAGGTCCCGGTTGGCGATGAGGGCGCCTGGAAGGAGCCCCGCCTCACAAAGGATCTGGAACCCATTGCAGATGCCCAGTACCGGGGCCCCGGATCCTGCCATCCGGGCGACCTCGGCCATCACCGGGGAAAAGCGGGCTATGGCCCCGGTTCGCAGGGCGTCGCCGTGGGCAAACCCCCCGGGAAGGATCACCCCGTCGAAATCGGAGAGGTCGGTCTCCCGATGCCACACGAGGTGTGCTTCCCCACCCATGGTCTCGACTGCCCGGACTACGTCGTGCTCACAGTTGCTGCCCGGGAAGATCACGACTGCGGTCCTCATCCGCTCACCTCGACCTCGAAGTCCTCCAACACCGGGTTGGCCAGTAGCTGACGGCACATCTCCTCGACACGGCCCCGGACCTGCTTGCGATCGCCACCCTCCACCTCCATGTGAATCACACGGTTCATCCGGACCTCGGTGGCCTCGGTGAACCCCAAGTCGTGCAGGGCCCGACGCACCGTGGAACCTTCCGGGTCGGCGATCTCCGGCCTTCGGTTGATGATGACCGTGACCTTCATCGCGCCAGGTAGTCCTGGAAGCCGGCGCCGGTGATCCGCTCGTAGGCCTCGATGTAACGCTCCCGCGTCCCGGCGACGATCTCGTCGGGGAGGTCGGGAGCGGGGGCGGTCTTGTCCCAGGGCTGGGCCTCTAGCCACTCCCGGACGTATTGCTTGTCGAACGAGGGCACATCGGTGCCGGGGACCCACCGGTCGGCCGGCCAGTATCGGGAGGAGTCGGGGGTCAGTACCTCGTCGATCAGGAGCAGCTCACCGTCGGCAAAGCCGAACTCGAACTTGGTGTCGGCAAGGATCACCCCCCTGTTGGCGGCGTACGCCGCGGCGCGGCGGTAGATGTCGATGGACCGGGTGCGGAGGTCCTCGTAGAGCTGGTCGCCGAGGAGGCCCCTGGTGGTCTCCTCTGTGATGTTGATGTCGTGGCCGGTGGACTCCTTGGTGGCCGGGGTGAAGATCGGTTCGGGAAGCCGGTCGGCGAGGCGGAGGCCGGCGGGGAGGTGCTCGGTGGTAGGGCCGCCGCCGTCGCGGTACTCCCGCCACGACGAACCGTACAGGTAACCGCGGACCACACACTCCACCGGCACCACCTCGGCGCGGCGCACCACCATCGCTCGTCCTCTCAGGTGGGCGCGATCGGCCTCGTCGAGCCCGTCGACCTGGTCGAGGTCGACCCCGACCAGATGGTTGGGCACCTCGAGAAGGTCGAAGAAGTGGAGGCTGAGGCCGGTGAGCACCTTGCCCTTGTCGGGTATAGGCTGGTTGAGGATGATGTCGTAGGCCGAGATCCGATCGGTGGCCACGAAGAGGAGATGCTCCCGATCGACCTCGTAGATCTCCCGCACCTTGCCCGATGCGATGTGGGGTAGGGCCAACACGCGGCGGGATCGTAGCCGTTCGACAGAAAGGGGCCTAAGTCCCTGCCGGCGGTGGCCCGGCTCGACGATCTTTGGCCGCAGAGAGGAGTTTTCGAGATGAAGGTTCGAGATCTGATGACCACCGACGTGATCACCGTCGGCCCTGGGTTCTCCCTCAAGGAGGCGGCGCGTCGCATGCTGGACGCCGGGGTCAGTGGTTTGCCGGTCACCGATGACGATGGTGCGCTGGTGGGGATCATCACCGAGGCCGACTTCGTCGCCGGCGAGGCCGATCGCCGGACGAAGAGGCGGGCCGGGCTGCTCCGGTTCTTGTTGGATCGACAAGAAATACCTGCTGAGGAACGCACCGTGGGTGACGTGATGACAACCGATGTGGTGACCATCGGGTCGGAGGCTGACCACACCGAGGCAGCTAGGACCATGGAGCGGGAGGCGGTCAAGCGGCTGCCGGTGGTGGAGGAAGGGCGGCTGGTCGGCTTGCTCTCCCGGGCCGACATGCTCCGGGCGTTCACTCGCGCCGACCAGGACATCATCGATGAGATCACCGAGCACGTCATCGCCAGGGTGATGTGGCTCGACCCGGCGAAGGTGAAGGTGGCGTCAACCGACGGGAATGTGGTGCTCAGCGGCCACCTCGAGAACCGTTCCGACGCCACTCTGCTCCTCGAGCTGACCAGACGTCTCGATGGGGTAGCCTCGGTGACCGACAGACTCACCTGGGAGTACGACAACACCAAGGATGAGATCTCCAATCCTCCCCCAGGGTTTTACCGGCCAAACTGGTGAGCCGGGACTCCGGGGTGATGTCCGGCGGTGGATATAGCATCGTCGGACTTGTCTCCGATCTGGTACAACGTCTTACACCCGCTCAAGGTGGTGATCATCGTCGTCTTCGGCGTGGTCATCGGCTTCGCCGCCTTCTACCTCCACCAACTGACCTCGACACTGGACGCGGTGGCGGTGGAGGACTTCAACCCGGAGACGGCCCGTGAGGCCATCAGCCGCTCACCGGAAGAGGCGCCCCCGGCCACGCTCCCGGTCGATCCGGAGGAGGAACCGGAGGTCGATCCCGACGATCCCCGTCTGGTCTACCCCAACGCTTTCGGCACGCCGATCCCCGACGAGGTGTTCGACGTCTACCTGCTCCTGGGGACCGACGCTTCCGGCTCTCTCGCCGACGCCATCATCCTCGCTCTCCAGCCCACTGCCGGCGGGCCGCCGATCATGGTCAGCCTCCCCCGGGACCTCTGGGTGTGGAACCTGTGCAAGGACCGGTTCAGCCGACTCAACGAGGGGCTCGGCGGGTGCCCGGGGACGGCCACCGGGTCGGAGCTCATGGCGATCATGGTCGAGGACTACACCGGGATCCCGGTCGACCACCTCGCCCGGATAGACTTCGACGGGTTCTCCAGCGTGGTCGACGTCATGGGAGGGATCACCGTTTGTGTCGACCACCCCACCCGAGACGCCAACGCCCACCTCCAGATCGATGTCAGCGGGTGCCAGGTGGTCAGCGGCACAGTGGCCCTTGCCTGGGTGCGATCCCGTAACACCGAGCAGCTCATCGAGGGGCAATGGCGCCGGATCGCCGCTTCCGACTTCGCCCGCCAACGCCGCCAACAGGACGTGCTCTTCCAGTTGGCGGCGAAGACCGCCGGCTTCTCCTCTCCCGCCTCACTGGCTTCGAGGCTCAGCGCGGTGGCCAGCTCGGTACGGCTCGACTCCTCGTGGACCTTCACCCAGGCGGTGGCCACTGCCTGGCGCTACCGGGGGATCTCCCGGGACTCGGTGCGCCGGTTCACCATCGAAGCCACCAACTTCCGCACTCCGCAGGGAGCCCAGGTGCTGCTTGCGGCGCGCACTTTCACCGAGCAGCTCGAGAAGGTCTTCTCCCTCGAAGGGATACTCGGCTCACAGCCGGAGGGCATCGAGGCGCTGGAACACCACGGCTGAACCGGCGGCAACCCTACTGGTGTCGAACCAGGTGTCGACCTCCTCCGGTCCGGGTCCCAGATCGGGGTCGGAGCGGAGGGCGTCACGCAGCGTCCCCGTCCCTTCCCACACCCCCATGGCGTGGGCTTGGACGATCCGGTACGCCTGATCCCGGGTCATCCCCGAGTCGATCAACCCGAGCAGGGCAGCCTGGCTGAACACCAGGCCACGGGTCTCCTCCAGGTTGGCCAGCATCCGGCGGCGGTCCACCTCGAGGGTCTCGATCAACCCGGTCAGCCTGACCAGCATGTAATGAAGGCAGGTGGAGGCATCGGGGAGCACCACCCGTTCCGCCGAGGAATGGGAGATGTCCCGCTCGTGCCACAGGGCCACGTTCTCCAGACCCACTTGGGCGTACCCCCGGAGCAGCCGGGCCATCCCGGTGAGCCGCTCGGAGAGGATCGGGTTCCGCTTGTGGGGCATAGCCGAGGAGCCCTTCTGGCCGGGCGCGAAGGACTCGCGCACCTCACCCACCTCGGACCGCTGCAAATGGCGGATCTCGGTGGCGATCCGCTCGACGGTGGCCCCTACCAGGGCGAGGGTGGTCAGGTACTGGGCGTGGCGATCCCGGGCGGTCACCTGGGTGGACGCCGGCTCAGCCTCCAGGCCGAGGCGGCGACACACGTGTTGTTCGACCTCCGGTGGGATGTGGGCGTAGCTTCCCACCGCCCCCGACACCTTGCCCACGGAGACCGCCTCCCGGGCCGCGGTGAGGCGTTGGTGTCCCCGGGCCAGCTCGAAGGCCCATCCCGCCAGTTTCAAGCCGAAGGTGGTCGGTTCGGCCCAAATCCCGTGGGTGCGGCCAACCATGTAGGTCTCCCGGTGCTCCACGGCCCGGGCCTTGACCACCGCGAACAGGAGGGCGAGGGTGTCGATGAGCAACTGGGACGATTCGGCGAGCTGTGCCCCGGTGGCGGTGTCCAGCACGTCGGACGAGGTGAGCCCATAATGGACCCAGGCGGCGGCTTCGTCGCCGGCACCCGCCCCGAGCAGGTCGACGAACGCCGCAAGGTCGTGGTTGGTCACCCTCTCCCTCTCGGCGACCTGGTCCGGTCCCGGGCAGGGCGACGCCTCCACTTTGGCCGCGGTGCCGGGTGGAACCTTCCCCAGCTCCTCCCAGGCCTCGAGGGCGAGTACCTCGACCCGCTTGAGCATCTCGAGGCGATTCTGCTCCGACCAGATCCCGGCCATTTCAGGGAGGGTGTACCGTTCGATCACGGGAGGATGATGCCATGTCGGGAGTTGACTACCCAGAGGTGATCGAGGACTGAATCTGTCCGCAACACCTGGTACCTATCCTCGAGCCATGCGTCGTATCACCCTGGATCAAGCACGCCGCTTCGCCCTGGGCGCCCAAGGCTTCACCGTTCCCCGGCCGGTGGGAAAGATCGATGTGCGCCACTACCGCAGGGTGCTCGACCGGATCGGGGTGGTTCAGCTCGACTCGGTGAACGTCTTCGCCCGGGCCCACTTCATGCCCTTCTTCAGCAGGCTCGGCGGCTACGACCGCGATCATCTCGACCGGTGGATCTGGGAGTCGGGGGAGATGTTCGAGTACTGGGCCCACATGGCCTCGGTGGTCCCCACCCACGCCCACCGTCTGTTCCGGTGGCGGATGGAGAGGTCGGGGGTGTGGAGCGGGTTCCAGAAAGTCCTCGACCGGAAGCCGGACTACATAGATCGGGTGCTCGATCAAGTCCGGGCGAGGGGGCCGATCCAGACAAGCGACCTCGAAGACCCCGGCGCAAAGTCGGGGGGCGCCATGTGGAACTGGAACGAGGGAAAGATGGCCCTCGAGTACCTCTTCGTCAAGGGCCGGGTCGCCGCAGCCGCCCGGCCCAATTTCGTCCGCCTCTACGACCTCGCCGAACGGGTGATCCCCGCCAAACACCTGAGGGCTCCCACTCCCGACGACGAGGAGGCGATCAGCGAGCTCCTGGTCGGGTCGGCGCGCTCGCTGGGGGTGGGCACCGCCGCCGACATTGCCGATTACTACCGGATCCGTATGCCACAAGCCCGCCCACTGATCGAGAGCCTGGCCAACGACGGGAGGCTGATCGAGGTCAGCGTGACCGGGTGGGACAAGCCGGCCTACCTGCACCCCGAAGCCACCCTCCCTCGCCGTGCAGCGGGGACCGCCTTACTCTCTCCTTTCGACAACCTGGTTTTCTTCCGGGAGCGGGTGGAGCGTCTCTGGGACTTCCACTACCGGATCGAGATATATCTGCCCGAGCCCAAGCGGGTATTCGGCTACTACGTGCTCCCCTTCCTCTACCAGGGTGAGCTGGTGGGCAGGGTCGACCTGAAGAGCGACCGTGACGCCCGTGCGCTACTGGTCCGCGGTGCATACGCCGAGCCAGACGTCGACCGGGTGGCTGTGGGCCGGGCGCTGCGTCATGAGCTGGAGGCGGTGGCCATCTGGCTGGGGCTCGAAGACCTGGTGATTGCCCCCAACGGCGACCTGGCGCCGTATCTGTCATCCCGCTCACCGGGTGACCGACGTTGGTAGGCATTCCCTGAACCTCGACTGTCGAGATGACGGAGCACAAGCTCGGTGCAAGCTGAGCGAGATACGCATGGGCAGGCTCGTGCCTACCAGGTTTCGTCCAGCCGGCCCGAGTAGAAGTCGATGGCCCGGCGGTAGCGCTCGACACCGGGGTGGGCGCTGGTCCGGGTGAGCACTCCGAGGAGCAGGGAGACCGCCTCCTCCGACCGCCCCAGGTTGTGCAGGGTCATCGCCCGGAACACCGTCATTTCCTCGGCGTCGGGGAACCGGCTCAGGCCGCGGTCCAATGTCTCCATCGCCGCCTGGTACTCGCCGATCGCCCGGTAGGTGCTCCCCAAGCCGAGGTACGCCGACCTCAGGTCGGTGTCGTCGAGCCCGCCGTCGATGGCCGCCAGGTAGAAGGGGACCGCCTCCCTCTCCAGCCCCAGCCGGTCATGGGCCACGGCACACCGGTAGTTGATCTCGGGGTCGTGGGGAGTCTCCCGATGGAGGGCGAGGAGCCGGTCCCGCTCCTCGAGGAGCTCGGGCTCCATCAGGTGAAGGCGTCGAGACCGGTGATCGCCTGACCCATGACCAGGATGTGGATCTCGTTGGTGCCCTCGTAGGTGTACACCGTCTCCAGATTGGACATGTGACGGAACACCGGGTACTCCAGGGTTATCCCGTTGGCCCCGAGCACCGAGCGGGCGGTCCGGGCGACCTGGAGGGCGTTGCGCACGTTGTCGAACTTGCCGAAGGAGACCTGCTCGGGGGTCAGGGTGCCGGCGTCCTTCCTTCTCCCCAGGTGGAGGGCGACCAGGGTGCCCCTCTGCACCGCGACCATCATATCCACCAGCTTGGCCTGGGTGAGCTGGAACGAGGCGATCGGCTGGTCGAACTGGATCCTCTCCTTGGAGTAGGCCAGCGCCGTCTCGTAGCAGGAGCGCGCCGCACCCATGGCCCCGAAGGCGATCCCGAAGCGGGCCTCGTTGAGACAGGACAGGGGTCCCCGCATCGACGACACCCCGGGTAGGGCGAGCTCGTCGGGTATGCGGACGTCGTCGAGGATCAGCTCCGAGGTGACCGAGGCCCGCAGTGACGCCTTCTTCTTGATCTCGGGGGCGGCGAACCCCGGGCTGTCACTGGGGACGATGAAACCCCGAATCCCCTCGTCGGTGCGGGCCCAGACGATGGCGATGTCGGCCACCGACCCGTTGGTGATCCACATCTTCGAGCCATTGAGCACCCAGTCGCTCCCGTCCCGCTTCGCCGAAGTGCGCATCGAGGCCGGGTCGGAGCCGGAGTCGGCCTCGGTGAGCCCGAAGCACCCGATCACCTCACCGGTTGCCATCCGTGGCAGCCAGGTCTCCTTCTGCTCTTCGGATCCGAACTTCCAGATGGGAAACATGGCAAGCGAGCCCTGCACCGACACGAACGACCGGATTCCCGAGTCGCCTGCCTCCAACTCGAGGGCCGCCAGCCCGTAGGCGGTGGCCGAGGTGCCGGCGCACCCGTATCCCTCGAGGTGCATGCCCAGCATCCCCATGTCGCCGAATGCTCTGGCCAGGTCTCTGGCGGGGATTCGGCCCTCATCCCACCAGTCGGCGACGTTGGGAGCGATCTCCTTCTCGACGAACCCGCGCACCGTGTCCCGGAGAAGTATCTCCTCGTCTTCGAGCAGCCCGTCGATGTCGAGGAAGTCATGGGGGTCGGCACTGGCGAACGAGATCTCGCTCATGTGGGGTGGATGGTATCGGCTCTCAGCCAGACAGGGTCTTGGCGGCGAGGTCGGCCCGGTAGTCGGCCAGCCTGCGGCGGAGGTCCTCGTCGCCCAAGGCGAGAATGGCCACCGCCAGCAGGGCGGCGTTGGTCGACCCATCCACCGCCACGGTGGCCACTGGTATCCCGTTGGGCATCTGCACTGTGGAGAGGAGGGCGTCCAACCCGTCGAGCGATGCTGAGAGGGGAACCCCGATCACAGGAAGCAGTGACTTGGCCGCCATCACCCCGGCGAGATGAGCCGCCTTGCCCGCGCCGGCGATGATGATCTCGAATCCCTTGTCGGCGGCGGTGGCGGCGAACTCGATCGCCTGGTCGGGCGTCTTGTGGGCCGAGAGCACCCTGGTCTCGTGCCCCACACCGAAGTGCTCCAGGGTCTCCCCTGCCTTCTCCATGATGGGCCGGTCCGATCCCGATCCCATGACTATGGCAACTCTGTGGCTCATCGGCGGGGACGGTACCCGGTCGGGGCAAAATAGGCCGGTGCGCGGCTATCTCGTCGACCTCACCCCCCTTCGCACCAGCCGCCCCTACCGGCATCTCTGGACCGGTGGGGCCCTGACCGGGATGGGCTCGGCCTTGGTTGCGGTGGTGGTGGGGCTCCATGTGTACGACCTGAGCGGTTCCACGCTTGCGGTGGGAATGGTCGGTCTGTTCTCGTTGGTGCCTCTGGTGGTGCTCGGGCTCTACGGCGGCTCGGTAGTCGACGCCTACGACCGGAGGACGGTGCTGCTCACCACCAATATCGGGCTGTGCCTGGTCGGTCTGGCCCTCATCTTCCTCGCCTCGACCGGTGCCGCCACCGTGGGCACGCTCTATGGCCTGGTGGCCGTGCAGAGCGGGCTATTCGCCATCCACACCCCGGCGCGCACCGCGGTGATCCCCCGCTTGATCCCGGAACATCTCCTGCCTGCGGCCAATGCCCTGGGAGGGCTCTCCATGGGACTGTCGATGGCCGTGGGCCCGATGGTCGGTGGGCTGGCCGTCGACCGACTCGGGTACGGGTGGGCCTACGGCTCTCAGGTGGTGTTACAGGTCGCCTCGTTGCTCCTCCTGCTCACCCTGCCTTCGCTCGCTCCACTCGGGGAAGTCCGGCGCGCCGGTATCAGGTCGGTCATGGAAGGGTTCGCCTTTCTCCGAACCCGCCCCACGGTGGCGATGACGTTCTACGCCGACCTTTGCGCCATGATCCTCGCCATGCCCCGGGTCCTCTTCCCGGCGATGGGGGCCTTGATGATCGGGGGTGGGGCCACCACGGTCGGAGTCCTGGTCTCGGCGATAGCCATCGGTTCCTTCATGGGGGGTGTCTTCTCCGGTCGGCTCGGGCGGATCAATCGTCAGGGGCTGGCGATCGTGGTCTCGGTGACCATCTGGGGTCTACTGATCGCGGTCTTCGGTGCGGTTGTCGCCGTGGCTCCGGGCCCGCTCCCCGGAGGCAGGGCCAACTGGGCGCTGTGGCCTGCCGCCTCGATCCTGGCCCTGGCGGGCATCGCCGACACGGTGAGTGCCGTATTTCGCACCACCATCCTCCAAGTAGCCACACCCGACGCTCTGCGGGGCCGTCTCCAGGGGGTGTTCACCGTGGTGGTTGCCGGAGGCCCTCACCTCGGTGCTCTGTTGCTAGGCGCTCTGGCCGCGCTCACCGGCGAGGCGTGGGCGGCGATCTTGGGTGGGGCGGCTTGTGCCCTGGCGGTGCTGCTCATCTCCTGGTGGCAAAAGGGCCTGCTTGCCTACGACGCCAGGAGGCCCGGTGGTGCCGAGAAGAGGGCAAGCTTGCCCTGACCTCTCAGGCGGCCTCCTCGGCCGCTGTTACCACTGCCTCGGAATCCCGTCTCCGCCGTGATCTGTCGGCGGTGGCCACCATCGCCACCGAGACCAGGATCAGGGGAAGGGCGACGAAGACGCCACCGGTCAGGGTCTCGCCACCCATGGTCAGACCCAGGATCACCGCCACCACCGGATTGACGTAGGCGTAGCTGGTGGCCAGGGCGGGTCGGACGGTGTTCATCAGGTAGACGAAGGCGGTGAAGGCGAGGAGCGAGCCGAAGATGGCCAGATAGAACATGGCTGCCCAGGCGGCCGGTTCCGGGTTGGCGGTCACCCTTTCCCCGATGACCCATCCGAACAGGGTCATGCCCACCCCGGCCGCGGTCAGCTGGAGGGCGGCGTTGGGAAGCGGGCGTGGAAGGTCGAGGCGGGTGCCCCAAACCGAGGCGAAAGCCCAAATGATCGGGGCGGCCACGATGAGCACCAGACCGATGGGGCTGGCCTGGAAGTCGCCCTCGCGTGCCAGGGCGACCACCCCGACCAGGCCCAACGCCAGACCGAGCCACTCACGCCGTCCCGGCCACGACCCAAACAGCCCGGCGGTGATCGCCACCCATACCGGGGTGACCGCCACCGCGGTGGCGGCGATGGCCGATCCCACCCCGGCATCCTCGGCCAGGGTGACCAGGCCGACCCCGCCGACGAGGAGCATCAGGCCCACCCGGGACGAGTCCCAAATCTGGCGTCGACTGAACTCGAGTCCTCCACTCCACCTCAGGTAGCCGAGCAGAGCCCCACCCGCGATCAGGAAGCGGAAACCGTTGAGCAGGAACGGAGGGAAACCCTCCAAGCCATAGCGGAGGGCAAGATAGGTGGAGCCCCACACCAGGTAGAGGACGACGAGGGAGACCACTACCAGAGGGCGAGAGCGTGGTGGGGGCCGGTGAAGCATAGTAAGGAGTAATAAGCGGGTGACCGCTTACACGATACCACGACGTTGGTAATGGCTCAACCCGATTTGGGTGCTTACTGTCGACGGCGCCGCCTACGGTGAGGCCGTCGAGAGCGGACCCCGGGCTGAGACCGGCTCACGAGGTGAGTGCTATGTCACGGCGATAGACGACGCCCGGCCAGCGCACCTCGGCTACCGCCTCGTAGGCACGATTCCGGGCGGCGCTCAGGTCGGCGCCAAGGCCTACCAAGGCCAGCACCCGTCCGCCGGCCACGGTCACCCCGTCCTGGCTCGGAGCGGTCGCGGTCCCGGCGTGGAACACCAGGACGTCGTCGGGAACCCGGTCGAGGCCGTTGACTTGTGCCCCGGTTTGGGGAGTCTCGGGATATCCGGGTGCGGCCAAGACCACGGTCACGGTCGAGCCCTCATCCCACTGGGGCGAGGCGCCTTCCAGGACATCGACCAGGTCGGTGGTCATGCGGGGGAGAATGGTCTGCGCCTCGGGGTCGCCGAGGCGGACGTTGAGCTCGAGCACCTTGGGTCCTTGGGAGGTGAGGGCCATTCCCGCGTAGAGGAACCCGGTGAAGGGATGGCCCTCCTCGGCCATCTGGGCCCTGGTCGGCTCGATCACCGCCGTGACGACCTGGTCGACCAGCCCGGCCGGTAGGTCCCTCACCGGCGAGTAGGAGCCCATCCCACCGGTGTTGGGGCCGGTGTCGCCGTCGCCGAGCCGCTTGTAGTCCCGGGCCGGTTCCAAGGGCACCGAGCCGGCGTCGGTGCACACCGCGAACACACTCACTTCGGGACCGTCGAGAAACTCCTCGACCACCACCGGCCCACGGTCCAGCCAATGCTCCGCCCAGGCCACCGCCTCGCTCTTCGAGTCGGTGACCAGCACCCCCTTGCCTGCCGCCAGGCCGTCGGCCTTCACCACATAAGGCCCTGAGGAGCGGTCGATATGGGCGCGGGCCAGCCCGGGTTCTGTGAACGTCGCCGAATCGCCGGCGGCGACCCCGGCGCGGGCCATCACCTCCTTGGCGTAGCTCTTCGACGACTCGAGGCGGGCCGCAGCCCGGGTCGGACCGAATGAGGGGATGCCAAGTCGCGCCACCGCGTCCACCACTCCGGCGGCCAGCGGTGCCTCTGGCCCCACCACCACAAGGTCGACCTGCTGGATCCGGGATACCGCGGCCACCGCTCCCGGGTCGGAAGGGTCGATCCCCACGACCACCGGGCCGAGGTCGGCGAGGCCGGGGTTGCCGGGGAGCGAGAGCAGCTCGTCGACCCGTGGCGAGGTTGCCAGCTTCCATCCCAGGGCATGCTCCCTGCCGCCACCTCCGACCAGGAGCACCCTCATGGCACCTCTACCAGCTGGGAGCGTTCCGGGCCGACCGATACCCAGCCCACCGGAACCCCGGTCAGGTCGGCGATGAACTCGATGTACGACCTGGTCGCACCGGGGAGGTCCTGATAGGTGCGGGCACCGGTGATGTCGCTGCCCCACCCGGGGAACTCCACATACTCGGGCCGGCAGTGGTAGAGCACCGACTGTTGGGTGGGGAACTCTTGGTAGGTCTCGCCGTCGTCGGTGACGTAGCCGGTGGCCACCTTGATCGTCTCGAAGGCGGAGAGGATGTCCATCTTGGTGAGGAAGATGCGGGACAGGCTGTTGACCCGGGAGGCGTAGCGCAGGGCGACCAGGTCGAGCCATCCGCACCGTCGCCTCCGCCCGGTCACCGTCCCGTACTCACCCCCCAACTCGATCAACCGGTCCCCATCCTCATCGTGGAGCTCGGTGGGGAATGGCCCGGTGCCCACCCGGGAGATGTAGGCCTTGGCCACCCCAACCACATCATCGATGGCCAGTGGCCCGATACCCGAGCCGACCACCGCCCCACCGGCGGTGGGGTTGGACGAGGTGACGAACGGGTAGGTCCCGTGGTCGATGTCGAGCAGCGTCCCCTGGGCGCCCTCGAAAAGCACTTGACGACCCTGTTGGATCGCTTCCCAGAGGAGGAGGGAGGTGTCGGTGACGTGGGGTTCAAGCCGGTCGGCATAGCCGAGGTACTCCTCGACGATCTCGTCGGGGTCCATGGGCAGGGTGTTGTACACCCGGGGCAAGACCTTGTTCTTGTCGACGAGGGCGGCTTCCACCTTCTCCTTGAAGATCTTGGGATCGAAGAGGTCCTGGATCCGGATCCCCCAGCGAGCGAACTTGTCGGTATAAGCCGGGCCGATCCCCCGCTTGGTGGTCCCGATCTGATTCGTGCCGAGGAAACGCTCGATGGCGGCATCCAGCTTGCGGTGGTAGGGCATTATCAGGTGGGCGTTGGCCGAGACCCGGACCCGAGTGGGATCGAGACCTTGGGAGGCTACGGTGTTCATCTCCTCGAGGAGCACCTTGGGGTCGATCACCGTGCCCGAGGCGATCACCGGGACACACTGGGGATAGTGAATGCCCGAAGGGATCAGGGAGAGGGCCAGCCTCTGGTCACCAACGATGATGGTGTGCCCGGCGTTGTTGCCCCCCTGGTAGCGGACCACGTAATCGGCGTGCTCGGCGAAATAGTCGACCACCCGGCCTTTGCCTTCATCGCCCCACTGAGCACCGAGGACAATGGTGGCTGGCATGACGTGGAGCGACGGTAGTCCGCCCTCACCCGGGAGCAGGCTCTCTCGCCCCTGGCGGAGGCCCGAAACACAGCGTTCACACTTCGGCAACCGAGAGGCAATCGACCCGGGATACAAAGTCGCCCGTTGAGACGCGCCAGAGAGGAGCCTGAGAAGTGACCAAGACCTCCGCCGACGTCCTTTCCCTGGTGGAGGGTGAGGGCTACGAGTTCATCGACCTGAGATTCTGTGACCTCCCCGGCCAGGTCCAGCACTTCACCGTCCCCTCCCGTGAGCTCACCGAGGACAGCTTCGAGGCCGGGTTCGGCTTCGACGGCTCTTCGATCCGTGGTTTCCAGGCGATCCAGGAGTCGGACATGATTCTCCTCCCCGACCCCACTACCGCGGTCGAGGATCCCTTCCGCACCCGCAAGACCCTGATCCTCTACTGCTTCGTCAACGATCCCCTGACCGGAGCACCCTACGAGAAGGACCCCCGGTACGTGGCCAAGAAGGCCGAGGAATACCTGATCAGCACCGGCGTGGCCGACACCTCCTACTGGGGCCCAGAGGCAGAGTTCTATATCTTCGACGATGTCCGCTTCGGCCAGAACCAGCACTCCGGGTACTACTACCTCGACTCGGTCGAAGGAGCCTGGAACTCGGGCAAGGACGAGGCAGGCGGCAACCTGGGGTACAAGCCGAGGTACAAGGAGGGCTATTTCCCGGTGCCTCCCACCGACCACTTCCAGGACCTCCGCTCTGACATGACCGCCAACCTGGAGGCGGCCGGGATCCGCATCGAGGTCCAGCACCACGAGGTGGGGACTGCAGGTCAGGCCGAGATCGACATGCGGTTCGATACCCTGCTCCGCACCGCGGACAACGTCACCCTCTACAAGTACATCGTGAAGAACACTGCCTGGGCCGCGGGCAAGTCGGTGACCTTCATGCCCAAGCCGATCTTCGAGGACAACGGATCGGGGATGCACACCCACCAGTCACTTTGGAAGGGCGGCGAGGCTCTGTTCTTCGACGAGAGTGGCTATGCCGGCCTATCAGACCTGGCCCGCTGGTACATCGGTGGGCTCCTGGAGCACGCCCCGGCGGTGCTCGCTTTCGCCGCCCCCACCACCAACTCCTACCACCGATTGGTGCCCGGCTACGAGGCCCCGGTCAACCTGGTCTACTCCAGCCGGAACCGTTCGGCGGCGATCCGCATCCCGCAGTACTCGCAGAGCCCGGCAGCCAAGCGGCTCGAGTTCCGCTGCCCCGACCCGGCGTGTAACCCCTATCTCGCCTTCTCGGCAATGTTGATGGCCGGCCTCGACGGGATCGCCCGGCGGGTAGAGCCCCACGACCCGGTGGACAAGGACATCTACGACCTCCCGCCGGCTGAGCTGGCCAACCTGCCCTCGGTGCCGGGAAGCCTCGACGCCGCCCTCGACGCCCTCGAGGCCGACCACGAATTCCTCCTCACCGGTGGGGTGTTCACCCAGGGTCTCATCGATGACTGGCTCGACTACAAGCGAACCCGGGAGATCGACCCGGTGCGACTACGCCCGCACCCCTACGAGTTCCACCTCTACTACGACATCTGATGTAACGGGCCAAATTGGAGGGTGACGAGCCGCCGCGCCTCCGGCGGTGAAGCGAGGATGGCCCTGGTGTCGGGCATTGGCCACGACGAGAGGAAGAGCGAGTTTTCGGGGGTTGTTGCCCGGGCTATCGAGCCGCTCCTGCCGGCGCATTCGACCTCGGGAGATCCATGGCCCTACCCGGCGTGGGATCCCTCAGTCACCTCGCCCTCGTGGGCGGCGAAGGCAGCCAGAACCTCTTCCTTCTCCTGCTGGGGCACCCCGACGAAGTCAAGGGTGCGCCCGAGCTCGGCCGCTACCTCGCCGAATTCAGCGGGGGAGATTCGGAACTCGCGATGTGCTTCCTCCAGGCCGAGCGGGGTCATCCCTGGCTTCGTGCCGGCATACTCGAATGGTCCACCCGCGACGTTGCAGACCCACAGGGTTCGCATGAACTTCAAACCGGGCAGCCGGCCCAGCTGGTTGGTGTGCCACTCCCGCAGGGCGGGGTTCTCCGAGGACTGGCCAACAATGGGATTCTTGACGATCTCATCGCTGAAGTGGTCGATGACCGCGGCTATGGCAAAAACGCCACCGAGCCTGTCGTAGAGGGTCTCCTCTGCCATGGGTGCTTCTCCTGTCGTCACTCGACGAGACTTGTCGGGTCCAATACGCACCATCCGACTGGATCGGTTCTCCACCGTGGCACTTCATATCACGGACCGCGAGATCGCCTCCACCAACCCGTTGGAACGGGTCCACAAGGAGATCGAGGCCGTTCCAACGTGGTGGGCATCTCCCCGAAGGCGAATCGTCGAGGGCTACGACGATGGCCGGCCGCCGACCGCCGCCCGCGATGGTGACTCGCCACGCGTTTCTCCAGGTCAGCTCTCACATTCAGCAACAGTGGAGAGTGATGTCAAGGGTCCAATCAGTCTTGGGGACTCTGGGACTTGACTTGAAGTTAGGTTGAAGCCGTAGGTTGTCGCACATGGACGACCGACAGCTGGTTGAGCAGAGGTGGGCATGCCTTCGGGAGAATGGAGTCGACCTGGCGTCGGTCGACAGCCCAGTCCTCGCATTCGACGCCAAAGGGCAATCCCGGTCGCTCGACGGGGTGCGGGTCACACAGGTAGGCCTCCTGGCCCCTGATCCGGGGTGGGGGCCATGAGAGTGGCGATCGTCACCGGTGCGTCGAGAGGCCTCGGCCTCGCCCTGACCCGGGAGCTGGTCGATCTGGGATGGCGAGTGGTCGTCGACGCACGCGGCCGGGACACTCTCGTGGGAGCGGTGGCCGAACTGGGCCACGGTGTGGTCCCGGTACCCGGCGACGTCGCAGACTCCCGTCATCGGGGAGACCTCGTTGCCGAGGCACGTCGGCTCGGTGGGCTCGACCTATTGGTCAACAATGCCTCCTTCCTCGGTCCCAGCCCGCAGCCTCCAATGGCCGAGTATCCCCTGGAGGTGCTTCGGGAGGTCTACGAGGTCAACGTGCTCGCTCCGCTGGCCCTCATCCAGCTTTCCCTTCCCCTGCTCGGCTCGAAGGGGATTGTGATGAACGTCACGTCTGATGCAGCCGTCGAGGGATACGAGGGTTGGGGTGGGTACGGATCGTCCAAGGCCGCCCTGGAGCAGGCCTCCAATGTGCTCGCCACCGAACATCCCGATCTGGCGGTCTACTGGGTCGATCCGGGCGACATGAACACCGTGATGCATCAGGAGGCCTTCCCCGGAGAGGACATCTCGGATCGCCCACCCCCCGAAGCCAGCGTTCCCGGCCTCATAGATCTCATCCGGCGGCGGCCACCGTCGGGGCGCTATCGAGCCCGTCATTTGGAGGCTGCCCGGTGACCCTGGCGAATCCCGGCTCGGCGGCCTCGGAGCTGGCGGCAGCCGGCGCGCCTCCCGAGCGGTCTGGCCGCCGCCGAGACGGGGTGAGGCTCATGGTGGTTGACACCGGCCAGGGAACGGTGGAGCACAACGTCTTCTATCGCATCGGTGACATGCTGAGAGCCGGCGACCTCCTGGTGGTCAACGTGTCGACAGTGGTCCCCGCCGCCATCGAAGGCATCGGTGCTGCGGTCGGGCGTGTCCGGCTTCATCTCTCCTCCCCGGTTGCGGGTGAGATCTGGACGGTGGAGCCGAGGAAACCGAACGGTGTGGGCTCCGAGCGCTGGCGAGACTTTCCCGGCGATGTGGTCGACCTGGCCGGGGGAGCGAAGGCACGTCTACTCACAGCTGATGAGCGGTCTCCCCGACTCTGGATCACGGCTTTCGAAGGGATCGGCGACCCTCTGGCCTATCTGTCACGGCACGGCCAGCCGATTCGCTACTCCCACACCGACGCCGCCTGGCCACTCTCCGACTACCAGAACGTCTATGCCAGTGAGCCCGGATCGTCCGAGATGCCCAGCGCCGGCAGACCCTTCACCCCCAAGCTGCTCACTAGGCTCGCCGCATCCGGCGTGTCGATGGCTCCAGTGGTGCTCCACTCGGGGGTGGCTTCCTTCGAGGCCGGAGAGCGGCCCGACGCCGAGCGGTTCCGGGTTCCGGAGACCACGGCGAGGCTGGCCAACCAGGCCCGAGAGGCAGGGGGGCGGCTGATCGCGGTGGGAACCACCACAGTTCGGGCCCTGGAGACGGTGGCCGACTCGAGAGGCATGATCCACCCCGGGCAGGGTGTGACCGACCATCTCGTCACACCGGAGAGCGGGGTGAGGGTGATCGACGGGCTGGTCACCGGGTGGCACGAGGCTGGGGCGAGCCACCTCGAGCTCGTCGCCGCCATTGCCGGAGAGGCGTTACTCGCTGAGTGCTACCGCCAGGCCGCCGACACCGGCTATCTATGGCACGAGTTCGGAGACTCCCTGCTCGTGCTGGGTGGGCTGTGAGCGAGGTCGACTACCCGTGGCGCTCGAAGAAGTCCATGACCCGCCGCCAGGCGTCCGCCGAGTCGGCGGCGTACGACTCTTGCTGTCTGTCGAAGAATGAGTGGGGGGCGCCGTCGTACACCACCACCTCGTTGTCCACACCAGCGTCATTCATCGCTTGGCGGAATTCCTCGACCACATCCTGCGGAATGCTCGGGTCCTCGCCACCCATCAGGGCCAGCACCGGGCAGGCGTAACGGTCGACGACCTCGATCGGCCCCAGCGGAGGTCTTTTGGGGTTGCCGTAGAAGCCGACCACCCCGGCCAGGCCCAGACCCTGTGCCGCCATGTGCCAGGCGTTTGATCCCCCGAAACAGAACCCGAGGGCGAACACCGGGCGTTCCTCGTCGTCCTGGCGGAGGAAGGCAATGGCGGCGGCGGTGTCGGCGACGACATGCTCCAGGTCGCACAACGGGACATGATCCCGGTAGGGAAACTCGTCGTCCCTCTTGGCGACCCCTGCCGTGCGCCCGAAGTAATCGATGGCAACGCTGTCGTAACCGTGCTCGGCGAACCTCAATGCCAGTTCGGTGTAGAAGTCGTGCAGTCCCCGCACGTCGGGGAGGATCACCAACCCGGGCCCCTTCGGATCTGCGGCCTGGGCGGCAAATGCGGCGAATCGGGTGCCGTCGGCTGCGACCAGCTCGAGATCCTGGTGGCCTGACGAGCCACCTTCGATTACGGGCACAGGCGGGTTGGCATCCGAGGAATAGCACATAGCCCCGAACATACCCTGCGAGGCCCGCCTCGGGAACCTCAGGTAAGGAGACCCAAATGTGGGCAATAACCTCTCAAGTTCGCCGCCAGGCTCCGATCCGGATCATTCTCGAGAGGATTTCACCCGGATATGGGCCTGGGTACCTGAGGTTCGGGCGGAGGTTGTTCTCATCCTTCGATCTCTCCCCGCATCACCACCTGGTCGGAGGTTTGGGGTCCGGACCCTTCCTCCTGGAGGGTGACCCGTATCGCCGGATAGTTCGCCGGGTCGACTCCCGACCACAGGGCGACCGGTTCCGCCCCGCCTCGGAGATGGAAGGTGCCGATGCTCACCCCCTCGCTGTCCCGCCACATCCAGCCTTCGTAGTAGGTCGACTCGGGGGCGGGGCCGAGACCCTCGAGCTCAAGTCGGATGTACCACCCGGCCGGAGTCTCCTTGAGCAATGCGGTCCCCACCGCCTCGGGTGCGATCTCGGTTCCGACCATGGCGACCGTCAACGGCTCCGGTTCCTCAGGCCGATCCAGCCATGCCAGCACCCCGAACAGGGCTACGACTAGAACCGCGGCGATCCCCCAGGCGGGAGCGAGTCTTCGTCGGTTCGGCGGCGGTGACCCGGCCACCTCGACGCGGGTTATGCCGGATGAGATGACGTCGAACACCTCGGGGCTCGGGTCGGCCCAGGTATCACCACTGGCCAGCAGGTGACGGATCAGGTCGAGCCTGGCCTCGGGCCGGCCACCCTGTCCGGGCCCGTTCTCGAGGTACTCGGCAGCTGTGTCGTCGCTCACGTCTTCCCCAGTACGCCGTTCCATCCGGGCTGGTTCCCGGCTCACGTCTCCTCCAGATGGCGCAACATCCCTAGCAGCCTCCGGTGGGCCCTATGTGAGCGAGACTTCACTGTCCCCACTGGTATCCCCAGGCGACGGGCGATCTCGGTGTGGGTGAGGCCCTCGAAATGACACATCCTCATCACCTGGCGCTCATCCTCGGGGAGCTGCTCGAGGGCCATCCGCACCTCGAACGCCTCCCATACCGTCTCCAGATCGGGTCCGGATGTGGGCACCTCGATCCCGTCGACCAGGACGGTGTTGGCTTTCCGGCGGTACATGTCGATCGCGGTGCGCCGGGCAATGGCGTACATCCACGGGGCGAGGCTGCGCTCCGGGTCATAGGTCGACGAGGCTCGCCATGCCTTGACAAAGGTCTGCTGGGTGGCGTCATCGGCCAAGCCCCGGTCTTTGAGGATGCTCAGAGCTACAGCGAACACCGGGCCGGCAAACCGGTCGTACACCGCCTTGACCGCGGCCTCGTCGCCGTCGCGGAACCGCCGGAGCGTCTCGCCGTCCACAACCGAATTGTGCCAGGTGGCGCGAACCAGGGAGTTGGCTCCGGCGTAATTGATGGGATGAGGAGCCCAACGAGCGTGACAAGGAGGGCGGGCCTGCTGGCGGGGATCCTGCTGGGCCTCGCCTCCTGCGGTTCGCCTGACGCCGGTCCGACCACCACCCAGGAGGAGGTCACCACCACGTCCGACAATGCACCCACCCAGGCGGCCACGCCTGCCGGCGAGTCTTCCGGAGTGTCGGCATTTCAATCCGAGCTGGGGAGCATCCTGGTCGATCCCGACGGGCTGACCCTCTACCTCTTCACTCCGGACGACGCCGGGGAGAGCACCTGCTACGACTCCTGCGCCGCTCTGTGGCCACCGGTTGCGGCCGAGACGCCAATAGCAGGCGGGCTCGATCCTTCGGTGTTCGGATCGGCTCCCAGAGCCGACGGGGCGGACCAGCTGACGGTCAGGGGTTGGCCGCTCTACCGTTTCGCTTCAGATGTCAGCCCGGGAGATACCACCGGCCAGGGAGTAGAGGGGGTGTGGTTCGTGGTCGGTTCCGACGGGGAGATGATCACCGTATCGCCCTCTTCGGACGACACCGGCGGCGGTGGGGCCACCATCCCCGACTACGGGTACTGAGGGGCTGGTCAGGCCTAGGTGTCGGCGGCGGCCGTCTGGAGGATGCCCACCTCGCTGGCGAAGTTGTCGGCGGCATTCTCGTAGGCCTCCACTCCCCCGCGACGGATCACCCCGGGATCGTCCGAGGTGAGGCCGGCCAGGGCGTCCGCGACCGCGTTGGCGGCGAAGCCGATCTCGGTGAGGAGCACCGCGTGGTTCGGGGTGAGCGCCTCGGGAGGGGTGAGGCCTTCGAATCGGGCGGCAAGGGCGGCCGTGGCCGTCTCCACCGCTTCGAACTCGGCCACCGCCTCCCGGTACTGGACAGTTCGGGGCTCGGCATCGAAGCCGGTATTGGCAGCCACCAGGGCGGTACGCAGGGCCTGGAGCTCGTCGTCGATCTCGGCGGCCTGGTCCAGGTAGGCCTGGACCTCGGGGTCTATTACACCGGGCTGGGTCGTGGTGGTCTCTTCGCCGCTGTCGGGGGTGGTCGTGGTGGGCGCAGCCAGGGTGGTGTCTGTCGGGGCCTCGGGCAGCTCCCGGACGAAGAAGTAGGTGAAGGCGATCATCGCCAGGATGACCAGGGGAAGGATCCAACGGCCCGGCTTGGGGTCGGGGTTGACGGCCATGACCGGGAAGACGTTAGCGGTGCTCTCGCGGTTCCCCCGGGAAGCGACCCGAGCGGCGAGGGCGACCCCCTTGAACCCGCTTCCGGGGCCCCATAGGTTCGCCCACATGGAACAAGAGCGACCCGAAATCTATGAGCGGATCCCCTGGGAGACTCTGGAGCGAAAGGCAAGGGACCCCAATCGGATGGTCATTGCGGTGGCGGGCGCAGTGGTTCTCGGCGCACTCGCCTTCTCCTTCATGCGCGATCAGCCAGGGCAAACGGCACCTCCGGTCGTCACTGCGGCAACGGTCACCGAGGCTCAGGTGGCTCCCGCCCTGCCCACCCTGGAGCCGCCGGCCACGGTGTCCAGCCCGCTGCTGGTGGCCGAGGCCGATCTCTACGCGGTCCACGAGGAGCAACTCCACCACCTGGTGGCCGCCCATGCCGAGTGGTTCGCCGTGGAGTACTACTCGTTCGATGGCTCGGAGGGGGCCCGATCAGCGCTGGCGGGGCTCCTCCCCGAAGGGGTGCCCACCCCGGAGGCTCCTTCGGGGACCCAGGTCTTCGTCGATTGGGTGCGGGCCACCTCGGTGTCGGAGGCCGGCCCATTGCTCTATCAGGTGGAGGTGATCGTCCGCTCCCTGGTCTCGGGGCCAGAAGGAGGTTTCATCCGTCTGCCCACGAGACTGTCGATGGTGGAGGTCACACTGGGAAGTGAGGGGTCTCCCCGGGTCACTCGCCCGCCGGTTTCAGCCGGGGAGGCCGCCCCGGTGCCCCACCAGATCGGCCTGGGCCCCCTGCCCGACCAGGTGCGAGATGCGGTGGAGGCGGCACACGGAACAGTGGTGGGTGGCGAGGCGCTTCCCGACGGCGGCTACCGGGTGGTGGTCATGGCCACCGACCCCGACGGGGTCACCCGTCCCCGCACGGTGGTGGTCCCTTGAGGGTTCTCAGGCGTCGAATGCCTCCTCTAGGATCGGCACCGCCCGGGCGACGATGTCGTCCCACACGGACGAAGGGGACTTGGTGATGGTGACGAAGTCGGCGGTGAAGAACACGCTCACCACCCCCTCGATCTCGAGGAGCCGGACGGCGAACCCGAACTCGGTGTCGGCTCCCTCGACCACGGTGGTGGGGCCGCCGACCGGCACCCCCACCACCAACTTCATGGCATTGGGGTTGGGGGACGGGAACGTCTCGACCGCCATCACCCGAGGCTAGCTTTGACCAGGGTCATCGGAGTCGACATCGGGGGAACCTTCACCGACGTCGTCGTCTCCGACGCCGGCAGGGTCGACGGGTTCAAGGTCCCCTCCACGCCGTCGGAGCCGTCGCTGGCGGTGGCGACGGCCGTCGACTGGCGGGACGACGACCTGTTTCTCCACGGTACGACGGTAGCCACCAACGCCCTGATCGAGGAGGCTGGAGCCACGGTGGCCCTGGTCACCGACATCGGCTTCGAGGACCTCGTCGAGATCGCCAGGCAGGACCGGCCTTCCCTTTACGACAGCGCGGTCGACCGGCCGGCCTCGCTCGTGCCCAGAGCACTTCGGGTGGGCCACGGCGGCGACCTCGATGACACCGCCGCCTCCCTGAGCCGGCTTGGTCCCGATGTGGCCGTCGTGGGCTTGGTCGACACCTACCTCGACCCGGCAGCCGAGGACGGCCTGGCCGCCGGACTCGCCACAAGGACCGGGATCCCGGTCCTGGCCGCCACCTCGATCTCCCCGGAGTTCCGGGAGTACGAGCGGATCGCCACCGCGGCTCTCTCCGCCTACTTGACGCCCACCGTCGCCGGCTACCTGCAGCGGCTGACCGCCATCCTCCCGGTCTCCCGGAGTCTGGTGATGACATCGGCTGGAGGGCTCGTGGTATTCGAGGAGGGGTCGGGGCAGTCGGTGCGCCTCGTGCTGTCCGGTCCCGCGGGTGGGGTGGTGGCGGCTGCGGCGGTCGGCGCCCATCACGGTCACCACACCGTGATCTCGTTCGACATGGGGGGAACGTCGACCGACGTCTGTCGTATCGCCGGGGGAGCCCCTGAGGCGGGACCCGGCCACACCGTGGCGGGAAGGGTGGCCCGGGTCCCCTCCCTCCCGGTTCGCACCATCGGAGCCGGGGGAGGGAGCGTCGGCTGGGTCGACCAGGGCGGGGCGCTTCGCGTCGGCCCCCGGTCGGCGGGGGCCGATCCGGGACCGGCCTCATACGGCCTGGGTGGGACCGAGCCGACCATCACCGACGCCAACCTGGTAGCGGGACACATACCCGCCGACCTCGACCTGGCAGGCAGGCTCCGGCTCGACACGGCCCTGGCGCGGGCGGCAATGGCGATACTCGGGGCGAAGGTCGGCCTCGACCCCCTGGCCTGCGCCCACGGGATGCTCGATGTGGTGGACAGTCACATGGAGCACGCTCTCCGCAAGGTGTCCGTGGAGGAGGGGACCGACCCAAGGGAGGCGGTGCTGGTGGCGTTTGGCGGCGCCGGCGGGTTACACGCCGGCCGGTTGGCGCGTTCCCTCGGCATCCCCAAGGTGCTGGTGCCACCGCTTTCCGGTGTCTTCTCTGCTGCAGGTTTGTTGCTCTCCGCTCCCCGTGCCGACGCGGCTCGCACCGTGATGCTTCGCCAAGGTGATCCCGGTTTGGGCCCCGACACCTCCGCTGTCGCCGCCCATGCCACGCGGAGGTTCGGTGAAGTCTTCGCCGGCCCGCCGGAGCGGGTAGTCGCCAGTTTCGATTGCCGCTATGTCGGCCAGTCTCACGAGGTCGAAGTGTTGGCCTCACCTGACTGGGCCGATGTGAGGACCGCTTTCGAGGGTGCCCATCACCGTCAGTTCGGCTTCGCCAGGCCCGGCGAGCCGTTCGAGGTGGTGAACCTGAGGGTGGTGGCGACGGGACGCCCACCTCTCACCTGGAAGGACCTCGTGCCTACCCCTCCGCGAGGTGATCCCTTCGGTCGCGATGGCGTGTGGGAGCGGCGCTCCTTGCCCGCCGGCTTCCGGCTCCAGGGTCCGGCCACAGTGGTCGAGGAGTCGTCGGCGGTGCGACTCGAGCCGGGTCAGAACCTCGCCGTCCTCGACGACGGCACCTTGGAGATGACGGAGGCTTGAGCCCGGTCAGCGTATTCCGAGGAGTTCCTCTGGAGGTGTGCCGCGCATCAGCTCTCGCACCCCTCCCGGTACGACCAGCGCAGACGACGTGGCCATCGCCACCCGTTTGCCCTCGGCGTTGACGAGGTCCGCTGAGGCGATGCGCAGTCGCCTTCCGGTGTGCTGCACTCGACCGAACGCCACCAAGTCGCCACTCTCGATCATCACCGGCCTGGTGAATCGGATGTTCATGTCCAGTGAGGCGAAGACCTCGCCGGGCTCGAGGGTGGAGTAGACGGCCGATCCCATGGCCGACTCGGCGACCATGGCGATCATCCCGCCATAGAGGAAGGGCCCTCCAGCCGAGAACCACGATGAGGTTGGGAATGTGCCGGTCACCGATCCGGGACCCTCGACCTCCCATCTGGGGCCGAAGGTACGCGCGAAGTTGGGGATCACCTCTCCTGAGATGATCCGCTGCTGAACATCGATGGGCCGGCCGTTGACGATGGTCTCGAGGTCGAAGTAGGAGTCGTCAGGGGCGGGGCGCAAGTAGGGGTCGAGTGGATCGCTGGGACCCGTGTCGGGTACGGGGTACTCCGCCTCCATGTCCACGGGAGCGTCTACCACCAGGCATCGGGTGGTTCCGTGAGCCATCAGGCGCCCATGGCGGTCGGAGATCTCCACCGCCGACAGCCCTACCTGGTTCCCCTGGTGAACACTGGTGGCACGGCCCACGATGTTGCCGGTCTCCCGATTGAATGGCCTGACGAACGAGAGGTTCAGCTCCGAGGTCGTCACCGTTTTGCCGGCGGGCAGGCCGGTCCAGATCGCTACGCCGAGCGGTGCGTCGGCCAGGAGCGCAAACGTGCCGGCCCACACTATGCCGAATGGGTCTTCCAGCCAGCGGCTGATCGGCATGGAGAAGGTCGAGCGACCCGGTCCGGCATCGGTGGGTCGGAGGCCGGTGAGCCGGTGGATCGGCCCCACGGGGAGTTCCCCACGTACGTAACCCCGGGCAGCCTCCAACCCTGTCATCTGGAGCGCCCGGAGGTCGGCGATCGCCCCGCGGACCGGCTCGTCGATCAGTGCGCTGGTCTGGCCGGGCATCGGTCGACTCTATTCGGCGGGCGATGGAGGACAGCCCGAGAGGGCCTTTTATTTGGCTCTGACGCTAGGTCGTTCCAACATCTCAGGATCCAGGAGACTTGAGATCGCATATCGACAGTTGACCGAACAGGCTCGACAGCACGCATCGGCCGGGCTAGTCGCGGTCGCCAACCCGGCCAAGGCGCCGGGGATGCAGGCCTACATGAAGACCGACATGCCCTTCTACGGTGTGCAGAAGCCGCAACGCACCCCGATTCTGAGAAGGCTGGTTGCCGATTTCCCTCCGGCCGACCGCGACGAGTACGAGCGTCTGGTCCTGGCCCTCTGGGACCTGCCCCATCGCGAGGAGAAGTACCTCGCCCTGGGGGTGGCGGCGGCCCACCGACTCTATGTGGTGCCGGCCTCGCTGCCGCTCTACCGCAGGCTCATCGTCGAGGGCGCCTGGTGGGACCTGGTCGACGAGGTGGCCACTCACCTGGTGCGCGATCTGGTGGTGGGCCACCCGGCGGAGGCCTGGTCCGAGGTGGACACCTGGGTCGATTCCGATGACCTGTGGTTGAGGCGGTCGGCGATCATCTGCCAGGTGGGGACCAAGGAGCGCGTCGACCAGGGGCGGCTCTTCGACTTTTGCTTGCGCTGCTCGGCGGAGACCGACTTCTTCATCCGCAAGGCGATCGGCTGGGCTCTGAGAGACCACGCCCGCACCGATCCAGATGAGGTGGCCCGCTTCGTCACCGCCCACGCCGCCGCCCTTTCGCCGCTTTCGGTCCGGGAAGCCACCAAACACCTGGGGCACCTGGTGGCACGATGATCGACCCGGTGACCCTCGAGGTCGCCCGGCACCGTTTTTCGGCGATCGCCACCGAAATGGGCAGTGTCCTCCGGCGCACCTCCCTTTCGCCCAACATCAAAGAGCGCGCCGACTGCTCCGCCGCGGTCTTCACTGCCGACGGTCAGATGCTTTCCCAGGCAGAGCACATTCCGGTCCACCTCGGCTCGATGCCCGAGTCGGTCCGGGCCTGCATCGAGCATTTCGATCCCCGACCCGGCGAGCAGTACGCGGTCAACGACCCGTTCGCCGGAGGTACCCATCTCAATGACCTCACCCTTGTTGCCCCGGTGTTCGTCGACGGGATCCACGTCGGCTGGGTGGCCAACCGGGCCCATCATGCCGACGTGGGAGGCGAGGCTCCTGGGTCGATGCCGGCCCATGCTGTCACCGTCGACCAGGAGGGCCACCGGGTGAAGCCCACCCGCTGCGTGGCCGACGGTGAGTGGCTCGAGGAGTTTGCGGTCCCATTCGTCACTGCCTCCCGGACCCCTTGGGAGCGTCGCGGCGATCTAGACGCCCAGATGGGGGCAAACGCGGTGGCTGCCCATCGGCTGGGTGACCTGGTAGCCACCGAGGGCGGGGACCGGTTCGTGGCGGTCAGTGGGGCCCTCCTCGACTACGGTGAGAAGCGGATGACGGCCGCTCTGGCCGCCCTCCCCGACGGGGTCTTCCGCTTCACCGACCACATGGAGCACGGGGATCGCGACGTGGCCATCGAGGTGGCGGTGACCGTGGACGGGGAATCGCTATTCGCCGACTTCACCGGTACCGACCCCCAGGTCGAGGCCAACTTCAACGCGGTGGAAGCAGTGACACGGTCGTGTCTCTACTACGCGGTGCGCGTCGCCACCGACCCGACCATCCCGGCCAACGCCGGCTGCTACCGACCGGTGGGTCTCCATGCCCCAGTGGGCAGCCTGGTCAATGCCCGATTCCCGGCGGCGGTTGCCGCCGGGAACGTGGAGACCAGCCAGCGGATCGCCGACGTGGTCCTCGGTGCTCTCGCCCAGGCGGTTCCCGACCGGGTGCCGGCCGCATCACAGGGGACCATGAACAACGTCCTGGTCGGCAACGACGACTTCGCCTACTACGAGACGGTGGGCGGAGGACAGGGGGCCAGGCCTTACCGGGACGGCCAGTCGGGCATCCACACCGGGATGACCAACACCCAGAACACTCCGATCGAAGCCCTTCACACCCACTATCCCTTCCGGGTTGTGGCCTATACGCTGCGTCGGGGGAGCGGCGGTGAGGGTCGCTTCCGGGGTGGGGACGGGATCCGTCGGGAGATCGTTTTTGGCAGTCCGGCGACGCTGTCCCTCATGGGCGAACGCCGACGCAACCCGCCGTGGGGTCTCCAAGGTGGCGGCCCCGGGGCTCTCGGCGAGGACTGGCTGCACCGAGCCGACGGGAACGTGGAGCGGCTTCCCGGCAAGGTCACCGTCGAAGTGATGCCCGGCGATCGGCTGTTGGTGCTCACGCCCGGTGGTGGAGGCTGGGGCAGGTAACCCGCCGTCTCGTGCCCCTGGGTTCCCGGAGTTGTCTTACCGCGGAGAACCCCGGGGTCGAACCGGGGTGGCAGGCCAATCCGCCAGGCCAAGTAGCCTCGCCTCGTGGACCCGGTAGCCGAACTGCGCGCCCTCCTCGGCGATGAGAACGTTCTCGTAGAGCCACTCGAGCTGCACCTCTACAGCAAGGACGCCTCCCTGATGAGGGGCCATCCGATCGCCGTGGTCTTTCCCCGGGACACGGCACAGGTCGCCGGTGTGGTCAAGATCGCCGAGCGAACCGGGACTCCGGTCGTGGCCCGGGGCGCCGGGACCGGTCTCGCTGCCGGGGCCAGCCCCACCGAGGGCGGGATAGTTGTGGTGACAACTGCCCTCAACCAGGTCGAGATCGACCCGGGCGATCGGATCGCCTGGGTGGGGGCCGGGGTGATCAACCTCGACTTGAGCGTGGCGGCCCGTCCCGACGGGCTCCACTTCGCCCCCGATCCCTCCTCGCAGTCGGCGTGCACCATAGGGGGGAACGTGGCCAACAACTCGGGGGGCCCTCATTGTCTCGCCGAGGGGAGCACCACCAGTCATGTGCTCGGGGTGGAGGTGGTGCTCACCGGAGGCGAGGTGGTGGTTCTTGGCGGTGGTGCGCCTGACATGCCGGGCCTCGACCTGCGCGGCCTGATGGTGGGCTCGGAGGGAACTTTGGGGATCGTCACCCGGGCCCTGGTCCGCCTGCTACCCATCGAGCCAGAGGTCCGGACCTTGCTGATGGCTTTTCCCGAGGTCGAAGGGGCGACCAGCACCGTGTCGGCGGTGATCGCCTCGGGTCTTGTCCCTGCCGCCCTGGAGATCATGGACCAGCGGCTGTGCATAGCCGTGGAGAAGTGGCTGGGAGCGGGGATCCCGACCGACTGTGCCGCCATCCTCCTCGCCGAGGTCACCGGGGAGGCGGAGGCGGTCGATTCGCAGGCGAAGTTGATCGCCGATGTTGCCCGGGGCTGCGGCGCCAACAGCGTCGAGACCGCGGCTAGCCCAGAGCACAGGGCGTTGCTGTGGAAGGGTCGCAAGTCGGCGTTCGGAGCGACAGCCCAGCTGGCACCGGACTACTACCTCCATGACACCGTGGTCCCTCGCACCCGATTGGTCGAGACGATGAAGGCGATCTACGAGATCGCCGACCGCGACCAGCTCACCCTGGTCAACGTGTTCCACGCCGGCGACGGCAACCTCCATCCGCTGGTGGCCTTCGACTCGTCCGACCCGGTGGCCTACGAGAAGGTGCAACGTGCCTTCGACGAGATCGTCGAAATCTGCATCCGCAACGGGGGTGCTCTCTCGGGCGAGCACGGGATCGGTCTGGAGAAGCGCGACCTGATGCGGGCGACCTTCTCAGACGTCGACCTGGACGCACAGGCCAGGATCAAGGAGGTGTTCGACCCGAAAGGGGTGTTCAACCCGGCCAAGGTGCTCCCCGAGGGCTCGAGATGCTTCGACTTCGGAGGGGGAAGGCCGGAGCTCCCCGAGGGGGTTTGGGTGTGACCGAACCTCCGGTCCCCACCGTCGAGCCCGGCTCGGAGGCGGAGCTGGCCGGGATCCTCGCCGAGGCCACCCGCCGCGGTCAGGCGGTTCAGGTGGTCGGGGGAGGCACCAGGTCGGGTTATGGCTCGCCGGGTCGGCCCGATCTCCTCCTCTCCACCAGGGGCATGGGCGACATCATCGCCTGGGAGCCGGACGACCTCACCCTGGTGGTCGGGGCCGGGGCGTCGATAGCCGGGGTCGAAGAGGAGTTGAACCGCCGCGGCCAGACCATGGCCCTTCCCGAGGCTCCGGGTGCGTCCACCGTGGGCGGAGCGGTCGCCGCCGGGGTCTCCTCGCTGAAGCGGCTCCGCCTCTACGGGACCAGAGAGCGGATCCTGGAGGCGGTCGCGGCCACCGGTGACGGGAGAGTGGTCCGCTCCGGGGGCCGTGTCGTCAAGAACGTCACCGGGTACGACCTCTTCCGGCTTCACGTCGGGGCATTCGGCTCTCTCGGAGTGCTGACCTCGATCTGCCTCAAACTGTGGCCGGTCCCCCCGGCATCGGCCACCGTAACGGTGGAGGGCCCGGAGGCAGCGAACGCGGTGACCCGACCGCTGGCGGTCCTCGAGGAGAGGGGCATGACCCGGGTCTACCTATGGGGCACCGAGGACGAGGTTGCCGCCTTGGGCGCCCGGTTCCGGGGGCTGGTCGCCCCCGGTCTGGACTGGCCTGCCGATCCGGTGGGACGCTTTCGCTGGTCACTCCGCGTGCCCCCGGGGATGACCCCGCAGGCGGTGGCCCGGCTCCCCGAGGAGTGGGAGTTCCTCGCCGTCCATGGTGTGGGTGAGGTCAGGGCTGCTTCCCCGACGTCAGAGGGCGCAGCCGGGCTTCGCCAGTGGGCCGAGGCTGGGGGAGGCCGACTGGTGGTGGTCGAGGCGCCAGCCGGTGAGCTCGACGGTTTCGACCCCTGGGGCTCTCCGCCTCCGGGCCTCGACCATCAGCGGCGCCTCATCGCCCAGTTCGACCCGGCGAGGGTGATCAATCCCGGCCGTCTCCCCGGAGGGCTGTGATGCCTTGGGTGACGCCCGACCATCCCACCCGCGATGAGCTCAACGCCTGCGTGCAGTGTGGGTTGTGCCTACCGGTCTGTCCCACTTTCCGCCTCACCGGCCGGGAGACTGCCTCACCACGGGGGCGTCTCCATGCGATGAGCGCGGTATCCCAGGGACTCGCCCAGGTAGACCACACCTTCGCCTCGATCCTCGACCCCTGCCTCGGCTGTCGGGCATGCGAACCGGTGTGTCCCGGGCTGGTGCCCTACGGGAGGGCCTTAGAGGGTGCCCGTGCCGAGATCGACGCCCAGCTTCCCGGTCGCTCCCGGCGGCGTCGGGTACTGCTCGGCCGATTGGTGCCTCGTCGGGCGCTGATGACGGCGGGCACTTTCGCCCTGGCATCGGCGCAGGCCGTGGGCGCCGATTCCCTGACTCCGCCCCCACTGCGGCGAGTGGTGTCTGGGGTGCGCCGTCTCTTGGGTCGGGGGCGCCCCACCATCGGCCATCGTGGCGGGCCCGGGACTTCGGGTTCGATCGCTCTCCTCGCCGGCTGTGTCCAGGACCAGTGGTTCCGTCCCGTGAACCGGGCGGCGATCACCCTCCTCGAGCGGGCCGGCTACCGGGTGGAGGTGCCCTCGACCCAGACCTGCTGTGGGGCGCTCGCCGCCCATGACGGCAAAGCCGACATCGCCCGGCGGCTCGCCGCGAAGAACACCGCGGCGCTCTCCGGTCACGACCTCGTGGTGGCCACCGCCGCGGGGTGCTCGGCCCACCTTGCCGGGTACCACCATTGGGCCGACGATGGGGCGGCGATCTCGGGGCGGGTGCTGGACGCCACCGTCGTGATATCACAGGCCATCGACCGAGGGATGCTTCCCACGCTGTCGCGGCCGCTGGGGCGAATCGCCGTTCAAGACCCGTGCCACCTGCGGCATGCCCAAAGGGTCACTCGCGAACCACGGCACCTCCTCGAGGCGGCCGGGTTCGAGGTGGTCGAGACCGACGAGAACGGGATGTGCTGCGGCGCCGCCGGTCTCTACACCATGACCCACCCCGTGGCTTCCACCGAATTGGGAAACCAAAAGGCGAGGCAGGTTCGCTCAACGGGAGTGAAGCGTGTCTCCTCCGCCAACCCGGGCTGCGAAATGCAGTTGCGTTCCCATCTCGGCCACGGCTTCGACATCCGGCACCCGGTGGAGTGGTACCTGCTCGCTCTGGAAATGGGGCTGTAGTGTCTTGGGCGATAGATGACATGACGGAAGCTTCGGTGAGCTCCTCGAGACCGGCCACGGTCAAGCGTTACGCAGTGCTCGCCTATGGGGCGGCGGGCACCATGCTCGATGTGGGCCTGATGGTCCTAGGTGCCCTGCTGGTGGGCCTATCCATCTCGGTGGTGCTCGCCGGGCTGGGCATCGCCTCGGTCGTGATGGAGCTGTCGACCGGCCCGATGCTGGTGTCCGCTCTGGTTCTCGGGGTGGCCGGCGCCTTCTGCCTGGGACTGGCCTCGGAGGGCCCACTGGGCAGGGGCCGCCGCCTGGCGGGGTTCAAGCTGTGGGAGGTGGGGGTGGGCAGGGCCCTGGCGGTCTTCCTCGTCGGATTGTTTGCCCTCTTCCTCTACCGGAGCGCGGTTGGGTTCCTGGAGGGGCTGCCGCTCCCTCTGCTCCAAGGGGCGGAAGGACTCCGCGCCGTCGGGATCGCCGGGATGACCGCCATGCCCCTGGTCGGGGTTCCGCTCTCCCTGCTCCTCCGGGGGATGCCCACCGAGATGGAGTGGGTGCAACGGGCCGATCTTCCCGCCATGTTCGTGGTCTGGGCGACGGCCACGATGATCATCCTGGTCTGACGTCTACAGGCTGAAGGTGTAGATCGTCACCTCCCGGGGATCCCCGCTGGAGCGGATCAGCGACTCGCGTACCCATGGCAGCCAGGGCAGCTTGACTTCGAGCCTGTCCGCCTGCCGGGACCGGGCCAACGACAGGAGCCCCTCGAACATCGCCGGGGCCACCTCCGGTGAAGTCGACGCCCAGCCCACCCTCAGCCGCTCCGGCTCGGGATGTGCGACTATGGCCCAGCCCGATGGCCACTGGAGCAGCTCGCCGCGGCCGGCTGCGGAACCAAGGTCCTCGGGTCGGGCCCTCTTCCACCTCCAGCCATCAGCAAGCAGCTCCTGGCCGGCACGGGCCAGCTCGCCTGGCGCCCAGGAGAGCCAGGCGGCGTCTACATCAGCAGAGGGAGCCACCCTCATCTCCGTCTCCTCTGCCGCCGGGGCGTGGGCCGATGGGTCGAGTGAGGCCACCGCCCACGTCGAAGTGTGCCGGTAGCCCATCGTCTCGACCTGGCGGCGGGCTGCGGTGTTGTCGGCCTCGGTGGCCAGCCGGGCCACCCTGGCACCGGCTCTCCGAGCCCAGTCGAGGCCGGCGCGGTTCATCGCGGTGCCCACGCCGGCACGCTTGTGGGCGGGGTGGACCCGGGCTCCCTCCAACCACACTTCGGCGGGCGAGAGTCTCACCGTGTTGGCAACGCCGATTATGTCACCGTCGGAAGCCTGGCAGACCACCGGCATCGATCGGGGGTCATCGATCCATGTGGGCAGGCGGTCGGGCACGTAGTCGCCCCACTCGAAAGTGTCGGTGGTCCAGGAAGCGACCCGGGCGACGTCCTCGTGCCGGGCGGGCCTCACCTCCACTTTCACATCCGTTCGGGGACTTCGATCCCGAGGAGGTGGAGGGTGAGCTCCAGACCGGCGAGCGACCATCGCGCCAGGGTGAGCCAGGACCCCCGTCGGTCCGGGTCGGACTCGGAGAGGATGTGGCAAACGTCGTAGAACCGGTTGAACTCACCGGCCAGTGTGAAGGCGTAATCGGCGATGTGGTTGGGAGCCCGCAGCTCGATCGCCCGATCGATCACCTCGGGTAGCTGTAGAAGATGGAGCACAAGGGCCCGCTCGGCCTCCACTGTGGGTGCGATCAGATCGGTGGCGGCCAGTCCCTCGGCCTCTGCTCGGCGGAGGATCGACTTGATCCTGACCGCGGCGTACTGGAGGTAGGGGCCGGTCTTGCCCTCGAATGAGCTGAACCGGTCGAGGTCGAGGATGTAGTCCGAGGCCCGGTTGTTGATCAGGTCTCCAAACTTGAGGGCGGCCACTCCTACCTGTGCCGCGATCACCTCCCGCTCTTCCTGCGGGTACTCCTCGGCGAGGTGGGCCTCGTCGAGTCGGCGTCGGGCGGCCTCGGTGAGCATGCTGATCACGTCTCCCAGCCTGACCACCCCTCCTTCGCGGGTCTTGAACGGCCTGCCGTCGGGCCCGTTCATCGTCCCAAACTCGATGTGTTCCAGACCGACATGGGGCGGGGCGATCCCGCTCCTACGGGCGGCCCGGAACACCTGGACGAAGTGGTCTCCCTGGCGGCGGTCGACCACATAGAGGATCAGGTTCGCGCCCAGTGACTCCACACGCATCGCCACGGTGGCCAGGTCGGTGGTGGAGTAGAGGAATCCGCCGGTGCGGGACTCGAGGATCAGCGGCGGCCACTCCCTCTTGTCACCGGGCTCGTCGATCGGGATGACCAGCGCTCCCTCCGATTCGACCGCCACTCCCGACTCCCTGAGGCGGCGGACGATGGGCTCGATGAGATGGTGGACGTCGGACTCCCCGTACCAGAGGTCGAACTCGACCCCCAGCGCCGCGAAGTCCTGGCGCTGGGAAGCTTCGGAGACCGTCTTCATCTGACGCCACAGCGCCAGGTAGCCATGGTCACCCTGTTGGAGTCGCACCGTGGTCTGGCGGGCGCGCTCAGCGAAGGCGGCATCCTTCGAAGCCCGAGCGGTGGCCTCCGGGTAGATCCGCTGAAGGTCGTCGAGGGTGACCGGCGGGTGCTCAGGGTAGGTGCTGGCCCCGGGGTCGAAATAGGCGAGATCGGGTTGCTCCTCCTCGATGGCGGTGATCAGGAGGCCCATCTGGAAGCCCCAGTCACCGAAATGGGGGTCCCTGACCACCTTGTGGCCGGCGTAGGTGAAGGTCCGGGCCAGGGAGTCGCCGATGATTGTGGCCCGGAGATGACCGACGTGCATGGCCTTGGCCACGTTGGGCCCGGCATAGTCGACCACCACGGTCGCCGCTTCCGGGACCTGCTGATGACCCAGTCGGGGGTCCTCGGCCGCCCTTCGCCCCCACTCGGACAGGGCTCGGTCGGTCACCGACAAGTTGACGAATCCCGGCCCGGCCACCTCCGCCGAGGCGATCTCCGGGTAGGTTGCCAGCTGGCGGGCCACCTTGGCAGCCAGCTCGGTGGGTGGCTCGCCCGCATCTCTGGCCGCGCCCATCGCCCCGTTGCACTGGAATTGGGCGAGCTCGGGGCGCTGGGAGGGGAGCACCAGGCCGTGGGCGGGGTCGAGCCCGAGGTGGGCAAAGGCGCGCCCCGTCAGGGTGCTCAGATGAGCAAGCAGCGACATGGCGCGTCAGCGTAGAGCCCTGTGCCCCTGTTCACTGCGGGACATCGGACTCGCGGACCCCGCTTCGAGGGGGACACGAGCGGATTCAGTACTTGGCCAGCTCCTGGGCTCGCTCGACGATGGTCTCGGGGGTGGGGTAGAGGACGTTCTCCAACGACCCGGCATAGGGCATCAGGGGGACGTCGGGGAGGCCGTAGCGCTTGACAGGCGCGTCGAGGTACTCGAACGTCTTGTCGGCGATCTGGGCGGCGACCTCCGCCCCATAGCCAACGAACTCGTTGTCTTCGTGGATGATCAGAGCCCGTGAGGTCTTCTTGACCGACTCCTCGATGGTGGGCCAATCGAGCGGCTTGAGGCTTCGGAGATCGATGACCTCGGGGCTTATCCCCAGCTCCTCGAGGACCGGCACCGCCTCCATGGCGAAGTGGGCCATCGCCCCATAGGTGACGATGGTCAGGTCGGTCCCGGTGTGGCGGATGGCCGCCCGGCCCAGGGGCACGCGGTGCTCTCCCACGGGGTAGGGGCCACGGGCTAGCCGGTAGAGCTTCTTCGGCTCGATGAACATCACAGGATCGGGGTCCTCGAAGGCGGTGTGGAGCAGGCCCTTGACATCGGCCGGAGTGGAGGGGATGACCACTTTGAGCCCGGGGACGTGGGCGTAGAACGCCTCGATCGACTGCGAGTGGTACTGCGCTCCGTGGATCCCGGCGCCGTAGGGAGCCCTGATGACGATGGGACAGTTCCAGTGCCCGTCGCTCCGATAGCTGACCCGGGCGGCCTCGGAGACGATCTGGTCGAAGGCGGGATGGATGTAGTCGGCGAACTGGATCTCGGGGATCACCCGCAGACCGGTGGCCGCCATGCCGATGGCACATCCCACGATCGAAGACTCGGCGATCGGCGTGTTGAAGCAGCGATCGGCCCCGAAGGTGTCGGTGAGGCTCTGGGTCGCCTTGAACACCCCACCCTTCTCCCGGGCCACGTCCTCACCGAAGACCACCGCATCGGGGTGCGTTTCGAGTATCTCGTGGAGTGTCCGGTTGATGGCAGTGATCAGGTTGATTCGCTCCCCCTCCGGCTCGGGCTCGGGCCTGGTCACCGCCGATTCCGGTTCGATGACCCGGGCGTACACCCGGCTCAGCGGCTCGTCGGGGTTGGGGGCGGCTTCGGCCCGCTCTACCGCGTCGGCCAGCATCTCCACGACCTCCTTGTCGATGGCCGCCTCCTCGGCCTCGGTGAGCAGCCGGTGCTCGATCAGGTACTGACGCAGCCGGCCCAGGGGGTCCTTCTTCCGCCACCGCTCCACTTCGTCCTTGTCGCGATAGAGACTGTCGTTGTCGTCCGAGGTGTGGGCGTAGTAGCGGTAGGTCTCCGCCTCGATGAGGCTGGGCCCAGCCCCTGCCCGGGCCCGAGCTACCGCCTCCTGCATGGCGGCCACCACGGCGAGCGGGTCGTTGCCGTCGATGAGGTGTCCGGGGAACCCGTAACCCTGGGCGCGGTCGGCGATACGTCCGGCGACTTGCTCGTGGGCCGGCACCGATATTGCGTAGTGGTTGTTCTCGATGACGAAGATCAGCGGAAGGTCATGGATGCCGGCCCAGTTCATCGCCTCATGCCAGTCGCCCTCCGAGGTGGCGCCCTCCCCCCCGTAGACCACCACCACTGCATCGGATCCCTGGATCTTCAGGCCGTGGGCGATCCCGGCGGCATGGGGAAACTGGGTTCCAATCACCGACGACTGGGTGAAGACTCGTCGCTGTGGAGACGACCAGTGGCTGGGCAGCTGCCGACCCCCCGACATCGGATCGTCCTTCTTGGCGAACACCCCGAGGAACACCTCGTGAGGGCTGAATCCCCAGGCCAGGGCAACACCCATGTCCCGGTAGTAGGGGAGGACCCAGTCTCTGTCCTTGTCGAGGGCGAACACCGAAGCGACCTGGACCCCTTCGTGGCCCGACGACCCGAGGACGAAAGCCGCTCGCCCCTGACGCTGGAGAGCCCACATCCGGTCGTCGACCCTTCTGGCGGTCAACATGTGGCGGTACATCTCGACCATTTGCTGGTCGCTGAGCCCCAGAGTCCTGTGTTCCAGTGTTGGGTCCATGCCGGCGCTCAGTTGCGGTCATCCCCACTGCGTCGGAAACGGCGGAGGTCGCCGATCTCTTTGATCCTCTCCTCGGCGACGTGCTCGGCGGCCTGGTTGGGGTTGATCCCCTCCCGGTCTGCAGTCTCCAGGATGCGCTTGGTGGCGTCGTAGATCGAGTCGACCAGGTGCATCGCCCGGGTCTTGGAGTACCCGTTGAGCTGGTCGTACACGTTGATCAGCCCACCAGCGTTGACCACGAAGTCGGGGGCGTAGAGAATTCCCCGGTCGGCGAGCCGCTCGGCGTCCTTCTCGGTGGCCAGCTGGTTGTTGGCGCTGCCTACCACCGCGGCACAGTTGAGCTCGGAGATGGTCTCCTCGTTGAGGACACCACCCAGGGCACACGGGGAGTAGATGTCGCACTCCACCTTGTGGATCTCGTCGAGGGCCACTGCCCGGACCCCGTACCTCTCCACTGCGGTTGTGACGGCTGGCGGGAAGGAGTCGGCGATGACCACGTTGGCCCGAGCCTCGACCAGGAGCTGGACAAAAGCCGAGCCCACCTTGCCCACCCCCTGTACGGCGAAGGTGCGACTGGCCAGGTCGGGGGTCCCCCAGATCTTCTGGGCGACCGCCCGGGTGGCCGCATACAGCCCTCGTGCCGTCACCGGCGAGGGGTCACCGGATCCACCCATGATCGCCGAGTTTCCTACCACCCAACGAGTCTCCCGGCGGATCATGTCCATGTCGGCACTGGTGGTCCCCACGTCTTCGGCGGTGATGTACCGGCCCTGAAGGGAGCCGACGATTCGCCCATAAGCCCGGAGGAGACGTTCCGACTTGTCGTGGTGCGGGTCGCCGATGATGACCGCCTTTCCTCCGCCGAGGTCTAGCCCGGCGGCGGCGGCCTTGTATGTCATCCCCTTGGAGAGGCGGAGCACGTCGGTGAGGGCATCCTCCTCGCTGGGATACGGAAAAAAACGAGTCCCGCCGAGGGCGGGACCGAGAGCCGTGCTGTGTATGGCGATTATGGTCCGGAGGCCGGATACCTGGTCATGGCCGAAGACCAGCTGCTCATGCCCGTCTTTGGCAACCTCGTCGAAGACGATCAAGGGGTAGACCTCCTGCTCACGCGGTGCGACCTGAGGCGATCATACATCCGGCCCGGGGTGACGCGCCCGGTGGCCCTTTCGGGGCGGGTTGTGCCAGGATGGGCCGGTGACCAAAGCCGCCTTCCTCAGGGTCTACGAGCCCGACGCCCGTGGTTCAGCCGACCCCGTTCCCGGCTTCGTCAGGCAGTACGGGATGCTCTCCGAGTCGGCCGTGGACGATCGCCTGGTCTCCGAATGGAGTGGGCGCCAAGTGGTCTGTCCCAGCAACCTCCGTCTCCGGGTGCTCGAATCCACGGTTGCTTTCGCCAACGCCTTCCGGGGGATGGGGGCCGGGGTGATTCCCGAGGACGCCGCCCGCCTCGCCGACCGCGAGCTGCGTACCTACCACCGGGCAAACCCCACGCACCGCTCCCATGTGCTCACCTCGCCGTGGCATGTCCCGGTACGTTGGTTCACCGCCTTCGATCCCTCCGAGAAGGAGGTCTACCAGGCCGACGAGCGTCCCACGGTCCGTTTTCGCACCGGGATCGAGCAGGCGCGGGCAAGAACCGATCGGGCGTTGCAGGTGCTGGAGTCCCTCGGGGCCTTCCAGGCACCGGCCGAGGAGCTCGGCCAGCTGATCGACTGGCTGGAGCCTTTCGCCGACGGATCGATGGTCGAACTCGACTACCACGACGTTGCCGACCTGTTCGACCCCGGTGTGGTGGTCCTCGACGACTCGTGTGAGCTGGTCCACCAGTCGCTCGACGCCCTGGAGAGCGGCGACATGATGAGGGCCGGTGAGTGCTACGGGCGGGTGGTTTCGCGTTGGGCGCCGGCCTTCAGCGTCAGCTTCTCCAACTGACGCACTTCAGATGCGGGCCTCCCACACCCGTGCCGTCCACAGATAACGGCTGCCCCGCTGGGTCACCTGGACCAGTTTTTCCTTGAGCATCCCGGTCATCACCGGGTGCTCGGCCAGTGACGAGGGGAGGGGGATCGCCCTCTCAGCGAGTTGGCGAATGCTGCCGAAAATAGACCGGGCCTTGTCCAGGATGGTCCGCTCGTCTTGGAGAGTGCCGGTGGGGAGAAGGAGCCTTCCTCCCTTGCGGAGGAACTCCTTGGCCTCCTCGAGCATGCGGAGAGGCAGCTCGGCGCCGGTGGGGCCTCCGGAGAGACCCGAAGGGAACCATCCGGAAGCAGATGCCAGGTCATCGGGAATGCCCGAGATGTCACCTATGACCAGGTCCGCCTCGGTCCCGGCCGGCAATGGCTCGAACACGCTGCCCTGGTAGAAGGTGATCCGGTCGGCGACGCCCTGGGAGAGGGCGTTCTCGGTGGCGACTTCCACGGTGCCCTCGGCGGCGTCGACACCGAACACCGTCTTTGCCCCTAGTTTTGCCGCGATGATGGAGAGTACGCCGGTACCACACCCGATGTCGATGACGGTGCTCTCCTCGCCGACCTCGATGGCATCGGCTACCAGGGTGGATATGGTGGAGGGCCGGAACGTCGCCGGGCCCACCTTCAGGTCAAACGGGCCCAATCGCCCTTTCCAGCGAATCGTCTCGGTCTCCATCAGAGCAAGATACCCGATCATGGTCATCACCATGTCAGAAGTTTCATGGGAAGACCCAAAATCTGCTCCCCGAACACCCAGCACAGGGGGTTGGAACAAGCCCCCGATCCATTACGGTCTGCGGTTGATGAGCGAGGCCGGGACAGCGTCTGCCGGGTGGTCACGATGACTGCCGACCGGCAACGTCGTTCTACACCGAGGCGGGCCTCCGCCAGATGGGCGTGATCGGTCGGTGGGCACCTCGATGAGCGTCCTGACCCAGCGGGACCTATATGCCTTCACCATGGTGGTCGACACCGTCCTGCCCGAAGTGGCCGGCGATGGCCCTGCCTGGGAAACCCCGGGGGAGGATCTCGGGTTGGCTGCTGGTTTGCCGGCGTTGTTCGACCGACTTCCCCACGACAAACCCCGCCGCGAGCTCAAGCTCTTCCTGGGAATGCTCAACTCGGCTCCGGGTGGCGCCGCCCTCTTCGGTCGGCCGGTGGCATTCACCAGACTTGGTGCCCAGGACCGGGCCGATGCCTATCGTCGCATGCTCTCCCATCCCAGTGGCAAGATCCGCCATGGTGCCGCTGCGTTGAAAGCCCTGGTGGCCCTGCTCTGGGTGACCACTGAGGCCGGTGATCGGCCCGATTCGTGGACTGCCATGGGATATCCCGGCCCGGACGGCGCCGCTCCTTCGGCACCACCCACGATCGAGACCGTCCAGGTCGACCCCGGAGCGACCCTCCGTTGCGACGTGGTGGTGGTCGGCTCCGGCGCCGGCGGTGGGGTCGCCGCCGGTGTCCTTGCCGCCGCCGGGCTCAGGGTGGTGGTGCTGGAGGCGGGCGGGGCTCACGATGTCGGGGACTTCTCCCACCTCGAAGCGGACACCTATCGGCGGATGTACCTCGACGGAGCGCTCAACACCACTGACGACGGGAGCATGACCATGCTCGCCGGGGCGACCCTCGGCGGGGGAACCGTGGTCAATTACACCACCGCCTTTCCAACGCCGGACCCGCTGCGTGAGGACTGGGATCGCCTGGCCGGCTTCGACGGAGTGTTCACCGGGGAGGACTTCGCCATCAGCCTCGATGAGGTGAGCCGTGTCCTGGGGGTCAATACCGACTTCGGCACTCCCTCGGCGCGTGACCAGATCCTGGAGAGGGGTCTCAGCCGCCTCGGCTGGCATGTCGACGAGATGCCCCGCAATGCGGCCGGATGTGTCCCAGCCGAATGTGGGTACTGCACCATGGGGTGCCGGATCGGGGCGAAGAGCTCGACCCTGGCCACCTACCTGTCCGATGCGGTCGCCGGTGGCGCCCGGGTGGTCACCGGCGCCCGTGTCGACGGGGTCCTTGCCGGTCACAACCGAGTAGAGGGTGTGGTAGCTCGGGTCGACGGCGGTCGGCTCGAGGTGCGGGCGCGGGCCGTGGTGCTCGCAGCCGGCGCTCTGAGCACTCCGGCCATCCTCCTACGCAGCGGGCTGGATGGCTGGCCGGTGGGACGATATCTCCATTTGCATCCGGTGACCGCAGTCTGGGGCCGGTTCGAAGAAACGACCGCACCATGGAGCGGCGTCCTTCAGACCCGCTATTCCGACCAGTTCGCCGATCTGGATGGTGAGGGGCATGGGCTCAAGTTCGAGACCGCACCTCTGCATCCCCTCTTCCCGGCGGCCTTCATCGGATGGGAGGACGGCCTCAGCTACAAACGAGACGTCCTCGGGCTCGGTCACCTCGGGGTGGTCGGGATCCTGCTCCGAGACCGCGATCCCGGGAGGGTGGTCATCCGCCGAGATGGCACTCCGGCATGGCGGTACAAGATCTCTCAGTACGACCAGGGTCACATACGTCATGGGGTCCACCGGGCAGCCGAGGTACTCGAGGCCGCCGGGGCCACCGAGATGGTCTCGTCCACGGTTCGAGCCGTCCATTGGCGTCGCGGGTCGTCGATCGAGCGGTTCAAGTCCTCAGTCGATGCCATCGGATATGGTCCTCACCGGACGACATACTTCAGCTTTCACCAAATGTCATCGGCGCGAATGGGAGCCGACCCGGCGACCTCGGTGGTCGACGGCGCCAACCGGGTTCACGGCACTCCTGGTCTGTACGTGATGGACTCCTCCTGCTTTCCCGATGCCTCAGGAGTCAACCCGATGCTCACCATCGCTGCCATAGCCCACCGTGGGGCAAACCTGCTTGCCGACCGGCTGGCATGAGGCCTCTCCTCATCCGCTGACCGGCGTGAGGGCGGCCTTGTGCCTGGCCTCCGGCATTTGGTATTGGGTTGGGGGTGGGGCACAGTGGTCGCATGCGGCTGAGAGCCCTCTTGGTCTTGGCGGCGGTGTTCTTCGCCGGCTGTGCCGCCGGTGTCCCAACCGGCCGGCTCCAGGGCCAGGTAAACGAGAACCCCGGGCCCCGTCCCTCCTTCGTGCTCACCGACACCGCGGGCGAGCCCTACGACTTCGTCGCCCGGACCGAGGGGAAGGTGGCCCTTCTCTACTTCGGGTACACCCGGTGTCCCGACATCTGCCCGGTCCACCTCGCCCAGATCGCCGAGGTTCTCGAGCTCCATCCACGTATCGCCCGGGAGCTCGAGGTGGTGTTCGTGACCGTCGACCCCCAGCGGGACACCCCGGAGGTGATCCGCAGCTATCTCGACAACTTCAGCACGCGGTTTGTCGGCCTCACCGGGACCCTGGAGGAGCTCCGGGTGGCCCAGGACGCCGCCGGGGTGCCTCAGGCCACTTTCAAGGGCGACGGGGTGAGCTATACGGTCGATCACGCCGCCTGGGTGATCGCCTATGGGCCGGATGGGCTCAACCACGCCCTCTACCCTTTCGGTACCCGTCAGGCACAGTGGGAGAACGACCTGCAGGCGCTGGCGGCCATGGACCGGTGAGATCGGGGCCGGCTCTGGTTCTGGCCATCGCCGTCCTGGTGGCGTCGTGTGGGAACGGCGAGGAGGGCGGGGGAGCTCCTCCCTTGGTGAGTGAGGTCCGAATCGCCCGCCCCGCCGGGGCCAACGCCGCCCTCTACCTGACCGCCCGGGGCCAGGGCGTCGCCGATGTCCTGGTCGGGGCCAGTGCCGATGTGGCCGAAGCGGTGGAGATCCATGAGACGGTCATAGGCAGCGACGGGATGGCGACGATGCGCCCGCTTGTCGTCATCGAGGTGCCTGCCTCGGGAGAGCTCGTTCTCCAGCCCGGGGGCCCCCACCTGATGCTGGTCGAGGTTGAGCCGCTCGAGGTGGGGGCAGTCGTCGAGGTCTTGCTCTTCTGGGAGAATGCCGGGGCCATGACCATCGAGGCCACCGTCGTCGGCCCCGCCGACGCCATGGGAGACCACGACGATGGGTGAGTCGTGATCACCTGGTGGTGCGTTGCCCTGGAGAGACCCTGGACCTGGGCGTGGATCCCCTATCCGGGGATATGGTTGACCTCCATCGCCCCGGTGGTGCTCTACGTGACCGCGGTGCGGCGCTACCCGGGTCCGGTCGACCGGCGCCGGCTCGGCCTGTTCATCGCCGGGATGGTCGCCTTCTGGGTGGCCTCCGATTGGCCTCTTGGCACTCTGGGTGCGGGCTATCTGGCCTCGGCCCACATGCTCCAGTTCCTCCTCTACACCCTGGTCTCTGCCCCACTGCTCCTACTCGGGCTTCCCGAATGGATGGCCCGGCGGCTCACCGCCCGTCTTCGCATCACCCGCGCCGTCGCCTGGCTGGGTGGGTCGCTGGTGACCTGTGCCGCGGTCTACAACCTCACCCTGCTGGTGACCCACGCCCCGGGCACGGTGGAAGTTCTGCGCCGTAGCCAGATCGGGTCGGCGGCCATGGACATCCTCTGGCTGCTCGCAGGTCTCATCCTCTGGCTGCCCGTACTCTCCCCCATGCGCCGGCACGTGGTCGCCGCCCCGTGGTCGCGGATGCTCTATCTGTTCCTCACCACTGCCATCGTGGCGGTGATCCCGGCGAGCCTGCTCACCTTCACCACCACTCCGGTGTACGCCATCTACGAGTTGGCACCCCGGGTGGGTTCGTTGACCGCTCGTGAGGACCAGCAGATCGCCGGGATCCTGATGAAGCTGGCGACCATCCCGGTGGTATGGGGGACCATCGCGGTGATGTGGTTCCGCTGGGCCCGTCAGGAAGGCGCCCCGGCATGATCCTCGCGGTCCTCGCCTCGATCCCGTCACCTCCGATCAACCAGGTCAACCTGGGGCCGTTGCGGGTCACCTTCTACGGGATCCTGGTGACCACCGGGGTGGTAATCGCTTGGGTCCTCACCAAGAGGCGCTTCGTCGCCCGCGGCGGTGATCCCGAGCAGGTGGAGAGGATCATGATCCGGGTGGTCGTCTTCGGTTTCATCGGGGCCCGCCTCGCCTACGTCTCCACCCACCTCGACCGCTTCGCCGACGAGTGGTGGCGGGTGATTGCCATCTGGGAGGGTGGAATCGCTCTCTTCGGCGGTCTCACCGGCGGCGCCCTGGCCATCTGGTGGACCTGTCGGCAACTCGGGGTCCGGATGTCGATGTTCCTCGATGCCCTCGCCCCGGGTCTCCCCCTGGCCCAGGCGGTGGGTCGCTGGGGCAACTACTTCAATCAGGAGCTCTTCGGGACCCCTACCACCCTGCCCTGGGCGGTGGAGATCGCTCCCCAGTACCGACCGGAGCAATACCGTCAGTTCGAGACCTTCCATCCCACGTTCCTCTACGAGTCTCTGTGGAACGTCGCCCTGGCCGGCACCATCCTCTGGCTCGACCGACGCTTGCCCGCCCTCAAGGGGCGTCTCATCGGGGTCTATTTCGTCGGATACGGGGTGATGCGATTTCTCCTCGAGCTGATCCGCACCGACACCACCTTCCGCTTCCTCGGCCTGAGCCGCAATGGGTGGGTGTCGATCGGGGTGATCCTCATCGGGGTGCTGGTGCTCACCTGGCGGGGAGCGCGCCGGGGTGCCACGGCATCTGCCTGACCCCGCTCCGGCTGCCGGTGAATGGGTGAAATCACCCACGCGGCACCGGCTCGAATGCATCGGATGCCCGAAGACAGGTTGGTGGCGAGGCCATAGCTTCGACCATGTAGCCATCGCAGGTCGAGAGAAGGAGGAGCCGATGCTGCACATGATCGTCAACACCCACAACCCGGAGAGCTGCGCCTTTCGCAGCCCCGAGGACGGCGCCGCCCTGTCGGACCCGTTCGACGACTTCCTCGACGAGGTTGCTGCCAAGTTCGACATCGAGGTTCAGGGCACCTGGGTCAACCGGCTTTCCCATGAGATCTTCGTGCTGGTCGAGGCCCCCAACTCCCATGTCATCGAGGACGCCATGCTCGAGGCCCAACTGGTGGGCAGGACCCATACAAGGGTCCTCTCGGTGGTGCCCACCCAGTCGTTCGAGGTCGACACCGGCAACTGAGCTGCCGGACCGCCGGGCCTGGAGGTGGGAACCCTCAGGCCCGGCGGTGGACCGTCATCCCGTGGTGGTGGGCGAAGGCCGCGGCCTCGGTGCGAGTAGACACGCCCAGCTTGGTGAAGATGTTGGAGAGGTGCCTAGCCACCGTCTTCTCGGCGATGAACAAGGTGGTGGCCACCTCGCGGTTGGTCTGGCCCGAGGCGATGTGCGAGAGCACTTCGGCCTCACGGGCGGTCAATCCACCCGGGGGCCCGGTGCCGAGCTGGCGGATCGCTCTCAGGTCGGGTCCGGCGCCGAGCTCGGCGAAGACACTGGAGGCCGACTCCAGCTCGAGGGCGGCTCCGTCGGTGTCGCCGAGGGCCTGGAGCACCTGCCCGGCTGTCACCCTGGCCCGAGCCACCCGATAAGGGGAGCCCAGTTCGCTCCATCGTTTGATGGCGTCTCGTAGAAGCACCATGGCCGAGGTGTGATCCCCTCGGGCGGCGGTGACGGCTCCGGCGGCCGCAGCCGCCATGGCCGACATGCCTGGGCTTCGGTGGGTGTCAGCGATTCGTTGCAGCTCACTTGAGGCTGCCTCGGCCAACGCGTCCTCGCTGGCGGCGAGGGCCACCTCGACCTGGGCATCGAGGAGCCTGGCCCGGGCGAAGTCGTCGGTCTCCGAGGCAAGAGCGGCTTTGAGGGATCCCAGCCCGTTGCCGACCCGTCCCTGCGCCACTCTGACCAGCGCCAGCCCAGGATGAGGATCGCGCCCCAGATGATGAGCCCGGCGGTAGGACTCCTCGGCGCCCCGCAGGTCACCTCTGAGCCGCCGCACCTCTCCTATCTGATAGAAGCTCTCGGCAACGGCGAAGATGTTCATGTCGGCCAGGTCCTGGCACACTCTTTCCGCCTCCGACTCGGCGTCGTCCCACTCCCCCCGGATCTGCAGGAGCTGGGCCCGGTGCATCCTGCAGACCCCGAGGAACATCACCGCCGAAGAGAATCGGCTGCACCAGCGCTCGGTGGCCTCGGTCCACTCCCAGGCCCGGCGGAAATCGGCGAGGTCGTGGCAGATCCCCATGAGCTGGCAGTAGATGTTGCCCACCCAGTCGGGGCTGACACTGCCGGCAGCGATCGGCAGCATCGCCTCGTCGAGGATCGAGATGCCCCTGGCAGTTTGTCCGGATCGGATCAGGGCACGACCCTCGCCGGCGAGACCGATCGCGGTCAGCGTGGGGTCGCCGAACCTGGAGGCGAGGTCCTGGATCCGGCGCGCGGTGGCGATGGCGTCCTCGAATCGAAGCTCGGAGATGGCATCGTCCATTTCCACCGCCAGTCCGAATCCGTGTTCGACACACTCCGGAAGGGCGTCGAGGAGTCGTCGTCCACGGGTCAACCAGCCTGATCCGACGGTGAAGTCACCGCGGAGCACCCATAGGAAACCGATGTCGAGGGCGAGCTTGGCTGCCTTGGCCGGAGCGTTCAACTCGAGCAAGCCATTGAAGGCTTCTTCGTAGCCGGCCAGAGCCTCTTGGTTGTCACCCGTCCACCAGCTGGCGTCGGCCAGGCCAAGGCGATCGTCGACCAGGAGAGGCCCGGATCGGGCAGCCTCGATGAAGGCGGCTCGTGCCGTGGACATGTCGCCGGTCGAATAGGCGTGTCTTGCTTCTCGAAGCGCGTCTTCTTGGGCCGGCACCTGTGCTCCGTTGGCTTGGCTCGATGGTAGGGCCGACAGGTGCCCCGGTCGGGGGTGGCATTGCCTGGTCCGGTTCCTGCCGCCTCTCCTGAGCCCTGTTTGGCCGCCCGACAGGGTAGGGTCGGAGGGGATGAACAAGCTGCTCTGGGTCCTGCAGGTAGTCCTCGGGTTGTACTTCATCTCGTTCGGTGTCATGCATTTCGTGGTACCCGACGGTCTTCCCGAGACGCTCTCCTGGATGTACGACCTCTCGGCCACCCAGCACGCCGTCGCCGGGATTGCCGAGATCGCCGGCGGGTTGGGTCTCATACTCCCCGGGCTGACCGGGATCCGCCCCGAGCTGACGGTTTGGGCTGCCCTGGGACTGATGGTGGTGATGGTCCTGGCCGCGGTGTGGCATGCCGGGCGTGAGGAGTGGCTAAACCTCGCCGGCAACATGTTGTCCTTCATCCTTTTGGGTCTGGTCGCCTACGGACGCTGGCGACTCCGCCCCCATCCGGCGCGCTGACTGGCCCACCCTTACCCACCGATGCAGAGACCCCCCGGTCAGGACCGGGCCGGGAGCCAGCGAGGCTTCCCCAGACGGACTGGGAGTGGGCCATGCCCTTGGTCTTGGTGTGCCGGATAACCCTCAGCTTCGCGGGCGCTCCACGGTGCCTCGGAGCCTATCCGAGGTCGAGGGTCAGTTGGGCGGGGCTCCCCAACCGTCCCTGGCGGCTCGGAGTCCGCCTGGGTCGAGGCTGGGGGTAGCGGCGGAGGTACTCACCGACCAGCCGTGGGCTGTCACCCTGCAGCCAGTCGAGGAAATGGGACCGGACACCGCGGAGGTGCAGGTTGGACTTCCGACACCACTGCGCCCCGGCCTCCTCGGCGGCGGCCATGACGGCGGCCACCTGGTCCGGGTGATCCGAGATCCCGGGGAGGAGTGGGGCCATCATCACCCCGCCGGGCACCCCTGCCTCCCTCAGTCGGGCCAGGGCCTCGATCCGCTTCCGCGGATGGGCGGTGCCCGGCTCGGTGCGACGCCACACCTCCTCGTCGAGGGTGGCTACCGAGAAGGACACCGATACTCCGGTGCCTTGGGCGGCCTCGGCGATCAGATCGATGTCCCGGAGCACCAGGGGCGATTTGGTGAGGATGGAGAACGGGTTGCTCCGCTCGGCCAGGACTTCGACGATTCCCCGAGTGAGCCGGTACTTACCCTCGGCAGCTTGATAGGGGTCGGTGTTGGTCCCCATGGCGATGGGGGCGCCGGACCACAGCCCGGGGGTGGTCTCGGCCCGGGCCAAGTCGACGGCGTTCACCTTTACCACGATCTGGGTGTCGAAGTCTTCGCCCATGCCGAAGCCGAGGTACTCGTGGGTAGGCCTGGCGAAACAGTAGACGCAGGCATGGCTGCAACCCCGATAGGCGTTGATGGTGTAGTCGAACCAAGGAGTGCCAGGCGGAGCGGTGTTGATGATGGTCTTCGCCTCGACCTCGTGGAAGGTCAGCCCGCGATAGGCGCCCCGGCCCACCCGGCGTCGGGTCGTCTCGAACAGGCCGTCCTGGCCGGCGGTGAGCCCGTTCCAGCGGAATTCGCTCATCGGCCCACCATAGTCGAACATACGTTCGTGGGAGGGGGGATGACCCAGCGTTGTCCCTAGGGTCGCTGCGGGGACGAGGGCAAGCGGGGTGATGAGTGCCTAAAGGGAAGTGTGTGCTCCACGTTTCGCGACCGGATGTTGGCTGCGGTCGACCTGGCGCGATCCTCACCGCAACGTCTCGAACATGTCAGGACCCGAGATGGGCTGATCCGTCCTCAGCAGGCGACGCCCGCACGCCCCTCACAAGCCGCAGTCGGCTCGAACATCCTCGGCGCCGGCCCCGCCGAACCGATGACGCTCGTATGCCGCGACCCGGGCGATCTCCATGTCGCCGAGCGACGCCCCGAACTCGGGCATCACACCGGTTATCTCCTTGCCCTGATCGCCGTAGGTGGGGCCGACCTCGGCTCGATGACGCTCCGAGCCCAGGGTGATCCACTGGATCTGGTCGGAGCAGGCGGAGAAGGTCTCCACCACACCGGTCAGCGCAGGTGCCGAAGCGCCCTGGCCGTTGCCACCATGACATGCGGCGCAGACCCCGATGTAGGTATCGCGCCCTGCCCTGAGATCGGGATCGAGTCCTGCCGATCCGTCCTGGGTGCAGGCGGCCAGAGCAACCGCAATGGCCGCCACGGCCAGGGCCCTCCTCACGCCGGAGCTTCCACCCCTGCTGGTCGCATGTTGGTCAGGAAAACGTAGATGCCGTAGATCAAGGCCAGACCCATGACCGGCGCACCGATCTGGATCAAGAGGTCGGTGTCGACGATCAGTCCGATCAGGAACACCGCCAATCCCCCGTTGACCAGCCAGATCAGAGATGAAGGCGGTGCCTTGGCAGCCGATCGAGCGACGATGGCGAACAGGGCGTTGGTCATCACCCCGATGAACATCGTGTGATCGAAGGCAAGCAGGACTCGCACCGGGCCGGCTCCCGTCTCGGGGTCGAGCTCACCGGACAAGAACAGCTGGACCACGTAGACCAGCAGTGCCACGCCGATCACGAGGAACACCGAGGCGAGGCGGGCGAAGTTGTCGGCTCCTCCACCGGTCCACCGGGAAGGGGCGATCCGTCCCCACATGTGCACGGTGAAGGTGATTATCGCCACCACCTCGAGCAAGGTGGCCACCTGGATCAGGGCCTCGACATCGAGGATGAACGCCAGGTTGGCAGCGATACCGCCCAGGAAGAGACCCCACATCACCAACCGGCCGGCCCGGCTGGGAGGTCCGTCGAGCAACCAGTGGACGACCGCGGCGCCGGCGAGCACCAGATAGCCGATGAGCATGGCCGGGGGGTGGGCTCCGGCCAGAGAGGTAGCGACTTCGTCGCTGAGCCCGGGAATTGACCCTCTGGCGATGAAGAGGCCCAACAGAACACCGAGGATGCCCCCGATGGTAAGCGAGACCATGGCCAGCAGGATCCCCAGCTGCCCGGTCGACTTGGTCGACGACCCGTACCGTCCCGACACCCAGACCAGCATCCAGACGATGGCCACCAGCATCAAGGTGCCGGCGATGGGCCGGAAGATCCCGGTGCCGGTGGCGAAAGCCACCACATAGAGGACGGCGGAGGCAACGGCGAGCATCGACACGTTCCGGGATCCCTCTCCTCCGAACATGCGTACCGCTGTGCCGAACACGGCGAGCGTGATCCAGCCCAAGGTGCCGGCATGGACATGGGTGAGCAGCATCTCATGGGATGGCTGCCAGATGTTCATGCCGTTGAGGATTCCGATGACGATCGTCACCAGGAAAATCACCAGCGCCGAGCGGAACAGGAGGCGCGCGCTCGCCTCTGCTTCATTCATGATTGTCTCCTAACCAGACCGACTTTCTGCTTTCTAGCACCCCGAAGCACGCCAACGCAGGCACTTCCCGGGTTAGGGTCATCTTGTTCTTGCCGAGGAGGGAGTCCCAATGGGCGATATGAGGGTCACTGCTCGAGCCTTTCACGACTCCGATGGTGTCGACGACTGGCGGGTCCTGTTCTGGGGCGCCTACGCCTATTACGAGACCGAGTCGTTCGCCACCGGGGCCCGCTTCGTGGCCGCCATCGCCGACGTGGCAGAGTCGATGGGGCATTTCCCTGATGTGGACCTGCGCCCCGAAGGAGTCACGGTGAAGACCCGCTCCCGCGCCGACGGGGCACTGAGCGGGCACGACGTCGAGTTGGCCCGGAAGATCTCTGCGGTGGCGTCCGAGCTCGGTCTCCAACCGGACCCGACCCAGCTCCAAGTGGTGGGGATCGCCGTGGCCCAAGACGCCGGTGCCGACGTGCGCCCGTTCTGGGCTGCCGCCCTCGGATATGAGGACCTCGGCGATGAAGACGCCATCGACCCCCAGCGGCGCAATCCTCATCTGTGGTTTCACCAATTGGATCCACCCAAGCCGGGACGAGGACGGTTCCACATCGACGTCAGCCTTCCCGCCGACCAGGCGGAGGCACGCCTGGCGGCCGCCCTAGCTGCCGGCGGGCGGATCGCCGACGACTCCCACGCCCCCGAGTGGTGGACGATCGCCTCCCCTGACAACCACGGTGTCGACATTGCGGCGTGGCCTGACTTCGAGGACTACCCGGACTGAGCCGGTGAGTCTGGCCGGTCCCATAAGGCTGCATGCGATGCACAGGTGACTGAGGGCCGAGAGGGTGGGGGTTGGGGCACTGTTGCCGCCACCCTTGTAGCGCCGATTGCCTGGGGCACGACCTACATCACCGTCACCGAGACTCTTCCGGCCGGGCGACCCCTCCTCGTCGCCGCGGTGAGGGTGGTCCCCGCCGGGCTGCTTCTACTGCTGGTGGGTCGGATGCGTTCCCCATGGCGTCCCCGCGGGATCCAATGGGGACACACCACCGCCCTGTCCCTCGCCTATTTCGGGGCGTTCTTCCCCCTGCTGATCGTGGGGGTCTACCGACTGCCTGGAGGAGTCGCCGCTGCGGTCAGCGGCGCCCAGCCGCTGATGGTGGCTGGGTTGGGTCTCGTCCTCGCCGGGATCAAGCCCAGTCGCCTCGATCTGATCGTCGGGGTGGTAGCGGCGACCGGAGTGGCCCTGGTGGTGCTTCAGCCAAACGCCGGTTTGGATGCAATCGGAGTCCTGGCCGCAGTCGGGGCCAACCTGTCCTTCGCCGTCGGCGTGGTCCTCACCAAGATGTTCCCCACTCCCCCCAATCGACTGGCCGACACCGGATGGCAGATGCTGATCAGTGGGTTCATCCTGGTTCCATTGGTCCTTCTGATCGAGGGGAGTCCGGGCGACCTCACTCCGATCAATCTCCTCGGTTTCGCCTATCTGACCCTGATCGCCACCGGGGTTGCCTTCGTTCTCTGGCTCAACGGTGTCCGCAGGCTCCCTTCGGCCGCGCCTCCGCTCCTGGGGATCGCCGGCCCGGTGACCGCCGCCATCCTGGGCTGGGTGGTACTCCAGCAGACCCTGTCCCCGCCCCAGTTGGTCGGGTTGTTCCTGGCGTTCGGCGCCATCGCCTACGGAGCGATCGTCCCGGGTCGAGCCGCCCGGGTGGCGACTCCGAGTTGAGCCCATGCAGCGGTCCCTGGTCGGCTACCCGGGCACCCCGTCGCCACGCACTGAGGCCACGCGATCCGATTCACATTCCCGGCGCTCCCGGCTGACGTGCAGAATCCAGGGTCTCTGAATGCCTGGCCAGGGAATCATGTCGCAATGGGAGTGTTGAGGAATCCGTGAAGAGAATCGGATTCCTCTCCTTTGGCCACTGGACGCCCAGCCCCGGCTCACAGACGAGGTCTGCTTCGGATGCCCTCCTACAGTCGATCGATCTGGCGGTGGCCGCCGAGGAGCTGGGAGTCGACGGCGCCTACTTCCGAGTACACCACTTCGCCCGACAGCTCGGTTCGCCTTTCCCTTTGCTCGCCGCGATCGGGGCGAAGACCTCGCGTATCGAGATCGGCACGGCGGTGATCGACATGCGTTATGAGAACCCGATGTACTTCGTGGAGGATGCCGGCGCTGCCGACCTGATCTCCGGTGGGCGGCTGCAACTCGGAATCAGCCGTGGATCACCGGAGCAGGTGATCGACGGGTGGCGTTACTTCGGGTACCAGCCGTCGGAGGGCGACACCGATGCCGACATGGCTCGGAAGCGCACCGAAGTGCTGCTCAAGCTGCTGGAGGGCGAGGGATTCGCCCAGCCGAACCCCCACCCGATGTTTCCCAACCCGCCCGGCATGTTGCGGGTCGAGCCACACTCCGAAGGGCTGCGGAACCGCATCTGGTGGGGATCGGGCTCGAACGCCACCAGCGTCTGGGCCGCGACGCTCGGGATGAACCTGCAGTCCTCCACCCTCAAGGACGATGAGACGGGCGAGCCACTGCACGTCCAGCAGCGGAAGCAGATCGAGGCCTACCGTCAGGCCTGGAGTGATGCGGGGCACACCCGCGAGCCGCGGGTCTCGGTCAGCCGGAGCATCTTCGCCTTGACCACCGACCAGGACCGGGCTTACTTCGGCAACGACCGCAACTCATCCGACCAGATCGGGATGATCGACGAGCGGACCCGGGCCGTCTTCGGGCGGTCTTACGCCGCCGAGCCCGATGTGCTGGTGAGGCAACTCGCCGAGGACGAGGCAATCCAGGCCGCCGACACCCTTCTGCTCACAGTCCCCAACCAGCTCGGCGTCGAATACAACACACATGTGCTGGAGAGCATCCTGGTCCACGTGGCCCCGGTGCTGGGCTGGCGCTGAAGACTCTTCGCTCCGTGCACTCCTGGGTCCAACCGGTGGCATCCAATCCGTGGACGGCGCCTGTTTCGAATCTGGGTGGCATGATCGACCGAGACGAGGTGTGAGATCAACAATCCAGCCGAGCCCGACGCTTCCGCGGTGACCAGCGAGAGACTGAGAGACCTGAGGAAGTGGAATCTAGGGCTCACCATCCTCCATCTTGTCCAGGCAGTGTTGATCGTCGTTCTCGCCGGCGATTTCACCATCTCGATTACTTCGACTTTCCCCGAGGGCCCACCGGGTGCACCTCAACCGGCGCCCACCACTCTCTTCGAGGTTCACATCGGATGGGCCATCGCCCTATTTCTCGTCCTGGCCGCCTTCGACCACCTCGTCACCGCGACCGTGGGCCGTGAGGTGTACCAGCGCGACCTGAGAGGTGGCATCAACCGCTTCCGCTGGATCGAGTACTCGTTGAGCGCCACCCTGATGGTGCTCCTCATCAGCATGTACTCCGGCATCACTGGGGTAGAGGCGCTCATCGCCATCGCCGGGGCCAACGTGGCGATGATCCTGTTCGGCTGGGTCCAGGAGTCGACCAACCCGCCGGAGCGCGAGGTGACCAACATGAAGCCGTTCTGGTTTGGCACGCTGGCCGGTCTGGCTCCGTGGGTGGCGATAGCTGTCAACGTGGTGGGTGCCGAGACGGTCCCCGGGTTCGTCTACGGGATCGTTGTCGCCCAATTCCTCTTTTTCTTCAGCTTCGGACTCAACCAGTGGTTGCAGTATCGGGGTGCAGGCCGATGGGTTGACTACGCCTTCGGCGAGAAGGGCTACCTGGTACTGAGCCTGGTGGCGAAGAGCGTGCTGGCCTGGCAAATCTTCGGGGGGTCGCTCGCCGGTTGAACCCACACGAGGGCGATGTGTATTTGGTCCTACGGCTGTTTCGGGCCCGGTGGCCGTCAGGTGTCACCTGGAACACCAGCTGAACCTCGGAGTGGTCCGCCCGGATAGATTGCGAGGATGCGCCAAGAGCATCGGGTGGGGATTCGGTATCTGGCCGAGGTGACGACTCTGCTGCAACGTGTGCGTGCGGCGCACCCGACCGCGGGGGTGTTCGAGGCTGCAGACTTTCAGTGGTGGTGGCGGACACCTCGCTCCACCGACGTGCTTCCACAGCTCTTCTGGTTCGACGATGCTGGTCGACCAGAAGCGGCAGTGATCGCAACCGATTGGGGGGATTCCATCGGCCTCGACCCGGTTGTCATGCCAGACGCGAGTCATGATTGGATCGCGCATGTCCTCGAACGTGGCCTGGCTCATGCCCACCAGTCCGGCCTAGAAGCGGTCGAGGTCGTGATGGATTCCGCGGACGAGGTCATGGGGGATGTGCTGGCAGAGCTCGGCTTCACGATCATGGAGGACGAGCTGGTCGATTCGTGGATCGCCGCCGACGCCCGCCCGGCGATCAGCGCCCTCCACCCCCATTACCGGCTGGCAAGTCGCCTCGGCACGCTCTCGGCTCCACACCACATGACCTCCCGCAGCGGGTCTGGTGTCGAAGGGCGACTCCGCGAGACGTCGCTGTATCGGGCCGACCTCGACCTGGTCGTTCTCGACGGTGAGGACAGGCCTGCGGCGTATGGGCTGTTCTGGTTCGATCCGGAGACGGCTACGGGCCTCGTCGAACCGATGCGCACCGAAGACGACCATCAGCGCCGAGGGCTGGGGCGCCACGTCCTGACCGCCGGGATCAACTTGCTCTTCGACGCCGGCGCCGAGCGCATCAAGATCGCCTGGGAGCAGGCCAACGAGGCGGCACGCACGCTTTACACCGGGGTCGGTTTCAAGCCCGTCAAGCAATGCGTGGTCGTATCCCAGGCGAGCTAGCGCGACACCATCCTCGGGCCTGCCGATTGGGATCAGTCGCCCCGTCACCGGCCAGGCTGACCCATCCTGTGTTGTGCGATGTGTGTACCCGTGGGATCCAGACTCATTCTGCGGGCGCGATGATCACGTCGACTCCGGCGTTGCGCAATGCCTCGAGTTCGGTTGTAGGCGCATTCTCGTCGGTCACGAGAACATCCATCTGCTCGACACTCATGGTCTGCCACATCGTGTCGATGCCGATTTTCGTGTGGTCGGCGAGCACGATCCGCATGTCACCGGCTGCCACCAGAGCACGGTCTGATGAGGCCACCGTGACTTCCGGTGTCGTCAGCCCCCGATCGCGTGTCACCCCGTTGCCGGAGATGAAGACCTTGTTTGCCTTCAGTGTTCTCAGGCTCTCCTCAGTCAGCGGTCCGACGAGGGCGCGAATCGATCGTCGCAGTGAGCCGGCGGTGACCTCGACCTGAATGTTCGAAACGCTCATCAGGGCATCGATGACGAGGAGTGAATTGGTCACCACCGTCAAATCGGATATTTGTTTGATCTGGTTGGCAAGTTCGAGCGTCGAAGTCCCCGGGCCCAGAATCACCGAGTCTCCCGTCTCGACAAGCTCGGCGGCCCTGGCGGCGATGGCCACCTTCTCTCGGTGCGCCTCGGCTGTCTTCTCCAAATAGGTCAGCTCCTGTGAGCCGCCCATCGAAGCTCCCCCTCTAGTCCGAACCAAGAGTCCCTCGTCGGCCATCACCTTGAGATCGCGTCGTATCGTGAGTTCGGAGACATCGAGTTCTTCGGCGAGCCTTTGGGTGGATACGACACCCTCGGCGCGAGTCCGGCCAAGTATCCGGCGGCGGCGTTCGGCTGGGATCATGGGGTCGACATTAGCCACATTCTGATCATTCTTGATAGTTTCGGGTCGGAGCTGAGCAGAGTTGAGCTGCCTCTGCGAGCAGTTGTAAAGGCCCTATCCTCGGCTTGTTGACACGTCTGAACAAAACTGATACATTTTGGATCGTTATTTGTAGCTTTGCGTTCATTGTTGAACCAGAGCTGCCGCGGACATGAGGAGGAAGTTCGAATGAGATTCAAAAGGCCGCTCAGGTCTTCGTTGGCTCTGTTCCTAGTCGTGGCGATGATGCTGGCAGCGTGCTCCGACCAGGGCGGTGGCGCCGATACGACTTCGGCCCCTGCGACGACGGGCGCACCAGCGACAACGGAGGCCGGAGGGACCGGGACCACCGGTGGTGGGATAGAGACAGACGATGCTGCCCAGCAGGTGAGTCGCACCGAGGGGGCGTCCTGCGACTACACCCAGTACAACGGCGGCGTCGAGCACATCGACCTGCAAAACGCCTTGATCGGGTTTGCCCAGTCGGAACGGGAAGCCAACCCCTTCCGCATTGCGGAAACCGAGTCGATCAAGGCCGAGGCGGCCCGACTTGGGATCCAACTGATCACCACCAATGCCGAGTCCGATCTCAACAAGGAGATCTCTGATATCCAGAGCATGGTCGACCAGGGGGTCGATGCATTGATCATCTCACCGCTGGCCTCAGAGGGTCTCGACCCGGCGCTCGACTACGCCAAGGATGCGGGAGTTCCCCTCATGACCATCGACCGACTGCTGACGACCAAGCAGGCGTGCGTCGACTATATCGGTTGGGTCGGATCGGACTTCGTAGAACAGGGCCGCCGCGCCGCCGACGCGATGATCCGGGAGACTGGCGGAGAGGGAAATGTGGCCATCCTCCTCGGGGCTCCGGGGGTCAACGTGACCACCGATCGCAACCAGGGTTTCTTGGATCGTCTCGACGAGTTGGACCACAACCTCACCATCGTCGCCCAGCAGGCGGCCAACTACGAGCGAGCTCTCGGGCAGACCGTCACCGAGCAACTGATAACCGCCAATCCTGACATCGATGCCATCTACGCCCACAATGACGAGATGGCGTTGGGAGCGGTGGCTGCTCTCCAGGCGGCGGGTTATCAACCCGGAGACGTGGTGATCATCACCATCGACGGAACCCAGGGTGCGGTCCAGGGGATCATCGACGGCTGGGTCTCGGGCGTCATCGAATCCAACCCTCGCTTCGGTCCTCTCGCCTTCAGAGCACTCGACCTCTTCTACAACGGTGAGGGGGTGCCAGAGGTAACCATCATCTCGGACAAGGAGTACACCAAGGACAACGCTCAACAAGAGCTCGCCAACGCCTACTAGGCGCCCCATCGGCTCAGCCGACCCGCGAGACTCATCGAATGCCGGAATCGACCATGAGGGCGGTGCACTCTGAGGAAGTCGCCAACCCGACGCTGCAAGCCGTCGAGTTGACCAAGCACTTCCGAGGGGTCACCGCCCTCGACTCCGTCTCGATCGACCTCCGTGGTGGTGAGGTACATGCCCTCGTAGGCGAGAACGGAGCCGGCAAGTCGACGCTCATCAAGCTCATCAATGGCCTCTACCGGGCCGATGGTGGGGTCATCACCCTCGACGGCTCACCGGTTGCGTTCAACGGTCCACACGAGGCGTGGGAGCTCGGGATCAGCACCGTCTTCCAAGAGATCAACCTGGAGCCGTTCATGAGCATTGCTCAGAACCTGTATCTCGGACGGGAGCCAACACGTTGGGGGGGCCTGGTCGACGTCAAGAGGATGAACCGGGACGCCGCCTCTCTGCTGCGACGTTACGGAATCGACGCCGATGAGCGAAGGCCGCTTGGTTCCGTGGGAGTGGCCGTCCAACAGATGATCGCCATCGTGCGAGCGGTGTCCACCGACGCCAAGGTGGTGATCCTCGACGAGCCAACGTCCTCGTTGGAACCGAATGAGGTGGAGCAGCTCTTCGACATCATCCGGATGCTGCGCGACGACGGTGTCGCCCTTCTCTATGTGAGCCACGACCTCGACGAGATCTTCCAGATCTGCGACCGGGTGACGGTTCTCCGAGACGGCAAGCGAGTCCACACCGGACCCGTGGCCGAGATTGGACCACTCGAGCTGGTGGCCACGATGCTGGGCAAGGAGGTGCGAGAGGTCCGCACCTCGGGCAAGACCGCCTTCCGCGGTGAGATGCGCCAGATAGGTGACGAGGTCCTCCGGGCCACCGGTCTCACCAGGTTTCGGGTCTTGGCCGACGTCAGTGTCGACGTCCGGGCCGGGGAGGTAGTGGGCCTGGCGGGGCTTCTGGGTTCGGGACGTACCGAGACGGTGCAGGGGATCTTCGGCTTGATGCACCTCGATGAAGGCGAGGTGGCCGTCAAGTCCACTCCCATCAAGACCGGTTCACCCGGCGAATCCGTCTCCAAAGGGATCGGCCTGCTTGCCGAGGACCGCAAGGCCGAGGGCATAGTCCCCACCATGTCGGTGCGGGACAACATCACCCTGGCTGCCAGAAGATCGGTGACCAGATGGGGACTCGTTTCGAGGTCGAGAGTGGACGCCCTTGTCGAGGGTTTCGTAGACCGGCTACAGATCAAGCTGGCCGATCTCGACCAGAGCGTCGCCGAGCTCTCCGGCGGGAATCAGCAAAAGGTGTTGATCGCTCGACTTCTCTGCACCAACCCTGAGGTGGTGATGCTCGACGAGCCCACGCGGGGCATAGACGTCGGGGCCAAAGCCGAGATCCAGCGGCTGATCGACGAGCTGGCGGCCAACGGTCTCGCGGTGATACTCATCTCCTCGGAACTGGAGGACGTCATCGAAGGCTCCAATCGGATTTTCGTTCTCAAAGAGGGGGCGGTCGTCGGAGAGCTGCGCGGTGACGACATCAGCGAGGAGTCGGTCATCGACCTGATCGCTCATGGGGTGCGGAATGGCGGAGAGCACTCATGACCAGCGCAGCCATCCGAAACCCGACCCCGAGCCTTCAGAGTGTCAGAGCTTTCCTCCGTGTCCACGGGGTGTACGTCGCACTGGGGGCACTGATCCTGTTCAACCTGATCGCCACTCCCAATTTCGCCTCGTTCCGCAACTTCCAGCTTCAGATGGTCCAGGTATCTCCGGTTCTCATCGTGGCGTTGGGCATGGCGATTGTCATCGGAACCAAGGGGATCGACCTTTCAGTCGGTGCGGTCATGGCCTTGGCCGCCTCGATGATCGCGGTTTTCATCAATCAGGGCCCATGGGTTGCGATATTGATGGCACTCATAGTGGGGACAGCCGCCGGCCTCCTCAACGGGACTCTGGTCGCTTTCCTCGGTATCCAACCCATCATCGCCACTCTGGGCTTGTTCGTCGCCGGGAGGGGAATCGCTCTCGCCTTCACCGGGGGGCGCTTGGTCGAGATCTTCGATCCCACGATGGCAGCCATCGGCCAGCATCGACTTTGGGGCCTTCCGGTCCCGGCACTGGTGGCGGGTTGTCTCGCACTCCTGGCCTCGATCGTGGTCAGACGGACCCAGTTCGGCCGGAATGTCATCGCCATCGGTGGCAATCCGAGAGCGGCCCTTGGTGCCGGCCTCCCCGTCCGACCCGTGCTCCTCGCCGCATATGCGATCTGTGCCGCTCTCGCCGCGGTAGCTGGAATCCTGGTCACTGCGAGGTCAGCTGCAGCGGACCCGAGCTTCGTCGGACTCCTCGTCGAGTTGAAGGCGATCACCGCGGTCGTGGTGGGTGGAACCGCGTTGTCGGGAGGTCGAGTGCGCATCCTGGGAACGGTTGCGGGGGCTCTTCTCATGCAACTCGTCTTTTCGACCCTGATCAGACACGACCTCTCCGACTCCGATGCGAGGATGGTCGAAGCCGCGATCATCGTGGCTGCTGTCTACCTGCAACGGGAGCGGGGGAGAGCATGAGCGAGTTGGATGTCTCACCCCGGCCGACGCTCTCCATTGAGACGCCCAAAGCCCGCACCCGCAATGGTTGGCGGTTGGGACTCGACTACCTGAGACGGACGCCTTCGATCCCGGTACTGGCGCTGTTCGTGCTTGCCGGTGCGGTCGCATTCGGCGACTCGTTCTTCAGTGCGAGGAACTTCGCCAGCATCGCCGTGGCCAGCTCGTTCCTACTCATCGTCGCAGTGGGGATGACCCTGGTCATCATCAGCGGCGGCATCGACCTCTCGGTGGGATCGATGCTCGCTCTGGGCGCGGTCGTCACCGCATACGCCGCCCAATGGGGATCGCCGGCGGCAGTACTCGCTCCCCTCGTCGTATGCACGCTGATAGGCGTGACACAAGGGGTTCTCATCGGTGTGGCGAGGATGCCGGCATTCATCGTCACCTTGGCCGGGTTGCTTTTCGCCAGGGGCCTCGCATTCAAGATCTCCGACAATGGGAACACCACCCACATCATCCCCCAAGGCGAATGGGTCACCCTGCTCGGACAGGCTTCGTTCCTTGGGGTGGGCCTCCCGGCATGGATCAGCCTATTGGTCCTACTGGTCGGGATGGTTGTCCTCTATCGGACTCCGACCGGGCTGGCGACCTACGCAGTGGGAGGGTCGGAAGAAGCTGCGACACTGATGGGAGCGAGGGTCGTCAGGACGAAGGTGGCGCTTTACTCCCTCCTCGGACTGTTCTGTGGGATCGCCGGCCTGCTGGTGGCAGCTCGATCGTCGTCGGGGTTGTCGACGATAGGTGCCGGTTTGGAGCTCAAGGCAATCGCCGCCGTGGTCATAGGTGGCACGCTGCTCACTGGAGGCTTCGGAGGGCTGACGGGAACACTGGCCGGTGTCCTACTGCTCGGCGTGATCGAGAATCTGATCAACCAGATCGGGACTCTCAGTTCCTTCTATCAGCTCGTGGTGAGTGGAACCTTCCTCATAATCGTCGTTTCGGCCCAGAGCCTCTTCGCCAGGCGAGAGCTGCGACGCTCCAAGGGGATGGTCTAGACGTGGTCGATCTGGGCCCCCGCACCAAGACGCCGATGAAGCTCTCCGACGGCCGCGCACTGATCTACTACGACGACCGACCCGGTGCGGACCGCTCCGCCCCAGACCTCCGGGGATTGACCAAGCCATTGGGCCATTCACAGCTGCGCTTCGACCCACTCCACGAAGAGTGGGTCATCGTCGCCTCTCATCGCCAGGACCGGACCCATCTGCCTCCTCTCAGCGAGTGTCCCCTATGTCCGAGCACGGCGACGAACGCGACGGAGATTCCGGCAGGCGACTATGACGTCGTCGTCTTTGAGAACCGCTTCCCTTCACTGACCTCATCACAGACAGTTTCCAGTCAGAACGGTCTCCTCACAACTGCTTCGTCCAACGGGCAATGCGAGGTGATCTGTTTCAGTAGCGCCCATGACACTTCCTACGCCTTCCTCTCCGACGAGAGGCTCCTCACCATCGCCGACTCGATAGTCGACCGAACCAGGGAGCTGTCCCTCCTTCCCGGAGTGGAGTACGTCTTGGTCTTCGAGAACCGCGGCTCCGAGGTCGGGGTGACCCTTCATCATCCCCACGGCCAGATCTACGCGTATCCGTTCATCCCTACCAGGCCGAAACGCGCCCTCGAGGCGGCGCGTCGTCACCGCGATCTGCAAGACGAGTGTCTCTTCTGTGCCGTTGCTCAAGCCGAGATCGATGATGGCCGAAGGATCCTCGCCGAGTCGGTCGAGTTCGTCGCCTATGTGCCCTCGGCGGCCCGCTGGCCCTATGAGGTGCACATCCAACCGCGTCGCCATGTCGCCGACTTGGGCGATCTTGATTCCGGCGAGCGTCTGCAGCTGCTCCGGCTTCACTCCGACGCCATCCGTGCGCTCGACAGGCTCTTCGACGAAGAGATTCCATACCTGTCGTCGTTTTTTCAGGGACCGGTCCATGAGGCGAGAGACCTCGCCCATCTGAGGATCGAGGTCGCCTCGCCGAGACGGGCCAAGGGGAAGCTCAAGTATCTGGCCACCAGCGAGTCGGCTGCGGGAGCCTTCATCAACGACATCGTGCCCGAGGAAGCGGCGATGAGACTGCGCGATGCTTGGCCGACGGAGAGGAGACGCCAATCATGAGGGAAAGGCTGAAAGTGGCCGTCGTGGGAACGGGAGAGTGGTGGGGGCGGGAGCACGCCCGGCTCTACAGTCAGCGCGACGACACCGAGTTGGTAGCCATCGTGGGCCGCACTCCCGCCAAGGCCGAACGACGCGCCGAGGAGTATCACACCACGCCATACGTCGATTTGGAGCGGATGCTCGAGGAACGGCAACCCGACCTCGTTTCGCTCTGCCTGCCCAACGAGGAACACTTCGAGACCACCATGCAGACCATCGAGGCCGGGTTCCCTCTGCTGGTGGAGAAACCCCTTGTCTTTGACCTGGACGAGGCCGACCAGCTCCTCGAGGCGGCGGCGCAGCGGTCATTGTTCTTCGCCATCAACTTCAATCACCGTTATGCCGTGCCGGTGCAACAGGCCCACCGGGCGATCAAGCGGGGCGATCTGGGCGACCTGGTCTTCGCCACCTGGAGGTTCGGGGGCGAGGTGGGGTCAAGCAGCCATCCTCATGCCAACCTGATCGAGACTCAGTGCCACGCCTTCGACATGCTTGAACACCTGTGTGGTCCCATCGACAGCGTGATGGCCCAAATGGTCGACAACCTCACCGGGCACGGCTATTCGACCATGGTGATTGCCCTTTCGTTCGCCAGTGGAGCGGTCGGGTCATTGCTGGGCAGCTATGACACCTCCTACGCATATCGCAACACCCACTATCTCGAAGTGAACGGGACCAAGGGTCGGGTGGTGGTGGAGGACACCGTGAAGCGGTTCGTGCTCAGCAAAGCTGGAGACGAGGAGTCCAGGGTGTGGGAGGCGGGCTACTTCAACGACGCCGACCGTGATTTCCACCAGATGTTCAACCGTCACCTCGATCACTTGCTGGAGGCATTCAGGCAGGGTCTCGAGCCCCCGATTCACGCACGGGAAGGGAGAAGAGCCCTACAGCTCGCTCATGCTTCGATCGAGTCTTTCGAAGCCGGCAAACGTGTTGCCACGCCTTGACCCGTCTGCGATCCACTCCTGGCGAGACCGCCCGGCGTGGCTTCATCGAGACGTACGACTCGGTGCCGGGCGGAGTCTGGTTCGCCCCCGGCCGCATCAACGTGATCGGTGAGCACACCGACTACAACGACGGTTTCGTACTCCCCTTCGCCCTGGATCGTGGTGTGGCCACGGCAGCGGCACTGAGCAATCACGGCCGGGTCGACCTCGTTTCCGAGCAGTTCGGTCCCAAGAGTTTCGCGCTCGAGGAGCTGAGCCGCGGTGGGCCCGGTCTGGGGCATGGCGGTGCCGCCGTCTGGGCAGCGATCAACTCCGGGATGGAGATACCGGGTCTGAACCTGTATGTGAGCAGCACCGTGCCGGCAGGTGCCGGCCTCTCTTCGAGTTCGGCGTTCATCTGTGCACTCTTGGTGGCTGCCAATGACCTGACCGGCTCGGGCTTGGACGCGCCCACACTGGCCATGAGCGCGCAACGAGCCGAAACCGAGGGGGTGGGCGTGCCGATCGGCGTGATGGACCCGATGGTCACGATGCTGTCCAAGCAGGGCCATGCCCTACTTCTCGATTGTGAGAGCCTGCGATACGAGCATGTCCCGTTCCGGGCGACCACGCCGGGAGCCGATACCGAGATCCTCATCGTCGATACCCGGACGGAGAGGAATCTGGCGACCGGCCAGTACGGCGAACGGCGTGGCGATTGCCAGAGGGCGGTGTCTCTCCTCGGATTGAGTTCGCTTCGGGCAGCCTCGACGAGCTTGCTCGAGGAGATGTCGGGTCTCCTCGATGAGATGAGTCTCCGGCGGGCCCGCCATGTGGTGACCGAGAACGCACGTGTCTTGGAGGTGGTGAAGCGGCTACGAGAGGACGATATGGCCGGAATCGGCAAGCTGCTCGACGACTCCCACAGGTCACTGGTCGAAGATTTCGACGTCAGCTCCCCAACCCTTGACCTGGCTGTGGAGGTTTGTCGGGACGCCGGTGCCTACGGTGCTCGGCTCACTGGAGCCGGATTCGCCGGATGTGTGATCGGCCTCTTCCCATCGGGTTCGCTACCGGTGGTAGATGCCGCGGCGAAAAAGGCGTTCTCGGCCCGCGAGATGCGGCAACCGGAGGTACTCCTTGGCTATTCGGGACCTGCGGCCGGGCAGTTGGTCGGCTGAATCGGCCGGCCCTCCCCCCGGACGAACCGCCAATGGGGTCGTCCCTCGGATTGAGCTCAGGGGGGCGTCGACGTGGTAGGTGCGCTCCTCGGCCTCCCCGGAAGAGCTCAGTTGTTCGGTGGCGCGGCGCTGATCTGTCCCAGGGCCGAGTCGGGGTCGCGTTCGACCGCGAGGTCGCCGATTGAGACGATGCCCACCAGGGTGCCGTCGTCCACTACGGGGAGACGACGGATGGCGCGCTCCTCCATGGCCTTGACCGCGGCGGCTACCGCGTCGTCGGGGCCGATCGTCACCAGGTCGTCGCGGCACACGTCCGCGAGTGTCGCCGAGAACGGGTCGATTCCCTCGGCGATGGCGCGGACCACGATGTCGCGATCGGTGACGATCCCGCAGACGCTGCCGTCGGACTTGGTCACCACAACATCGCCGATGTCACGGTCGCGCATGGCGACAGCGGCGGAGTGAAGGGTGGCCTCTTCGGTCATCGCCACCGGGTCCGGGGTCATCACTTCTGCGACACGTTCGGGCATGAGACCTCCTCTGTCTCGTTTCGTGGCTCTACCCGCTCTATCTGATGCGAAAACCTGCGACCGTTCGTCCGAGCCCGATCGGCGGAGGAACAGGGGATCACCACCGAAGCGGCGGCCCGCAGAATTGCTGAAGGCCATATGGCCGCCACCGGCACGTAGGTCAGCGCCGAGCTCGGCAACACCGTCCCCCATTCCGTGGCGCGGACACCGAGAGTAACCTTTGCTGATTGTGATCGGGCGCCGGCCCCTCGTGGAGCGGGACTCGCAGCTCCAAGCCCTGAGTCATGCCGTCGAGGGATCCTCGGAGGCGGGTCGGGTCGTGTTCGTTTCGGGGGAGGCGGGTCACGGCAAGACGTCGATCGTCCACACCTTGGTGACCGGGTTGGATCACCGGTTTCGGGTGATGATCGCCACCTGTGAGCCGGTCGAGGTCCCCGCGGCGTTCGCTCCGCTCTACGACCTGATCGATCAGCTCCCCGACACGCTGTCCCATGACATTAGCTCCGCCCCCCTCAGACCATCTGTCAACGTGGCGATGCTCGAGTTCGTCAGGGGCGACCGGACGGTGCTCGTCTTCGAAGACGTCCACTGGGCCGACGAAGCCACCCTCGGCCTCCTGCGATACCTGGGTCGCCGCATGGAGACCACGCCCAGCACGCTGGTCCTCACCTACCGGCCCGAAGAGGTCGACCTCACCCACCCCCTGCGGCTCGTCATCGCCGACCTTGGACCGCAGGCCGAGCGCGTTGAACTGCCTCCCCTCTCCCCGGCAGGGGTGGGGGAGATGCTCAGTGGTCTCGGGGTCGACCCCGTCGCCGTCCATGCCGCCACCCTGGGCAACCCTTTCTTCGTCGAGGAGATCGCCCGCCACCCGGAAGCCGAGCTTCCGCCCACCATCGAGAACGCGGTCCTTGCCAACGTGGCCAAGCTGCCCCCGGAAGCGCTCGACCTCCTCTATGCGATCGCGCTGAGTCCCGACGGCGTCGACGTCGACGTGGTGTTGGCCCTGGACGCGGACGGTGGGAGCCATCTCGACGCAGCATTGGCCAGGCGGCTGCTCACCTCGTCGGGAACCAAGGTGGCGTGCCGTCACGAGCTGATTCGGGAGAGTCTGGCGAAGACGATTCCGCCGGTGCTCAAGAGATCACTTCATCGCCGACTGCTGACCGAGCTGGAAGCGCGGGCGACGGTGGCATCGGACCGGGCCCGGCTCGCCTATCACAGCATCGGCGCCGGCGATACCGACCGGGCCGCGGGCGAGAAAGGGGATCCCAGGTGATGACCAAGTTCATCTTCGTGACCGGGGGTGTGGTCTCCTCGCTGGGCAAGGGGCTGGCCGCCGCCTCGATCGGGTCACTGCTCGAGGCCCGGGGCCTCCGGGTCACTCTCCTGAAGATGGACCCGTACATCAACGTCGATGCCGGCACCATGAGCCCCTACCAGCACGGAGAGGTGTACGTCACCGACGACGGCGGAGAGACGGACCTCGATCTCGGACACTACGAGCGGTTCACCTCGGCTCGCATGACCCGCGACAGCAACATCACCGCCGGGAAGGTATACGGCACCGTGATCGACAAGGAGCGCCGGGGCGATTACCTCGGGCGCACGGTGCAGGTGATCCCCCACATCACCGACCAGATCAAGGCCTGTATCCGGAGGGTGGCGGGCGGCTTCGACGTGGTCATCGTCGAGGTGGGCGGCACGGTGGGCGACATCGAGTCGCTGCCCTTCCTGGAGGCGGTCCGGCAGTTCAAGAAGGACGTGGGCAAGGACAACGTCATCTACGTCCACCTGACGCTGGTCCCGTTCATCCAGGCGGCCGGCGAGCTCAAGACCAAGGCCACCCAGCATTCGGTCAAGGAGCTGCGCGCCATCGGCATCCAGCCCGACGTGCTGCTGTGTCGTACCGACAAGGCACACCCCCTGACCCCGGCCACCAAGTCGAAGATTGCCCTCTTCTGCGACGTGGAAGAGGAGGCGGTGATCGCCGCCCGTGACGTGGACACGATCTACGAGGTGCCCCTGACCTTTCACGAGCAGGGGCTCGACGAGAGCGTCCTGCGCCTGCTCGGCCTTCCCGCTCCCCCCGCCGACCTGGGGCGGTGGATCGAGATCGTCCGGCGGCTGAAGTCGCCGCGGCGACGCGCGCGCATCGGGGTGGTGGGCAAGTACATCGAGGTCAAGGACGCGTACAAGAGCCTCTACGAGGCGCTCACCCACGGCGGCATCGCCCACGAGGCCGCCGTCGACATCGTGTGGGTCGACGCCGAGCGGGTGGAGCGAGAGGGGCTGGCCGGCCATGTCCAGGGTCTGGACGGCATCCTCGTTCCCGGGGGATTCGGCGACCGGGGCATCGAGGGCAAGATCCAGGCCATCCGGTACGCCCGGGAGCGGCATGTGCCCTTCCTCGGCATCTGCCTGGGCATGCAGTGCGCGGTGATCGAGTACGCGCGCCACGTGTGCGGCATCGCGGGGGCCACCTCCGGCGAGTTCGACCCGGAGGCGGCGCATCGGGTCGTCGACCTCCTCCCCGAGCAGCGGGAGGTGCGGGCCAAGGGCGGGACGATGCGTCTGGGTCTGTACCCCATCGTGGTCGCCGAGGGGTCGGCCGCCATGCGCGCCTACCGGCAGGGGCTGATCCGCGAGCGACACCGTCACCGGTACGAGGTGAACAACGACTACGTGGCGATGCTGGAGAAGAACGGCCTGCGCTGCTCGGGCATCTGGCCGGAGAAGGACCTGGTCGAGATCATCGAGCTTCCCGATCACCCCTGGTTCGTCGCTGGCCAGTTCCATCCCGAGTTCCGCTCCCGGCCCTGGGCGCCCCATCCGCTCTTCGCGGCGTTCATCGGCGCCGCGCTTGACCCGTTGCGCCCGGCGTGAGCTCCGGCCCGTCCGGTCCCGCCCCGACCCGGCCCGTCCGGGTGGGACCCGTCACCATCGGGGGTGGGGCGCCCCTGGCCCTGATCGGAGGGCCGTGCGCGATCGAGAGCGAGGAGCACGCCCTCATGCTGGCGATGCGACTGCGGGCCGCGGCGGAGGCCGCCGGCGTCCCCTTCATCTACAAGTCGTCCTACGACAAGGCCAATCGCTCGTCGGTGCACTCGTACCGGGGGCCGGGTCTGCGCGACGGGCTCCGCATCCTCCGGCAGGTGCGCGAGCGCGCCCGGGTCCCGGTCCTGTCCGACGTCCACGACGTGTCCGAGGTGGGACCGGCGGCCGAGGTGCTGGACGTGCTGCAGGTGCCGGCCTTCCTCTGTCGCCAGACCGACCTGCTGCTCGCCTGCGGTCGCACCGGCAAGCCGGTGAACGTCAAGAAGGGCCAGTTCGTGGCGCCCCGGGACATGCGGAACGTCGTGGACAAGCTTCGCTCGACGGGAAACGAGGCGATCCTGCTCACGGAGCGGGGGGCCGCCTTCGGCTACAATAACCTCGTGGTCGACTTCCGCAGCCTGCCCATCATGCAGGAGCTCGGCTATCCGGTGGTCTTCGACGCCACCCACTCCGTCCAGCTTCCAGGAGGGCAGGGCGACCGCTCGGGCGGCGAGCGACAGTACGTGCCAGCCCTGGCCCGGGCGGCGGTGGCGGTGGGCGTCGACGCGGTGTTCATGGAGATCCACGAGGACCCGGACCGGACCATGCCGGACGGGCGCCCGCTGTCCGATGGACCCAACATGCTGCGGCTGGACGACGTGCCGCACTTGCTCGCGGGGCTTCGAGCGATCCGGACCGCCACCGGAGCGGCGTGATGGACGACGGGGTGCCCGTACGCGAGGGGACGGGGCGCGAGCGGATCCTCGCCATCGCCGAGCGTGTCCTCCGTCTCGAGGCCGAGAGTGTGCTTGCCCTGTGCGCGCGCCTCGACGACCGGTTCGTCCGGGCCGTCGACCTGATGCGGCACTGCCGGGGTCGCGTGGTCGTGACCGGCATGGGCAAGTCCGGTCACGTGGGCCGCAAGATCGCGGCCACCTTGTCGAGCACTGGGACGCCGGCCTGCTTCCTGCATCCGGCCGAGGGCACCCACGGCGACCTCGGCATGGTGGCGCCCGGGGACGTGGTGCTGGGCGTGTCGAACTCCGGCGAGACCGACGAGGTGCTCGGCCTGCTCCCGCAGGTCAAGCGGCTGGGGGCCTCGTTCATCGTGCTCACCGGGAGCGCGCGCTCGACCCTGGCCCGGCAGTCGGACGTCGTGCTCGACGTGTCGGTTCGGGAAGAGGCGTGCCCCATGAACCTCGCGCCCACTTCGAGCACGACGGCCGCCCTCGCCATGGGGGACGCCCTGGCCATGGCCCTCCTCGAGCTGCGGGGATTGCGTCCGGAGGACTACGCCGCGCTGCACCCGCGCGGGGCCCTGGGGTGGAAGGCGCTGTTCCGCGTCGCCGACCTGATGCACACGGGCGAGGCGATCCCGATGGTGTCCGAGGCGAGCACGGTGAAGCACGCGATCGAGGAGATCACCGCCAGGCGCCTGGGCATGACCACGGTGGTGGACGGGCAGGGCCGGCTGGTCGGCGTGATCACCGACGGGGATCTGCGCCGCGGCCAGCTCGCTGGCGCGTCGGACCTGGGTCGCCCCGCCCGGGAGGCGATGACGCGGGACCCGAAGCTCATCGACGGGGAGGAGCTGGCCACCCGGGCCCTGGCCCTCATGGAGACCCATGCCATCACCAGCCTCGTCATCACGGACGGGCGGGGGCACCCCGCCGGGGTGATCCATCTGCACGACATCTTGCGCGCGAAGATCGTGTGAGACAGCGGGGGACGCCGGCGGACCGCATCGAGCTGCTCGTGCTGGACGTGGACGGGGTGCTCACCGACGGGGGGCTCCTCCTCGACGCCCGCGGGCAGGAGTGGAAGCGCTTTCACGTTCACGACGGCCTGGCGCTGGTGGCGGCCAGGCGCGCCGGCCTCCGGGTGGCGGTGGTCTCGGCCCGCTCGTCGCCGGCGGTGGAGCGGCGGATGGCGGAGCTCGGCGTGGAGGAGGTGCACCAGGGCGTTGCCGACAAGGCCCAGGTGGTCGGTGGACTCATCGAGCGCCTCGGCGTGACGCGGTCGCGGGTGGCGGCGATGGGCGACGACCTTCCCGACCTGCCGGTGATGATGATGGCGGGCCTTCGCCTGGCCCCGGCCGACGCCGTGCGGGAAGTCCGGCGGGCCGCGCACTGGGTGGCGCGTCGAGCCGGTG
>CAZNDH010000003.1:0-140997 GCA_964571765.1 uncultured Acidimicrobiaceae bacterium
GTAACGCTCGACCGCCGGCCGGGCCCACCCCGGGATCTCGGGGATGGTCACATCGCGATGGTATTGCCGGTTGCCGCCGATGCGAGTGAGTCACGCCGGAAAAACAATGTCGTCGAGCCGCCGCACCAGACCCTCGATCTCGAAACGGCCCAGTCTGGCCAGAGCCTCGGGCATGCTGACCGACCACAACCCGGGGAGGTCGTTGACATTCACACCGGAGGCGGGAATCCCTGGGAGGAGATCATCTCGCGGCTTGCCCGGCGGCGGACCAAGGACCAGCTTCAACTCCTCGATGAGATCCGCGGCACCCAGCACCGGGTGGGCACCATCCCGGATCAACCGGTTGCATCCCACCGAGGCGGGCCGGTCGACATCGCCAGGCACCACGAATACGGGCCGCCCGATCTCCGCGGCGAGCCGTGCGGTGATCAGGGCCCCTCCGGTCTCCGCAGATTCCACCACGACCACTGCTGACGCCAGGGCGGCGATGATGCGGTTGCGGGCGGGAAATCTCCATCGGTCGGGTGGCGTTCCTGGTGGGTACTCCGACACCACGGCACCGCCCATCTCGATCAGACGGTCGTAGATGACTCGGTTCTCTGCGGGGTAACAGACGTCGATCCCCGAGCCCAAGACGGCGAGGCCGTAGCCCCGAGACGCGAGACATCCCCGGTGAGCGGAGGCGTCTATCCCGCGGGCCAACCCGCTCACTGTGCTCCATCCGCATCTGGCCAGGGCGGCCCCGAACGCCTCGGCCAGGCCCAACCCGTAGCGGGTGCACCGCCGGCTGCCCACGACGGCCACACTCGCGACAGGCGTCAGGTGGCCCAGAACATGGAGGACCGGGGGATCCTCGAGGTCGTGCAATAGCTTCGGATAATCGGGTGCTGCCGGGCGGAGAATCCTCACCACTCCACCCGCAATCCCATGGCCTCTGCGACGTGCTCCTCCCCCACCTGCTCGGATGCTGCCAGGTTGGCAATCGTCCGGGCCAGCCGGCTGACCCTCCTGGCCCCCCGGGCGGTGAGGACTCCCACCTCGAGAGCCGAGACGATCATCCGCTCCGCCCCGTCGATGATGCCCCCGGTGGTCTCTCTGCCGAACTGCACCGCTTCGACCACCCGGGCGCGTACCACCTCCGAGCGCTCCTCGCCGGTGGCTCCCAGTCTCATCGTCTCCACTCGGCCCACCTTGACCACCAGGTCGACCCGATCGAGCATCGGGCCCGAGACCCGCTGTCGGTACCGGGCCATCTGTGAAGCCCTGCACTCACAAGGGCGGCGACGGTCGCCGTGAAACCCGCAGGGACAGGGGTTGCTTGCCGCCACCAATTGGAACCTCGAGGGAAAACGCAGAGTTATCCCCTTGCGGGCCACGGTGACGAACCCGTCCTCCATCGGCTGGCGCAGTGTGTCCAGGTTGCCCCGGGGGAACTCGGCCAGCTCGTCGAGGAAGAGCACACCGTGGTGAGCCAGGGAGGCCTCCCCAGGCACTGGCATTCCCGAGCCGCCCCCCACCAGGGCGGCCCGGGAGGCCGTGTGGTGTGGTGATCGGAAAGGGGGCACCGCGGCGATGGGTCGGTCGAGCCCCGCAGCGGTGTGGATCAGGGCGACTTCCACGGCCTGCTCCCCGCTCAGAGGACTGAGGATCCCGGGGAGCCGTCTCGCCAGCATTGTCTTCCCCCCTCCCGGCGGCCCGTGGAGGAGTAGGTGGTGACCCCCGGCGGCGGCGATCTCCAAGGCCCGCTTCGCCAGGGGCTGGCCCTGGACCTCGGCCAGATCGGGCACTGCCTGCGGGGAGGTCTCGGCGGTGACTGTCGGGACCGGACGGCGACTCTCCGGGCCCAGACGGAGCAGGTCGATGGCATCGGCGAGACTGGTTACCCCGAACACCTGCGACCCGGGGACCACCGCGGCCCGGGCCGCCGCCTCTCTGGCCACCAGACAGGGAACACCCGTCCGAGCGGAGAGCACCGCGGCCCCTATGCTCGCCATTCCGGCCCGCACCGAGCCGTCGAGGGCCAACTCGCCCACAGCGACCCCTCCAGCAAGGGCGGGGACCTCGCCTGAGGCGGCGAGCACCGCGATGGCGATGGGAAGGTCGAAGTCGGTGCCTCGCTTGGGCAGGTCGGCAGGAGCCAGATTCACGGTCACCTCCCGGTTGGGAAACCTCACCCCGCTGGAGGTGATCGCCGACCGCACCCGGTCCTTGGCCTCGCGCACCGCGGTGTCGGGGAGACCACTCAACTTGAAGGCCTCGTTCTGACGGCCCACGTGGACCTGGACCTCCACCGCCCGTGCCTCACCCCCCACCAGCGCCACGGATGTGGTGGCGGCATACATGAGCCGAACATAAGCCGCGTCGGGTCGGTGTTCTAGTGGTCTGTCACCGGGCTCGCCAGCGAGGGGAGCGCTTCTCGAGAAAGGCGGCCACTCCCTCCCGGGCGTCCTCGGTGCCCAAGGCTATCGATTGGGACTGAGCCTCCCAACTCACCGCCTCGGCGAAGCTGGACTCGAACGAGGCGTCGAGGGCCTGCTTGGCGAACATCTGAGCCATTGGGGCACCTTGGAGGAAGCCGGCGGCCAGCTCTCGGGCCCGGTCGAGGAGAAGGTCCGGCTCGACGACCTCGATGGTCAAGCCGATCCGCAGGGCCTCTTCGGCATCGACCATCCGCCCGGAGAGGGCCAGCTCCTTGGCGCGTTGCAAGCCCACGACCCGGGGAAGCAGCCAGGTACCCCCGAAATCGACGGTGAGGCCGCGACGGACGAACACCTCGGAGAACCGAGCCCGGGTGGTGGAGATCACTACGTCGCAGCCCAGGGCGAGGTTCATCCCGGCTCCAACCGCCACTCCGTCGACGGCGGCGATGGTCGGCTTGGTGGTCCGGTGGAGGGCGGTGGCGGCCGCCCCCACCTCCCGCATGCGCTGGTTGCGCTCGGGCACGGTCAGCGTCATTTCCAGGCGGTCCTGGTCGAGATCGGCACCGGCGCAAAACTCCCCACCCGCCCCGGTCACCACCAACACCCGGGCATCGGACCGCTCGAAGTCGGTGAACGCACCGGCCAGCGTCGCCCACCCGTCGGCCGGTATGGCGTTCTTCCGCTCGGGCCGGTCGATGGTGACGACCCGGAGGGCGCCCTCGTCCTCGACGTGAAACCAGGTCACGAGGTGAATGTAGACATCCGGGTGGCCCGGTTACCGTTTCGTCGTGGGCTTCAACCCGTTCCGCAAGCACACCCGGACCACCCTCGATGTGGTGATGGTGGTCCTCGCCGCCGCCGTGACCATCGCACTCATCGTATGGGCCATCTACCCGATGTGACGGTCACCCCGGTGCAGCCCTACCAGGCACGCAAGGAGTACATCTGCCCCGGCTGTGACAACACCATCCCCCCGGGCACCTTCCATCTGGTGGTGGTTCCCGAGGATGCCACCGATCTCCGTCGCCACTGGCACCACGGCTGCTGGCACAAGGAACAGCGCCGTCGCCACGGCAAGTGAGGTTGGTACCTGGTACTCCGTGCTTGGTATGGGCCCGCCCTCAGTAGCTCAGGCGTCTTTGCGATGCAGCCCCCACCAGGTGAGGGCCAGGGCACCCATCGTCCAGCAACCGATAACTATGACCGAGTGCACCGTTCCCTGCCCGGCACCAGGGATCAGGGACCCCATCCACCCCTCCAGCTCGGAACCGAACAGGCCTGTGGTAGCCGCGGTCACCGACACGCTCCCGTAGGGCCGCCACAGCCCGAGGATGGCCTCGAGAAAGGAGAAGGCGATCACCGCTCCGATAGCGGGGCCCACCGAGCGCAGAGTGGCGACCGCGGCCAGACCCAGTGCGGTCCACACCAGGGCGACCAGGCCGAGACGCCAAGTGGTGTGCAGCCAATCGATCAGTTCGGGGCCACCCGTTCCCGGAGCGACGAAGAAGGCCATCAGCGCCCAGACCGCGGTCCCCAGGACGAATGCCAGCCAGCCGGCCACGGTGAACACCCCGAGGCGAGATGTGACGTGCCTGAGAATCGAAGGCTCCCTGGTCAGTGAGGTCGCCCAGACCGTCCCTCCCAACTCCCCACCCACCATGACCGCGGCCAGGATCATGGGGAACCAGGTCTGGCCGGCAACCTGCTGGGCACCGATCATGTAAGCCGAAGGCTTCCTCAAGACCGGGACCTCTCCGGCCAGGTCCGGGGCCAACTGTCCGAAGGCCATCAGGAAGAATCCGGTGAAGGCAACCAACACCACCAGGATGACCATCATCACCGGGAACAGCCGACGCCGGCTCAGCTTGAGGTACTCGGCGTGAACCAGGCTCACGACTCAGCCCTCGGCCCGGTCATCCCAAGGAACACCGACTCCAGCGAGCTCCGCTTCGGGGCTACCTCACTGGGATATAGCCCGGTGCCGGCAAGGACCCGGTTGACCAACGACCCATCGCTGGTATCGACCACCAGGGCACCGTCCTCCCTGGCCACCGACAATCCGGCCGCGGTCAGGGCCAGCTGTGCCCGGTCCAACTGGTCCACCACCACCCGGATGCCGCCCCCGTCGAGCAATGAGGACAGCGGGCCCTGGGCGACGAGACGCCCGTGATCGATCACTACCACGTAATCGGCCAGAGCCTCGACGTCGTTGAGGTCGTGGCTGGAGACCACCACGGTGCGGCCCTCCTCGGCCAACGCCCGCAACCTCCTCTTGAACACGTGCTGACCGGCGGGGTCGAGACCGTCGAGCGGCTCATCGAGGATGAGCAGCTCGGGGTCTCCCACCATCGCCGCCGCCAGGGCGAGACGCTGGCGCATCCCCTTGGAGTACTCGGCCACCTTGCGCCCGGCGTCATCGACCAGTCCGACGAACTCCAGCAAATCATCGATCCGCTGGTGGCCGAAACCCAAGGTGTCGGCAGCCACCTGGAGATTGACCCGCCCGGACAGGGCCTTGATCTGCCCCGGCTCCTCGATGATCACCCCCACCTTCTTGGTGATCGAAGGCAGATCGTCTGGGCTGGACAGTCCGAGCAGAGTCATGGTGCCGGCGTCGACCCGGGTCAAACCGAGCAGAGCACGGAAGGTGGTGGTCTTTCCTGAGCCATTGGGGCCGAGAAAGCCGGTCACCTCGCCGCCGGGAATCTCGAAGTCGAGCCCCTGAAGTGCCTTGACCCTCTTATAGGACTTGTGGAGACCGGAGACGGCGATGGCCGGGGCTGACATCGAAGGCCAGGTTAGGAGGGCGTCCCCTCAACGGGGAGCGGGCACCCAGTGGACCTCGAAGCCGTAGTGGTCGAACCTGATGCCGACGACATCGAAACGGGCTCCGACTCGCCGGGCGAGACGGGCCGCCCTCTCCCGTTTCGCCGGGTCGATGGCGTCAACCGGGTCCCCACCACCGGTGCGAGCCCGCACCTCCACCGCCACTCTCCGGCCACCGTCCAAGGCAAGCAGGTCGATCTCTCCATCACCGAAGGCGACGTTGGTCGCCACCACTCGGAGCCCATGATCCTCCAGATACCAGCGGGCAAGCCGTTCCCCGGCCTCCCCCACCCCCTGGCGACCGGTCAGAGCGAGAGCTCCGACTTCTCCAACTGTTCGACGTTGACATCGCGAAAGGTGAGCACCTGGACCTGCTGGAGGAACCGGGCGGGGCGAAACATGTCCCACACCCAGGCGTCACGCATCTGCACGTCGAAGTACATCGACCCGTTCGATTCGCGGACCTCGATGTCGACCTGGTTGGCCAGGTAGAAGCGCCGCTCGGTCTCCACCACGTAGCGGAACATGGGGAGCACGTCGTGATACTCCTTGTAGAGCTTGAGCTCCACCTCGGACTCGTAGCGCTCCAGGTCCTCTTCCATCTCTCTTCTCCGCTCGCAGCCGGGCAGGGTTCCCGATCATATGACCTGGTCAGAACTAACCAATACGGAATCGGGGAGAGTTTTTCTAGAGACCTCCGAAATGGGCCGGCGGCCAGATCACCAGGAAAGCCTTGCCCACCACGTCCTCGATGGGGATTGTCCCGAAGCTTCGGGAGTCGAAGCTGAATTGGCGGTTGTCCCCCATGACGAATACCTCGTCGAGCCCGATGGCGATCGGGTCGAGGTCGGGCATGGTCACTCCGTTGGGCAGATAGGGCTCGTCGAGAGGCACCCCGTCGATATGCACCCGGTTCTCCTCGATGGAGATCGTCTCACCGGGGAGGCCAATGACCCGCTTGATCAGGTCGTCGTGACCCCTGGTGCGCACTCCGATCGCCTCGAGGATCGAGCGGGCCACGGCTTCGGGGATGGACTCGTCCACATCGGGTGCCGCCGGGTCGCGGAAGACCACGACGTCGAGACGCTCCGGGTCGCCAAAATTCATGGTCACCTTGTTGACCATCACCCGGTCGTTGACCTCGATGGTGGGGACCATCGACTCCGAGGGAATCCAGAAGGGCTGGATGAGGAAGGTCTTGATCACCACGGCTATGGCCAGGGCGGTGAGCAGCAGGCCGGGCAACTCCCGCCAGAACGACCGGATCTTCTTCCGGGGTCGGTTCTCCTCTTCTTCGTCCGGGGCGACGTGTCGGCCTGTGGGTGGGAAGGTCAGTCGCGGAGCTCCTTGATTCGGGCTGACTTGCCCACCCGGTCGCGAAGGTAGTAGAGCTTGGAACGCCTCACGTCGCCACGACGTACCACCTCGATCTTCTGGATGATCGGGGCATGGACCGGGAAGACCCGCTCCACCCCGACCCCGAAGCTCAGCTTGCGGACGGTGAAGGATGCGCGGGGACCGTCGCCGTTACGGGCGATGACCACACCTTCGAACACCTGGACGCGCTCCCGGCCGCCTTCGACCACTCGGACATGGACTCTGACAGTGTCACCGGCACGAAATTCGGGCACGTCATCGCGGACGTGCGCGCTCTCTACGGCTTGAAGATCGTTCATGGAAGGCTCCTCGAAATGCCGGGACGATGGCGGGCCCCGAATGAGGCGGATTCTATCAGTTATCCCAGTCGATGCCATTCGCCAGGAGGTCGGGGCGACGCTCCTCGGTGCGGCGGAGACGCTGCTCATCTCTCCACTCCTCGATCAAGCGATGGTCGCCACTGATGAGCACCTCGGGCACTTTCCACCCTCGGAAGTCGGCCGGCCTGGTGTATACCGGCTCCTCGAGGAGGCCGTCGCGAAATGACTCCCGCACGGTCGACTCCGGGTTGCCCACCACCCCGGGAAGAAGTCGGGCAATGCCTTCGATGGCGGCGGCCGCGGCCACTTCGCCTCCGGCGAGCACGTAGTCACCCAGACTGACTTCCTCCTCGACGTAGTGGTCTATCACCCGCTGGTCGACTCCTTCGTACCGCCCGCAGATGAAGGTGACCGCGGGGAGAGAGGCCCAACGGTCGAGGGTCCGCTGGGTCATCCGGCTCCCCGCGGGGGTGAAGAGGACACGTTGGGTGCCGGAGAGGGGCTCCAGCGCCGAAGCCAGCGGCTCGATCATCATCACCATGCCCGGCCCGCCCCCGAAAGGGGCGTCGTCGAGCTGGTGGTGCCGGCCCAGCCCGTGGGCCCGGAGGTCGACCAATTCGACCTCGAGGGCCCCGTCCTCGATGGCCCGGGCCACGATCGACACCGAGAGCGGCCCCGAGAACCACTCGGGGAACATGGTGACGACGTTGACTTCCACGCTGAGCCTAGGAGAGGCGCTCCACGATCATCGCCATTCCCTGGCCGCCGCCGACGCACATGGTCTCCAGACCGAAGGTGCCGTCCAGAGTGCGGAGATCGTTGAGCAGTGTGCCCATGATCCGGGCCCCGGTCATCCCGAAAGGGTGCCCGAGGGCGATCGCCCCACCGTGGGGGTTGAGAAGGTCCATTTCGATCCCGAGCTGGTCGACGCTGGCCAGCACCTGGGCGGCGAAGGCTTCATTCATCTCGATGACGTCGATGTCGGAAAGGCTCATCCCCGCCTGGTCGAGGACCTTGCGGACCGCGGGCACCGGCCCCACCCCCATGTACTCCGGCTCGACGCCGGCCACCGAGGAGGCCACAATCCTCGCCATCGGGGTGAGTCCCAGTTCGGCGGCTCGGGTACCGGACATCACCAGCACCGCGGCGGCCCCGTCGTTGAGAGGACAGGAGTTGCCCGCGGTCACGGTGCCCCCTGGCTTGAAGGCCGGCTCTAGCTCGGCAAGCCTCTCCAGGGTGGTGTTGGGGCGGGGGCCGTCGTCGGCAGTGATCGTCCGCCCGTCGGGGACGGTCACCGGCTCGATCTCGGCGTCGAAGAACCCGTTCTTCTGGGCCTCGACCGCCCGGTCCTGGGACCGCTTGGCGAACTCGTCCTGACGCTCCCGGGTGATTCGGTACCTCTCGGCGACGTTCTCGGCGGTGTTACCCATGGGTATGTAGACGCTGTTGATGAAGTCGTCCCGGCCCGGGTCGGTGAAACGGGGGTTGAGGTCGTCGCTGTCGAAGCCTTTCCCGTAGGTACGGGTCACCGACTCGACCCCGGCGGCGACAAAAGTGTCACCCTCCCCCTGCCTGATGGCGTGGAAGGCCATGCGGATGGTCTGCAGCGACGAGGCGCAGAACCGGTTGACGGTGGTGGCGGGAACGGTGTCGGGCATGCCCCCGAGGAGAGAGGCCGGGCGGGCGACGTTGTACCCCTGCTCGTGGTGGGTCAGGGCACACCCCACCATGACATCGTCGACTGAGGCCCGATCGACCTGGGGCACACGGTTCATCACCGCGTCGATGGCCAAACCCGCCAGGTCGTCGGCGCGTACCTCGATCAGCGACCCCTTGTAGGCCCGCCCGATCGGGGTCCGGGCGGTGGCGACGATTACGGCTTCCGTCATCCCATCGACTCCTTGAGACGTGTCGGAACCAACCTAACGGTGGTCTCCCCGGTAGAGCGACGCCATGCATTTGCACCAGGGTGCGGAAAACGCGACCGAGAGCAAATGCATCGGCACCACTAGGAACGGCCCGTCCGTATCCTGCCCCCGGTCATGCGCCACACTCGTCTCATCGCCCCGCTGGTCGTCCTCCTCGTAGCCTGTGGCGGCGTGGCCGGGACCACCACCACTACCACCCCTGCCTCCCCACCCACCTCGGTCCCGACTACGTCCACCACCGCGCCTTCACCCACCACGACCATACCCATCGGCGAGGGCGTGCTTCCCGTGGCCCTCGACCACATGCCGGACACCTGGGTGGAGGCGTTCTTCATCCCTTACGGGGAGACCCCGGACACCCTGGGAACCCATCTCGGCGGCGACGGTGAGGGCATACCCTTCGGACCCGAGTACGGCGCGCAGGCCCCCGACGGGACCTGGTGGTTCCTCGACGTGGCCAACTTCAGGGTCGCCCACTTCTCGGAGGACGGCGAGTATCTCGACGAAGTACCGGTTCCCGAGTCGATGCTGGTCAACGGCATCTACTTCCAGTACGCCTTCCCCAAGGTGATGAACGACGGCACCGTCCTGGCCTCCAGGCTCGGCGCCGGGGACACCGTGTTTCTCCGCATCAGGGACGGCCAGATCGACTCGTTCTCGGTCCCGATCGAGATGACGCCGCGAGCGGACGATGGCGAGGTCCTGTACGGCTTGACCTTCGGGGAGGACTCGTCGTTGGTCTCGGTCGATCCCGAGGGAGCGACCTCCCAGGCCGTCGAATGGTTCACCAGCCGGGACGGGAGGCGGTTCGCGGTGACGGCAGGAGCCGATGGCCTGGGGGTGGTGCTCCCCGATGCTTCTCCCCCAGCCAACATCGAACTCGACTTCGAGGCGGGTGAGATCGGTGGGCCTGCCTACTTGATGGTCGAGGTGGCGACCGGGATCGACGGGACCATGCACCTGTTCTTCCTCGGATTCCCGGAGCGGGACGAGAGCATCCAACTCGCCGGCTACATGACCGTCTCCCCCGATGGCCAGATCGGGCGAATGGAGCCGATGATCAACCCCTTCTCCGTCTCCGATCCGGGAACGCCCACCCGTCTCGGAGTGCGCCCCGGGACCTCCGACGTCACCTTCATGCACATCGGGGACGACGGGGTCCGGGTCTTCACCAGGCGCTGAGCCGCCCTCAGTCGCGGTAGCCGGCGGTGATGTCCCCGTTGGAGGTGGACAGTGTCATCGACGATGTCGAAGCCGGGTCGGTTCGGATGTCGATCCGGGTCTGTCCGTTCGAGGTCGAGGCCGAAACCGCGTAGGCCGGTGAGTCGGATGGGACCATCACCTCGACCTCGCCGTTGCTCGACCTGGCGCTGACCCTTGTCGGAGAGGCGTCGAAGTGCAGGGATACCCGTCCATTGCTGGTCCGCACCTCGACCTCAGGCGATCGAAGGCCGGTGGCAATGATCCTCCCGTTCGAGGTCCTGGCGTCGACGCGGACGGATTCCACCCGGTCCAGGGTGATGGGGCCGTTCGATGTGGACACATCGACCAGGCCGTCGATCCCGGTCAGGGTGATAGGGCCGTTGGAGGTGCCGCCGGTGATCGAGGTTCCCTCGGGGACCCTGATCGAGTACGAGCCCCGGCATCCTGTGCCGATAACTGGAGGGCAGTCGTACTCGAGCCGGAGGTTCACCCCCACCTGCTCCGAGGTTGGGGTCCCGCCCATGAACCCCACGGTCACCGAGCGATCGACCACCACCTCGCTGCCCCCGACGGTGACCTCAACCGAGGCGCTGTCCAGGTCGAGGGTGATGCTGGTCACACCCTGGAAGCGCTCGTTGATCTGCTCGCCCTCCGGGTCGACCAGGCCGAGCAGCGCATAGACACCACCGGCCACCAGGACCACACCGATCAAGGCCCTGGTCTGCCAGGGCCAGCGGCGGCTCGGCTGCGCAGCGGCGGGCACCCCATCGTTGGTCGGCCCATCCGGCAGGTCGGATGGGGGCCCGAGGTCAGGCGTCTCGTGTTCGGTCATGGGACGACAGGCTAAGCGCCCGAGGACCCATCCGGGATCAGCCCTTCGATTGGGACGATCTCTAGGTATCCGTCGTCGACCTCTACCACTGGCACCAGGTCTTCGACGAAAGGCACCCTGAACACCAGCCCATCCCTCTCCACGACGAGCCGATCCTGGGTGGGCCCGTGTTCGACGGCGGTGACCACCCCGCCGGTGGGTCGGACCTCGAGGCCGACCAGGTCCTCGGGCCAAAACTCCCCGACCTCGAGAGGACGACGTTCGGTCACGAAGACGTCCCGGTTGCGGATCCTCTCGGCAGCGGTGCGATCGTCGACGCCCACGAACGCCACCTGGAATCCCCGATCGGTGGGACGGGTCTCCCTCACCTCATGACGGTCTTGGTCCAGATAGACCGTCGACCCCGGCTCGAAGTGGACCAGGTCCGTGGCGTCCACATACAAACCGAGGAACCCCTCGAGCCCGTGAGGTCGGCCGAGCCGGGCCACTCGGGCACGGGGCAGGTCAGTCGAGGAACTCAACCCCGGCGGTGATCCCTTCCTCCTCACCGGCAGCCGCCGCGGCAGCGCGAATCGCCTTGGCCACCCGGCCCCGGCGGCCGATGACCCGGCCCATATCACCTTTGGCAGTGCGAACCTCGGCGACAACCTCGGATGGGCCCTGCTCGACGATCTCCACCGCCACCGCCTCGGGATCATCGACAATGCTGCGCACCACGTAGGCGACCACCCGCTCCACGATGTCACCGCGCGCCACGGCTACTCCTCCTCCGTGGAGGCTCCGACGGCCTCAGGCTCATCCTGATCGGCCTCGGCGGCCGCCTCCGCGGCAGCCGGCTCGGACGGCGCCTGCGCGTCCGGTCCGGGGCCTTCCCCTCCGACCACGTGGACCTTCCCGGCACGAACCTTCATGGTGTCCATGACACCGGTGATGTTGAGCAACTTCTCCACGGTCTCGGTGGGCTGGGCGCCCTTGGCCAGCCAGTCGGCGGCCCTCTCCTTGTCGATCTCGATGAGCGACGGGTCGTGGAGCGGCTCGTACCTCCCGATCTGCTCGAGGTAACGGCTGTCGCGCTGGGCGCGCCCGTCCACCACCACCACGCGGTACATGGGCTGCTTCTTCTTGCCCATCCGCATCAATCTCATCCTGACGGCCATCGATTCACCTCTTCGGGGTCTTGTTTCTGCTGGCTCGACCACCGACCAGGGCCTCCAGGTTGGGAATGCCCTTGCTCCCTGCCAGTGTCTTCATCATCTTTTGCGCATCGGCGTGCTGCTTTAGCAGCCGGTTGACGTCCTGGGGCTGGGTGCCCGAGCCGGATGCGATACGGCGCTTTCTGCTTCCACCGATGATCTTGGGATTCCGGCGCTCTTCGGGTGTCATCGACTGGATGATTGCCTCGACCCGTTTGAGGTCGCGATCATCGACATCGACCTCGCGCAGAAGCGAACCGGAGCCGGGGAGCATAGCAAGGATGTCTTTGAGAGACCCCATCGACCTGATCGCCTGGAACTGGGAGAGGAAGTCTTCCAGGGTGAACTCCCCTTTCTGTAGCTTCAGCGCCGTCCTCTCTGCCTCGGCCTCGTCGAACGCCAGCTCCGCCTTCTCGATCAGGCTGAGCACGTCGCCCATTCCCAGGATCCGGGAGGCCATCCGCTCAGGGTGGAACGGCTCGAGATCACCAGCGCCTTCACCCACGCCGGCGAACTTGATCGGGGCCCCGGTCACCTCCCGCACCGAGATCGCCGCACCACCCCGGGCGTCGCCGTCGAGCTTGGAGAGAACGACACCGGTGATCCCGATCCTCTCCTGGAAGCCGGCGGCCACGTTGACCGCGTCCTGGCCGGTCATGGCATCCACCACCAGGAGCACTTCGTCGGGCTCCACAGCCTTGTTCACTGCGGCCAACTCGCTCATCAGGGCGTCGTCGATCTGCAACCGTCCCGCGGTGTCGACGATGACCACGTCGCGACCGGTGCGCGTCGCCTCCTTGCGGGCGCTCTTCGCCAGCCTGGAGGGCTGGGCCACCCGGTCGGAGAGGACGGGGATCCCGACCCGGGCGCCGAGGGTCTCCAACTGGTCGACAGCGGCCGGTCGCTGCATGTCGGCCGCCACCAGGAGCGGCTTCCTCCCGATGCCGGCGAGGTGATTCGCCAGCTTGGCGGCCGTGGTGGTCTTGCCCGAGCCCTGGAGGCCGACCATCAGGATCACCTGGGGGGGTGCTCCACCGGCCAGGCCGGCAGCCTTGCCGCCCAGGGTGGCGATCAGCTCTTCATGGACGACCTTGATCACTTGCTGGCCGGGTGTGATCGACCGTGACACGTCCTCGCCCAGGGCCCGTTCCCGCACCCTTGCCAGGAAACCCCGGACCACGGCCACGTTGACATCGGCCTCCAACAGGGCGAGGCGCACCTCTCTGAGTGCCTGGTCGATGTCCTTCTCGCTGAGACGGCCTTTGCCCCGCAGCCCGGCGAAGACCGACTCGAATCTCTGGCTCAGGCTCTCGAACATGAGGGCAGGTTATGCGCGCCTCGTCCCTTTCTCTCTCAGTTCACATCAAGGGGAAAGGGTTGGGTCGCGAAGTCCTGGTCAGTAAGAGCGGCTTTTCCACGGGCGCGGCGGTGCGCCGTAGGATTGGCTCGATCGAACCGTTCCGCATCGCAGTGTCCGATACCGACCTAGCCGACCTCCGCGAACGGCTGGTTCACACCCGGCTCGGCACTGCACCGGTCGGAGAGCCCTGGGAGTCGGGTGTCGACTACGGCTACCTGAGAGTGTTGTTGGATCACTGGAGAACCGGCTTCGACTGGCGTGCCCGGGAGGAATGGATCAACTCATTTCCCCAGTTCCGGGTAGAGGTGGCGGGCACCATGCTGCATTTCGTCCGGGTGGCGCCCAACCCCGATACCCATCCCGACCCGACCCCGCTGATCGTCAGTCATGGGTGGCCGTACTCTTTCGTCGAGATGCTGGCCCTGGTCCCGCATCTGCCGGATTTCGCCGTGGTGGTGCCGTCTCTGCCTGGCTACGGCTTCTCGGAGCCTTTGTCCGACCGACCGTTCACGTCGGACAACATCGCCCCGCTGTGGCACCGCCTCATGACCGAAGTCCTCGGCTACGAGAGATACTTCACCTATGGGGAAGATGTCGGCTGCGGGATCAGCGACTGGCTCGGTGCCCTCTACCCCGAATCAGTGGCCGGGATCTTCGCCACCCATCCTGCCTTCCCACCCGAGGAGAGACGACTCCACCTCACTGAAGCCGAGACCCGCTTCATCGATTGGCTTGAAGAGAAGTGGCGCACCGGCAGGGGGTACGCCCATGTCCAGGGGACCCGACCCGACACCCTGGCGGTGGGTCTCGACGACTCCCCCGCCGGCATGCTGGCCTGGATCGTCGAGAAGCTCCACGAGTGGAGCGGACCGGAATTCGACGCCGTCTGGCCTCCCGACGACATCCTGACCACGGTCAGCCTCTACTGGTTCACCCGGACCATAGGGTCCTCGTTCCTCCCCTACTACCACGGGAGGCTCGAGCCCGCGCTGCCCCAGATCACCGTCCCGGTCGGTGTATCCGTCCACTGGGGGGAACGGGGTTTCCCCCGGGAGTACGCCGAGCGAACCTACCTCGACATCCGGGCCTGGAAGGAGATCGGCCAGGGAGGCCATTTCACCGCGAAACAGACACCCGAACTGGTGGCGGCCGACCTGAGGGAATTCGTGGACTCGCTCCCCTGAGGTCAGAGGGAGATGCGCCGGGCCGGAGGGCACCCTCCTGCCCGGCGCTTTCGCCATATCAGCCGCCGAAGGCGGCCTGGAAGGCGGCCCGAAGGTCGGGGGTGGCCGGACCGGAGAACCCGCAGTAGTTCACCGTCCCGTCGTGGGCGGTTATGAGATAGTCACCACCGACGGTGAAGGGAATACCTCCGATCAGAGCCTCCATCCCGGTCGGGGCTTCGATCACCACCCGGTCGGCGTCGCCGCCGCGGTACCAGTTGATGACTTCCAACTCGACCGTGGATCCGTCGACTGATGTCACCGTGCCCTCGAAGGCAAGTGGGACCTTGGCGAGCTCCTCGACTGAGAAGACGATGCACATGGCCATCGGGTCGTCGTGGCCCGCATCGAGGAAGAGGGGATCGCTCGCCGTGACTGGCGACCCGCCGCCGAGGGCAAAAGCCGCGGCCACCCCCGCCACCACCAACAGGGCTGCTGCCGCAGGGAGCCAACGATTGGGCGATACCGCCGACTCTCTCTTGTCCACTACTTGGGTACTCATGATTTGCTCCAATAGCTTCCGGGACGACGTTGTCGTCTCTGACTCTGTCGACACACCGGAGTGCATGGGATCGAGCCGGGCAAGCCGTTCTCTCATCTCATCAGTCATTGCTGCTGCTCCTTGGGGTGTCGCTTTGTCCTGTGTCCGGCAGCGATCGGATCCTGTCGCATCATCTCCGTGGCCAGCTTCTTGCGAGCCCGACTAAGCCTGAGGGTGGCGGCGTTCACAGTGAGACCGAGTGCCGTCGCTATCTCCCTGGGCTCGAGGCCCTCCCAGGCCCACAGCCTGAGTAGCTCCCGATCGTTCTCGCCAAGTCGGCCGATGGCCGCCTCGAGTTCTGGGTCTTCAGACGCCGACGTTGCTTGCGGCGCCGAGCGCTCATGTTCCAGCCGCTCCACCAGTTGAAGGTGGCGCTTGCGACTCCGCCTCTGGTTGGCGGCAAGACGACGGGCCACCCCGTAGCTCCAGGGCAAGGGGTTGTCCTGGGGGACTTCGTCGAGCCGCCGCCACAGCACCATGAGCGTCTCGGAGAGCACGTCGGAGGCATCCTCGGGATGGAGACGACGACGCAGGTAGCGCTGAAGGGGGTCGAACACTACGGCGACCACCGACTCGAATCTGTCCCGGCGTTCGGGGCTGGAGGTCACTTGCGGGTGTTGTGTCCGGCCACCGGCGAATTCTGTCACGTCGACGGGAGAAATCCGACGAGTTGCCTCGCTTGGTTCAGGGGCCGCAGCTGGGGGTTGTCGGAATCGGATCCGTCCGTGGTCGGGGTGGTTCGTGCATGACGACGCCGTCCAGTGGCCCCATCGTCCGACCTCCTGTGAAGGATTTGCCTTCTGGGGGCCGAGTTCCCAAGAAGTCACCTTCTCGTGTGTCGAACATGATCCGCTTGGATCCCCTGGAGATGCAGGTCTGTGCGCCCTGCAACCGGTTGTCCCCCGTGGGTCCACCTTGGTTCGTGTTACCTGTCGAGGAGATGGATGAGAACCAAGGTGTTCACTCGCTCGAAGGATCCTTCGATGCCTTCTTTCGGTCGGAGTACCGCCAAGTACTGGGACTCGCCTACGTGCTCGCCGGCAGTTGGCCGGCGGCTGAGGAACTGACAATGGACGCCTTCGAGAGGGCGCTTCGCCACTGGCCGAATGTCGCGGCGATGGACTCGCCGGGAGCCTGGGTGCGCAAATTGGTGTCCAACGCAGCAGTCTCACGATTTCGCCGGCTGGGCGCCGAGCGCCGGGCCCATGCCAGGCTCCCGGCCAGCGAAACCACCGACATGGATTCCGATTCCTCGGAGGTCTGGGACGCGGTGCGACGACTACCCGTCCGCCAAGCACAGGCCATCGCACTGTTCTACGTGGGGGGTTATACGCGAAAAGAGATCGCCGACCTGCTCGGGGTCTCCGATGAGTCGATCAAGACTCACCTCGATCGAGCAAGGAAGCGGTTGGAGCAGGAGCTGGGTTGATGTTCGATGCCGATCGCGTGCTCCGCCAGGCTGCCGAAGATCTCGAGTCCCGCCTGACCCAGAGGACGATTCCTGAGACCCCACTGAGGCCGGCGGCTCGAGCTCGTCGAGTTGCGTGGGCAATCGCAGCCGCAGCCTTTGCGGTGGCCGGGTTGGTATGGCTGACCGCACCCGGGCTCCTCGACGACCACAACGGGGAGGTGGTCTCACCCTCGACAACAACACCAGGGGCTGCCACAACAGGTGCTCCTCCGACCACCAGCCCCCCTCTGGAGGTGTCGATGCCATCGTCCGGGCCCTTGTTCGGTGAGGAGACCGGGGTGGTCCTTCTCTTCGACGACGGGCTGACCGGCTTGACCGCGGTGGATCCCGACCGTCGTCTCGTCTCGCGCAGCTGGGTGGAGGGCCAACGACCTGGCGACGAGCCATTCTCCATGGTGCGGGTGGGAAACCACTTGGTGGTGGGATGGGGTGAGCCTCACGCGGTCGACATCCTCACTCGGCAGGCGACGTCTCTCGGGAACGCACTGATATTCCTCCCCGGTGTGGAGGACGACCGGGTGTGGATGGTCAACGATCCTTGGGGCAGCCCGGTTGGGGCTCGCCCGCGGGTGTGGCAGGTGTCACTGGATGGAGAGTCCCTCGGCGAACCCCAAGAGATCCAGGTTCCGGGCGCACCCGCGATTGGTATCGGCGGAGGCCTGGCGCTTCAGACCGAGAACGGGCTGACCCTGTGGGAGGCGGCGTCTGGAAAGGTGCGCTCCCTCGGAGGCTCGGGCCACGGCATCGTCTTCGACAGCGCCGGCGACGAGTTGGTCTGGTGCCAGGAGACCTGCTCGGAGCTGCAGATCACCGACACCAGGACACTCGAGACCCAAGCCCTGTCTGTGCCAAACGGATATGACAGATTCGTGGCGGTGGATCTCGGGTCTGGCGATCCCCAGACATCACCCCCCGACAACCGCTACATCGCCGCCCTGTTAGCCAGGAACGACCTGGACGAGGTGGCCGAAGGGGAGGCCCTGTGGGTTTACGACCGAGCCAGCGGAGGCTCGACTGTCGTCGCCGGCCCCGGTCCCACGGTTTCACATGTCGCCTGGTCTCACGACGGAACCCAGGTGTTCGCCTCCCGCTGGTCCTATGGCGAGAAGGTGAGCGCGATCTGGAGGTACCACCTGGAGACCGGGTCGTTCTCCTCGGTCGTGGTCCCCTTCGGGGGTTTTCTCAGTCCGGTCGTCGTCGACTCGGCAGACGCGGCCTCCTACTTCGGCGATGAGCTGATCCCGATGGACCGGTGCGGTGTCGGAGTCATCTGCACTTTCGAATTCTGAGGCTCGATCAGCACTGAGGGCACAGGAATGGGAGATTCCGTAACCTGAGCCGGTGATTCCGTCGACTGTCGAGGAGTTGGCCGCCGAGTTGGAGAGCTACGACTACCTGGCCGCCGACGATCTGGTGGTGTCGATCCACCTCGCCCTCCACCTGGGCCGACCACTGTTCCTCGAAGGTGAGGCTGGGGTGGGCAAGACCGAAGTGGCCAAGGTGCTCGCCGCCATGACCGGAGAACCACTGATTCGGCTTCAGTGTTACGAGGGCTTGGACATCGGCCAGGCGTTGTACGAGTGGGACTACGCCCGTCAAATGCTGGAGATCCGGCTGATCGAGGCCCGGGGCCAGGGGGCCAACGCCGGGGTGCGTGACATCATGAGCCGGGAATTCCTCATCGCCCGGCCACTCCTCCAGGCGATCGAGGCCAGTTGCGGAGATCGGAGGGCGGTGCTGCTCATCGACGAGCTCGACCGGGCCGACGAGGAGTTCGAGGCATTCCTCCTCGAGCTGCTCTCGGACTTTCAGGTCTCGATTCCCGAGATCGGCACGGTGCGGGCCGACAACCCGCCGATCGTGGTGGTCACCTCCAACCGCACTCGGGAGATCCACGACGCCCTGAAGCGTCGGTGCATCTACCACTGGATCGATTACCCGGCACCGGAGGTGGAGACCGCCATCGTCCGGCGGAAGGTGCCCGGGATAGAGGAGTCCTTGGCTGCCAACCTGGCCTCGGCCATGGAGCGCCTCCGTTCGATGGACCTGTTCAAGCCGCCCGGAGTGGCCGAGACCCTGGACTGGGCCGAGTCGCTCCGCCTCCTCCAGGATGGTCAGCTCACCCCGGAGCTGGTCGACCGAACCCTGGGAGTGGTCCTCAAGTACAAGGACGACATCGAAACCGTCCGCCGCACCGGGGTGGAGCGACTGGTGGGATGAGCCGCCCGGCCACCGGGCCGATCGACGACATCGCCGCCTTCGCCCGCGCCCTTCGCTCCCGGGGCATGACCGTCACCCCCGATCAAATGTCCGACATGGCCCGCTCGCTCACGCTGGTCGACCCCGGCGATCGGGCGCAGGTCCATGCTGCCTTCAAGGGCCTGGCGGTGACCGATCCCTCGCATCTCGTGCCCTACGACGAGGAGTTTCGACGGTTCTTCGAAGGCGGTCCGACGGACGAGGAACCGACCCGGCCGACAAGCGAGCTCGCCCTCTCCAGGGTGGTACAGCCACTGCTGGCATCGGCTGGCGATGACAACGGCTCCGAGGCGACCTCGCAGGAGGGTGCGTCCGCCACCGAGCGTCTCGCCTCCCGCGACTTCGCCGATCTCGACGAGGTCCAGCTTGCCGAGGCAAGACGTCTGGTGATGACGATGTTCTGGAGCCCTTCGGACTTCCGCACCAGGCGATGGCTCCCCGACTCGTCGGGCCGGAGACCCGACCTGCGGCGCACCCTTCAACGTGGCCTGGGACCTGAAGGCGACCTGATCGCCATCGAGATGCGACGACGGCGACTTCGCCAGCGTCCTCTGATCATCATCGCCGACGTGTCCGGCTCGATGGAGCAGTACGCCGAGATGTTCCTGGTCTTCGCCCACGCCGCCCAGCAGCGGCTCCACCACGTCGAGGTATTCACCTTCTCCACCCGTCTCACCCGGGTGACCGAACAGTTGCGGAAACGTCAGACCAGAAGCGCCCTGGCGGCCGCGGGGGAGGAGGTGAGCGACTGGTCGGGAGGCACCAGGATCGGCGAGGCCTTCGCCGAGTGGAACCGCTCGTGGAGCCGTCGCCTCGCCAGGGGCGGGCCGGTCGCCCTGGTTCTCTCCGACGGTTGGGACTGCGGCGACCCCGCGCTCCTCGCCACCGAGACCGCCAGGCTGGCCCGTTCGGTGCACAAGCTCATCTGGTTGAACCCACTTGCCGGCAGAGCCGGCTTCCACCCGGCGACCCGGGGGATGAAGGCGGCGCTCCCCCACCTCCACCACCTCCTCCCCGCCGCCTCGGTCGACGACCTCCGCGACCTGGTGGCCCTCCTCGACTCGATGCGGCGATGACCTGCTGGGAGGGCGGCGTCGTTGGCCGACCCGGGGCCCCGAGCTCACCCACGAGAAAGCAGACATTTAGGCTTGGTGATCACAATGAGAAACCAGTTGGCGATGCGTAACCACTGGGTGGAGGAGGGCAAGAAGGTGGCGGTGGCCACCGTGGTCCGGGTGCACGGCAGCGCCCCCCGGCCCGAGGGATCCAAGTTCCTGGTATCGGACGCCGGAGACATGGAGGGATCGGTCAGCGGAGGCTGCGTCGAGAACGATGTGTTCCTCCAAGCCCAGGAGGTGATCGTCAGCGGCCAGCCCAAGATGGTCACCTACGGGATCGCCGATGAGGACGCCTTCGAGGTGGGCATGGCTTGCGGAGGAACCATCGACGTCTTCATCGAACCCTGGTGAGCCAGGGGGAAGCGGCCAACCGGGCGATCGAGGGGATCCTCGACGCCGAGAGGTTTGGATCGGTGGTCACCTTCGTCGAGGGGCCACTGGTCGGTTCCAAGATGGTGATCGACGAGGAGGGGCGGGTGATCGCCGGAGAGCATTCCGGGGTGCACTCCGCTGACATCCTCGAGGACGCAATCGCCCTGATGGGCCACGAGCAGCACCGCGCCCTGGAGTATGGCGAACACACCGTGTTCATCGAGACCCTGGCGCCGCCTCCAGAGCTGCTGGTGTTTGGGGCGGTCCACATCGGCCAGGCCCTGGCCTCCTTCGCCACTCAGATGGGTTATCGGGTCACCGTGATCGACTCCCGAGCGATGTTCGCCACCGAGGAGCGATTCCCCATGGCCCACCGGGTGCTGGTGGGGTGGCCCGCCGACCTGATGGACCAGATCGGGTTCGATCGCCGCACCTGGGTGGTGGTCCTCTCCCATGACCCCCGCCACGAGACGCCACCCCTGGCCGCCGCCCTACGCTCCCCGGCACGGTACATCGGCGCCATGGGGAGCAGGAGGACCCACTCCCTCAGGGTGGAGCGTCTCGCCGGGATGGGCTTCGGTGAGGAGGAGATCGCCCGGATCCATTCCCCGATCGGCCTGGACATCGGGGCGGAGACACCCCAAGAGGTAGCGGTCTCCATCCTCGCCGAGATGACCCTGGTGAGGTACGGGGCAGGGACCGGGCTATCCCTTCACGGGCTCGAAGGCCGGGTCCACAAGCAACGTCCCGCCGACGCCTGACCGGCCCGCACAAGGCCGACAGGGCCGGTCGACGGCCGCCCTACCCTCCGCCCCATGGCAGGCTCCGACGAAGCACTCCGGGCGGACATCCGCCGCCTGGGCATCCAGCTCGGTGAGACCCTGGTCCGCCAGCACGGTGTGGAGCTGTACGACATGGTGGAGAAGGTCAGGGCCTTGGGCAAGACCCGGCGTTACGAGGACGGAGGCGAAGGTGTCGACCTGGCCACCCATCTCGCCTCCCTCCCCTCGGACCAAGTGATCCCCCTGGTCCGAGCGTTCACCACTTACTTCCACCTGGCCAATGTGGCCGAACACGTCCACCGTATCGACCAGATGGCGCCCGACGCCCGCTACCTGGCGGCGACGGTCGAGCGTCTGGGCGATTCGGGCATCGACGGTAGGCAACTGGCCTCGATCGTGGGCGGGATCGAAGTGCGCCCGGTGCTGACCGCTCACCCCACGGAAGCGGCCAGGCGGAGCATCATCACCAAGCGCTTCCGCCTGGCGGAGCTCATCGAGGCCAGGCTGACCGCGGACGACGAGGCGACCCGGGGGGACATCGATGCCCGAACCGCCGAGCTCATAGACCAGATCTGGCAGACCGATGAGATACGCCATGAGAGGCCCACGGTCATCGACGAGGCCCGGTCGACCCTCTATTACCTGACCGCCCTCGCCGACCACGTCCTCCCCGACCTGCTCACCCGGATAGATCGACAGCTGAGGCGCCTGGGAATGACACCTGCCGCCGCTCCGCTCCGGTTCGGCACCTGGGTTGGCGGCGACCGAGATGGAAACCCCGAGGTCTCTCCCGAGAGCACCCTGGAAACCCTGGCCCTCCAGCACGACCGGGGCCTGGGATACTTGATCGGGGTGGTGGCTCGCCTCTCCGACGAGCTCTCGGTCTCAGGCGACCTGGCGCCCATCAGCGACCGACTCCTGGCCGCCCTGGATCAGGACCGTCTCCACCTACCCGAGATCTGGGAGCGGGAGCGGGAGCGGACAGCCCACGAGCCCTACCGGCTCAAGTGTTCCTACATCCACGCCCGACTGGTCAACACCCGGGAGCGGGTGCGCCTCGGCACCCCTCACCAGGGGGGCCGGAGTTACCTCGACCCCAACGAGATGGAAGAGGAGCTGGCCCTGATGGCCGAGTCGCTGAGCTCGTCGCGCGGCGGTCTCATCGCCGAGGGATCCGTCGGCCGGGTGCGCCGCCTGCTTGCCTCGTTGGGGTTTCACATGGCCACGCTCGACGTGAGGGAGAGCGCCCGGCGCCATCGCCCGGCGGTGGTGGAGGTGATGTCCCTGGCCGGCGTGGGCCAGGATGCCTTGGAGGGGTCGGAGGCAGCCACGGTGCTCTCCACCGAACTGACCTCGGGCCGGACGCGATCCGGAGAGGCGATGCTGAGCGCCCAGGCCGAGGAGGTGATGGAGGTGTTCCGGGTGGTGAAACGGGCCCAGGAGCGCTACGGACGCCAGGTCATCGAGTCCTACGTGATCTCGATGACCGAGACCCCAGCTGACGTGCTCGGGGCAGCGCTGCTCGCCAGGGAAGCTGGCCTGATCGACCTCGGCGCCGGGGTGGCCGACATCGGCCTGGTCCCCCTGGTAGAGACGATCGACGACCTGAGGGGGTCCGAGCGGCTCCTCGACGACCTCCTCTCCGACTCGTTCTACCGCCGGCTGGTGGCCTCCCGGGGGGACCTCCAAGAGGTCATGCTGGGCTACTCCGACTCCAACAAGGTCGGGGGGATCACCACCTCCCAGTGGGAGATCTTCAAGGCGCAGAGGGTGATGGCCCGGGTGGCCGAGCGCCACGGGGTCCGGCTCAGGCTGTTCCACGGCCGAGGGGGCACGGTGGGCCGTGGCGGCGGCCCCACTCACGCCGCAGTGCTCGCCCAACCATTCGGCACTGTGGGGGGGTCGATCAAGGTGACCGACCAGGGTGAGGTGATCTCCGAGAAGTACGGCCACCCCGGGATCGCCAGCCGCAACCTCGAGCTGTTCCTGGCGGCCACACTCGAGGCATCGCTCCTCCAACGAAGAAGCGACCGATCCCGGGAGACCAGGTCGATGTGGACCGAGGCCATGGACACGGTGTCTTCGGCGGCTTACGCGACCTATCGCCGCCTGGTGGACGACCCCAGCCTCACCCGGTACTTCCTCGCCTCCACCCCGGTTGAAGAGCTGGGCAGCCTCAACATCGGCAGCCGCCCGTCTCGCCGTCCGGGAGGATCGGGTGAGATAGAGGAGCTTCGCGCCATTCCCTGGGTGTTCGGCTGGACCCAGACCCGCCAGATCGTGCCCGGGTGGTTCGGAGTGGGAACCGGCCTCCGTCAGGCCCGGGACGACGGATACCAGGAAACCATCGACGAGATGGCTCAGGAGTGGGGCTTCTTCGAAACCTTCCTCTCCAACGTGGAGATGACCCTGTACAAGACCGACCTGGAGATATCGGAGCGCTATGTCGCACAGCTGGTAGATCCCGAGGACCATTACGTCCTCGACCTGATCCGGGAGGAGTATGCCCTCACCGTCGATGAGGTGCTCAGGACCAGGGGCCGATCGGAGCTGCTCGAGGACTCCCCGCTGTTGCGGCGTACCCTCGAGGTGCGGAACATCTACCTCGACCCGATCAACTACCTCCAGGCCTCACTGCTCCGGCGCCGACGGTCGGGCGAAGATTCCCTCGAGCTCGACAGGGCCCTGCTTCTCACCATCAACGGGATAGCTGCCGGCATGCGTAACACCGGCTGACCATCATCGAGGGGGTGGTCGACCCAGCCACCGCATCACGCCATCAAGGATATTTCTTGGAGATTCCGAGATGGACCCCTGGTTTCTGTCCCGGCCGGGATGTACGTTCACACTATGAGCTCGAACACCAGTTCGACTATCGATCACGGGGCTGGCAGCCTCGAAAGCGTCGATGCCGCCGAGCAGACCCTGATCACGGCCGAGCGTCACATCGCCATTCTCCGGGGCATCCAACTCCAAGCCCTCGACGCTCTGGATCAGGCCCAGGTCGCCACCGCTGACGGGTCCCGCAATCTCGCCGAATGGGTAGCCGCCCGAGTCGACATCGGCCCGGCCACCGCCAAGGACCTGGTCTCGACGATGAGGCGCACCCAGTCCCGACCCGACCTGCGGGCCGTCCTGACAGAAGGAGAGGCCACCTTCGACCGGATGTCGGCAGCAGCCCTCATCGCCCAGACCCATGAACCCGATCCCCTCTTCTCCCACCTCGACATCACCGGGGTCCGAGGAGAAGCATCACGCCGGGATCCGATCGACTATCAAACCGAGACCCGGACGTTCGCCGACCGGTTCCTGGTGATGCAGCCCTCGCTCGACGAATCGTGGTGGAAGCTCTGGGGAGGCTTTGATGGTCTCACTGGTGCCATCATCGACCGGGCTCTCAGCGAGGCTGCCGACCTATTGCCCTGTGATCCGGAAGCACCACGGAACTCTTCCTGGCGGAGGGCCACCGCGCTGGCGGCGATCAGCGTCGGAGACGAAACTGCTCCCTCACAGGTCACACTGTTCGTCGACTCCGACATGGCAGGGCCCAGCAATGGACGGGCTGGGATCTATCTCGAGGCCGGTCCGAGAGTGGGAAAGTTGATGCTCGAAGCGATCCTCTGCGATGCCGAACTCGAGGTCGTCGCCCTCGGGTCCCAAGGCGAGCCGATCCGCTACGGGCGACGCTCTCGAACTGTCCCACCGGTTCTCCGGCGGTCAGTTCTCCACCGAGACGGCAACCGTTGCGCGATCGACGGCTGCGGTAGCCGCAACCGGCTCCAGATCCACCACATCATCCCCTGGAGCCAAGGCGGCACCACAGACCCCGAAAACCTGCTCACCCTGTGTTGGTACCACCACCACGTCGCAATCCACCAACACCGGCTGACACCCCGGCGGCATCAGCTTCACGGACGCTGGCGTCTCAGCCGAGCACCCCGGGCACCACCCGACCACAGCGACCCACTCCCCTGACCCCCTCGATACCCCACCAAACCGATCGACCTGAACAGCGCAACCTGGCTTGGTTGAAAGAGGCTCCCCGTGATCATCGACCGCGCGTGGGCAACCGTCGCTCCATGGCCAGAAGATCCCAAAGCTCGCCGTCCCGTCTCTCCCAGGCCTTCGCTCGAACCTCGACCTCGACGAACCCGAACTTCCGGTACAAGCTGATGGCGGGTTCGTTGTGTGGGAACACATCGAGGGCCAAACGTCCTGCCCCGTTAGTGACTGCCCAGTCAATCGCTACTTCCATCATCGCTGTTCCTACACCCTGGCGGCGATGTGTGCTGAGAACGCCCATCCCTAACTCGGCTGTCCCTCCAGGCTGAAGATCCACCGTGATCCACCCCACAGGCGTGGCGTCGAGCTCAGCCAGGAACAGCACACGTTCGGATCGATCCGCATACTCATCGACGATCTTCTCGGACCAACCAGACACCGGTACCTCGGCGCCGATCCACTTTCCCTCGGCCGCCACCGATTCAAAGATTCGCTGCCAAGCCTCCCCGTCGGTAGCTCCCAATGGGCGACAAGTCACCATCGCCTGCTCGACTTCGCCATGATGTCACGGCACAAAGCTACCCAGGTGGCAACGACCTGGACCTCGGTATCCAACGAGGGGACGATGAAACGCAACGCATCCGCCACACGATTCAGGGGGTGTCCTCCTCCGAGCCAGGCTATCTAGTCTCCGTCCCATGCCCGTGACCATCGTCGAACATCCTCTGGCCGCCGATCTGCTCACCGTCCTCCGCGATCGTTCGACGCAGCCACCGGAGTTCCGCCAGACCGCCGAGAGGCTCGGCTACCTGCTGGTCGCCGAGGCCATCGCCGACATGACCACCCAACTGGTGGACATCGAGACCCCGCTGGAGACCACCACCGGTACCCGGCTCCAACGTCCGGTGGTGGCGGTGGCGGTGCTGCGGGCCGGCCTGGGCCTGCTCGAGTCGGTGTTGACCCTGGTCCCCGATGCTGCCATCGGCTTCGCCGGGGTGCAACGCGACGAGGACACCGCCCAACCCATGGAGTACTACACCAAGTTCCCCACCCTGGAAGGCGCCCGGGTCCTGGTCCTCGAGCCGATGCTGGCCACCGGAGGCTCACTCTCCTGGGCGGTGGGCAAGGTCAAGGAGAACGGGGCACGAGACATCACCGCGGTGTGTGTTGTTGCCGCCCCTGAGGGGATCGCCAGGATGGAGGCCGACCATCCCGAGATGAGGATCGTTGCCGCCACCCTCGACCGGGGTCTCGACTCCAGCTTCTACATCACCCCCGGCCTGGGCGACATGGGAGACCGACTCTTCGGAACGGTGTGACCGACTTCGAGGAGTCGGTGGTTGCGGTGATCTCCTCGCTCGAGCCGGGTGACGTCGTCACCTACGGCGAGGTCGCAGCCGAGGCGGGTCACCCCGGGGCGGGGAGGGCAGTGGGCAACCTGCTTCGCACCCTCGATGCCGGGCTCCCCTGGTGGCGGGTGGTCGGGGCCGGCGGCCTGCTGCGCAGCCCCGACCCGCGCCGTCAGGCGAAGATGCTTGCCGACGAAGGGGTGCTCGTCGTCGGTTTCAAAGTGGCATCGACACCAGGCGACGATCGGCGTCATCCTCGCCCCGGTTAGCCTTCGTCGATGGATCAGCCATCGCATGAGGTCAGCGTCACCGGTGTGGGAGAGGTCTCTGCCCCTCCAGACGTGGTCGTCGTCGAGCTGGGAGTCTCGATCCTCGACCAGACCGTGGCAACAGCATCGGCCGGTGCCGCGTCGGCCGCCCGCCGACTCGTCGACTCCCTGACCGGGAACGGGGTCGAGCGCTCGGAGGTGTCAACCATGGGCTACTCGATCATCCCCGAGTACGACTGGGTCGACAACCAACGACGCCTGCTCGGGTATCGGGTGACCAACACCCTTCGCGCCCGAGTGAGCGAGGCCGATCGCGCCGGTGACATCCTCGATGCCGCGGTGGCTGCAGGTGGCGACCACATCCAGGTCAACAGCCTCCGATTCGAATTCGCCGATGAGCATGCCCTGCTCGCCCGGGCTAGGGAGGCTGCCTGGGTCGACGCCTCGGCGAAGGCTGGGCAACTCGCCGAGCTCGCCGGCCAGCCGCTGGGGCCGGCCCTGTCGGTCACCGAGTCGGGGCCGGGAGCACCGGGACCACTGCCCCTGGCCAGGCTGAGGATGGAGGCCGCCGACGTCACGACTCCGGTCGAAGGAGGCTCGTCGACGGTCACCGTCACCCTCCAGGTTCGTTTCGCCCTTGGCGACCGTCCGACTTGAACGTCGGTTGACCCCGGATGACACTCATGTCGATCAGGCACTTTCTCAACACATTCGACTGGTCCCGCACCGAGCTCCAGGCGATGATCGACGACGCCCGCCACCTCAAGGAGGCCCCTCTAGGTGATGACCTGTCCGGGAAGACGGTGGCCTTGGTGTTCCTCAACAACTCGCTGCGCACCCGGACATCGTTCGATGTCGGGGTTCGCCAGCTCGGGGGCCACGCCGTGGTCCTCTCCCCCAGCGGCGGGATGTGGCCCCTCGAGTTCGAGCCGGGCGCGGTGATGACCGGCGAGGCCGAGGAACATGTCTCCGAGGCGGCCAAGGTGCTCTCCCGCTACTGCGACATGATCGGGATACGTGCCTTCCCCCGTTTCGTCGACTGGGAGGAGGATCGTAAGGACAAGGTGCTCAATGCCTGGGCCGAGCATGCCGAGGTCCCGGTGATCAACATGGAGACGATCACCCACCCCTGTCAGGAGATGGCACTGGCGATGACCCTCCAGGAGTATCTCGGCAACCTCGAAGGCAAGCGCTTCCTGCTCACGTGGAGCTATCACCCCAAGCCCCTCAACACCGCGGTGGCCAACTCGGCCCTGGTGATCGCGGCCAAGATGGGCATGGACGTCACCCTGCTCTGCCCCAACCCGGACTTCGTGCTTGATCCGCGCTACATGGACATCGCCCGGGCTGACGCCGACCTAAACGGTCGCCAGGTCAAGGTAAGTCACGACCCGGAGGAGGCCTACGCCAGCACCGACTTCGTCTACGCCAAGAGCTGGGGCGCCCTCCCCTTCTTCGGCCGGTGGGAGGAGGAGCGTCCGATAAGGGAACGGCACCGGGACTTCATCGTCGACGAGGAGAAGATGGGGCTCACAGACGGCGCCCTGGTCAGCCATTGCCTGCCCATGAGGCGCAACGTGATCATGACCGACGCCGTCTTCGACAGCCCGGCCTGCATCGCCTATGACGAAGCCGAGAACCGGCTCCATGTCCAGAAGGCGATCATGAGAGAGTTGGTGTCGGGATGAGCCCGACCCGCGACGTTCGTCAGACCATCGTCCAGCTGTTGTCCAACATGAGCGACAGCCGGGAGATCCGCACCTATCTGAGCCGCTTCTCGGCCATCGACCGGTCCCGGTTCGCGGTGATCAAGATCGGGGGAGCGATCATCCGCGATCGGCTCGAGGAGACCGCGGCCTCTCTTGCCTTCCTCCACACCGTCGGGCTGACCCCAATCGTCATCCACGGCGGTGGTCCCCAGTTGGACGAACGGCTCGCCCAACGGGGAATCACCACCGAGCGGCGAGACGGGCTGCGGGTGACCACCAGCGAGGTCCTCGACGTTGCCCGGGAGGTCTTCTCCGAGCAGAACATCGCCCTGGTCGAGGCGATACGGGAGAGGGGGGTCCCTGCTCATGGGCTCACCGAGGGAGTGTTCGACGCCCGGATCCGCGACCGAGAGCTCCTCGGGTTCGTCGGGGAGCCGACCAGTGTCAGGGTCGACAAGCTGAGGTCGATAGTCGACTCCGGTGCGATCCCCATCCTCACTTGTCTCGGGGTGGCACCCGGGGGCCAGATCCTCAATATGAACGCCGACAGCGCTACCAGGATGCTGGTGCATGCCGTCCAGCCGATCAAGATCATCTTCTTGGTCGACTCGGGGGGGCTGCTGGACGGGGAAGGACAGGTGATCGACTCGATCAACCTGGTCACCGACTACCAGCACCTGATGAGCCAGGACTGGGTGCACTCGGGGATGCGTCTCAAGCTGGAGGAGATCAAGCTCCTCCTCGACGACTCCCCCCCGTCGACCTCGGTGTCCCTGACCACACCGGCGGCCCTGGTACGAGAGCTCTTCACCCACGGAGGAGCGGGAACACTGGTCCGCAGGGGGGAGCGCATCCTCCAGATCACCGACAAGGAGGAGGTGGAGGTCGGCCGGCTGGTCCCCCTCCTCGAGACCTCCTTCGGGAGGCCCCTACGCCCGGAATGGTGGGACGATCTCAGCCTGGAGACCGCCTTCGTCTCGGAGAGCTACCGGGGTGCCGCCATCGTCACCCGGGTCGACTCCTTCGCCTATCTCGACAAGTTCGCCGTAGCCGAGAGCGCCCGGGGCGAGGGGATGGCCCGCACCGTGTGGGACGAGATGGCCCGTGACTTCCCGGCGATCTTCTGGCGATCCCGCACCGACAACGCGATCAACTCGTTCTACATCGCAGAAGCCGACGGCTCGGTGCGCCGGGGCAAGTGGATGATCTTCTGGAAGGGGGAGGCCGACTTCGACCGGATCTCCCAGGCGGTCAAGCTGATCACCGACCTCCCCGAGTCCTTCCTCGGAGCCGGGCCATGACCACGGTGGGCATCGTCGGGGCCCGGGGGCATACCGGAACCGAGCTGCTGCGGATCCTGGCCCGGCACCCCGCGGTCGAGATGGTCTTCGCCGGCTCCCGGGAGCTCGCCGGGAGCCCGATCGAAAACTTCCCCGGGCTGAGCTTCACCTCGGTGGTGCCCGAGCATCTGGCGGCCGAGCCGCCGGAGGTGGTCTTCCTCGCCTTGCCCGACGGCGCCGCAGCCCCATACGTGGAGGCCGTCGGCCCGGAGACGGTCATCATCGACATCTCCGCCGATCACCGGTTCGACCCCGATTGGACCTACGGGCTGCCCGAGCTGTTTCGCGACCGGATCACGGGTTCGGCCCGGATCGCCAACCCCGGCTGTTACGCCACGGTGATGCAGCTCGCCCTGGCCCCGCTGATCCCCAACCTCGATGGGGTCCCCGCCGTCTTCGGGGTGTCGGGGTACTCGGGAGCCGGCACCACCCCCAGCCCGAGGAACGACCCTGAGCGGCTGGCCGGCAATCTGATGCCCTACAAGCTGGTGGGCCACAACCACGAACGGGAGGCGGTCACCCATCTTGGCCACCCGGTCCGGTTCATGCCCCATGTCCACCAGGCGTTCCGCGGCCTACTGATCACCGCTCACATCCCGGTCACCGGGCCGATGACCGTCTCCGACGTGGCCAAGCTGGTGGAGCACGCCTATCAGGACGAGCCACTGGTCGAGGTCACCGACAAGATCCCCGAGCTGAGAGACGGGACCGGCCGACTCGGGGTCCTCCTCGGCGGCTTCGAGGCAAGCGAGGATGGGCACAACGTGGTCGTGGTCGGTGCCGAGGACAACCTCCTCAAAGGAGCCGCCGTCCAGGCAGTGCAGAACATGAACCTGGCGCTGGGTCTCCCCGAGCTGAGCGGGATAGCCTGACCGACGGTGAGCTTCTCCGCGATCGGCTTGATCGAGGCAAAACGAGACGGGAAGGCTCTCGCCGACGACGCCATCGCCTGGATGATCGATGGCTTCACCCGTGGCGAGGTGCCCGACTACCAGATGTCGGCGATGGCGATGGCCATCCTGTTCAACGGTCTCGACCCCGACGAGCTGACGGCGTGGACCGCGGCCATGCTCCATTCGGGCGACGTCCTCGACTTCTCCCATATCGACAAGGCCAAGGTCGACAAGCACTCCACCGGGGGTGTCGGGGACAAGATCTCAATCCCCCTTGCTCCCCTTGTGGCGGTGTGCGGTGTCGCCGTCCCGATGATGTCGGGACGCGGGCTGGGCCACACCGGAGGCACCCTGGACAAGCTGGAGTCGATCCCGGGGTTCACCACCGCCCTGGACCGGGAGCAGTTCGCCGCCATCCTCGAGGAGCACGGCCTGGTCCTAGCCGGCCAGTCGGAGACCATGGTCCCCGCCGACCGCAAGCTGTACGCCCTGCGCGATGCCACCGGCACGGTCCCTTCGATCCCCCTGATCGCCTCGTCGATCATGTCGAAGAAGCTGGCCGAAGGGCTCGACGGACTGGTGCTCGACGTGAAGACCGGCTCCGGCGCCTTCATGAAAGACCTGGTGGGGGCCCGAGAGCTGGCCCGGACCATGGTGGGCCTCGGTGCCGGCTCCGGGGTGGAAACCGTCGCCCTGATCACCTCGATGGAACAACCCCTCGGCCGTGAGGTGGGCAATGCGAGCGAGATCCGGGAGTCGGTCGAGGTGCTCCGGGGAGGTGGGCCCGAAGACATCGTCGAGCTGACCCTGGCCTTGGGAGAGGTGATGCTCGAGCTCGCCGGAGTCGACGGGGGCCGGGACCGACTCCTCTCGCACATCGATGACGGCTCCGCCTTCCGCAAGTTGGTCGACGTGGCACGTGCCCACGGTGGCGACCCGGCAGTCCTCCACGACACCTCGAAGCTGGCGGTGGCCCCGGAGGAAGCGGTCATAGCCGCCGAGGAGGAGGGCTACGTGAGCGGTTGCGACGCCCTCAGCATCGGAGTGGCCGCCACCCGGATCGGCGCCGGCCGGGAGCGGACCGACGACACCATCGATCCCGGTGTCGGCATCACCCTGGAGGCCAAGATCGGGGATCGGGTCGAGCGTGGAGCTCCTTTGGCCCGGGTGAGGTACCGGGATCCGGAGCGTTGGGAGGCACAACGTGGCTCCCTGGAAGCTGCGTGGGAGATCGGCCCCGACCCCGTCGACCCGCCAAAGCTTGTGCTCGAACGGATTTCGTGATCAAGCGCCCAGTTACCATCGGCGGCCCGACCCCCTGACAAGGAGAATCGATGAAGGTCGTCGCCTGCGTCAAGCAGATCCCCGACCCGGCCACCCCGTACCAGCTCGAAGAGGGGACCGGCTGGCTGGTCCGCCCTAACGACCAGATCCTCGACGACACCGATCGTTACGGGGTCGAGATGGGTCTGCAGCTTGCCCAGGCCAGCCAGGGCACCCTCACCCTGGTGAGCATGGGGCCCACCGGCAGCTCACAGGGGATCCGCCAGGCTCTGGCCATGGGCGCCGACAAGGCGGTGATCGTCGACGACCCCCAGTTGCGGGGTTCAGATGCCCTGACCACCGCACGGGTGCTGGCCGCCGCTATCGCCGAAGAGGGTTTCGACCTGGTGATCGCCGGGACCGAGTCCACCGACGGCTACGCCGGGGTGCTCCCTCAGATGCTCGCCGAGATCCTCGACGTGCCGGCATTGACCTATGCCACCAGCGTCGAAGCCGAAGGCGACTCGGTGACCATTCATCGCCAGACCGCGGTGGGTTACGACGTGGTCACCTCGTCGCTGCCCGCGGTGGTCTCGGTGACCGCCGGGGTGGTCGAGCCCCGCTACCCCACGTTCAAGGGGATCATGGACGCCAAGAAGAGGCCGGTGGAGACAAAGACTGCTCATGACCTCGGAGTCGAAGTCGCCGTCACCCAGGTGGTCACCGCCATCTCGCCTGCCCCGGAACGCGAGGCGGGCCGAAAGATTGAAGACGACGGAGAGGCCCATCTGGCCATTGTCGAGCTCCTCGAACAGAAGAAGGTGATCTGAGATGGCCGGTGTCTGGGTGGTTATCGAGGACAGCGGGGGCACACCAGCCTCACTCGGGCTGGAGATGTTGACCAAGGCCCGTGAGCTGGGCGGGGTGACTGCCATCTACCTGGGCCCCGCTTCCGATGCGGTGGCCGCCACTTTGGGGTCCCACGGGGCGATGAAGGTCCTGTTCGCCGACCCCGGCGAGCGTCTCCCCTCGGCGCCGGTGGCAGCGGCCCTGGCGGAGCGGATCGGGGCCGAGACGCCCGACCTCGTCCTCTTCGGGCAGAGCTACACCAGTCGTGACATCGCCGGCAGGCTGGCAGCGCGTCTCGGTCTCGGGGTGCTCTCCAACACCAACGACCTCCGGCTGACCTCCGGTGGCGTCGAGACCGACCACGAGATCTTCGGAGGCTCCAGGATCGCCACGGTGGTCATGGCCGACCGTCCCTCATTGGTGATCGTCCGTCCCAAGTCGTTCGCAGTGGAGGCCTCGGATGGCGGGCCTGCCGAGGTGGAGACCATGGACCTGCCCGACACCGAACGATCAGAGGCCCGGGTGGTCGAGTCCCATGTCGAAGAGCGGGAAGGGCCGCAACTCGGCGATGCCAAGGTGGTGGTATCCGGTGGGCGGGGCCTGGGTAGTGCGGATGGCTACGAGCTGGTGGAGCGGCTCGCCAGGCCGCTACAGGCAGCAACCGGGGCGACCCGGGCGATCGTCGACTCGGGATGGGTGCCCTACGCCAAGCAGGTGGGCCAGACCGGGAAGACCGTCAAGCCCGACGTCTACATCGCCTGTGGGATCTCGGGGGCGATGCAGCACCTGGTGGGGATGAAGGACGCCGGGACCATCATCGCCATCAACAAGGATCCCGACGCCCCGATATTCACCATCGCCGACCTCGGCGTCGTGGGCGACGTCCACCAGGTTCTCCCCAAGCTCATCGAGACTCTCGAGAGTCGCTGATCGCCAAGGCCGGCAGAGTGGCGGCCGTCGGAGAGGAGGCTGGGGTGACCAACCAGAAGGCGGAGAGGTCGCCGTCGAGAAGCTCTTCGGCCAGCGTGCTCCCGGTGTGCCGCCGGTGCTCGATGATCAATTCCCGCAATTCCTCGGTCTCGGGGCCGGTCGGCCGGCGCACCTCGGGGGCCATCTCGGCGACCCGGGATCGGACGGTGAGCTCGGGGTCCCAGACGAAGGCGCGGCCCCCGGTCATCCCCGCGGCGAAGTTGCGGCCCACCGGTCCCAGCACAACCACCATTCCCCCGGTCATGTACTCACAGCCGTGGTCGGAACAGCCCTCGACGACCGCGGTCGCCCCCGAGTTACGCACCGCGAAACGCTGGCCGACCTTGCCGGCAATGAAGGCACGGCCCCCGGTGGCCCCGTATAGCACCGCGTTACCCCCGGCGTGGTGGCTGCCCGACCTCGGCGAGACCACGATCAGCCCGCCGCCCATGCCCTTGCCCACGTAGTCGTTGGCGACACCCTGGAGCTGGATGGCAACACCGGAAGTCAGCCAGGCACCCAGGCTCTGGCCGGCGGTGCCTGTCAGCCTGATCCTGATGGCGCCCTCGGGTAGACCGGCGCCACCGGTGGCCGCGGTGATCGCACCGGACAGCCTCGACCCCACGGCACGGTCGACATTGCGCACCGGGTACTGGAGCTCCACCGGGTCGCCACCGGACACCGTGTGGGCGGTCTCCGCTTCGATCCTCCGAGACAGGTCGGAGGGGGCGGCCGTCCGGTAGCCGTGGTGAACCTTCCTCTGATGGGCGGGAACCAGCATCGCCGCCAGGTCCGGAGCCAGGGGATGATCCCGATGCAGGGGGCGGAGCAGATCGGCGCGACCTACGACCTCCTCGATGGAGCGGGTCCCCAGCGAGGCCAGGTGGTGCCGGACCTCCTCGGCCAGGTGCCGGAACAGGGTGACCACCTGGTCGGCTGCCCCGGTGAACTTGGCCCGTAACTCCAGGTCCTGGGTGGCGATCCCCACCGGGCAGGTGTTGAGATGGCACTGGCGGACCATCTTGCAGCCCATGGCGAGCAGGGGCAGGGTGCCGAACCCGAACCTCTCCGCCCCGAGCATGGCGGCCACGATGACATCCCGGCCGGTGCGGATGCCACCGTCGGTCTCGAGGATGACCCGGGTCCTCATTCCTTTGGCCACCAGGGTCTGATGGGTCTCGGCCACTCCCAGCTCCCAGGGTGAGCCGGCGTGTTTGATCGAGACCAGGGGCGACGCTCCGGTTCCGCCCTCGGAGCCGGAAACCGTGATTATGTCGGCGTCGGCCTTGGCCACTCCGACCGCGATCGTGCCCACTCCCGGCTCGCTGACCAGCTTGACCGAAACCCGGACGGTCGGCTTGAAGGCCTTTATGTCGAAGATCAACTGGGCCAGATCCTCGATCGAGTAGATGTCGTGGTGGGGCGGCGGGGAGATCAGGGTGACCCCAGGCTCGGTGTGTCTCAAAGCGGCTATCTCCGTTGTCACCTTGTGACCGGGTAGCTGGCCCCCCTCCCCCGGCTTGGAGCCCTGGGCCATCTTGATCTGGATCTCCTCGGCCGAGTCGATGTAGCCAGGGGTGACCCCGAACCGGCCCGATGCCACCTGCTTGATCGCCGAATTGCGACTGGTCCTGAAGCGGAGGGGGTCCTCGCCACCCTCACCGGAGTTCGACTTCCCCCCGATCATGTTCATCGCCTCGGCCAGTGCCTCATGGGCCTCCCGCGACAGGGCGCCCAGCGACATGGCGGCGGTGGTGAAGCGTCTCATGATGTGCTCGGCGCTCTCCACCTCCTCGACCCGAATGGCATCGGTGGCGACGAATCCGAGGAGATCGCGCACCAGAGCTGGGGGCCGGTCGCTGACCGTCTCCAGGTACTTGCCCCATGAGCCCGGATCACCGGAGCGAACCGACTTCTGCAGGTCGAGCACAGCCATCGGCCCGGTGACGTGGAGGTCCTCCCCGCGTCGATGCTTGTAGAACCCTCCGGAAGCCGGCTCGCCGGCCGAATAGACGGCATGCCGGGTCAACGCCTGCTCGGCGATCTCGGTGAGGCCGATCCCTCGAAGCCGTCGCGGGGCGTTGCGGAAAGCCCGATGGCACACCTGCTCTGAGAGCCCGATCACCTCGAACAGCTCAGAGCCCCGATAGGCCGAGAGGGTGCAGATGCCCATCTTGGACATGACTTTGAGCAGCCCGGCCTCGAGGGCCGACCGGTAATTCTCCTGGGCGGATACCGGGTCGACACCCACCATCCCTCCCCGTGCCAGGTCGATCACCTGGTCGATGGCCAGGTACGGGTTCACCGCCGAAGCCCCGAACCCGATGAGGCAGGCGAGGTCATGCTCGTCGCGAGGCTCGCCGGAGACCACCACCAGCGACACCTTGCCCCGGATCCCCAGGTCGACCAGATGCTGGTGGACCGCACCGGTCACCAGGAGCATGGGCAGCGGCGCCTCGTCCTCCGAGGTCTCCCGGTCAGAGAGGACCAGGATGGTCGTTCCCTGGGCCACTGCCTCGGCGGCCTCGACGCAGATCTCGTCGAGACGCCGGGCCAACCCCCCCGGTCCTTCGGATGCCGGCCAGGTGGCGGCCAGCCAGTGGGAGAAGAAACTGGGATCGCCGGAACGGACTATCGCCTCCAGCTCGGCATCGGATAGCACCGGGCTGGCCAGCTCGATCAGGTGGGCCTGGGATGGCGAGTCCTCGAGCAGCGGCCCCCTGCGCCCCAGTTGGATCCTCAGCGACATCACCAGCTTCTCACGGATCGGATCCATGGGAGGATTGGTCACCTGGGCGAACATCTGGTGGAAGTAGCGGGTGAGGCGCCGGGGACGGGGCGAGAGCACTGCAAGGCCGGTGTCGTCACCCATCGAGCCGGTGGGGCTCTCCCCCTGGGCCATCGCCGCCAGGATCAACCGCCGCTCTTCAGCGGTGTAGTCGAACACCCGGGTCAGAGCGGCCGCGTCGAACCGGGTGTCGTTCTCGGCATCGAATGCCGCCTTGATCCGAAGGGTCTCGGTGCTCACCCACTCCCCGTAAGGCTGGAGCCGGGCGAGTTCCTGTTTGACATCGTCGGAGAACCTGACCTCGCCGGTCTTCCCGTCGAAGAGGATCAGCTCACCTGGCCCGAGCTGTCCGGTTTGCAGGGCGCGGGACTCCTCCTCCTGACACACACCCGCCTCTGAGGCGACCAGGACCACGTCGGGGGACACCGCCCATCGGGCGGGCCTCAGCCCGTTGCGGTCCATCCCGGCGAGCAGGGAGATGCCGTCGGTGACCGCTATCGCCGCCGGCCCGTCCCAGGGTTCGGTGAGGGCGGCGTGGTACTCATAGAAGGCTGCAAGCTCGGGGGTGAGATCGGCGACGTTCTCCCAGGCTGCCGGGATCAGCACCTCCTTGACGTGGGCCAATGACCGGCCGCTCTGCATGAGGAGCTCGTAGGCGTTGTCCAGGGCCGCCGAGTCGGAGAGGTCGGGCTGGAGGAATGGGAAGATGTCCTCGAGCCGGTCACCCCAGATCCCCGGCGTCGCCGCGTTCTGCCGGGCCCTCATCCAAGAGCGGTTCGACTGGATGGTGTTGATCTCGCCGTTGTGGGCGAGGACCCGGAAGGGCTGGGCGTTGTCCCACGAGGGGAAGGTATTGGTCGAGAACCGCTGGTGGAAGATGGCGAAGGAGGTTTCGTAGTCGGGGTCCCTGAGATCCCAGTAGAAATCGGAGATCCGGCTGGCGGTGAACAATCCCTTGTAGACAACGGTCCGCGCCGAGGCCGACGGTATCGAGAGACCGGCGGGGGCTTGGCGCTCCACCTTCTTCCGGGCGAGGTACAACGCCCGCTCCAGGTCGGCGGCCGGGAGGTCCCCGGTGACCACCGCCTGCTCTATCAGGGGGAGGACCGCCCGGGCATGAGCCCCGAGTACCTGGGGGTCCACCGGCACCGACCGCCACATCACCAGCTCGAGCCCTTCGGCCTCCAGCGCCTCGTTGACCAACGCCCTGGACGACACCGCCTCCTCGACGGGGAGGAAGCACATCACCACCCCGAGGCGCCCGGGATCGATGGTGATGCCGTGGGCCTCCAGCTCCCGGGCGATCAGCCGGTGGGGGATCTGCGTGATGAGCCCGGCGCCGTCACCGGTGCCGTCGGCGGCCTTGGCGCCCCGGTGGTCGAGTCGTTTGAGACAGCTCACCGCGAGACGGGTCATCCGGTAGGAGGGCCTGAGATCGCGGGCGGCGATGAACCCGACACCGCAGGCGTCGTGCTCGCGTGTGCTCACCATGGGACTGGATTCCATCGACCACCTCTGGGAGCGAGGCATCATAAACAGCGAGGATGCAGACTCGGCCGTACTCAGGGCCCGAAGCGGTGCGGGAGAAGAGCGTCGAGGGTGTGTTCCCTGATCGCTGACCCGTCACCGGCAGTGACCACGATCCGGGACACCCCGAACTCGGCCATGATCTGGCGGCATCGCCCGCAGGGATAAGCCTGGTCGACGTCCAGGGCATCGACACAGGCGACCGCCACCGTGTCGACCCGGCGCACCCCCTGGGCGACCGCAGTGTTGATGGCGGTGGCCTCGGCGCAGGAGGAGACCGGATACGAGGCATTCTCCACGTTGGCCCCGGTGAAAGTCTCGCCGCCCTCTCCGATGGCCACCGCCCCCACCCTGAACCCGGAGTAGGGGACATAGGCGTTGGTGGCTGCAGCCCGGGCGAGTTGTGCCAGGTCTTGGGCGGTGCTCACGCCGTCAAGTCTGCCACGAAGCCCTCGGGGTCGAAGGGAAGAAGGTCGTCGAGGCTCTCACCGGTCCCCACCAGCTTGACCGGCACTCCCAGCCTGCTCTCCACGGCGACCACGATGCCTCCCCGGGCCGTCCCGTCCATCTTGGTGAGCACCACACCGGTGACCGGCACAGCCTCGGCGAACCGGGCCACCTGACCCAGCCCGTTCTGGCCCGAAGTGGCGTCGAGCACCAGGAGCACCTCGCCAACCCGAGCCGCCGACCCTGTCACCCGGTGCACCTTGGCCAGCTCCTCCATCAGATTCCTGTCGGAGTGAAGCCGACCGGCGGTGTCGACGATGACCACGTCGGACCCTCGTGCCCTGGCCGAGGAGATGGCGTCATGGGCCACTGCGGCGGGGTCACCTCGCTCCTGCCCGGTTATGACCGGAACCCCGATCCTGCGACCCCAAACCACCAGCTGCTCGCGGGCGGCGGCGCGGAAGGTGTCGGCAGCGGCCAGGGTGACCGCCCGGCCCTGGGTGGTCAGCCGGTGAGCCAACTTGGCGATGGTGGTTGTCTTGCCCGACCCGTTGACCCCGACCACCAGCACCACCGCCGGGGAACCTTCCAGGTCGAGGCCCCGGCCCGCCCCGGTCATCTGGTCGAGGATTGCCCCGGCCACCAGATCCCGGGCCTCCTCTACCGTGGATGGCTTGCCTGCCCGAGCCGTGGCCACCACCCTGGCCGAAGGCTCCACCCCCATGTCGGCGGCGATCAGGGTCTCTTCGATCTGCTCCCAGGTGTCGCTCTCGAGCCCGGCGGCCCACACCCTCCTCAGCACCGCACCCCAGCCGGGCTGACTCGTTGGAGGCGGGCCACTCAGCTCGCCCGGTTCATCCTGGCGGCGTCGAGCGACCAGTACGAGGGCCAGGACCACCAGCGCGGCTACCGCCGCGGCAATGATGATCAAGACCTGGGTGGTGTCCATCGCCTAGGCGATCTGGCCGGCGATCACCGAGGTCATGTCCTTGCGAAGCGCCTGGGAGGCCCCACCGGTCTCCATGGTCACCCCGTAGAGCACGTCGGCGGCCTCCATGGTCTGCTGCTGGTGGGTGACGATGATCAGTTGCGCCCTGGTGCGGAACTCGTCGACGATCCGGAGGAAGCGACGCAGGTTGACGTCGTCCAGGGCCGCCTCGACCTCGTCGAGCACGTAGAAGGGGCTGGGCCGAGCCTCGAAGATGGCGAAGAGGAAGGCCAGCGCCGCCAGGCTGCGCTCACCCCCGGATAGGAGGGAGAGCTGGCTCACCTTCTTCCCCATCGGCTGGGCGTCGATCGACACACCCGACTCGGGATCGGCGGTGTCGACCAGGCGGATCCGGCCCCGCCCACCGGGGAAGAGCACCGAGAAGTACCGGTCGAAGGAGGTGGCCACCTCGTCGAACGCATCATGAAACCGGCGGGCGATCTCCTCGTCGAGGGCGTTGATCACCTTGCGAAGCTCGGCCCTCGACTGCTCGACATCGGACATCTGGCTCACCAGGAAGTCGTGGCGCTCCTCGAGATCCCGGTACTCGGCGGCCGCCAGGGGGTTGATTGGCCCCAGCCGGGTCAGCTCGGCGAGCCGGGTGCGCAGGAGCTCTTCTGGGTCGGTGCCCTCGGGGATGTGGGGTGTCGGCGCCCGGTACGCAGCCTCGATATTGGCGTCGGCATCGCGCCTGATCGCTTCGGTCACCGCTTCCCGGTGCATCCGCAGCTCGACCAGCTTGGTATCCAGCTGAGCCACCCGTTCCCGGGCAACGGTCATGGCCCGGCGGCGGTCGTCCTCCTCGGCGCGCGCCCCGGCCAGATCTTCCCGTAGCCGGCTGGTGGTCTCCCTCAGACCTGCCTGACGGTCGCGGAGGATGGCCAGCTTGGCCCCGAGTAGGTCTACCGCCTGTCGGGCGACCGACTCCACGGTGGCCAAGGTATCGGGGTCGGTGGTCCCCTCGGGGCCTGTGCCCAATCTCTCCATCTCGACAAGGATCCGCCCTCGCCTCGTGGTGAGCATCGAGCTCCGCTCGGTGGCCGCCCGGAGCAAACCGGCGGCCTCCTGCCACTGCGACCTGGCCCGCTCTCGCTCTGACACTATCTGCCTGCGCCTTGCCTCGAGGTCCTCCCAGGCGCGAACCAGGTCGGCCTCCTCCCCATGCAGCGACTCGATGCGGGCCCCGAGCTCGGCCAGATGGCTCTCCGCCGAGACCAGCGCCGAGACCAGCGCGGTCCGCCGCTCCTCCAGCCTCCTGATGTCCGTCTCCACAGCGGTGACCGAGCGCTTCAGCCGCATCATCGCCTCGGTGCGGCCGGCCAGGCCGGTCTCCGCCGATTCCAGCGCCTCCAGGCACGACCGCTCCTGTTCCCGGCTCAGGTCGAACCGGCGTTTCGCCGAGGTGTGGATCGACACTGCCCTTGCCTCTTCGACACCGGCCCGCTCCAGGGACAACCGGGCGTTCTCCAGCATCACCGGCGAGGCACCGCCGGGACTCGCCAGGTGGACTCCCTGCGCCGTGATCAGGTCGCCTTCGGGAGTGACCACCCGGACCTCGGGATGGGAGTCGACCACCTCCCAGCCGGCGACCCACCCCTCGACAATGATCACGTCGCCTAGGAGGGAGTCGGCCAGCGGAGCCGACGCCGCCGGACCCAGGAGGTCGACAAGGGGCTCGAGGCCGAGCCGCCCGGCGATTTCGCGCGCCGGCACCGACTCACCGGTCGTGGGAGACACCACCGATACCGCGCCGCCACCGGTCCCCTTGACCTTTCCGACGATCTGTCGGAGTGAGCCCCGGTCGGAGAAGGCCACCGCATCGACCCACCGGCCGAGTGCGGCGGCCACTGCGGCTTCCAGGCCTGTGGGCACGTCCAACAGTCCCACCAAGCGGCCCAGCGCGCCCAAGTCGCTCTCGACCATGCTCCGGGCCTCCTCGTCGAGCCGACCGGACAGGGCGGCCTCGATCGCCTCGACTCGGGCCTCTGCCGAGGCAACCCGGAGCCTGGCCTCGGTGAGGGACCGTTCCGCCGAAGACCAGGCCTCCTGATCGGAGACTCGTGACCTGGCCGCCTCGTCGTAATCGGCCTGGAGGCCGGACACCGCCGAGTCGAGGGAGCGAATCTCGGTGTTGATGTCGGTGATGGCGCCGGTCTCCGACTCGACCTGGGAGCGGAGCACCTCGAGTCGGTGGTCCAGCGAATCGAGTTCTCTCCGATCCCGGTAGAGGGCGGCCTCCACCGCGCTCTGTTCCCCGCGGACCGCAGCCATGGCACCTTCGGGCGACAGCGACGACTGGGTTGCCAGAGCCCTCTCCTCGTCTTCCAAAGCGCGGAACTTCGACTCATACGCCTCGGCGGCAAGTGTCATCCCGTCGATCGCATCCCCGAGCCCGGCGATCTCGACGTCGATCTCGTCCATCTCTGCCCGCAGATCGAGGATGCGGGCCTCGGTGGCCTCGAGGCGGCCCGAAGCAGCCCGCCTACGCTCCTCGGCGACCGAGGCTATCCGGCGTAGCCTCTCGCCGACAGTCTCCAGCAGCGCGGCCGCGGTCGTGGCCAGGTCCAGTCCGGCGATGTCCCCGGCCAGCGACTCCTCCAGCTCGGCGAGCCGGGCCCGTGCCCTCTCCGATCCCTCCTGCTCGGCCTCCAGGCTTTCGAGAAGCCTGGCTCGTTCCGAGGTGGCTACGGTTAGCTCCCGGTCGTACTCCGCGAGCTGGCGGCCTCCCAGATGGAGTCGGAGGGCCACCACCTCGTCCTTTATGCCCTGATACTTCTGGGCGGCCCGTGCCTGGCGACGCAGAGGGCGCATTTGCCGGGTGATCTCGGTGAGGATGTCCTGGAGCCGGAGGAGATCGTCGTCGGTCCTCTCCAGCCTGCGCTCGGCGCGTTCCTTACGGCGCCGATGCTTGAGGATGCCCGCGGCCTCCTCGATGACCGCTCGATGGTCTTCGGGGGTGGCGCTGAGGACCTGCCCGATCTCGCCCTGGCCGATGATCACGTGTTGGTGCCGGCCCACCCCCGAATCGGCGAGGAGGTCCTGGATGTCGAGCAGCCGACACCCCACCCCGTTGAGCTCGTAGTCGCTGGAGCCGTCCCGGTAGAGCCTCCGGGTGATCGAGACCTCGTCGAGGTCGAGGTCGATCACCCGGTCGGCGTTGTCGATGACCAGCACCACCTCTGCCCGGTTGAGCGAAGGTCGGGTCGCCGTCCCGGCGAAAATGACGTCCTCCATCTTGGGAGTGCGCAGGCTCTTCGGCGACTGGGACCCCAGCACCCAGGAGAGGGCGTCGACCAGGTTGGACTTCCCCGAGCCGTTGGGCCCGACCACCACGGTGACACCCGGTCGGAACTCGAGGTGGCTCCGGTCGGCGAACGACTTGAACCCGGTCAGCTTCAGTGATTTCAGATACACGTTTCCCTGCCTGGCGACGGAGTGACGAGCATGAGGGAACGACCCGCTCCTACCTGGTGAATGACATCTCTGTGATTACCGCTCAGGCTAACAACCCTTCGCCTGATCGCTGGCAATGGGGGCAGAAATGGGTGGAACGACCCCTGACCACGACCCGGATGATCGACGTGCCGCATGACGGGCAGGGGAGCCCCTCCCTCCCGTAAACCGCCAGACGTTCCAGGTTCTCCCCTGCCCGACCGTCGGGGAGGAGGTAGGCCATGTCGTCGAGAGTGGTGCCCCCGGACTCGATCGCTGCCGAGAGGACCTCGCTGATCGCCGTGGCAATCCGGCCCAGCCCGGTCTGGGAGAGTTCCCCACCCGGTGTCAGTGGGTGGATCCCGGCGGCGTGGAGGACCTCGTCGGCGTAGATGTTCCCCAGCCCGGCCACGGGTCTCTGGTCGAGGAGGAGGACTTTGATGGCGGCAGTGCGCCCGGAGAGCCGCTCGGCGAGGCGGGAGGCGTCGGGTGGATCGACCCAGGCGTCCGGGCCGAGGCGGCTCAGCGGTGAGTCGGCGACCTCGTCGGCGTCGAGCACAGCCACAAAGCCAAAGGTCCGGGGATCGGTGAAGCGGACTTCGACTCCGTCATCCAAGCCGAGCAGGACGTGGGTGTGGGGTGGGACATGGTCACCCGGGTGGGCAAGGGTGAACCTGCCCGACATCCCCAGATGGGCCACGAGGGTGTAGTCGTCGTCGAGGGCCCCCACCAGGAACTTGCCGTGCCGCCCCACGCTGATGACCCGTCTGTCCCGCAGGCGCCCTTCCAGCTCCTCTGTGGAGGCGTTGAAACGGGCCGTCCTCGGATGGGTGACCTCGGCCGACTTCACCAGCCGACCGGTCATCGCGGTCTCCAGATGTCTTCGGGTGGTCTCGACTTCGGGAAGCTCGGGCAACGCGGTGAGGGCTCGGGGAGCGGATTACGGTAACCGCCCGATGCGGATACTCCCTCGCCCCTTCGGCCAGGTGCTCAACGATGCCCTCGCCTCCCTGGGGAGGGTGTGGCGTCCCCTGCTCTCTACCTCCCTCCTGGTCTTCATCCCCGGCGGTGTGGTCACCCTGCTCATCTTTCAGACCACTGGCGCCACCGACTTCCTCCGAGCGCTGTTCAACGACACCGGCTACCTGCAGACCCTCCCCCCCGAGGTCTTCTTCGAGCTTGCCCGGCCCTTCCTCATTGCAGTGGCTCTCACCCTGATCGTCCAGGCCCTGGCCACCATCTACGTGTACGTGGTGTGCCACCGGGTGGTGGTCGCCGACATCCGTGGGGAGAGCCTGGGGGGAAGGCAGGCCAGGCGGCCCGGCGCCCGTCGGGTGGCGGTGGCGTTGGCCGCCGGGCTCATCGCCTTGATCCTCGCCGCAGGGGCGATCATGGTTGGGCTGACGGCGTGGTCGGTGCCTGCTGGCACGGTGGGCACCCCCAATCCCACCAGCGGCGTGATCGCCCTGGTTCTGCTGGTGGGACTGTTGACCCCGGGGATATGGCTGGCGATCGCACTCTCCATGGTGACCCCGGTGGCCGCCATCGAAGGGCGCGGGGTGGTGGCCTCGCTCTATCGGAGCCGCCAGTTGGTCAGGGGCCGCTGGTGGCCCACCTTGGGCTTCCTGCTGCTGGTCGGCCTGATGGGCTCGGCGGCCATCCAACTGATCCAGCTGGTCGCCATCCCGTTGTCGGCGGCCGGCGAGGTGAGCTCCGGGCTGTCGTTGGTCTCGGCTCTGGGCATCGCCGCGCAAGGCCCGATTGCAGCGGCCATGGGAGCAACCTTCACCCACTGGTACATCGACCTCCGCTCCCGCCGGGAAGCAGTGGTCGCCGATCAGCTCTGACCGAGCGACTCCAGGGCGACCCGGGCAGCCTCCTGCTCGGCTTCCTTCTTCGACCGGCCCTCACCGGCACCCGCCGGGGAACCGTCGATCATTGCCAAGGCACGGAAACGACGGTCGTGGTCTGGCCCCCAACCCTCGACCTCGTAGACCGGTCGCAGGCCCACCCGGGCGAGCTCCTCTTGGAGCCGAGTCTTGTAGTCCTTGACCCCGGGATGCCGGGCTCGCTCCTCGATACGCCCCTCCCACAACCTGTTGACCACCGCGGCAGCGACGGGCAGGCCGCCGTCGAGGTAGACCGCGCCCAGGATGGCTTCGACGGCGTCTGCCAGAATCGAGTCCTTGGAGCGGCCTCCGGTCATCGCCTCTCCGTGTGCCAGCTCGAGGTGGTCACCCAGGTCGAGGGCCCGGGCCACCTCAGCCAGGGTGGGCCGGCTCACCACAGCCGCCCGAACCTTGGCCAACTGCCCTTCGGCGAGATGGGGGAACCTCTCGTAGAGGGTGTCGGTGATCACCAGCTGGAGCACTGCGTCGCCAAGGAACTCGAGACGCTCGTTGTCGTTACGCCCCGGGTCGTCGGAGCTGACCGAGCGGTGGGTGAGGGCGAGCCGCAACAGCTCCGGTCGGGAGAAGCTGTGTCCCAGCCGCTCCTCGAGGCTCATCCCAACTGCTCGGCAATGCGCCCGGGCAGGTCCTGGTCGGCACCCTCCGATGCCATGCTCAGGGCGTTGGCGATGGCCACCCGGGTCGAGGACCCATGGGCGATCACCGTTACTCCCTTGACCCCGAGAAGCTGCGCACCGCCATAGGTCTCGTAGTCGAGTTTGTTGCGCACCGTGGCCAGGGCGGGAAACACCTGCACCTGGACCTCGGCGGAGAGGCTCGACACCGCCTCCAGGAAATACTGGGTGACGAGCTTGGCCGCCCCCTCCGTCGTCTTGAGGAAGACGTTGCCGGTAAACCCGTCGGTGACTATCACGTCCGCCTTGTCGGTAGCGATGTCCCGACCCTCGACGTTGCCCACGAACTCGTAAGAGCCCGCCTCCAACAGGTCGTAGGCCGCCCGCTCCAGTTCCCGCCCCTTCCCCTTCTCCTCCCCAATGGAGAGCAGCGCCACCCGGGGCCGATCGACTCCGAGGAGGGTCTGGGCCGCCACCGAGCCCATGACCGCGAACTGCTCGATCTGGGCCGGGGTGACCTCGGGGTTGGCCCCGGAATCGAGTACCAGGGTCGGAGTGCCAGGTGTGGGGAAGATGGTGGCGATCGCCGGGCGGGCCACACCTCTAGCCCTGCCGATGACGATAGCGGCCGCGGCCATGGCCGCCCCGGTCGACCCGGCACTGACCCACCCCTCGGCGTCGCCGTCGGCCACCATCCGAGCGCAGACCCCGACCGATGACCCCGGTTTCTCTCTGAGCGCCCGGGCCGGGTCATCGCCCATCGAGATCACGTCGGGGGCGTCGACCACCGGAAGCCGGATCTGGTGTTGGCCCAACTCCGCCTCGATTAGGTCGGCCCGGCCCACGAGGACCACGTCGACGCCACGACGCGAGGCCTCGACCGCCCCGGCGACGGTCTCAACAGGGGCGAAGTCACCCCCCATTGCGTCGAGGGCGATCCGGGCCAACGGATCAGCCGGTTTCGATCACTTCACGACCAGCGTAGGTGCCACACTCTCGGCAGGCGCGGTGGGGAAGCTTGGGCTTGCCACACTGCTCGCAGGCGACGGCGCGAGGGGCTTTCACCTTCCACACCGCCTTACGGCGACGGGTGCGGGAACGCGACATCTTCTTCTTGGGCACCGCCATGTCGGGGCACTCCTTGGTCTGTCAGGGATCGAACAAGTCTTTGAGGTCGGCGAACGGGGAGTCGGAGTCGTCTCCGTGCCCGTCGCACGGGTCCGTATTCAAGTCGGTTCCACAGATTGGGCAAAGTCCCCTGCAGTCGGGGCGGCACACCGGCGCCAGGGGCATTCCCATGGCCATCTCGTCGGTCACCGGCCCGGATAGGTCCACCTCACCGCCGGCGATGACATAGCCGTTTTCGTCTGGGACCGGCGAGAAGTGCTGGGATCCGTTTACCTCGAGCTCCTCGGTCCACCCGGTCAGACAGCGCAGGCACCTGATGTCGGCGGGAGCTCGAGCGGAGAAGTCGGTCTGGACACCGTCCACGGTGCCGGTAACGACCCCGCCGACCTCCATGACACCCTCCACCTTGGTGTCGACGAGACGCAGGCTCACCGGCAGGGACCCGGTGAACACCCTGCTCTTTTCGGGGTGGCCCACCAAGTCGTCCACCCTAAACACCAGACCGTCGGACACCTCCGCTCCTCGGACTTGGCTCAGACGGGTACGTCGGGGCTCTTGGGCCTGGCCTGGTGGAGCTCCTCCCGGCCGGAGTGGATCTGGTTGATGATCCCGCCGAGGAGGACCTCGACCTTCTGCAGGATCTTCTCGATGTAGTCCTCCGCCTCGAGTCGAAGACGACGAGCCTCGCCTTCCGCCCGCCTCACCAGGATGTTGGCCTCCTCGACCGCCTCGGCGAGGATGTTGGTGTCGGATACCAACTCGTCGGCCTCTTCCCGAGCGGTGCCCAGGATCTCCTTGGCCTTCTCATTGGTGCGGGCGATGAATGCCTCACGCTCCCGGACCATCCAACGGGCGGCTCGCAACTCGTCGGGAAGACTGGTGCGCAGGGCCTCCAGTTTGGCGAGGAACAAGTCCCGGTCGACCAAGGCGCTGGCCGACAGGGGCATCGACTTCGCCTGGTGGAGGTGGACGATGAGGTCATCGACGATGTCGAGTATGTCGGACTGCTCGGCGCGTACCGTGGCGTCGACCACCACCTCGGTGGTGTCAACCGTCTCTGTCTCCTGACTCATTGCAATCGCTCCTTGAGTGCCTTCTCCACCACGTCGGGAACCAACCCGCTGACCGATCCCCCCAGTCTCGCCACTTCCTTGACCAACGAGGACGAGACGAACCGAAGGTCGGGCCGGGTCGAGATGAACATCGTTTCCATGCCGGTGAGATGGCGATTCATCTGGGCCATCTGGGTCTCGTACTCGTAGTCCGCAGAGGTGCGAAGGCCTTTGACCACGAGGTCGGCGCCCACCTCCCTGACATGGTCGACGAGGAGCCCTCCGAAGGTGGCCACCTCCAGCCGATCACCGTACATCCCGGCGAACATCTCCGACCTCTCGGCGGCAGTGAACATCGGCTGTTTCGAGGGGTTGTCGATGATGGACACCACGACCCGGTCGAAGATGGACAAGACCCGGTCGATCAGGTCTACATGGCCGTTGGTCGGCGGGTCAAAGCTCCCGGGGCACAGGGCGGTGGTCATCGTTGGGGGTCACCTTCTCGTATCTGAAGATTCTGGTATCCCCGTACCGCTTATCGGTGGCAACCCGCCATGTTTCAGGTGGCCGGGGAGCACTGTCCGTGGCCCGACGCGATACCACAACCTCGCCCTCGGGGGCGAGGATCCGGTCGACCATGGCCAACTCCTCATCCAGAGCCGACGTGTCCAGGTCCCAAGGAGGATCAATGAAAACCAGGTGAAAGGTGACGTCGCACTTGTGGAGAAAGGCACGTACCTCGCCGGGGACCACCTCACCGCCAAGACGCAGACTTTCGACGTTGTCCCCCAGGGCGTGCAGGGCCTTGCGGCCCCGCTCGACGAACACCGCCGATCTCGCGCCCCGTGACAGCGCCTCCAGGCCGAACGACCCGGAACCGGCGTATAGATCGGCAACATCGGCATCCCGGACCCAGTCGCCGATCGCGGAGAACACCGCCTCACGGGCACGGTCGGTGACCGGGCGGGTGCCACGAGTATCCGGTGCCCTGAGCCTCCTCCCCCGGGCCGAGCCGCCAATGATCCTCATCTCAGCTCACGAACAGCCACTCGACGGCCTCGCCCAGCATCGACCGGATCTCCTCGCCGAGTGCGCCGTGATCGGTGAGCTCGGGGTCCGCCTCCACCAGGCCGAAGGCGTCCCTTCGTGCCGCGATCAGGGTGTCGAAGTCGTCGATGACATTGGCCAGCCTGAGGTCATGGACACCGGACTGACGGGTGCCGAACACGGTCCCCTGGCCCCTGATCCGCAGATCGGCGTGGGCCAGCTCGAACCCGTCGGTGGTGCCAACCACCGCGGCGATACGCGCCTCGGCCTCCTCGGTCGTGGGGTCGGCGATGAGGAGGCACGTCCCCCGATGCTGGCCACGACCCACCCTCCCCCGAAGCTGGTGGAGTTGGCTGAGCCCGAACCGGTCGGCGTCCTCGATGACCATCACCGTGGCGTTGGGGACGTCGATGCCGACCTCGATCACGGTAGTGCTGACCAGGACCTGGATCTCTCCGGCTCGAAACGCCGCCATCACCCCTTCCTTTTCGGCCGGCCTCATCTGCCCGTGGATCAACTTCACCACCAGGTCGGAGAACACCGCCGACAGTCGCTGGTGCTCGGCGGTGGCAGAGGCCGCCGCCACCTTGTCACTGTCCTCGACCAAAGGGCAGACCACGAAGGCTTGGCGCCCGGCGGTCACCTCGTCGCGGATCACCTGCCAGGCGATCCCCTCCTCATGGCGGTTCAAGGCGCGGGTGGCCACCGGGGCTCTTCCCGGAGGCATCTCGTCGATGCTGGACACGTCGAGGTCGCCGTAGAGGGTCATCGAGATGGTCCGGGGAATGGGTGTGGCCGTCATGATGAGAAGGTCCGGGTCGACACCATCGGCTTTGTCCTTGAGCTGCACCCGTTGGGATACACCGAAGCGATGCTGCTCGTCGACCACCGCCACCCCAAGCCGGTGGAAGCTGACCCCCTCCTGGATCAGGGCATGGGTTCCCACCAACATGTCGACCCGCCCTTCGGCGGCGTCGGCGAGCAGAGTGGCCCGGCCGATCGAAGGGTCGTAGTTCGCGGTGGCAGTGGAGCCGGTGAGCAGGGCGAGCCGGACCGCCGGGCCCTCACCGGCGAACAGGCTGTCCATTCCCAGCCTCTCCCCGACCCCAAAGGGCTCCGGGGACATGCCTGCCTCGGCGAGGAGGTGGGCCACACCCAGGAAGTGCTGTTCGGCGAGGACCTCGGTGGGCGCCATGATCGCCCCCTGCCAGCCTCCCTCGATTCCCTCGAGAAGGGCGGCCACGGCCACCACTGTCTTCCCCGACCCCACCTCACCCTGGAGAAGTCGGTGCATCGGGTTCGGGCTGCCCAAGTCGGCCCGGATCTCGCCGAGTACCCGTCGCTGGGCGTCGGTGAGCCGGTAGGGAAGACCCTGGAGCAGCCGGCCTGTCAGGCTTCCGTCAGGCTGGTGGGCGATCCCGTCGGCGTCCTCGATCCGCTTCCGCTTGCGTAGGGCGAGGGCAAGCTCGAGACGGAACAGCTCGTCGTAGACCAGGCGTCTACGGGCATGCTCGGCGTCAGCGATGGTCTTGGGGAAGTGGACGTTCCGGAAGGCCTCCTCCCGTGAAGTCAGGCCGTGAGCGGCCAGAAACTCGATTGGGACGGGGTCCTCGATGGGTAGCGACCGCTGCAGGGCGGAGGCCAGCCAGGGGACGAACTGTCCGGGCTTGATGTTCCCAACCTGGGAATGAACCGGGTGGATCAGGTCGGGCTCGCCTCCCTCGTCGACCTCCCCCTGGGCAAGCCTCCTCGCCTTGCGCACCCTGAGCTGGCGCTGACCGTTGAATGTGACGATCACCCCCGACAGGGCCATCCTGGTGCCCGGGGCCAACCCCTGCAGATATCGCTGGTTGAACCACACCGCGGTCAGGGTCCCCGTGCCGTCACTTATCACCGCCTCGGTGATAAGCAGGTTGCGTCGGGGTCGTCGCTCCCGCACCGAGCGGACCTCGCCGATGATCGTCACGTCGGAGCCCTTCTCGGCGGTGGCGATGGTGGCCCCCTCGCTCTCCACATATCGATGGGGGACGTGGTGGAGGAGATCGGCCACCGTCTCGATCCCCATCTTCGCCAGGGTCCGCGAGTGGGCCGGCCCGATCCCCTTGATCTCCTGGACCGAGCGGCGGGCGAGCTTGGCGAGGCTGGCCATAGGACCCACGGTACCGGCCTGGTGTGATCGAGCCGGCAACCCGGTCAAGTGGGCCTTTGGGGCGGCACCGGCTACCATTGCCAATCGTTCGGGGTGACCCGACTCCCCTCAGGTTTTGCGACCACACCAGGAGTTTCGCCATGTCTTACAGATGCGAGATCTGCGGCAAGGAGCCGAGCTACGGCCGTACCGTCAGCTTCTCCCACAAACGCAACAGTCGCCGCTGGCTGCCCAACATCCAGAGGATCCGGGTCAAACACGGGTCCAACACCCGTCGCGCCCGGGTATGCACCTCGTGTATCCGTGCCGGCAAGGTGGTCAAGTCCTGATGGACCAGGGAGTGGTCAAGTCATACGACCCGGTGACCGGTATCGGCGTCGTGGTCCGCGAGCGCGACCGCTCCGAGGCTTACCTCCGACCCGGCTCGCTGGAAGACTCGGTGTTCCGTACCTTGCGGCAGGGCCAGCGGCTTCTCTACGACACCGTCGAGGAGGACGGCCGCCACTTCATAACCACTGTCCGGCTCGGCCAGGACGGTTACTGATCTCTCCGACCGGCCCCGCCTCCGATCGATTCCACTAGTGTCGCCGCGCCACATCGAGCGATAGGAGGCTCAGTTGGTGCAGGCGTATGTCCTGATACAGACGGAGGTCGGCAAGGCCGCCGTCGTGGCAGAGCAAGTTAGGGGGATCCCCGGCGTGGAGAGCGCCGATGACGTGACCGGGCCCTATGACGTGATCGTCAAAGCGAGCAGCGAGGACGTCGACTCCCTGGGCAAGCTGGTGGTCGCCAAGATCCAGGCGGTCGACGGGATCACCCGGACCCTCACCTGCCCGGTGGTGCACCTCTAGGGGGCCCCCAACCCGGGCGAGACCGGCCTCAACCCAATTTCGAGGCGATGGCACCGGCGCTGCGGAGCGCCGTCCCATCGCTGCCCGCCACCGAGAACAGCCGCGTCGGGGTGGCCACCGCTTCAGCCACCATGTCCTCGAAGAGCTGCCTCCTGTCCAGGGGAGGGTCGATCCACAGGTAGGCGGCCATCGACCCGGGAATGGTGTTCACCTCGTTGACGAACACCTCCCCGTCCTTGGCCAGGAAGTCGATGCGGGCTATCCCCCGTAAGGCGGCGACGCCTACGACCCGATGGGCGAGACGATGGATCTCGGCTTCGAGGCGGTGGTCGATGACCGCGGGCAGCTCACGCCCACCACTGACCTCGCCACCCCACGCCAGGTATTTCTGGTCGTAGGAGTAGATCCCACCTCCCGAGCGGGCCGGCGCCTCGATGGCCGACAGCTCCACCCCGGGATGGGTCCGCACCGCCAGCTGGAGGTCGCGACTCCCACCGAGGAAGGGCTCGACCACCGCCCCCTGGTCGAGGAAAACGGAGGTCTTCTTCAGGGCGAGTACCGTGGCCCAGTCATCGGCCACCTCGATGCCGATCGAGGAGCCGCCGAACCGCGGCTTCACTATGAAGGGGGCAGGAAAGGCCGGGGCGCCCTCGTCGCCGGTGGCAACCAGGGCACGAGGCAGCGTGGGAAGCCCGGCCGCCCCCATGACGGCACCAAAGGCGAGCTTGTCCATACCCAGCGCCGAGGCCGGTTGGCCGGGACCGGTGTAGCGCAACCCAGCGAGGTCGAGGAGGCCCTGAAAGGTGCCGTCCTCCCCGGGGCCCCCGTGACAGGCGATGACCACCGCCGACGGGCCGATCGGCTTGCGCTTGTAGACGAACCCCTGCCCGGGAGCAGCCACGAACCCCGCCTCGCGAGCCTTGCGGGGAACGCCGTCCGCGAAGTCGGCGGCCTCCAGACCCGCCTCGACCAGGTACCACTCCCCCGCCTTCGACCAGTAGACAACATCGACGTCGACCAGGGCCCGGGCCACCTGGAGCCCGGTGAGGATGGAGATGTCGTGTTCGTCTGAAGGCCCACCGAACACCACCAGGGGCCGGCTCATCTGATCTGTCTCACGGGTAATGGTCCGGTAGGTCGTTCTCGTAGAGGACCGCATCGCCGGGCCCGAGGTTGGCCCGGGCCCAGGACACTGCCTTCTCTCTCGATCCGACGACGGTAACCGAGGCGGAGCCCTTCTCGGCGCCTTCGAGGAGTGCCCGGCGGTTGGTCCGACCCACCACTACCAAGTGGTCGGCCACCGCCGATGCCGCCTCGGCGAAGCTGCGGTTCTCCGCGGCCTGCCTCGGCCCCAGCTCCACCATGCCCGGGGTGATCACCGCCCTGGTCCCGCCGTGCTGGGCGAGGACGCCCAACGCTCGTGCCGCCCCGGCAGGATTGGAGTTGAACGTGTCGTCGATGACGGTGAACCCGGCGGCACCCGTGGTCACCGTCTGGCGGTGTTCAGTAGCGGGGAGACCGCCGAGACGCTCGGTGATCTCCTCCACGGTCAACCCCAGCGCCTGGGCCACCCCCACGGCGACTGCCAGATTGCAGGGAAAGATCCTATCGGGGATCAGGGCGACCTCTTCTCCATCCACGAACAGGCGACCTTCGTCTACCCGGACTGCCCCGGTCTCCCCGCTGGACACTTCGATGATCTCCATGGAGCCCCCACGTTCGGAGGCCAGCCGGGCGAGCAGGGGATGGTCGGTGCAGATCACCCCCACCCGGGCGCCGTCGAGGATCTCCGACTTTGCGGAGACGGTCCGATCCTCGGTCTTGAACCGCTCCAGGTGGACCGGACCCAGCGAGATGATCGCCGCAACCGCCGGCTTGACCCATCGGCACATGTCGGCGATCTCGCCGGGGCCGTAGGTGCCCATCTCGGCGACGAACACCTCGGTCCCCGGAGTCAGGTTCTCGTTGATCGCCCGTGCCAGACCCAGGCGGTTGTTGAACGAGGCAGGGGTGGCCACCACCCGCCGGGAGCCGGACAGAAGGTGGGTGATGTACCCCTTGGTCGTGGTCTTGCCGTATGAGCCGGTGACCGCCACCACCTCGGGCCCCACCGCGGCCAGTTTGCGGGCCGCGCGGTTCACCCACCTCGACCCCAGGGCCCGCTCCAGGGGTGCCAGCGCCACCAAGGAGGAGTCCACTGCCGCCGGGACCACCAGGGGGGCCAGCGCCACCACCACCGCCACATCGAGGAGGGCCCCTCCGACCAAGAGAACGGTCAGGAGCGATGCGGAGCCGGCGGCCACCCTGCGCAGCCGGGGCGTCCACGCCAGGGATGAGGTCCTCCCGCGCACTCCCAGGCCGGTGGGGCCTACCTGGGCTCCGGCTGAGAGAAACCCCGGCCACAAGGCCCACACCGAGCCGAGCACCCCGAGCAGGCCCACCACGGCCAGGGCGAGATTGGTCGTCGAGCTAGACCACCAGCGAAACGCAAACCGGCTCACCACTGGCAGGTAGTGCTCCCGCTGGGCCACCCGGAGCCATCGCAGGGACGCCGGCACCGAAGCCGCGCCGCAAACGAGGGCCAGCCACCAGATCAACCCATCATCCTCTCGACCTCGGTCCGCAGCCTCGCCGGCGCCTCCAGAGGAAGCAGGTGACCTGCCCCTTCGACCACCACCAGCTCCACCGGGCGTCCCGCGGCCCACCTGATTGTCATGGCGCGCTCGGCGACGGCCAGGGGCACCTCGCGATCCTCGGCTCCCCAGAGCATCGTCACCGGAGCGGTCACCTCCCTCAACTGGTCCTCATAGGACTCGGCGATCACCTTCACCAGTACCTGACGCATGATGCCTGTGGTGGCCCGATAGTCGGCCGAGCCCCGTCGCCTCCTCTCCCTCTCCAGGCGCTCGTCGGAAACCAATCCCCACCGATTGAGGACACGGACCACTCGATACCCCGGCTTGGGCCGGGATGGAGGGCTCGTCCGCAACACCGGTACACCGGTGAGGACCACCCCGGCGGCCAACTCCGGGAAACGGTGGGCGATGAGAAGGGCCACCCGGCCCCCGAACGAATGACCAACCAGGACTGTAGGCCCATCGAATTCGGCGAGCATCTGAGCGACAATCCCGGCGTAGCCCTCTGCCCCGATCACCTCTCCCGGTGGAGGGGTGGCCCCGAACCCGGGGAGGTCGGGCGCCAGTGCGGGCAGACCATTGAGGCTGGGACCGAAGTCTGCACCCCGACGACCCCAGCCATGGAGGGCAAGGATGCGCGGAGCCGTCTCACCGAAGACCTCGGCGAAGAGGGCACCGTTTGCGAACGACCTCAAAGCCAAGATCAATCCTCGATCAGGTGGCCGAATCAGCCGAGAATAACGGGAGTAATGCTCGATCCAATGAACGCCGAGATCACCCAGCCCACGGTGCACGAGGCCATGGCCCGCTTCCGGGCCTCCCTCTTGCGCCGCGCCTCGGCGGTGGCATGGATCATCCTCATCATCATCGGGGCCCAGGCGGTGCGAAACGAGGTCTACGCCGAACAAACCTTCTACGTGCCGATGATCGGCCTGGCCACCCTCCTGGTCCTGTCCACCGCTGCCCGCTGGGAGCGCCCGATCGCCACCCGGGCCGCCCCATGGCTGCTCTGCGGTTGGATGATCTCGCTGATCACCGGGGTCACCGCACTGGGGACCATCCCCTCCCTCGAGGCGACCGCCCAACCGATCCTCTTCGGGCTGGCGGCAATCTCCGGCCTCCTCCTGGTGTGGTGGGCGCATGCCTTCGTCACGGTGGCGATCGGGCTGGCGATCACCTACCTGGCGTTCACCGTCGGCGATGTCGATGCCATCGCCGGGGTGGTCGCTCCCCTGCTCACGGTGGCGGTGGTTGCCGCGGCCACAGCCATAGTGGGCTTCGAGTTCGAGAAGGAGGCGCTGGTGTCGGCAGGCAAGGAGAACATGCTCGAGCAACAGCGCCTCGACTTCGAGCGTCTCTACGCGGTGAGCGCCACCCTGGCCCGGGCGGAGTCGCTGGCTGAGATAGTCCCCCACCTGGTGGGGACAATCTGCAAGTACCTCGATGCCCAGGTGGGGGTGGTCCTGCTCAACGACGAAAACATGAACCGCCTCAGGGTGATGAGCCCGATATGGGTCAACGGCTACCCCATCGACACCGAGGAGACCACCGTCGACATCAACGCCCCCAGTGTTGTAGCCCAGACCTACCGGGCGGCCAAGCCGATCTACGTGAAGCGCGTGGACGAGTCCTCAGACTCCCATGTCCTCCTCAGGGAGCTGGGCTTGAAGCAGGCCCTGGTCGCCCCACTCAAGGTGGAGTCGATGCGGGTGGGGGCGATCGTGGTCGGGGATCCCTTCGAGGGCGACTTCACCGAAGACCAGCTCGAGCAGCTCGGCTCGTTGGCAGCCCCCGCCGGGTTGGTCCTCAGCCAGATCGGCCGTTACGAGGCCCAGGCGGAGATGACCCGCCGTCTCGAAGAGGTGGCCCAGATGAAGTCGGACTTCGTCTCCACGGTGAGCCACGAGCTTCGCAGCCCGCTGACCTCGATCATCGGCTCGCTCGATACGGTGAACCGCCCCGAACTGGCCCCTCACGAGCCCACCTCACAGCAGCTCCTTCTCTCCGCTCGCCGTCAGGCGGGACGGCTCCAGCGTCTCATCGAGGACCTGTTGGTGGTGTCCAGGATCGACCGGGGGGCGATACCGGTCGAACTTGAGCCGATCCCCCTCAAGGAGATCTTCGACGAGGTCAACCGGGTGGTCGCCATCGAGCCCGCCATCACCATCGAGCCCCCAGACACCACCGTCGAGGCCGACCGCGACCATCTCACCCGGGTGCTGATCAACCTGGTGGAGAACGCAGCCAAGTACGCCCCGGACAGCCCGGTCGAGCTCTACGGGTGGCAGCGGGGACGCCGGGCCTTCATGGCGGTGGTCGATCACGGTCCGGGCATCCCCGAGGACCAGCGGGAGCGGGTCTTCGAGAGGTTCACCCAGCTCGACCAGTCCGACACCCGTTCCCGCGGGGGCACCGGCCTGGGGCTCTCCATCGTCAAGAGCCTCACCGAGGTGATGCAGGGCACGGTGAGGATCGAGTCCACCGAAGGCGGCGGTGCCACCTTCGTCATCGAGCTTCCCCTGGCTGCGATGAGCTCGGTCTAGGCCTCGGAAGCCGGGCCTGCGGCCACGGCGTGGAAGCCACCATCGACGTGGATGATCTCGCCGGTGGTCATCGGTGCCCAGTCACTGAGGAGGACACAGACCATGCGGGCAACCGGGTCGGGGTTCGAAGTGTCCCAGGCCAGCGGGGACCGCTCCGCCCATACCTGGTCGAACCGCTCGAAACCAGGGATCGACTTTGCCGCCACGGTGCTCAGCGGGCCTGCAGAGACCGCGTTCACCCGGACCCGGTAGCGCCCCAGGTCGCGGGCGAGGTATCGGGTGACGCTCTGCAGCGCTGACTTGGCCACCCCCATCCAGTCGTAGGCAGGCCAGGCTTGGGTGTTGTCGAAGTCCATGGCGACCAGAGAGCCTCCACCGGCCTCCTCCATCAGCGGCAACAGGGCGACGGCGAGTGTCTTGTAGGAGAACGCCGAAGTGACGAAGGCGGTCTGCGCCGACTCCACAGGGGTGCTGAGGAAGTTGCCCCCCAAGGCGTCGGCCGGGGCGAAGGCAATGGCATGGAGGGCCCCGTCGATCATCCCCCACCGGTCGGTCAGGTCGGCCACCAGGTTGTCGACGTGGGTCGGGTCATTGATGTCGAGCTCGAGGACGTCACACGGGGTGGGCAGACGTTGGGCTGCTCGCTCGGTGAGACGTAGACCCCGCCCGAACCCGGTGATGACGATCTCGGCCCCCTCCTCCTGGGCGATCCGAGAGGTGTGCCAGGCTATGGAATCATCGGTGAGCACCCCGGTGATCAGCAGCTTCTTGCCCTCGAGCAACATCAGAAGTTCCCTCCGAACGTCATGATCCCCCTGATGGCGAGACCCATGGTGAACAGCAGGAGCAGCCCGTAGGCCAACGCCGGACGCTTGCGGAACTGGGTTCGGTATATATAGGTGAAGACGAACGTGACCGCGATCACCACCCCGTAGAAGACGTGCTGGTTGCCCGGATTCGTCCCCTCGATGCTCATCGCCATCACGCCGAGGACGATCTGGAACAGGAGGCCGGTGATGGCCACCCCTACCGCCCAGTAGAAGGCTCTTGGCACCGAGGCCCGGCGAGCCATGAGCACCCCCCAGAGCCCGACCACACCGCTGATCCCCGCGGCGATCGGGCCCCAGGCGTCGTGAATGCTTCCCACGGCCAGGGATCATAGGAGAGCGGGCTCGGCGCTCCCGTCCAACCGTTGGGACGGGGGGAGCGACGAAACCCAAATGACCCGCCCTAACGTTGAACGGGAATGAGCAGAGACTTCCGGGTGCTAGTGGTGAGCTCGTTGCTGGCGATCGGTGGCTGTGCCGGCGAGATGGCCACTTCGACCACGACCTCCGCTCCCCTGACCACCACGACGACGGTGCCCACGTCGACCACCACCTCCACCCTCCCTCCGGTCGCCGAAGAGGGATGGGTGACCCTGGGACCCAACGGGCTGCGTGACTGGGACGGGACGATGTTGTGGCCGACCTCGGTGTTCTCCTGGCACACCCTGGCACGGGACGGCGCAGGTGGCTTCGTCTTTGCCGACGACGACGGTCTGTGGTGGCTGCGACACGGGTCGACCACCCCGGAGCAGGTGATCGACCGCACGAGCCCGACCGAGGTGGTCGAGGTGGTCGAGACCGCGGAGGGCTCGGTGGCCCGGCTCGGCTTGTGTCATCCCGAGTTCGTCAGGCTCGACGACGGGTCGTCGGTGAGCGATCCGGGACCCGGGCGGGTCCATCCCGACTGCAACCACGGACTGACCACCCGTTGGACCACGGCCAACGGGCTCACCGCCGAGATCGTTGCGCCGGTGTTCACCGAGGACGCCCAAGGCCAACCCGGCGAGGTTGTCGATGTGGCCAACCTGGTGATCACCCACGGTGACAACGAGCTTCTCAGAACTCCGGTGGGTGGCTTCTACGAGGCCTGGGCCCGGATCCACGACTTCGACGGGCGCCGGGTGATCCTTTCCCGGGGGCCCTTCGAGCCGGCGATACCGGACGAGACCTTCTACCTGATCGACCTGGCCACCGGGGAGGTGGAGTGGCTCCCCGAGGCGGCGGGAACCACGGCGGCGCTTCGCGGCGCTGACTCCGACGAGATCCCCGAAGTTGTCGAGCCCCTGTCCATCTACCCAGGTACCCCGATTCTCACCGACAACCTGGTGGTCGAGTTGGAGGATGGGAGGTACCTGGGGTTCATCGACCATGTCGCCGAGTCCGGCCTGACCGGCGGGCCCGAGGTCCACATCGACCTGGCGGTGTGGTTCTCGGGAAGGGAGGCCGATCACGCGGCTGCAGCAGACGGATGGACGGATGTACCGATGCCCAACGACTACTACATCCGCAACCAGGACCCCATCGTCCTGGTGCGCTCGGTGCACCCGGACGTCGCGGTGACCTCGGTGTGGTTCCACTACGACCAGGATCAGAGCCTGGCGAGCCAGCCGATCACCTTTGCCGAGCTGGTCGATGCACTCACCGGAGAGCCGGTGGGCTCACATCTGAACATGTGGCACGACCCCTGGTGGTTCACGGTCGTCGACGGCGAGGTGGTCGCCATCGACGAGCAGTACCTGCCCTAGCGGCGGTCTACTCCATCAACATGTCGGCGTACTGGTCGCGAACCACCTTCTTGTCGAACTTGCCGGTGCCGGTCTTGGGGATGGCATCCACGAACACGATCCGGTCGGGCAGCCACCACTTGGCGACGCGGGCCTCGAGATGGGCGAGGAGCTCCTCCTCGGTGACCTCGGCCCCCTTGACCACGAAGGCCGCCGGCCTCTCCTGCCACTTGGCGTGTTTCAAGCCGACAACGGTTGCCTCGGTCACCGCGGGATGGGCCATCAACTCGTTCTCCAGGTCGAGTGAGGAGATCCACTCCCCCCCCGACTTGATCACGTCCTTGGCCCGATCTGTGATCCGGATGTAGCCCTCAGGAGTGATCTTGCACACATCGCCGGTGCGAAGCCACCCGTCCTCGAAGGACTGGGCGCTGCGATCGTCCCTGTAGTACTCGGCGGCGATCCACGGCCCCCGAATGAGCAGCTCTCCGAAGGCCTCGCCGTCATGGGGAAGCTCTTCCCCTACCTCGTCGACGATCTTCACTTGGAGCCCGGCCACGGGGATCCCCGCGGTCTCGAGCCGATCTAACTGGTCGGAGAGATCCCAGTCCTCCATGTAAGGCTTGAGCAGGGCACTGGAGGCCACCGGGTTGGTCTCTGTCATCCCCCACCCCTGGACCACCCTGATGCCCTGGTTCGTCCAGTACCACTCGATCATCGCCCGGGGCACGGCCGAGCCTCCGCAGAAGAACGCTCGGATCGAGGAGATGGCGAGATCCGGGTTGGCCTCCAGATACTGCTTGATCCCCAGCCAAACCGTGGGCACCCCGGCGCTGAAGGTGACCCTCTCGTCGACGAACAACCTGACCAGCCCCTCGGGCGTCAGATCGGGACCGGGGTAGGTGATCTTGGCACCCCGGGTCACCGCCATGAACGGGTAGCCCCAAGCGGCGGCATGGAACATGGGAACCACCGGGAGGACGTTGTCGCTGGGCTCCATGGCGTAGTTCGCCAGGTTGGAGATGGTGTGGACGTACGTGGAGCGCTGGGTGTAGGCGACACCCTTGGGGTTGCCGGTGGTGCCGGAGCTGTAACAGAGCATCATCGGTGAGCGCTCGTCGAGCATCGGCCAGCTGCCATGTTCAGGCTGGTCGGCTATCAGGTCCTCGTAGGCGATCGATCCGGGGATGGCTTCGTCGGCCTGCTCACCGAGGATCACCCAGTGCTTCACCGTCTCCATCCGGTCGACCAGCGGGCCGATCAGGGAGACCAAGTCGGGGTCGACGAACATCACCTTGTCGGCCGCGTGGTTGGCGATGTAGACGATCTGGTCGGCGAACAACCTCAGGTTGATGGTGTGGCATATCCGGCCGGTGTTGGCGGTGGCCCAGTAGAGCTCGTGATGGCGGCGATTGTTCCAAGCAAAGGTCCCCACTGCGTCGCCACGCTCCAAGCCGAGGGCGTCGAAGGCAGACGCCAGGCGGCGCACCCGGGAGTCCGTTTCCCCGTAGCTGGTCCGGACCACCGTGCGGTCCGACTCCACCGAGACGATCTCCTGGTAGGGGTGAACCCAGACCGCGTGGTCGTAGAGGGTAGAGAGCAGCAAAGGAAAGTCCTGCATGTGGGCCATCGTGGGCTCCTGTTTTCCTGGTGGGAGTGAACCGGGCGGAGCCTACCGACGGGGTGGCCGATACGACGGGACGAGCCGGCACGCGAGAGACCCCGAGGGAGCCAGGGCCGAAGCCTCAACCCTCTCGGGGTTCTCGATCCCGTCTTCGTCGGGCCGGGGACCCAACTCCGAACGGGTCGCCGTCGGCCTAAGCCGGCGGCGGTGCGGCCCGAGAGCCGCTGTTCCCCGTCTCCGGGGAGGTGCAGACCTTGCGGCCTGCGACCGTCAAACCGCTCGACGATCCCTAAGGATCCCCACTCGGCCTGGCGACCTGACCGATTCGCATCCGGCAAGCCGGGTGCGATCCGGTTGGGCCTTTCCTGCGGTTGCCCGCATCTCCGGCCCGGCCAGTCCCGGAGGTTTCCCACCGATACCAGCCCGCCGCCGGGTTTCCCCGTCGGCGTGGCCGGAAAGGTAGACCATCAACCAGACCCGGACAAGTCGGAGAGGTCTTTGTTTTTCGCGAACCATCGTACCGAGACGTCGTCCAACGTTTCGCAGGTGGACGCGCCCGGATCTCGGCGGAACGCGAGAAACCCCGAGGGAGCCGGGGCCGAAGCCTCAACCCTCTCGGGGCTCTCTGCCATCTCGCCGGGAAAGCGGGCCCCCGGACGAGGTGGCTACCGAAGGGGCCGAAACCCCGCCGGTACCGATCTGAGGTTGCCCTCAGTTCGTGGGAGGGAAAGTAGAGGAAGGCCGCCAGATCCGTCAAGGCGTCCGGCCGCTAAGTTTTCGCGTCCTTCGCCGATTTTTCGCGGGTGCGATGGACATGCCCGGGATCTGTCGGGACCGGTTCCTATGATCGCCAGCATGGCCATCGTGACCGAGGTCGAGCCGGGGACCCTGGAGACCCTCTCTCCCAGTCGGGCGGGCGACTTCAAGACATGCCCCCAGCTGTTCCGGTTCCGGGCGATCGACCGCATCCCCGAGCCGACCTCGATCTATCAGGCACGCGGGACCGCGGCGCATCTTGCTCTGCAGCGGCTCTTCGACCACCCCCTGGACAAGCGGACCCCCGATCGCCTCTTCGACCTGTTTCGCCAGGCATGGACCGAGATCAGGGGGGAAGAAGAGTTCTCCGGGCTGTTCCCCTCCACCGATGAAGAGCGGATCTGGGGCCTGGAGTCACTGGAGCTATTGGCCAACTACTTCAGCATCGAGGACCCCACCACCTTCGAGCCCGAGGAGCGTGAGCTCGACCTTCTCGAGGACCTCGACGGGATGCTCATCCGGGGGATCCTCGACAGGATGGACCGCGGCTCCAGCGGCGAGCTGATCATCACCGACTACAAGACGGGCAAGGCTCCACCCGAGGCCTATGCCTTACCTGCATTCTTCGCCCTGAAGATCTATGCCCTGCTCATTCGGAGCAAGACCGGTGAGACACCCGGCGAGTTGAGGCTCCTCTATCTCAACGGGCCCACCCTCTATCGTCTCCCCATCGACGACCGCCAGCTCGATGCCATGGACTCCCAACTCCGCGCCCTGTGGGCCGCAATAGAGAGGGCGCTGCATACCGATCGGTTTCCCCCACGCCCCGGGCGGCTCTGCGACTGGTGCTCCTACCGCGAGATCTGCCCCGCCTGGACATAGGCGCGCTGCGCCAAGACTGCCATATGGCGAGCAAGGCGAAGCCAAGGAGGCCTAGGGAAACACTCCGCGGACGAGCTTGGCGTCGGCCACCCGGCGGATTCCCTTGATGAGAGCGGCAGTCCTCATGTCCACGTTCTCGGCCACCGAAATCGAGTACACCTCGTCGAAGGCCCGGGTCATGATCTCCCTGAGGCGGGCCACCACCTCGTTCTCGGTCCAGAAGTACTTCTGGACGTCCTGGACCCACTCGAAATAGGAGACGGTGACCCCCCCGGCGTTGGCCAGGATGTCGGGGACTATCACCACCCCCCTCTCCCTGAGCATGTCGTCGGCCTCGAGGGTGGTCGGATTGTTGGCTCCTTCGATGAGGATCTTGGCCTTGATCTCGTCGGCATTCCCCTTGTGGACTACCCCCTGGACCGCTGCAGGGATCAGGATGTCGACGTCGAGGGTGAACACCGCCTTGCCGTCGATGTGGTCGGCATCGGGATAACCCTCGAGCACTCGATTCTCCTCGACCCATTTGGCCGCGGCGTCGACGTCGATCCCGTCGGGGTTGTAGATCGCTCCAGAGATGTCGGATACCGCCACCACCTTGAGTCCCACCTGGGCGGCGGCCACCGCCGCATAGAGGCCGACGTTGCCGAAGCCGTGGATGGCCACTGTGGCGCCGGTGGGGTCGAACCCGGCAACGTTTGCTGCCTGGGGTACCAAGAAGATCAACCCTCGACCTGTGGCCTCCCGACGAGCGATGGAGCCTCCCAGGGCGGGAGGCTTGCCGGTCACCACCGCGGGGACGGCATGGCCGACGTGTTGGGAGTAGGTGTCCATCAGCCACGCCATGACCTGCTCGTTGGTGCCAAGATCGGGAGCGGGGATGTCGGTCTCGGGACCGATCACGTTGATGATCTCCATGGTGAAGCGTCGGGTCACCCGCTGCAGCTCGGCTCGGGACAGTGCCATCGGATTGATCCGCACCCCGCCCTTGGCCCCACCGAAGGGGACACCGACGATGGAGCACTTCCAGGTCATCAACATGGCCAGGGCGGTTACCTCACCGAGGTCGACGTCGGGGGCGAACCGGATCCCGCCCTTTGTGGGGCCCATCGTGGTGAGGTGCTGCACTCGGTAACCGAAGATGGTCTCGACCTCGCTGTAAGTGTCGCGGCGGAAGGGGAAGCTGACCACCGTCGACTTCTGGGGAACCCTGAGCCGGTCGGCGACATTGGAGTCGAGGCCCATGAGGCGGGCCACCCGGTCGAACTGGCCCACCGCCTCGTGGTACATCGGAGAGTCGAACTCGTTACCCACCTGCAGCATGCTGTCCTTTGTTCACCGGGAGCATCCTATTGACTGGTCCGACGAGGCGACGGCAGGCAGGATCTGTCACACCCTGTTCGTAGGTTGGTCATCATGAGATACCAATTCGAACCCGAGGCAGTGTTTGCCGACCCGGTCTCCTACCTGCATGACCTCGGCATCGAGGCCGAGCTGGTCGACGGGCTCCAACCGCTCCCCGAGGCGGCCTGAGCCACCCTACGATCGCCGGCGTGACCATCGGCGACCTCCGTATCGGAGCCGACGACTGGCCGTCGGCGATCGCACGCACCGACGGCCGCCAGGTGATCGTGGCCGGCCCGGGAACCGGGAAGACCGAGTTCCTGGTGCGCCGGGTGGCTCATATCGTCACCAGCGGCAAGGCGCGTCGTGATGAGCTGGTGGTGCTCTGCTTCTCCAGACGTGCTGCCGGTTCGCTCAGCCGACGCATCGAGGAACTGGTGGGGCGGACCGGCCCACCGCTACGCGTCACCACCTTCCACTCCCTCGCCCTGGCGGTCACCGAGACGCTCGGCGACGGTGAAGCCCCCACTGTGCTCACCACCCCGGAGCAGATCGACTTCGTCCGCCGCACTCTCGCCGACGAAGATCCCGCAGACTGGCCCTTGCCCTACCGGGAGGTCCTCGCTACCAGGGGGTTTGCTGCCGAGGTGGCCGACTTCCTCATGCGCTGCTCGGAGCGCCTACTCGCGCCGGCGGACCTGGCCGACCTGGCTCGTGCCAGGAGGGAATGGCGTGCCATCCCGGCGCTGTATCAGCGCTACCGGGAACACCTGGCGGAGGCGGGGCGCACGGATTACGGAGTGCTGCTCGCCGACTCGGTGGCCGGCCTCGCCGACGGTCGGGCGGCCTCCTTCGTCTCTAGCCTCCGGTACGTACTGGTTGATGAGTACCAGGACACCTCGCCCGCCCAGGCCGAGATGGCCCGGCTGCTCGCCGCAGCCCATGGCAACCTCGCCGTGGCCGGCGACCCCTACCAGTCGATCTATTCGTTTCGAGGCGCCGAGCTGTCCAACCTCGCCGCGTTCGCCCACCAGGACGCGGAGCGGATCGTCCTAACCGAAAGCTTCCGGGTCCCCAAAGAGATCATGGAATCTGCCCTGCGGGTAGTGGTGGGCGCCGACTTGCCGGGGGCCGCCGGGCCGGTGGTGCCTGCACCTCACCCGGGGCGGGCCGAGGCCTACCTGTTCGACCAGGAGACCGCCGAGGCAGAGTGGATCGCAGACCAGGTTGAGCACGCCATCGTGGTCGAAGGGATTCGCCCTGCCGACCTGGCGGTACTGGTGCGCACCAAGAAGGAGCTGATCACCGAGCTGTCCCGGGCCCTCGACCGTCGGGGAGTGGCCCACGACCCGCCACATGGCCGTCTCGTCGACCACCCGGCAGTCAGCCTGATGCGCGACGTGGTCACAGCCGGAGTTCACGGTGGCTCCCTTCCCACCACGGCAGCAGGCGACGCCGCTGCCGCCGACCGGGCGATGCGCCGGATCCTACTCGGACCGGCTGTCGCCCTTGGCCTGGGCCGGGAACGCAGCCTGGTGCGAGCCCGTCGACGCACCTGGGAGCCGTGGCATCGTGTCATCGCCGAGCGTCTCCCCGAGCATCCCGGACTGGCTGCGCTTCTCTCCGACCCCGGGTGGGCCACCGATCGGCCCGCGGTAGACGGTTTCTGGCATCTCTGGTCGATGCTCGACGGAATCGACACCATCGTCTCCGACCCCCGTCGGACCGACTGGAGGGGGGCCTGGCACTCCTTCTCCCAGACCCTCGACCGCCAGTCCGAGCGTGACCCCAAGGTGAGTCTCCACCAATACTTTGCCCTCATCGACGAGGAGGACTTCGAGGCCGAGCCGATGCTCCCTGCCCGCCTTCCCACAGAACGGGTCACCCTGACCACCCTCCACCAGGCGAAAGGGCTCGAGTTCGAGGTGGTCTTCATCGCCAATGCCACCGAAGGGGTCTTCCCCGATCTGCGGCGGGGACGCCGCCTGCTCCGTCCCGAGCTGCTCGCATCCGACCGCCTCACCGACCCCGGGGCACAAAGCGCCTTCCAACTGCAGGAGGAGGTACGGTTGGCATACACCGCGATAACCCGGGCGAGGTCGAGAGTGGTGTGGACCGCCACCCAGGCAGGTGGGGACCTCGGCGAGAAGCGACCCTCCCGCTTCCTGGTGGCCGCCTCGGGTGAGCGTCTCGAGGACCTGGGACCTCCCGTTGAGCTCGAGCGGGAGCCGATCACGCTGGTTGAGGCAGAGACAACCCTGCGTCGTTGGCTCCTCGACCCGATCGGCCCGCCGGCGCGGAGGCTGGCCGCGGTCGCCGTCCTCGCCCGACATGCCGGGAGTTGGTGGAACCCGGCCCGATTCGCCGGAGTGCCGCGGGCCGGGCCGGATCGCCCAATCCTCGGCGACGTGCTGCGTCTCTCCCCCAGCCAGGCCGAAGCCTATGTTGCCTGCCCACGGCGATATGCCCTGGAGCGTCGTCTGCGGATCGGGGAATCGGTAAACCACTACGCCACCAGCGGGAGCCTGATCCACGAGGTCCTGGAGCGGGCGGAGTCGGAGGTGGTGGGCACCGGGGCAATCCATGCCACCCCGGAGCGCGCCCTCGGTGTGCTCGAGGAAGTGTGGGCCGAGCGGGCCGACTTCGGGAGTCCGGGGCTGAACAACGCCTGGAAGCGACGGGCAGCCACCATCATCGAGAAGCTCTACACCCGCTGGCCGGGTGATGGGATTCCCATCGAGACGGAGCGTTTGGTCTCCGCTGAGATCGGCGGGGTGGAGTGGGTGGGCTACATCGACCGCGTCGAGAGAGCCGATGGGGGCCTGCGGGTGATCGATTTCAAGACCGGCTCCACCACCCCCACACACCAGGAGGCTGCCAGGTCGATCCAGCTCGCCTTCTACTCCCTGGCCAGGTCGACCCCAGAGGAGCCGGTGGTGGAGGCCCAGCTGTGGTATCCGAACGCCAACGCCAAGACGGTCACCGTGCGTCACCTCGACATCTCATCGATCGAGGAGACACGGCAACAGATGGTGGAGATCACCGATGCCATCCTCAGGGAGGAGTGGGCTCCGCGGATCGGCCCCCAATGTGACCGATGCCCCTTCAGGGTCACCTGTCCCCAGTGGCCCGAGGGGAGAGGCGCCTACCTGCCATGACCACCGTCACGCCCTCGCGGGAGCAGCAGGAGATACTCGAACTCGGGCTGACATCGATCAAGGTTCGTGCCGGGGCAGGAACCGGCAAGACCACCACCGTGGCGATGGTCATCGCCGGCCTGGTGCGCCGTCACGGTGTCCAGCCCGAGCAGGTGCTGGGCATCACCTTCACCAACAAGGCGGCTGCCGAACTGGCCGATCGGGTCCGCGAGATGCTCGACGCCGCCGATCCTGCCCGGCAGTCGGAGGTCCACACCTACCACGGGTTCGCCGCCCAGACCCTCGCCGAGTTCGGGCCCCTCGCCGGCATCGACCCCAGGTTCCAGGTGATCACCCCGACCTTCGCCAGACAGCTGCTCAAGGACGTGGTCCTTCGCAGCGACCCTGAGACACTCAACCTCACCTGGGCGACGACCTACGACCGGATCAGGAGCCTGCACGATCGGCTGGGAGACCACCTGCTCACCCCCTCGGGGCTGCTCGCCCACCCCGACGACACACCGGTGGGCAAGGAGCGGCGTGAGATGGCCGAGATCCTCCAAGAGTACGAGAGGGAGAAGAGGCGCCTCGGAGTGGTCGACTTCTCCGACTTGGTCACCCTGACCACCCGACTCATGACCCAGAATCCCGAGCTCGCCGACTTGGTGCGGGGCCGCTACCGCGTGGTGGTCCTCGACGAGTACCAGGACACCAATCCGGCGCAACGCACCCTGTTGAACGCCATCTTCGGGAGGGGCTTCCCTGTGGTTGCGGTCGGCGACGAGGATCAGACGATCTACGAGTGGCGAGGCGCCTCGGCAGAGAACTTCGCCCAATTCCAGGACCACTTCCCCACCCCGGGCGGACAACCGCCACCGGTCCGCAGCCTCACGCTCAACAGGCGCTCCACCCAGAAGATCCTCGACGTGGCCAATCGGGTCAGGCTCGAGGCAAACACCGAGTCCGAGCCGCTTGTATCGGCTCTCGGTCCTGACCCCGAGAGTGTGGTCCGCACCCACTGGGCCCCCGACTCGATAGCCGAGGCAGAATGGATCGCCGCCAGGTTCGAGGAGCTCCACGAAGCCGGTACGAGATGGCGCGATATGGCGGTCCTTCTTCGCAAGAACAAGGACTTCTCGGTGATCGTCGACGCCTTCGCCCGCCACGACATCCCGGTGGAGGTAGCCAACCTGGGCGGCCTCCTATCCGTCCCCGAGGTCGCCGACCTGGTCGCCTGGCTCCGCGTCCTCGAGCACCCCGAGGACTCTGTCTCCCTCACCACCATCCTCGTCGGCAGTCGCTACCGGCTCGGGATGGCCGACCTGGCCCGGCTGGCTGCGGTCGCCACCGTGGGAGCGGAAGAGGACCATGAGGGCACCCCGATACCGGTGACCCTGCTGGAGGCGGTCGAGGTGGAGGCGATCCCCGGGCTGAGCCCCGAGGCGGCCCAGGCAATCGCCGACTTCCGCCCGGTTTACCGACGTGCCCTACTCGAGTCCCAAGGTCTGAGCCTGGTCGAGGTGTGCCGTCTGGTCCTCGACCTGACCGGAGCATGGCGCGACATCGAGGCCCTCCCCCGCAACCAGAGGCTCACCGCCCGTCTCAACCTCTACCGACTGCTCGACCTTGCCGAGCACTGGAGTCCGTTACAGGGGCGTCCCTCCCTACCCGCCTTCCTCGACTATCTCGACACCACCACCGAGGAGCGAAGCGACGAGGTCGACTCCGCCAGGATCTCGGGTGAGGACGCCGTGACCCTGGTCACCGTCCATCGTGCCAAGGGGCTGGAGTGGGACACGGTGGCCGTGCCCACGGTCTACGCCGGCAACTTCCCCTCCGGCTCCAGCGACTACGGCAACCCGCTGAAGGCGCCGCATGCCATCCCCGTCGAGCTCAGGCTGGACACCGTCATGGCCCACCTGATGGACGACGAGGGAGTGGTTCAGGACTTCCTGCGCCAAGCCCACGCCCGCCAGGAATGGCGCACCGCCTATGTTGCTCTCACCCGGGCGCGCCGCCGCCTCTTCGTCACCGGCGCATACTGGTATGGGTACCCCCTGGTCAAGACCCGTGCCGTCGCACCGTCGACACTCTGGCACCTGGTAAACCAGGCCACCGGGGACGTCCCCCACCTCCCTGAGGTCACCGAACGCCCGGAGCTGGTCCGCTTCGACCAGGGCCCCAACCCCGACCCGCTATTCGAAGACGGGTGGGACGGTGCCATCCGGGCTGGCCTCTCCGATCAGCGGTGGCCCGAGGAAATGGCGACCCGCCTCGATGTGGGCGACGACTACCACGCCATCAGCGAGGAGACGGAGATGCGGCTCTTCACCCTCGACCAAAAGGGCGAGGAGGTCGCCGAGCCGGCGATGGCGACAGTCTCGGTGACCGGGCTGGTCACCTACTCACAATGCCCCAAACGGTACTTCTGGAGCGAGGTCGACCCGTTGCCTCGCCGGTCCAACCCGGCCGCGATCAAAGGCACCGAAGTGCATCGGCGCATCGAGTTGCACCAGCGCGGTGTGGTCCCGTTGGGTCCCGAAGACCACCCCTACGACGGTGTGGAGCGTGAGGTGGGCACGCCAGGGGCCTACCAGACATACCTCGCCTCGCGTTTCGCCCGGGCGCGGGCCCAGCTCGTGGAGCAACCGTTCACAGTCGAGGTGGGCGATGGCCACCGGATCCGGGGGCGTATAGACGCCATCTACTCCGACGGTCGACATTGGGAAGTGGTCGACTTCAAGAGTGGCCGGCCCCACGACGACCCGGCGCGGATCGTGCAGCTCCACGCTTACGCGGTCGCGGTAAACGAGGTCGATTTCGGGATCCCCGGCCCTGAGGCGTTGACCATGACCTTCGCCTTTCTCGGAGGCGGGGGCAGCGAGGAGTCCCACCAAGCCGACCTGGCCTGGCTGGAGGATGCCCGCTCCTCAGTAGCCTCTCTGGTTGAGGGGATCGGGGCGGCTAGGTTCCCCGAGATGACCGGTGAGTGGTGTGGCCGATGCGACTTCCTCCGATTCTGCCCGCCGGGCAGGGAGGCGATGGGGCGATGACCCTCCCCGAGGCGGCCATCATCGCCCTGGCCGCGGTCGTCGGCTACCTGGTCGGATCGCTCCCAACTGCGGGCTGGTTGGCCCGGGCGCGCGGGATCGACCTGATGAGCGAGGGGTCGGGGAACCCCGGGGCCAACAACGCCCTCCGCACCGGTGGGTCGGGTCTGGCGGCGTCTGTCCTGTTGGTCGAGATGGCCAAGGGGGCCCTGCTCACCCTGGCCGGCGGAGCCGTGGCCGCAGGAGTGGGCATGGTTGCTGCCGGGGTCGCCGGAGCCGGCGGCAACCTGTACAACCTGTGGTACCGGCTTCGGGGCGGGAAGGGCCTGGGAATCACCGCAGGGGTACTCGTCGTCGCCTGGCCACTGGTGGTGGCGCCCATCGTGGTGGTGCTCGCCCTCGCCGCCTGGCTGACCAGGTCCACCGGAGGGGGAACCATCGTCGCCGTGGTTGCCTTGGCGGCCGCCGGCACCCTCTGGCGCGTCTCGGGACTACCCGTTGCCTGGGGAGTGGATGCCTCACTCCTACCGGCGCTGTCCGTGGGCCTGGGGCTCCTGATCACCCCCAAGCACTTCCGGGACGCCAGGTTCAGACGACCGAGCCTCTCCTCACATCGAGGACCAGGGTCACCGGCCCATCGTTGACCAAGGCCACCTGCATCCTCGCCCCGAAGACCCCCTGCGCCACCTCCAGCCCGCGCTCTCGGATTCCTGCGGCCACCGCCTCGACCAGGGGCTGGGCCAGCTCGGGAGGTGCCGCCTCGGTGAAAGACGGCCGTCTTCCCCGCCGGGTGTCGCCGAGCAGGGTGAACTGGCTGACCACCAGGGCCTGCCCGCCGACCTCGGCTAGAGACCGGTTCATCTTCCCCACATCATCGGAGAACACCCTGAGGCCGGCGATCTTGGCCGCCGCCGCCTGGGCATCGCCCTCCTCATCTCCTCCGGCCACCCCGACAAGGAGGCACAAGCCCCTCCCAATAGAGGCCACGATGGCGCCGTCGACCAGTACCGAGGCCCGGGCAACCCTCTGCACCACGATCCGCACAGGGGCCGATTGTGCCAGCCCAATAGAGTGACCCGATGGCATCCCACTCCCGGCCCGATGCCGCCTCGCTGTTGGGGCCCCCCGGACACCAGGCGGTATACCTGCTCGACGCGGCCAGCCCTCTGGAGAGGCGCATCCTGGAGAGTTGGGTGCGGCGCTCGACGGGGGGTAGCCCCGAGCTGGTAGCCATCCAGCCGTCACGCCGCCGGCACCGGCGGCCCGACGGGCGACTGGCAGCCCGGCTCGACGCTGGCGACGACCCGTTCCTCATCCCGGTCAGGGTGGTGTGGATGGCACCCGAACGCGACGGCAGGAGGGCCGTTGGGTGGTCGGACATCTTCAAGCCGGGGGATCCCCGCGACCCGCGGGGGCTTAGGGCATGGTGGATCCTGCTGGCCCATCCCGGCCGGGTTGTCAGGGTCGCCGGCGAGGGCGCCGGTCTATCCACGTTGAAGGATGCCTACCGGGACAGCGACGAGATCGACGGATTCGTTCCCTTCGTCACCAGGAGGGCATGGCGTTCCCTGGACCTCCCCGAGCGGGTCCTGCGAGGGAACCGCTACAAGGTTCCCCGCTTCGTTCCCGAGGCGATCCTCTCTAGGCGAAGCTTCGTCGACGCGGTGGTCGACCTTGCTCGCCAGGAGGGCGTGGCCGTGGACGCCGCCATGGCCCGGGCCCGGAGGTACCTCAAGGAGATCGCCGCCACCCACAGCCCCTATGTCATCGACGTGATCGCCAACGCCATTCACACCCTCTACCGGCAGGGCTACGGTCGGATCCGCTACCGCACCGACCAGGTGGCAGAGGTGGCCTCACTGGGCAGCGCCCACCCGGTGGTCTTCTTACCCTCGCATCGCTCCAACCTCGACCGGCTGAGCCTTCAGTTCCTCCTCTGGGAGAACGACCTCCCACCCAACCACACCGCAGGGGGGATCAACATGGACTTCTTCCCCGTCGGGCCCCTGCTGCGGAGGACGGGGGTGTTCTTCATCCGACGCTCCTTCAGGGACAACGGCCTCTACAAGTTGGTGCTCCGCTCCTACATCGACTACCTGGTGGAGAAGCGCTTCTCCCTGGAGTGGTACATGGAGGGGGGTCGGTCCAGGTCGGGCAAGTTGCAGTCGCCACGTTTCGGGCTGCTCCACTACGTGGCCGACTCCGTGACCCGGGGCAAGGCCGACGACGTGATGCTGGTGCCGGTATCGATCACCTACGACCAGATCCAGGATGTACCCGCGTACACCAGGGAGGCCCAGGGCAAGGGCAAGGAGAAGGAGTCGGTGCGGTGGCTGGTCAAGGCGGTGCGCTCACTTCGCCGACGGTACGGCGACATCCATGTCAGGTTTGGCGAGGCAGTGTCGATGGCCGCCATGCTCGACCAGATCGACGGGGATCAGGAGTCGGTGGGTCTCCGGAAGGTGGCCTTCGAGGTGATGAACCGGATCGCCACCTCCACCCCGATGACACCGATCACAGTTGTGGTGATAGCCCTCCTCGCTGCCCGGGGCAAGGCGCGCACCGCCGAAGAACTTGCCATTGGATGCACCCGGATCGTGGAGTTCATCAACGCCCGGGGAGTGGAGATGACCGAAGAGGTCGACCTCTCCGACCCAACGCAGGTGACCGCCATCCTCGGCTGGCTCGGCGAGCATCAGGAGGTGTCACGCCACCAGGCAGTGGGCCGCACCGTGTACTGGTTGGACGACTCCCAGATGGTCCAGGTGTCGTATTACCGCAACGTGGTGGTCCACTTTTTCGTCCCCAGGGCGATTGCCGAGATGGTGCTGGCGTCAGGCGCCCCCGACCCCGAGACGGCCGCGAAGGAGATGCTGGCGCTGAGGGACCTGCTCAAATTCGAGTTCTTCTTCGCCGACAGGGCCCGGTTCCTCGCCGAGGTCGATAGAGACATATCGGTGGACCTATCCGACTGGCGGGCGGTGCTCACCGATGGCGGCCCAGGGGCGGTCCTGGACGCCGTGGGAGAGCGGGTCGCATACTGGGCGCTACTCCCCTTCCTCGATGCCTACCAGGTCGTCGGCGACGAGTTGGAGGATACCGTGGGCGAACTCGACGAGAAGGCCTTCCTCAGAGCCTGCCTGGCCCGGGCTCGGATGTACCGCATCGAGGACCGGCTCATCTCCGGGGAGAGCGCAAGCCAGGTGCTATTCCGATCGGCTCTCGCCCTGGCCGCCAATCGAGGGTTGCTGGTGCCGGGCTCCGAGGCCGCCCGAGCCGCGTTCGCCGCCGAAATCCGTGCGGCGCGCCGACTCGCTGCCGAAGGGCTCTAGCCCCGACCGCGGGACAACCGCTCCTTGGCTTCGGCGATCATCTCCTCAGAGGTCTTCGGCTGGTATCCCGACTTCGGGGTCCCCGCCTTCCGGAGCGGACGGGATGCCACAACCGGGGGCAACTCCTCGTCGGGCTGCTTCGCCGGACGGCTGGTCGTCGGCCGGGGGGAGGCCGGGGCCTCCTCGGTCTCGGTCTTGCTCCGGGGCACCGTGGCCTCGCTGGGCCGAGGCGGAGCGGGACGTCTTGTCGGCGGGGGGGCGGTCGGCGTCCTGTGAGGTGGAGCCATGGTCGGCGAGGGCTCCCGGTCGGCACGGGACCGCGACCGGCGGGCAATCGCCCGTCCGACGAAGATCATGAGTATGGGCAGGAACAGGTTCTCGCTGAAGAATGGGATCCTCCGCCCGAAGAACCCGGCGGCCAACACCGCGCCGAAGATCAGGAAGCCCAGCGCAGCGAGGAGGCTTCCCGGGTTCGGCCCGCGGCTGCGCTCATCGTCCATGGGCCAATTCAAACAGATCAGGGCCTGGTGAGCACCACCCGGAGTCGCCAGGTCGCCAGGGCAAGGAGGGTCACCGCATAAAGGGCGAGCACCCCCACCTGAGGAAGGACATCGACTGCGCCCCCGCCACGCCTGACCAGTTCGGCGAACCCGTCGATGGCCCAGGCATGGGGGGTGAGGTACGCCACCCGGCGCATCGTCTCGGGAAACAGCTCGATCGGGAGCATCGATCCGCCCAGGGCGGCCAGGCCCAGGGCGATAACCACCCCGACCCCTCCGGCCTGCTGATCGTTGCGGAACACCGCCCCCATCAGCATGGCGGCACCGGCCCCGACTGCGGAGAAGGCGACCAGGATGAGCAGCGCGCCGACCGGGTCACCCCAGTTCACCCCGAAGGCCACCAAGGTCACCACCATGATGTAGATCCCCTGGAAAATGGCAACCCCGAACCTCCCCAGCGACTCCCCGAGGATGATCTGGCCCACCGGCGTGGGGGTGGACAACATCCTCCGGCTGATGCCGAGCTGTCGTGTGAGGATCAGGGCTGCCGAGCCGGTGAGTGCGGTGAGGAAGACGAAGAGCATCAGCTGCTGCGACGCCCCGAGATCGAACCTCCCCATGGAGGGGAACAGCTCGGTCCCCCGGGAACTCACGTCGACGATGACCTCCGGCACCACATCTGCGGCATCTCGGGCGACGGCAAGTACCCGCTCGAACTCGGCGCCGGTCTCGGCGGCGGCGTATCGGGCTGCTCCCAGCGGCTTGAGGGCTCGGGCCACTGCCGAGCCCACTACTGCCTGCAGTTGAGAGCCAAAACCGTCGGGCCGGGCTACGAAGCCCACTTCGACCGGGCCATCTGCAGCGATACTCACCTCGATGCCCGCCGGGATGAACACCCCAGCGCTGGCCTGGCCCCTCTCTACCGCCCTCACCAGGGAGTCGCCATCGGGATAGGAGGCCACCACCACCCCCCCGGAGGCCTCCAGGTTGGCCACGATCTGCTCGCCGACCCCACCCTGGTCGACGGTGTGAACCCCGATGATGGGCGCCACCCCACCTCCGAACTGGGCTCCGATGAGGAGGATGAGGGCGATGGGGAAGATGAACACGAAGAAGATGTTGGAGCGCTCCCGAAGCATCCTCTTCAGATTGGATCCGGCAATGGCGAGAGGTTTCACTGCAGCCTCCGTCGCATCGCCCACCACCCCACCGACCCGAAGATCAGCCCGAACCCTGCGAGAACGCCGACAGCGGGTAGGGCGGCGCTCCACGGTGCTCCCCCTCCGAGCTCGCCCAAGCCCCGCAGGAACCAGGCATGGGGTGACAACAGGGTGAGACGTGAGAGCAGGTCCTCTCCCTGGCCCAGAGGGAAGAAGACCCCACCCAGCATCCCAAGGACGACCGCGGCGATGGAGGCCAGGCTGCCGGCGCTCTCCGCGGTGCGGGAAAAGGCAGCCACCACTGCCATGAGCCCCACCGCCGCGGCCACGCCTGCTGCCACGAGTAGGCCGACTCCTATGGGGTGGCCCCAGGAAGCCCCCATGAGCAGGGTGGTTGCCACCACGAGCACCGTCATCGAGAGGAAACCCAGCGCAAAGGAGAGTATCGCCTTGCCCGCCAAGACCGAGCTGCGGCCGATCGGAGCGGCGAAGAGCCTCGCCAGGGTGCCCTCACGTTCCTCCTCGAGCAGCCCGATCACCCCGCTCTGAACCGTGAAGAACATGAAGAACACAGCCATCCCCGCGGCAAGATAGGTGGTGGCGTCGAGCTGCCTGATCCCAGCGGACACGTCACCGAGTTCGAAGGTTCGGCCCGCCAACCCGGGATCACCCTGGAGACCTGCGATGAACTCGGGGGTGACCGGGATCCCCGCCACGAGGGCGGTGGTGATCACCGCCACACGGGCAGCGTCGATGCCCGTGGCATATTGACCGGCGATGGACACCGCCACCTGTGTCGAGGTGGGGGCGTTGACGTCACCAATCACCTCGAGCCGGGGGGAATCTGAGGCGATCGCCTCGCCGAACCCGGCCGGGACCACGAAGAAGGCGTCGATCTCTCCCCGGTCGAGCGCCTCCTCGGCGAGGCCGCGCTCGGGGAACCGCTCGATGGTCAGCACCTCCTCTCGAGCCAGGTCGTCGAGGCCCTCGGCGAAGGCAAGAGACACCTGGCTCCTGTCCAGGTCGACCAGGGCGTACTCCAACTCGAGTCCGCCGGCTCCGAAGGCGTTCCCGAAGATCATGTTGAAGATGAACGCCAGGACCAGCGGAGCTCCTATGCCGATGATGAACATCGAGCGGTCCCTCACCCTCAGCTTGAAGTCCTTGGCCGCGATCCGAAGGGAAGCGGGCACGATCAGTCCCGCAGTGCCTTCCCGGTGAGGTGGAGGAAGACCGCCTCCAGGTTGGGCTCGATCACCTCGACACTATTGATGGCGGCCCCAGCCCCGGTGATGCTGGCGAGCAGCTGGGGGAGCACTTCGCCGGCGCTGGACACCAGGACGTCCAGGCGGCGCTCTCCCAGCGACACCTCGCTGACCCAGGAGAGACCTCGAACCGCCTCGAAGGCGCCGCCCAGGTCGCCGACGACCGAGACCCTGTCCTTCTGGCCCACCATCGAAACCAGCTCGCGCCGGGTCCCCTCCGCCCTGATCCGGCCTTCGTCGATGATGGCCACCCGGTCACAGAGCCGTTCTGCCTCCTCCATGTAGTGCGTGGTGTAGAGCACCGCCATCCCCTCACCCGACAAGTACTCCACCGACTCGAGGATGGCGTTTCGCGACTGTGGGTCTACCCCCACCGTGGGCTCGTCGAGGATGAGCAGCCGGGGCCGATGGAGAAGGCCGATGCCAATGTTGAGCCGGCGTTTCATTCCGCCGGAGAACTCCTTGCTGACGTCGTCAGCCCTGTCCGCCAACCCGATCACATCGAGCACCTCGTCCACCCTGCGTTCCAGCGTGCCCGAGCCGAGACCATATAGCCGGCCGAAGAACCTCAGGTTCTCGGTGGCGGTGAGGTCGGGATAGATCGCCAGGTCCTGAGGCACCAGCCCGATGGCGTCCTTCCCCTTCGGTGACCGGGTGGAGATGACCTGGCCCCCCACCTCGACCTTGCCTCCGTCGCCCTCGAGGAGCCCGGCGACCATGGAGATCGAGGTGGTCTTGCCGGCACCGTTGGGCCCCAGTAGACCAAAGGTCTCACCTTCGCCTATGTTGAAACTGACACCGTCGACCGCGACCAGGTCCCCGAATCGCTTGACCAGATCGCGGGCGACCAACACCTGTGCGGTCGATTCGTCGCCCATGCCAGCAAGAGCGTAGGCATCCGTTGGTACCCTCGAAGCCATGGGCGAGTACCTGGACACACCCCGCGGGCCTCTTCATTGGGTCGATTACCGAGGGAGATCGGGCAGCACCATCGTGTTGGTCCATGGTCTCGGGGGCTCTGCGGCCGGCTGGGACGCGGTCGGTCCCCGCCTCAGCGGTTTGGGCCGAACCGTGGCAGTCGACCTCCCCGGGTACGGGCTCTCACCGCCCCAGGGGAGCTGGGGAGTGCCCGCGTTGGCATCAGCCCTGGAGCACTTCGTCGCCGCCGCCGGCCACCCCGTGGTGTTGGTGGGGAACTCGATGGGAGCCCTGGTGGCGGAGTCGGTCGCCGCTACCCGACCCGACCTGGTCGAGGCGCTCCTCCTGGTGTCGCCGGCCACCCCGCCTCGCCTTCCCGACCCCCACATCCACTGGCCCACCGCATGGCGCCTGGCCGCTCAGGCAACTCCGGGTCTCGGGGTGATGATCTCCCGGCGACGTTGGGCCCGGCGAACTCCCCGCCAACTGGTCCGGGAGGCCCTGAAGTGGGTGGCTCACAAGCCGGGCCGGATCCCCCTGCCGGTGCTCGAGTCATTGGTAGTCCAGACAACCGTCCGCTCCAAGCTGCCCTGGAGTGCCGAGTCGGTCCCGGGCACCGCCCGTTCCATCGCCGCCCTGTGGCTCCGCCGGTCTCGGTTCGTAGAGACCATCCGCCGAATCGCCGTCCCCACGTTGGTGGTTCAGGGGAGAGAGGATCGCATCGTCTCGCCCACCTCGGTGGAGTGGCTTTGCCGGTTGCGACCCGACTGGCAGCTCATCCTGATGGAGGACACCGGTCACACTCCCCAACTCGACGCTCCAATCAGGTTCGTCGAGACGATCTCCCCCTGGTTGATGGCGCGCCTCGCCCGCACTGCCTGAACCCACCTGTAGGTGTCTCCGGGGGGGCCAACTACCCTGGCGGGCATGCCCGGTGAGTTCGCCGAGACCATAGGAGACGAGTACGTGCACCAGTTGCACGACACCGATCCCACCGAAACCGCAGAGTGGATGGAGTCCCTGGACGCGGTGGCCGAACGCCACGGTTCGGTGAGGGCACGATTCATCCTTGCCAAGTTGCTCGAGCGGGCCCATGAGCAGCGCCTCGGCGTCCCCGGGGCGGTGACTACTCCCTATGTGAACTCCATCCCGGTGGAGGACCAGCCCAAGTTTCCGGGAGACGGCGACCTGGAGCGGAGGATTCGACGCTTCGTCCGGTGGAACGCCGCCGTGATGGTGGTCAAGGCCAACCACAAGGTGAAGGGGATCGGCGGCCACCTCTCCACCTTCGCCTCGTCGGCAACCCTGTACGAGGTCGGTTTCAATCACTTCTTCCGGGGCGGCGACGCCCCGGGAGGCGGCGACCACGTCTATTTCCAGGGGCACGCCGCCCCGGGCATCTACGCCAGGGCCTTTCTCGAAGGCAGGTTGGAAGAGGAGCGCCTCGACAACTTCCGCACCGAGCTGGGAGGCAAAGGGCTCTCGTCGTATCCCCACCCCAGGCTGATGCCTGACTTCTGGGAGTACCCCACGGTGTCGATGGGTCTGGGGCCGATCAACTCGATCTACCAGGCCCGCTTCAACCGCTACCTCCTGCACCGCGGCCTCGACGACACCTCTCAGTCCAAGGTGTGGTGCTTCATCGGCGACGGCGAGGTTGATGAGCCCGAGACCCTGGGGTCGATCTCCCTGGCATCACGGGAAGGTCTCGACAACCTGATCTGGGTGGTCAATTGCAACCTTCAGCGCCTCGACGGCCCGGTTCGGGGGAACGGCCAGATCATCACCGAGCTCGAAGCGGTGTTCCGCGGCGCCGGGTGGAACGTGATCAAGGTGATCTGGGGAAGCGGATGGGACGAACTGCTCGCCCGCGATACCGAGGGAGCCCTGGTCAACGTGATGGGCTCCACCGTCGACGGGGAGTACCAGAGATACAAGGCCGAGGACGGGGCCTACGTCCGGGAGCACTTCTTCGGGAAGGACCCCCGAACCAAAGAGCTGGTCGCCGACTGGAGCGACGATCAGATCTGGGCACTCCGCCGCGGTGGTCTCGACTACCGCAAGATCTACGCCGGTTTCAAGGTGGCCACCGAGCTCGACAACGGCAAGCCCACCGTGGTCCTGGCGAAGACCATCAAAGGTTGGACCTTGGGTCCCGATGTCGAAGGTCGCAACGCCACCCATCAAATCAAGGAGCTGACCAACAAGCAGCTGCTCGCTTTGAGAGAGACGCTGCAGCTCCATGAGGAGATCCCCGACGAGGCCCTGGAGGGCGACAGCGTGCCCCCCTACTTCCGGCCGGGACCGGGGACGCCGGAGTACGAGTACATGATGGGGCGACGGCGTGCCCTCGGCGGCCCGCTTCCACGCCGGGTCGTACCAGAGGTCGAGGTGAGCCTGCCCGATCCGGAAGCCTTCGCCGAGATGTACGCCGGCTCGGGAAAGGTGGAGGCCTCGACCACCTCGGCGTTCACCCGCCTGATCCGCAACCTCAGCCGGGACGAGGGTTTCGGCGCCCGGGTCGTCCCCATCGTCCCCGACGAGGCGAGGACCTTCGGCATGGACTCGCTGTTCCGCGAGCTCAAGATCTACGCCCCGACCGGCCAGCTCTACGAACCGGTCGATGCCTCGATGCTCCTGTCATACAGCGAGGCCCAGGACGGCCAGATCCTCGAGGAGGGAATCACCGAGGCCGGGTCGATGGCATCGTGGACCGCGGCGGCCACTGCTTACTACACCCGAGGGGTTCCAATGATCCCCTTCTTCATCTTCTACTCGATGTTCGGCTTCCAACGGGTGGGCGATCTCATTTGGTCGGCTGGGGACGCCCGGGCCCGCGGCTTCCTTCTCGGTGCTACCGCGGGGAGAACCACGCTTCAGGGCGAAGGCCTCCAACACCAGGACGGGCACAGCCTGCTCCTGGCGTCGACGGTTCCGGTGTGCCAGGCCTTCGACCCAGCCTTCGCCTACGAGGTGGGCACCATCATCGAGGACGGGATCCGGCGGATGTACGGCGAAGATCCCGAGGACATCTTCTACTACCTCACCCTGTACAACGAGAACTATCCCCAGCCCGCCAAGCCCGATGGGGTCGACAGGGGGATCCTCGATGGGCTCTATCGATGGTCACCAGCCCCGGACGGAACCAGGCCTGACATCAAGATCCTGTTCTCGGGGACCGCCAACCTGGCTGCCCGCGGGGCGGCGGCGGACCTTGCCGAGCATTACGGGATCGGGGCCGAGCTGTGGTCGGCCACCTCCTACAAGTCGCTCCGCGAGCAGGCCCTCGAGGTTGAACGATGGAACCTCTTCCATCCCGAGGAGGAACCTCGGGTGCCCCTGGTCACCCGTCTGCTCTCATCGGTAGAAGGGCCGACGCTGGCGGTCACGGACTTCATGAAGGCTGTGCCCGACCAGGTCTCCAGATGGGTGCCAGGCAGATTCGTCCCTCTGGGAACCGATGGCTACGGGAGGTCTGACTCGAGGGAGGCGCTGCGCCGTTTCTTCGAGACCGACGCCGGAAACGTGGTTACCGCGGCACTTTCGGTGTTGGCGGCGGAGGGCAGGGTGGAGCCCACGGTGGTCAAGGACGCCCTAGACCGCTACCAGATCGACCCTGACTCACCCGACCCGGCCAAGGCCCACCAGTGACCAGCTATCGGGAGCTGGTCGAGGCGGCCCGGAGCCGGATCGGTGAACTCACTCCCGATGAGGTGGCGGCGGACCTGGGTGGGCTCATCGTCATCGATGTCCGCGAACCCGACGAGCATCTTCAGGGAACCATCCCCGGGGCCCTGCTTCTCCCCCGCGGTCTGCTGGAGAGGGACATCGCCGCGGTGGCCCTCGATCGCTCGAGGCAGTTGGTCCTGTACTGCGCTGGAGGGTCCCGCTCCGCCCTGGCCGCGGCGACCCTCCAGGACATGGGATATGCGGCGGTGTCGATGCGCGGAGGCTTCGATGCGTGGAAGCGGGGGGGCCATCCCTGGGCGGGCCCCCAGGGCCTCACCGTCGAGCAGAAGGGAAGATACGCCCGTCACCTCCGTCTCCCCGAGGTGGGAGAGGCCGGGCAAGTCCGGCTCCTCGGCTCGCGGGCCCTCATCGTGGGCGCCGGGGGACTCGGGTCACCGGCGGCCCTCTATCTGGCGGCAGCGGGGGTGGGAACCATCGGAGTGGTCGACGACGACCTGGTCGATCAGACCAATCTCCAGCGCCAGGTGCTCCACAATGTCGACCGTGTGGGGACCCCAAAGGTGGACTCGGCCCGGGAGACAATCCTCGCTCTCAACCCCGACGTCAAAGTGGAGCCCCACCGCCTTCGACTCACCGCGGGGAACGCCCTCGCGGTAATGGCCGGATATGACGTGGTGATCGACGGTGGCGACAACTTCCCCACCCGTTATCTGGTCAACGACGCCAGCATCCACCTCAGGGTGCCGGTGGTCCACGGCTCGATCTTCCGCTTCGAAGGCCAGGTGACGGTGTTCCGACCGGGCGAGGGACCCTGCTATCGGTGTCTCCATCCCCTACCTCCCGACCCGGGCATGGCGCCTTCCTGTGCCGACGCCGGAGTGCTCGGAGTGCTCCCCGGTGTCATCGGCTCGATCCAGGCCATGGAGGCGATCAAGGTGCTCCTCGGGATCGGGGACACCCTCACCGGCCGGCTCCTGGTCTACGACGCTCTCGACGAGGAGTTCACCGTGCTCACCGTGGCCCCCGATCCGGCATGTGCCGCCTGCTCCGACCGATCGCGCCCACCGGCCGTGGTGGACTACGACGACTTCTGTCGCCCGATTGTCTGAGACCATCGCCATCCCCCGTCTCCTCTACGATGAGATCATCGACCACTGCCTGGTGGCGATGCCCGAGGAAGGCTGTGGCCTGCTCGGCGTGGCTGACGGGACGGTGACCCGGGTCTACCCGACGGCCAACGCCGACCGGTCTCCGTCCTCTTACACCGTCCCCCCCGAGGAGCACTACCAGGCCCTGGTCGACGCCGAGGCCCGCGGGCTCGAGCTCGGAGGGGTCTTCCATTCCCACCCAGGGGGTGACACCCGGCCCTCCCGGCGTGACCTCGACCATGCCCTCGACCCCACCTGGGTCCACCTCATCGTGGCCCCGGCGTCCGACCCAGAGCTCAGGGGGTGGTCCATCCGTGAGGGGCGGGCCGCAGAGTTGTCGATCCGGATCGATTGATGCCGTCCCGCCCCACGACGCAGGGCCCCTCAGCCACCTCGTCGGAAGAGCCGCTTGATCGCGGTCCACAGCGAGCTGAAGAACAGAGACAGACCTCTCACCTCGCCTGCGGTTATCGAGGAGGCCTCCTCCTCGGTGGCCGCGCCCAGCTTGGCCTCGAGACAGGAGACGAACTCTTCGATTAGACGCTTCGACATCTCGTTGATCAGCCCGGTCCTACCGAACTGGGCAGCCGGGCCGGAGAGGGTGATATCGGCGTCGACGATCACCTTGGCGGAGCCGGGGTCGGCGGCTGCCACGGTGTAGTCCACCTTGACCTGGCCCCGTGACCCACCCTTCTTGTCGACCCCCTTGCCCTCTATCCGGGCTCGGTGGGCACCGGGGTCGGGAGTGATGGTGGCGGTCCCCTCGAATGCGGCGGTCATCGGGCCCAGCCTCATCGACAGCCTGCCCTGATAGGAGCCGTCTTCGGTCGTGCCGAGGACCTCGGCCCCGGGGAGGCATCCGGCGACTGTGGGGACGTCTTGGAACATGTGCCACACCGTTTCCACCGGCTTGGCCACAACGAACTCCTGGATGATCTTCATGGTGCTCCTGGGCTCCCACGCAGGGATGCCAGAGGGTAGCGAGGTGGAGGGCGATGGGCTTCAGTGGTGGTCGGTGTCCCCGACGAGGAGGCGAAGGGCGTGGGGGATCACCTCGATCACCGCCTCCAGGCTCTCGGTGGCCCCCCGGGGGGATCCCGGCAGGTTGACCACCAGCGTGGAGCCGACAGCCCCGGCTCGCGCCCTGCTGAGCGCGGCAAGAGGGGTGTGTCCGATGCCTTCTGTCATCATCAGGTGGACCAGGCCCGGGGCATCACGCTCGATGACCTCGGCAGTTGCCTCGGGGGTGACGTCACGTGGCCCCAGCCCGGTGCCACCAGTGGTTACCACCAGGGACCCGGTCACCGCTGCCGATCGAATCGCCTCGGCGATCCGCCCCTTCTCGTCGGGGACCACCACTCGGGCCACCTCGAACCCGGCACCATCGAGTATGGCTTCGACCGCGGCCCCGGACAGGTCCTCCCTCTCTCCTGCGGTCACCCCGTCACTGACGGTGATCACCGTGGCCGACGTCAGGCTCACCCCCAGACCCTCGGGTCGACCGCTACCCCTCCCCGGAGGACGAGGAGATGGAAGAGAAGGGTGGCCACCAGGAAGACGGCCAGCCCCAATGGCCAGGGTGTGACCCGGTCTTCCTCGGGGCCCACGATCGTGGTCGTGCCAGGGGCCGCGGCCAGGGTTACCAGGAACATGACCGCGATCAAAGGCAGGGAGGGGATGACCCGGCTTTCCGAGTCTGGGAGGAAGAAGGGTATGGAGAGGAACACCGAGGCCACCACCGGGACCACGCAGATCCACAGTGCAAAGTTGAACCTGCGCCGGGCATTGGCTACCAGACGGCGATTCGGGGTGAAGGCGAGGAAGGCCGCTGCCGCCGACAGCGCAACCAGGAGAAGTCCGACGGCACCGCCGGCGGCGATCACCACGTCGAGTCCGGGTGGGGCATCCAGGGTGGCGAAGGCCCTGCTGAGTGGGCTGTCGATGTCGAAGGGCAATATCAGGGCCTGGGTCATCGCCTGCCGGAGTAGGTGGAGCACTGTCCACAAGAAGATCAGTCGGGGCACACCATGGCCTCTCTGGGTGGGATAGGCGAAGAGGGACAGGAAGCCGACGATGAGGCACAGGGCGAAACCCCCCGCCAGTGCCAGGTCGTTGGCGCCGGTGAACTCAGTCCGATTGTTGAAGACCACCGCGTCCCCACCGAGGATCTCGGCGAGGAGCCCGATGCCGAGATGGTCGACGAAATGGGCGATGAGGATGCCCAGTGTCGAGCCCAGCACCGAGGCGAGGACCAAGCTGGTTCCGATGGTGTCGATCGCCCTGGGTGCCGTCTCGGAGGTGGAGACTTCACCGGTCACTGGGTGAGATCCTAAACGACAAGGGGTGGAGATCCAGGTTGATGTCGCAGACCGCGGCGAGACTCGCCTCGGGCCTCAGTGGGCGTGGCTGTTGCTGTAGTAGGGGTTGTCGCCCGAGGCATGATCGGTGACGTCGACCACTCCGGTGAGCTCGTCGACAGCGTCGAGCAGGGCACGCTCGATGCCCTGCCGCAAGGTCACCTGAGCCATCCCACATCCCTGGCACCCTCCATGGAGCCTGAGGTAGGCCACGGTGCCGTCTACCGAGACCAGCTCGGCGGCACCGCCGTGCCCGGCGATCGCCGGGTTGATCTGCTCGGCCAGGAATTGCTCGACCTGCTCGGCCAGAGGCCCGGAGAGGTCGCCGAGGGCACCGGTAGGGATCGAGGGGGAAACAGGAGTGTTGGGGTTGTTCATCGCCAGGCCCGACGCGGTGAGCTCCAGTGAGGCCCCGTCGAGCTTCTCCACGTCGCCGGCGGGGAAGATCACCGCCAGCTCGCGATGACGTTCGAGGAGCCAGTCGGCCTCCTGCTCGGACAGGGGGACGAAGGCCAGCTCGTAGGTGAACTGAGGGCCATGGACCCCGTCCACCTCTATTGACAGGGCGTACTCCTCGTCTCCGGGCTCGCTGTCGCGCAATCCGACGATCACGTCGAGGGCTTCTGGGGTGATGGTGAGAACTCGGAGATCAGACATCTGCAAGGATGGTAACCCCCACCGGATCTATCGTATGCCCTACCTCGATCACCACACCTACTGCCGATCCCTCCATCTCCACTCGAGGGTGAGCTCTTACCCAACTATTCGCGCGTAAGACGATTTTGTCATTCACATGGCCACGGTGATCCTCTACACAGCCGAAGAGCCACCCCCGGTCGAAGTGGTGGACGATCTCCCCGACGCCGACCTGGTGGTGGCCGCCGACGGTGGGTACCGGGTAGCGCAAGCCCTGGGTCGGCGGGTCGACGTCGTGGTGGGGGACCTCGACTCGGTGACGGCCGAGGAGCTGGACGACCACGTCCTGGTGGAGCGGCACCCCGCCAACAAGGACTCGACCGACCTCGAGCTGGCTCTGGAACTTGTGCTGCGTGACACCCCCAACCGGGTGGTGGTGGTCGGAGGATCGGGGGGCCGGCTCGATCACGAGCTTGCACTCGCCGGGCTGCTCTGCTCCCCGAGATGGTACGCCATCGAGGAGATCGACTGGATCTCGGGACGGGGACGGGCGTACGTGGTGCGGGGAGCCCGCCAACTGCACGGTGACGTTGGGGCGACGGTGAGCCTGATCGCGATGGGTGGAGAGGCAGGAGAGGTCCACACCCGGGGCATGAAATGGCAGCTGGCCGGAGAGAGCATTCCCTCGGGGGCAACCCTCGGGGTCTCAAACGTCCTGACGGCGCCGGTGATCGAGGTCGTCGTCGGCTCGGGATGCCTGCTGGCGGTGTTCCCCGAGGGCTGATCAGCCTCCGAGGCCGGTGGTGATCGAAGGGTCGAGGGCGGGATAACCCGTCAGGTACTCGGCCCGCTCCTTCTTCAGCCGGGCTACCACCCCCTCATACTCCGATTGACGGCCGGTGCGGGCGTAGTAGCCCCGGGGATCGAGGATGTCGGGGTCGTCTACACCTTGGACCGCGGTCGCCACCTCGTAACCGAAGTCGGGGTCTGTCAACCATTCGATCGTCCCCTCGACTATCCCTTGTACGATCGCCGAGGAGTCGGAGATCGACACCTTCTTCGACCCCTCTCCCTCACCTCCGATGCGGCCGGTGTTGAGCACAAAGGCCTCGAGGGAGGGAACCGAGTCGATGAGCTCGAGTACCCGATTGCCCTGAAGGGCGTCGTCGTCGAAGAAGAACGGGTTGGTACCGGGCACGCGAAGGCTCTTGCCTGCCTCCGCAGCCCCGCCGGCTGAGGTTCCCTTGGTCTCCCCCAGCATGAAGTAGGCGGCAATCTGCTCGCGACCCAGCCGGGCCACCGCCGGGATGACGTGGTCGGACCGGTTGAGGATGAGAAGGTAGCGGGCCGGTGGCACCGCCCCAGGATCACGATGACGAATGTTGGCCATGGGGAAGGTGCAACGGCCGTTGGCCGTGTACCCGGTGTCGAAGAAGTCCACCCTTCCGTTTTCGTCGACCGAGACATTCTCCAGCCAGGCATCGGGCCGGGTTGTCCCCCCATAGATCGTCGGCTCCTCTACCGGGTCGAGCCCAAAGGTCTTGGCGAAGCACCCCGCCTCGGTGGTGTGCACCTCGCCACCGGGCATCAGGGCGACGAAGTCGTCCTGCACCGGAAGCGAGCCCAGCTGCTGACGGAAGGTGGTGGTGGTCTTGCCGGTGCCGGAGAGGCCGATGATGAGCATCGACTCCTCCTCCCCGCTCCGGGTCACCTCGGCAGGGAAGGTCTTGAGCCCGGCGTGCAGGGCCAGGCCACCCTTGTCGAAGACCAGGCGGTTCCACATCCTGAGACCTCCCATCTTCGACTCGCCGAAGTAGTCAGACCCGAGGACTCGGGTCACCCACCTGTCGAGGTCGACTGTGATCAGACGATCATCGGGCTTTCCCGGAGCGGGCAGTCCGGGGGTGTATATCACCGTGAGCTGAGGGCTCCACTCCTCGTCGGGGGGGAAGTAGAGCTGGGACTGCATGGCGGCGATGTTGGGCTGGGTGGCTTCGATGTAGAGCCGGCACCCGGTTCGGTAGCCGTGGTCGGGGCCGATGTAGCCCTCGATGAGCAGCATGTCGCGCCCGGCGATGTACTGGTCCTGACGAGAAGCCCAATGGGCGGCCTCCCTCGAGGAGATCCGGTTCTGGCCGATCTCCTGGTCGGAGACGAAAAAGGTAGACCGGCTCAGCCGTGCGGTGACGTCCGCCCGGTAGTTGAGGTTGCCGAACTCGGTGAGGGTGACACGCTCCCGGTCGGCCAGCGCCATCTCACGCAACATATCGTGACCCGGGTTGGTCACCACCGCCCGGGCGCCGGGTAGCTCGAAGGTGTCGATCGTCACTCCCTCACACAGGATTGTGCCGGGAGGGTAATCCTGCCGGGAGGGAACTCAGCCGCTGGTGACTTCCGCCGCCATCTCCTCACCCCGGAGTGCCGCCGCCAGGTTGGCGACCGCCATAGCCGCCATCGCCCGTCTCGTCGAAACCGAGGCGCTGGCGATGTGTGGCGTGACCAGGCAGTTTGCCAGAGTGAGGAGAGCGTGATCGGCGGGCAAAGGCTCCGGGTCGGTGACGTCGAGCCCAGCACCGGCGAGGGCTCCCTCGCCCAGGGCTTCGACCAGGTCGGCGGTCACCACCAGCGGACCCCGGGCCACGTTCACCAGGTAGGAGTCGGAACCAATCAGTTCCAGACTCCTCCTGTCGATCATGCCCCTCGTCTCCGTGGTGAGCGGAGCGCTGAGCACCACCACGTCGGCAGTCTCCAGTAAGGCGTCGACGGCCAGCCTCCGGTATGGAACCGGCTTGGCCGCGGGGGAGGCGTACACCACCTCCATGTCGAACCCGAGCGCCCTCCGCGCGATCGCCGAGCCCACCCGACCCATGCCGACCACCCCGAGAACGCGACCGTGCAGGTCTCCACCGGCCATCCAGAACGGGGCCCACGGGCCCCACCCACCCGCCCGGACAACACGGTCACCCTCGACCACCCTGCGGACTACCGCTGCGATCAGGGCAAAGGCGGTGTCGGCCACCGTCTCGGTGAGCACCCCAGGGGTATGGCCGACCCTGACCCCCCGGCGACGACAGGCCATGAGGTCGATGTTGTCCACGCCCACCGCCATCTGCGACACGACTTCGAGTCGTCCTCCGGCCTCGATGAGAGCGTTGTCGATCCGGTCGGTGAGCATGCTGAGCAGTCCCCGGGCCCCAGCCACTTCGGCAACCATCTCCTCATGGGGCATAGGCCGGTCGCCCTCCCACACCGAGACCGCCCCCAGCTGGTGGAGTGGCTCGAGAATGTCGGTGGGAAGGGAGCGGGTGACCAGGATGTTGGACATGAGACGAGGCTAAACGCCTCGCCGCAGCCCGCCGATACCATCCCTGATATGGCCGTGTCCCGAAGAGCCCCACTGTGGATGGCGCTGACCCTCCTCGCCGGATGTGCCCAAACCGGCCCGACCTGGGGCGACCACCATCTGGCCACCACCACCACCACCACCACTGTGGCGGTGGCCGAATCGACCACCACCCTCCCCGACGATCGCCTGTTCGCGGGGGCCGAGTCTGTCGGGCTCCAGCCTGAGGACACTCTGGTGGTGATCACCGGTGACGAGATACCGGTATACCCATCGCCGGGAGCGGATGAGCCCCTGCTGGTCATGCCCAAGGCGACCATCCTGGGCACCACCACAGTGCTCGCCGCCACCGGGCCGCCCCACGACGGCTGGGTAGAGGTGATGCTTCCGATGAGACCCAACGGCTCGACCGGCTGGGTACCGGTGGAGGAGATCCACCTGTACGTGGTCAGCGGAAGGATCCTGGTCGACCTCACCCAGCGGGAGCTGGTCTACTACGTGGGCGGCGAAGAGATGCTGCGCAGCCCGGTTGCAGTGGGCACCGACCGGAACCCCACCCCCACCGGCACCTTCTTCGTCACCGACAACGTGCGGATCTCCCGGGCGACCGGGCCTTGGGGCCCGGCGGCGCTCGGCCTCTCTGCTCGATCGGACACCATCACCGAGTTCAATGGAGGCGACGGCATCATCGGGATCCACGGGACCAATCGCCCAGGGTCGATCGGCCATGCGGCCTCGCTGGGCTGTGTCCGCCTCCCCAACGAGGTGGCCACCCTCCTCCACGAGATGGTTCCCATCGGGACACCGGTGGAGATCAGGGCGTAGGGCCGGGCCCTCCCCTGCTGGAGCCCGAAGTGAGAAACCTCACCTGGCCGTTGCTCAACACCGGAGTGCCGCGCTCAGTTGTGATCACCTCGATCGTGCACCCCCCTTCCTCCTCCCAGATGCTGGTCGCCAGGGTCTCGCCGGGAAACACATGGCCGGAGAAGCGGGCGGCGAACGAGCCGAACCCTGAGACCGCGCCCCCGAGGGCCTCGTCGACCACTGCCTTGGCGACCACCCCGTAGGTGCACAACCCGTGGAGGATGGGACGGGGAAATCCGGCGAAGGCGGCAAAGCCGGGATCGGCGTGCAGCGGGTTGAGGTCCCTGGACACCTGCCGGTAGAGCAGCGCCTGTTGCGCCAGGGTGGATGATTCCACCAGCCGGTCGGGATCACGGTCGGGGCGCCGGTTCCCCGAGCCGGGCCCGGGGTCGCCGCCGAATCCACCTTCACCGCGCAAGTAGATCCCGGCCCGATTGGTGAAAAGGGGCTCTCCCGACGTCTCCAGGTTCGAGGTCACTTCGACCACCAGCAAGGCGCCCCTGCCCCGATCGAATAGATGGGTCACCCGGCCGGTCTGGGTCACCGATCCCTCGTTGGGGATGTCGCCGTGCACCACCAACTCATGCTCACCGTGGAGGATCTGGGCAAGGTCGACGTCGAGCCCTTCGACGGAGGCGATACCCATCATCATCATCGAGAACGGGGGGATGGTCCCGAATGTGGGTAGTGCCACCAGGTCACCCTCGTAGGTGTATGCCAGCTCCCGAGGCGCGGTGGGGGGGACACCGGCTCCGACAGCCAGGTTGTAGAGGATCACCTGACGCTCGTCCCAAGAGAAGGTGGTGGGGGCGAGTTCGGCTCCGACCACCCGATCGGGGTCGACCGGCATCAGCCGCCCAGGTGTTGGCCGAGGAGGATGATCTCGTCGGTGCTCGACCCGGGGACGACGTAGTCCTCGATGTCGCGGATCTCGTCGATGTGATCGGCGATGTCCTCGGCCGACGGAGCGACCCCCTTGCCTGCGAACCAGCCGTGGTTGGTCCCGACAAACACGCGACCGTATCTGCCCCCGCCGGCGGTGAAGATCTCGTGGGTGTGCTGGTTCGCCTCGGAGCAGAGATACACCACCAGTGGGGTGACCAACTCGGGGGCCACGAGGTCGACCAATGGCCCCAGAATGTCCTCGGTCATCCTGGTACGGGCGATTGGGGCGATGACGTTGGACTTGATGTCGTGTTTGGCCCCCTCGATGGCGAGAACGCTGCTCAGACCGACCAGCCCCGCCTTGGCCGCCCCGTAGTTGGCCTGCCCGAAGTTGCCAAACAGTCCCGAAGCCGATGAGGTGAACACGAACCGGCCGTATCCCTTCTCCCGCATCACGCGGAAGGCGGGGAGTGAGACGTGAAAGCCTCCGTGGAGGTGAACACTGAGCACCGCGTCCACCTCGTCGGGGGTCATGTTTGCCAGGGACCGGTCCCTGAGGATCCCGGCGTTGTTGATCACGATGTCCACGGTGTCGTATCTGTCCAGGGCGGTGGCAATGATCGCCTCCCCACCCTCCGGAGTGGCCACGGTGTCATGGCTGGCCACAGCCTCCCCGCCGGCCTGGCGAATCTCGGCGACCACCCGATCGGCGGCCGACTCAGAGGACCCGCTGCCATCCACCAAACCCCCGAGGTCGTTGACCACCACACGGGCGCCCCTGCGCGCCAGATCCAGGGCGTAGGTTCTCCCCAGACCCCCACCGGCGCCGGTGATCACGGCGACGCGGCCATCGAAGGTGATTTGATTGCTCACTGTCGGTGCTCCTCGGACGTGTCAGACGCCGGAGTACATTGCCTCGATCTCGTTGGAGTACTTCTCCAGGACCACGTTGCGCTTCAACTTCAGGGATGGCGTCAGCTCGCCGCTGTCCGGTGTCCACTCGTCGGGGACCACGAACCACCTCTTGATCTGCTCCACCCGGCTCACCGTCTCATTGGCGGCATGGACCGCCCGGTCGATCTCACTGCGAACCTCGGGTAGATGCGAGAAACTCTCCAGGTCGGTGAACTCGAGGCCGTTGGCCTCGGCCCAGCCGGGGGCTTCCTCGGCATCGAGCGCGATGATCATGGTGAGGAACTTTCGTCCGTCGCCGATCATCGCCGCCTTGGAGATCAAGGGGTGGTTCCCCAGAGAGGTCTCCAGCTTGGCGGGCGCTACGTTCTTGCCGGCCGCGGTGATGATGATCTCCTTCTTTCGACCTACGATCCAAACGAACCCGTCGTCGTCGATCCGGGCGAGGTCGCCCGAATGGAGCCACCCGTCGGAGTCGAACGTCTCCCGAGTGGCGTCATCCAGCCTGTAGTAGCCCTTGGTGACGATGCCGCCACGCATGATCAGCTCCCCGTCGTCCAGGGTGGTCACTTCGACCCCTGGTAGTGCCCGCCCTACCGATCCCACCTTGACCGAGCCCGGTGTGTTGGCCGTAGCCGGCCCGGTGTTCTCAGACATCCCATACACCTCGAACAGCGGGATCCCGATTGACATGAAGAACTTGACCAGATCGGGGCTGATCGGGGCGGCTGCGGTGATGGCCATGTCGACCTGGTCGAGACCGAGACCGTCTCGTACCTTGGAGAGCACGATCTTGTCGAGGATCCCGGCGAGGGCCGGGCCCGACCTGCCCTCCGCCTCGGCATCTACCCGCTTCAGGTTGGTGGAGAGCGCCAAGTCGAGGAGTTTCTTCTTGATGCCCTCCGCCTCGGCGAACCTGCCCTGGAGACGGGAGTGAAACCTCTCGTAGACCCGGGGAACCCCGACGAAGAGGGTGGGCCGGGCCTCCTGGATGTATTCGAGCACACCTGCCAGGTTGGGGCAGTACCACACCTCGCCCGCCAGATAGGTGCCCAGGTAGTGGGTGGCCACCCGTTCAGCGATGTGCGCCAGGGGCAGGTAGGAGACCATTCGGGCCCCCATGTCGAGGTTGGCGGCGCGCCGGAGCGATTCCAGGGTCCACACCACGTTGTGCTGGGTGATCATGACTCCCTTGGGCGTCCCTGTGGTCCCCGAGGTGTAGATCAGTGTCGCCAGGTCATCGGGCCCAACCGCCCTCGCCGATCGGGCCACGGCGTCGGGGTCCTTCTCCAGCCTGTCGTGGCCCCGCCGCAGCAAGTCATCCCAACCGAGGACCCACTCGAGGGTGTCGTAGTTCTCCGCCCCAGAGAGGAGGACCACATATCGGAGGTTGGGCAGCTCGGCGCGGATCTCCTCCCAACGCTTCATGAAGTCCAGGTCCTCGAGGATGGCGACCGTGGCCTTGCAGTTGTCGGCGATGTACTGGATCTGCGGGGCGGTAAGCGTCGAGTAGATGGTCACCGGGGTTGCACCGGTGTGCATCACCGCGAAGTCGGCGATGACGTGCTCGGGGCGGTTACCGGCCATGATGGCCACGAACTCACCCGAACCCACTCCCAGCGACTCCAGGCCGGCGGCGGCCCGGTGGACCTCGTCGCGGTACTCCGACCAGGTCAAGGCATCCCAATCGGCGTTCTTCCAGTGGATAGCCGCCTGGTCCGGGTAGTTGTCAGCGTTGCGCTCCAGGAAGTCGATCATGGTCTTACCTTCGACCAGGGCATCGATCTCGGCCCGCTCGGCGAGCACTGCCTGCTCAGTCACGTCTACCTCCAAGCTCAGGCGACTGTGTGGGAACGTCGGAGCATACCGATCTCCTCCCGGCTATAGCCGAGAGACCCCAAGATCTCATCGGTGTCGGTGCCTGGGCTCACCGCCCCGCGGGCTATCCGGGCTGGCGTCGCCGAGAACCTGGGAGCCGGTGCCGGTTGGGAGACCCCGTCGACCTGGACGAAGGTCTGCCTCTCTCGGGTGTGGGGGTGGCGGGGGGCCTCGGTCATGTCGAGGACCGGGACCACACAGGCGTCGACACCTTCGAACACTGCCTCCCACTCGTGGCGCGTCCTGGTGGCGAACCTCTCGGCAAGGGCGCCGCGGAGCACCGGCCATCCCTCCCGGTCGTTCTGGGGGGGAAGTCCTTCGGGGTCGAGATCGAGGGCTTGGAGCAGCTCGGCGAAGAACTGGGGCTCGATGGCACCCACCGCCACATGCTTCCCGTCGGCGGTGGGGTAGGTGGTGTAGTAGGGAGCTGCACCGTCGAGCGGGTTCGAGGCGCGGCTCGGCGACCACCAGCCTTCGGCCAGGTACCCGTGGTGGGAGGTCATCAACAGGGCGGACCCGTCGACCATTGCGGCGTCGACCACTTGCCCGGGCCCTCCGCGGTCGGCGGCGAGCAGTGCGGCTAGCACCCCGAAGGCGAGCAGCATCCCCCCACCACCGAAGTCCCCCACCAGATTGAGGGGGACCGCCGGAGCCTCCGGGGGACCGATCGAGGAGAGGACGCCGGAGATGGCGATGTAATCGATGTCATGGCCGGCCCGCCCCGCGAGGGGACCGTGCTGGCCCCAGCCGGTCATCCTGCCGAACACCAGCGAGGGATTGCGGACATGGCACTGTGCGGGCCCCAGGCCCAGCCGCTCGGCGACACCGGGGCGAAAACCTTCGATGAGCACGTCGGAGGTCTCTACCAGCCGCAGCACCACCTCCACCCCGTCATCCGACTTGAGATCGACCGCGATCGAGCGCTTCCCCCGTCCTAGAAGGTCGTTGGTGCTCACCGGCTCTCGATCCCCGGGTACTGACCCGACCCGTTCGACCTGGACCACGTCGGCACCGAGGTCGGCGAGCACCATCCCGCAGAAAGGGGCCGGGCCCAGGCCGGCAAGCTCCACCACCTTCACCCCCGACAGCGGACCTGGCATCAACGGCTCCGGAAGAAGGTCTCGGCGTCGACGACCAGTTCGGGCAGAATTCGCCACTCCGGGTCAAGGGTGAACGCCCCCAAATAGAGGGCGTCGCGCACCATGGCCGCGGCATCGTCGACCGGGCCCAACGTGGCCACATCGCCGGGATGAGCCCCCAGCGCCACCGTCACCACGTCTGCTCCCTGCCACTCCCCCACATTCCACAGGTCGGTACCTGCTGGGTTGACCCGCGGCCCATCCAAAACCGAGCTCCAGGCGAGGAGAGCCGGCTTCTGATAAAGGGGGATCACCGCCAGCTCACCCAAGAAGAGGCTGTCGACCGTGGAATAGGCGAGGGCCCGTTGGTCGGCGTCCAGGATCGCGGCGGCGGCATCGAGGAGGGACTCGGACTCGGGGTGGCAGAAGCGGCCCACATTGAGCTCGCCCATCCCATGGACTCCGTCCCCTTCACACCTCAGGATCGGCTCGGCGAATAGCGGGTCTGACGGCGTACGCCAAGAGAAGCTCATCAGCTGCCATGTCGCAGAGTCGGCGAAGAGGAACCCGCGGGCGAACATCTCCGAGGGAACCATCAGCCGGGGCACGATCTCCACCCCGATGGCGCCCAGGGTGTCGACGGCCATCGACACCTGGGACTCCCGCCACTGCTCGCCGGCGGTGGTGGCCCATATGAAAGACATGCGGCGCCCCTGGCAGAGGTGGACACCGTCGTCGCCGCGCTCACAGCCATGATCGCGGAGAATGCGCTCGGCCAGCTCCGGGTCATAGCTCGAGGGATAGTTGTTGCGGTAGTGCTCCGATCCCTGCATGTAGAAGACGCTGCCCAGCGGCTCGGCGGCGGGATCGATGCTCCTCACGGTGGCGTCCATCACCGCCTCCCGATCGATGCCGAGCGCGATCGCCTCCCTGACCCAACGCTGGGAGAGCAGCGGGTCGTCCAGGTTGAAGGTGACCTGCTCCCAGAGTGGGCCTGGGACCATCTCGCGGTCCACACCGTCGATGGCGTCGATGTCATCTATAGCCCAGTCCACCGGGCGGGGGTTGACCAGGTCGACTTCCCCGCGGCGCAGGTCCCCGATCATGCCCCGAACCCCTTGGGGAAAGGTGAAACGGATCTCGGTGACCCCGCCGACTCGGTCGGCCAAAGGGTGAGCAGGGTTCCTCTCCAGTACGATCCGGTCGCCCTCGATCCATTCGGCCACGACGAACGGCCCCGAGGTCGGGCTCGGCCGCCCCACTTCACCGTGGGCGGGGAGGACCACTTCGAACAGGGTTCGCCAGGCGCCGAACGGCTCCGAGAACGAAAAGAGGACGGTCTTGGGATCAATGACCTGGTGGCCGCTGATCAGCCGGTACCCCGGGTTCTGCGGGTCGGAGGCAAGCGGGTCGACGGCCACCGCCAGGGTGTGGACGAAGTCTGCCGCCCCCACCGGCAACCCGTCGGACCAGCGGGCGTCGTCCCTGATCTGGTAGACCACGCAGAACACGTCGGGACACCGCTCGGTCTCGATGGTCGTGGGTGGCGCCTCGGTGGTGACCGGTGCGGTGGTGGTGGTGGTGGTGGTGGTGACGGTGACGGGGTCGCCACTCCCCGTACAAGCACCGAGGAGGAGCACGCCGGCGAGGAGAACCCCCCTCATCGACCAGACTCATCGATCACAACGGCGTGGGGCCAGCCATTGGGGTACCCCTGATGGCCGCCCATCAGACCGGGAACAGGAAGGGTGACCCGGGCGCGATAGGCCTCGGTGATCGCTGCACGGAAGAGAACCACATAGGGAAGGTCCTCGGCGACCACCAACTCCATGTCCCGGGTGAGGGCGGCGGCGGCCTCCAGATCCCGGGTCTCGCTGAACGCGTCGGCGAGGGCGTCGAAACGGGCACTGGCGTACCCGCCCAGGTTGAGCCCTCCAAACACCAGGGTGTCTTCCCCGGAGTGGAACAGGGTGACCAGCAGGCTCCCGGGAAGCGCCGGGTCGCTCCCCTGCCATCCCAGGATCACCATGTCCCACTCGAGCGCCGAGGCCCGGGTCTGCGGAGGGAGAACCGCCTGCTGTAGCTGATCGAACCCGAGCATCTCGGTCGTAGCGGCGACACCGAGGTCGCGTAGCCATCGTTCGACCCAGATCCCGAAGGTCGATCGCAGCGGGTCGTGTGCCGTGCCGGGCGCCAGGATCTCGAGCGGCGGCACCGCATTGCCGTTGGGCATCCTCAAACCCCTGCCCCCGACAACGTCGACGAACCCGTTGTCGTCGTCACGGAGCACAATAGGAGGCACCGTCCAGGTGTAGCCGGCCTCCTCGAGGATGGTCACCGCCTCCTCGAAACGGGAGCCCTGATCGAGGGGGTCACCGGATGACCATCCCTGCCGGGGTAGGTCGGGGTCGTGGTGGGCTCCCAGGTCGGGATGGACTACCTCGTAGGCGGGGATGACAGCCCCCCCGAGCACCACGTCGGACAGCATCTCCTTGTCGATGATGGTGGCCACGGCGCGGCGGAACACCGGGTCCGACATGGGCGGCTTACGCATGTTGAAGGCCAAGAATCGGAACCCTGATGCCTGGCTGGTGATGAGCCGCACCGACGGGTCGAGATCGAGCTCCTGGCGTAGGGCGTGGTCGATGCCGCCCGCCAGTCCTGCCGGATCGAGCACGAAGTCGACCTCCCCGTCGACCAGGCGCCGGTATGCGGTCTCGCGGTCGTCGCTCTCGACCCAGATCACCTCAGACACGAACGGCCCTTCCTCATACGAGGACAGCACCTCCTCGCTGGCGCCGGACCCGTAGCGGACCTCGTCCGCCCCGGGACGGGCCAAGCCGACGGTGCCGTCTGAGTACAGGGTGAGGACGGTCCCCCGGTGGGGATACTGCTGGTTGACTCGCGCCCTGGCCTCAACTCCCGGATCCCACCCGTCGAACACCAGGGCACCCGCGGAGGGCGGGCGGGTGTCCCTGAGAGAGTAGAGATGGCCCCGGGCGGTCTCCGCCCAGTGTTGGGACCGATAGGCGATGATCGCCTCGGGGGTGACCAGCGCAGGATCGACGTTCTCCCCGTCCGCGGCAGAGGAAGCAACGATCGCTTCGACAACCACCTGGTCGGTCAGGGAGTCGACCCGGGAGTCGGCAGCCTGACGGGCAGCCTCGATGTGCCCCGTCCAGTAGTGGGCGGGGATGAAGGGGGCGAAGCCGACTCCGCTCGGCCAGGACGCCAGCCCGGGCCGAGTGGCGAAGACGACCCTGACGGTGTACTCGTCGGGGGCGCTGACCGACACAACCTCGGGGGGGAAGTAGGCGGAGTGGGCTCCACCCAGGCCGAGGTCGCGAACAGTCTCGAAGTAGAGCACCAGGTCCTCGGCAGTTATGGGTTGCCCGTCGGACCACTCCCGGTCGGTGTGGATCGCCTGGTCGACCACCCAGCCGTCCCCTTGCCGGAAGGCCCTGGCAGGAAACTCGGTGGCCGACATGTTGGGTATGTGGGTGAACCCGGGAAGGGAGAGGGTGTACAGGGCTGTGCCCATGTTGGTCAGCACCGCCAGGTTCTGGGGAAGGTTCTCGGTGTCCAGGGCTGACCACCAGTTGTCGGTGGTGAGCGGGGCCACCAGCCCGATGCGGTAAGCCGGGGCGGGTGGGGGCACGGTGGTGGTGGTCATCGGGTGATCGGAAGGCGGAACCGTGGTCGGCGCGGCGACCTGTTCGGAGCGGCAAGCCGCGGCCAGCAGAGCCAGCACCACCAGGCTGGCCAGCATCACCGAAGGGCGCGGACCCCGCGCCATCATTCCGGTCCGGTTGGCGTCACCTCGTCCACCTCGTTCTCCGGCTCGTCGAGGATCACTTGGTAGCTGCGCCGGGACTCGGAGATGATCGCCTGGATGATGCCGGTCATGGGCAGGGCGAGGAGAACACCGACACCCCCGAGCAGCGAAGCTCCGGCGATGATCGCCCCCACCGAGACCGCAGGGTGGATCTCCATGGTCCTCTTGGTTATGAAAGGGCCGAATACGTAGTTCTCCACTTGCTGATAGGCAATGAATATCACCAGGACCCATATCAGTGTGGCCGTATCGTTGAAGGTGAGGGCGACAACCGCGGGGAGCACCATCGCCAGGTAGGTCCCTACCACCGGGACGAACTGGCTGAGCACCCCCACCCAGATCCCCAAGGAGATTGCGAACGGGACCCCGAGCAGACCGAGGGCGGCAGCAGCCACCGTGGCGCTGAGCACCGCCAGGACCAGGCGGGAGTAGATGTAGCCGCCCATCTTCTCCACGGCCACGTCCCAGATGCGCATCGCGCTCCTCTGCTGCTGCTCGGGCATGAAGGAGAGCACGGTCCGCTGCAGCTTGGGGAGCTCGGCGAGCATGAAGAAGGAGAAGAGGGCAACCGTGGTGGCGAAGAAGAGGAACCCCGCCAACGAGGCACCCAGGCTGATCAGGCCGCCGGCGAGAGTCCCGCCCACGTCCTGCAGGTTGTCGATGATCTCCCGGCCAATGACCTCGGGATCGACATCCAGCTCGATGCCGAGGTTGTCGGCGAGGAACCCGAGCACGGCCTCGAGGTAGTCGGGCATCGCTTCGAGCAGCTCCCCTATCTGGGCGACGAACAAGGGAGCCAGGGCAGCGGCGAACCCCAGGGCGACTCCCAGAGCGACGATGAACACCACACCGGTCGCCAGGCCACGCCGCCACCCCCTCTTCTCGAGGAAATGAACCGGAGGCTCGAAGGCGACCGCGACAAAAACCGAGACGAACACCATGAACAGCAGGTTGGCCAGCCTGTACCCGAGGAAGAGGACAGCGGCCACGCCGAGGAGGACCCCCGCCACCACCAGTGTGCGGTTGCGAAAGGTCCGAGCGTCGTCACGTCCGCTGCTGGCCACCATCCCGCTGCCAGCGTAGGAACCGGTTGACCGCTCCGCTGGCATCTTCGATACCCTCGGCAGGTCACATGGAGCGCTTCGAAATCGCATGGAGACCCGATGCCTCCCGTGCCGCCGCCACCAACACCCAGCGTTTCATCGAGGCCCATGGGCTCTCCGGCTACGCCGATCTGGTCGAGCGGTCCACGGCCGACCCGGAGTGGTTCTGGTGGGAGGTGGTCGACTTCCTCGGTCTCCCCTTCGATCGCCGGCCCACCATCATCAGGGACACATCCCGGGGCCACCCATGGGCGACCTGGTTCGTCGACGGGGGTTTCAACATGTCGCGCGCATGTGTCGACCGCTGGGCGGGATCCGACCCCCATCGCCTCGCGGTCAGAGCCCAGCGAGAGGCCGGGGAGACCACAGAGACCACCTACGGAGAGCTCGCCGACCAGGTGTCGCGTCTTGCCGGAGCGCTGCGCGGGCTCGGCGTCCGCCGGGGGGATGCAGTCGCCGTCTTCCTCCCCATGGGGTTGGAGGCAGTGGCCTCGATGCTGGCAGTAGCCCGGCTCGGGGCCGTGTTCATCCCGGTCTTCTCCGGCTACGCCGCCGAGGCGGTGGCCACACGGCTCCACGACCCGGTGCCGCGGGTGTTGATCTGCGCCAACGCATTTCAGAGGAGGGGCAGGGTGGTACCGATGAAGGAGACGGCCGAGCAGGCCTGCCTCATCGCCGGGAGCGACACCCGAATCCTGGTCGTGGACTACATCGAGGGCCAAACCCCCACGATGAGGGTAGGAATAGACTTCTGGTGGCACCGGCTGATCAACTCCTCCGAGCCACTGGACCCTGAGCCGACCCGGTCGGAGGACCCTGTGATGATCGCCTACACCTCGGGCACCACGGGCAAGCCGAAGGGTGCGGTCCACGTCCAGGCGGGCCTGACGGTCAAGATCGCCGCCGAGGGCGCCTTCCAGATGGATGTCAAGCGTGACGACGTGCTGATGTGGGCCACCGACATGGGATGGATAATGGGCCCCTGGATGGTCATTGCCGGGCTGGCCAACGGGGCCGCGATCGGCACCTATGACGGTGCCCCCGACTACCCCGGTCCCGACCGCCTCTGGCGTGTGGCAGAAGAGTTGGAGCTCACCCTCCTCGGTATCTCCCCCACCCTGATCCGGTCGCTCCAGCCAGGTGGTGCCGAGCCGGCCCGACGCTGCGACCTGAGCCGGCTCCGTGCCTTCGGCTCCACCGGTGAGCCGTGGAACCCTGATCCCTGGTGGTGGTTGTTCCGAGATGTGGGAAGGGAGGAGGTTCCCATCGTCAACCTGTCGGGTGGGACCGAGATCGGGGCCTGCATCCTCTCGGTGAACCTCCTCCAGGGAGTCAAGCCCACCTCGCTCGGAGGGCCCGCCCTGGGGGTCGACGCAGACGTTTACGACGACCAAGGGCGGCCCCTCCGGGGCTCGGTGGGCGAGCTGGTGGTCCGGGGATCCTGGCCGGGCATGACCCGGGGGTTCTGGGGAGAGCCGGACCGCTACCTGGAGACGTATTGGTCGCGGTTCGAGAACACCTGGGTCCATGGCGACTGGGCTTCGATCGACGAGGACGGGTTCTGGTTCCTCCACGGACGCTCTGACGACACCCTCAACATCGCGGGGAAGAGGATCGGGCCCGCCGAAATCGAGTCGGCGACTGTCGCCCTCGACGAAGTGGTCACCGCGGCTGCGATCGGGATCCCCGATCAGGTGAAGGGGGAGGTGGTTGCCCTATACCTGGTCCCCGCTCCCGGCATCACCCCCGACACCGCCTTGGAGGCAAGGGTCATCACCGCGGTGGTGGATGCTCTGGGCAAGGCGTTTCGCCCAGCCAAGGTGGAGTGGGCCGCCGACCTTCCCCGGACCCGGTCCCAGAAGATCATGAGGAGGGTGGTCCGGGCACGGGCCCTGGGCGAAGACCCCGGCGACCTGAGCACCCTGGAGAACCCGGAGAGCCTGGACGGGATCATCCCCCTGTAGTCCTTGACGATCGGCCGATGCCAGGTACATCCGAGCGAAGCGAGCTGACCCGATCGGAGGTCGGGTCTACTTTGGCGGCATGCGGGCCCCGGCGTCGAGGCGGATCACCTCGCCGTTGAGCATCGGGTTCTCCACGATTGCCTGGACGAGATGGGCGAAATCGTCGGGCGTCCCCAGCCGTCGAGGGAATACCTGCAATTCGGCCAGGGACTGCTTGAGCTCGGGAGGGGCACTGTCGAGTAGGGGGGTGTCCATGATCCCCGGGGCGATCGTCACCACCCTGATCCCCATGCTTCCCAGGTCCCGGGCTAGTGGGAGGGTCATCCCGACCACGCCACCCTTCGACGCCGAGTAGGCCGCCTGGCCGATCTGGCCCTCGAAGGCGGCTATGGAAGCGACATTGACGATAACGCCGCGCTCTCCGGCAGGCCCCGGCTCGTTGCGGGCCATGACCACGGCCACGTTTCGGATGACGTCGAACATCCCCACCAGGTTGACCGCGATCGTCAGCTTGAACAGCTCGAGGTCGAAGAGGGCACCCTCACGGGATACCACTCTCTGGGCGGGAGCGATCCCGGCCGCGTTGACCAGGACGTCGATCCGACCGAAGGCTTCACCCGACCCGACCACCGCGGCCTTTACCGATGCCGGGTCCGAGACGTCGCAGTGGAGAAAACGAGCCCGCTCACCAAGGGAGGCGGCCGCCGCCGACCCTCTCTCCTCGTCGCGGTCGAGGAGGGCGACCGAGCCTCCCCGAGCCACCACCCGGCGTGCCGCCCCGAGACCGAGCCCCGAGGCCCCGCCGGTGACAACCCAAACACTCCGCTCGAGATCCATGGGCCCTCCTACCTGCCCGGGGCCGACGCTACCACCGTTAGCGGCCGGCGAATGCTGTCATGGGGCGACATGATCGGGGTGTTCGACTCAGGTGTCGGTGGTCTCGCGGTCCTCGTCGAGCTGAGGAGCGCGCTCCCTGACGCCGACCTGACCTACGTGGCCGACCGGGAGCGGGCCCCTTATGGGACGAGAACGCTCGAGGAGGTGCAGCAGTTCTCACTGGAGGTCACCACCTGGCTGCTCGACCGGGGTGCTACCACCCTTGTCGTCGCCTGCAACACGGCCTCGGCCGCCGCCCTCGACATCCTGAGGCTCGAGCACCCTCAGGTCCCCATCGTGGGCATGGAGCCGGCGGTCAAGCCGGCCACCGCCACGACGGGGACCGGGGTGGTAGCCGTGTTTGCCACCTCGGTGACCTTCCAGGGCCGGCTCTTCGGCTCCCTGGTCGACCGTTACGCCCACCAGGCGCGGGTCCTCACCCGGGCCTGCCCCCGCTGGGTGGAGCTCGTGGAGGCCGGGGTGGTCGAGGGTGACGAAGCCGAGGAGGCGGTCGCCGAGCAACTCGCACCGGTCATCGACGCCGGCGCCGACACCCTGGTCTTGGGGTGCACACACTTCTCTTTTCTCTCACCACTGGTCCAGCGTCTCGCCGGCCCCACGATCAGGGTGATCGACCCGGCGCCGGCTGTGGCCCGCCAGACCGCCCGGGTTGCCGGGTCGGAACGGGGCGGAGGTTCCCTGGTATTGGCCGCCTCGGGCGATCGTGAAGGATTCGCCGCCCTGGCCTCGAGTCTGGTCGGTCTCCAATCCGGCGATATCGTGGCCTTCCCATGAGCGAAACGCCCGGCCCGGTGTGGTCAGGCCCCCACCTCTACCTGGAGGGTGTGGGGCAGGCCGCGGTCTACGACCCGGGTACCGGCCCCGATCGGTTCACCAGGGCGCGCAGCTGGCTCGAAGGCACCGGAAGACAGATCGGATTCGCCTCGTTCACCTTCGACCCATCCGACCCGGGCTCGGTCGTTCTGGCTCCTGAACGGGTGGTCGACTCCCCAGCCGCCCCGGCGAGTGGGACCCTACCCGGGGGAGTCCTCGTCGACGACGGGCGGGTGGTGTGGGCGAAAGGCTTCGACTCGGCGGTGGAATCCCTCGAGGCAGGCAGGGTCGACAAGGTGGTCCTGGCCCGTCAGGCGCGGGTTGAATTCTCCGCACCGGTGGACTCCCGAACCGTGCTCTCCAGGCTGATCACCGGCAACCCCTCCACCTACTCTTTTCTCATCGAAGGCCTGGTCGGAGCCAGCCCCGAGCTCCTGGTCTCCCTGGACGGTGAGAGTGTCAGCTCGCTTGTCCTCGCCGGAACCTCACCGGGCGCCGAAGGCCTCACCAACGAGAAGAACACCATCGAGCACGACCTGGCCGCCGGATCGGTGGAGTCCGGACTGCGCCATCACACCACCGGTCTGGTGGCGGAGCGCTCGGTTCTCCGCTTCGGGAAGATCAGCCATCTGGGAACCAGCTTCTCGGCCAAGGCGATTCCAGGGGTGGGGGTGCTGGACCTGCTCGAGTCTCTCCATCCCACCGCGGCCGTGGCCGGCGTTCCCACCACCAGCGCCCTGAGGCTCATCCGCCAGATTGAGCCCCCCCGGGGCAGATACGCCGGGCCGCTCGGCTGGTTCGACCGCGACGGCAATGGCGAGTTCACCCTCGCCCTCCGCTGTGGGCTCATCGAAGGCCGGGTGGCGACCCTCTACTCGGGGGGCGGTCTGGTCGCCGGATCGGACCTCGACGAGGAGTGGGATGAGACCCGTCTGAAGCTGGGACCGATGTGGACTGCGCTAGGACTCGACGACCTCGACGGCTGATCGACCGATCTCGTCCAGCCGGTGCCTCGTCTCGAGATCCGTCGCCCGGTCCACCGGCACCTCGACGATCGTTCGCCCACCTGTTGCCATGGCCTCGGCGACGGCGGCGCCGAGACGCTCCGGTTCGGCCACAGACCTGTGGGTGAGCCCGTGGAGCGCGGCCAGGTCGGCGATGCGCCGTCGGTGGGGGGTGACGAACAGCCGCTCGTAGAAGGGCGCGTGGCGGGCGAGGGGCAGCGAATCGAAGAGCCCGCCTCCACCGTTGTCGGCCACCACCACCACCAGATCGGAGACCTCCTCACCGAGGTACCCGTTCGAGTCGTGAAAGAGTCCCAGGTCCCCGCTGAAGGCGACCGTGCCGGGCATGGCGGTAGATACCCCGAGGGCGGTGGAGACGAACCCGTCGACACCGGAAGCTCCCCGGTTGGCCACCACCATCCCACTCCGCGTGAGGTGGGCGTCGACCTCCCTGATGGGCAGGGACGACCCAACGACCAGGCAGCTCCAATCGACCCTGTCGAGCTCGGCTGCGATCCGGGCGCCACTGTTGGTCGTGGAGTCGGCGAGGAAGGCGGCCATGCCATCCCGAGCTGTGGTAGCCGCCAGGCGCCAACGGTCCACCCAGTCCCGGTCCTGGAGGGGCTGGATGCTCTCCAGTAGAGCCACGGGGTCACCGTCGAAACGAACCGTGGCATTGCCTCCCGGATCGATGGGACGACCCCGAGGGTGAGCTCGGATCCTCTGTCCGGCCGAACCGAATAGACCTTCCAACCGGTCGGAGGGCCCGATGGCTCCCACGGCGAGCACCAAGTCGGGTGACAGAGCTCGGGGCACTCCTCCGGCGAGGAGATGGTGATAGCTATCGACAACATCCCCACCCCGAAGACCGGAGAGGGCTGTGGCCAGCACCGGCCAGCCGAGGAGGTGAGCAGCCGCCATCAGCCGGTCGCGGTCGTAGTCGCCGGCGCCGGCAATGATCAGGCCACGGCTCGTGGTTGATATGTCAGGCAGGGCGGCGGCCGTCGGCGTACCCCTCGGGGGATCGTGCCAGGGCAGCCCATCAGAACGGCCCTCGACGGGATGGATGAAAGGCTCCCAACGGGTGCGTCCGTCGTCGCTGACCGGAACTGTAGGCTCGCGAAAGGCCACGTTGAGGTGGACCGGGCCGGGAAGGGCGGTGTCGCCCCGCGACGCGGACAGGGCGGCGCACACCGTCGACCGCCAGCGATCGTTGCCGTCTTCGCCTTCAGGAGCCGGGATGTCGCAGAAGCGCCTGACCCGGGCGCCGAACATCTCGACCTGGTCGATGGCCTGATTGGCGCCCACCCCCCTCAGCTCGGAAGGGCGGTCCGCCGAGACCAGGACCAAGGGAGTCAGCGACATATCGGCCTCCACCACCGCCGGATACCAGTTGGCAGGGGCGGTTCCGGAGGTGGACACCACCGCCGCCGGCGTCCCCGTCGCCTTGGCCCGGCCCAGGGCCCAGAATGCCGCCGACCTCTCGTCGATGACCACCACGGTGTCGACCTGGGGATGACCGGCGGCGGCGATGGCCAGGGCCGCCGATCGCGACCCCGGGGATATCACCACCATCTCCACCCCGTTGCGGGCCATCTCATCGATGACGACTTCGGCCAGGGCGGTGCTTGGGTTGGGTCTGGTCACGTCAGCACTTCAGCGGCGGCGCGCAGACGGCGGAGCAGGAGGGCGGCCACGTCCCTGGGCGGACGCCAGCGCTCCAGTAGCTCCGGTTCCGGCTCGGGTCTCCTCACCTCGAGCAGGCCATGATTGGGGAGCAGCGGGTCGGCAGTGGGGTCTCCCCCGAGCAGGGATACCGTCCCCAGGCCGAAGGCATAAGGGGACTCGATCAGCGAGGCGGCGAGAAGCCCACCGTACATCCCCACCGAGGTCTCCAGAGCCGAAGAGACCACTACCGGGACCCCGGCCCTCCCCGCCAGGTCGACCACCCGCGAGACCCCACCCATCGGCTGGACCTTGAGCACCACGATGTCGGCCCCTCCCTCTTCGATCACCCGGAGCGGGTGCGGGCTCTGACGCACCAGCTCATCGGCGGCGAGGGGGATGTCAATCCGGCGACGCAGCTCCCGCATGTCCTCGAAGGTGGCCACCGGCTGTTCGACGTACTCGAGGCGGTGGCCCTCGAGGGCCCTGAGCCGGTTGGTGGCCGTCTCCAAGTCCCAGGAGGCGTTGACGTCCACCCTGATCCGGCCCTCCTCGCCGAGGACTTCCCTCACCGCTTCGATCCGTGCCAGATCGCTGATCTCGTCATCTCCCGGATCGGCGATCTTGACCTTGGCGGTGGTCGCACCCGAAGCCTCGACCAGGCGGGCGGCCGTGCCCGGGTCTACGGCGGGAACCGTCACGTTGACAGACACAACTTCCCGCCCGGGATCGGGGAGTTCACCGCAGGCCAGTTCCAGCGCAGCCGCCAGCCACTTCGTGGTCACCCGGGGCGGGTAGTCGGGGAACGGCGAGAACTCGCCCCATCCCGACGGCCCCCTGATCAGCACAGCCTCCCGATGGTCAACCCTGCGGAAGCGGTGCAGCATCGGAATCCGCACCGGGTAGAGATCGAGGGCCTCCAGGGCGCCCTTCACGCTTCCTGTACCTCCCGGATGTAGACGACCAGACGGGTGAGTTGGTCCTGGTCGAGACTGGATGAGAACGAGGGCATCCTCCCCCGGCCTCGCATTATCGCCACCTCGAGGAAGGTGTCGGGATGGTCTGCCGAAGGCGAGCCTGGCCCCAGGGGCGGCCCGATGCCTCCGGAGAGGTCGGCACCGTGACAGTTGGCGCAGAGGAGGGTGTAGATCTCCGCTCCGTCGGCGTCGGCCGGAGGACGACTCACCCCACAGGCAGCGAGGGTCGCCGATACGGCCATGATGGCGAAGAGACGCCAGGTCACAGTCGACGTCACCCCCCGGCGGCCCGCTCGGCGAGGCCTCTAACCTCCTGGGCCCGGTCGAGCGGAACCACCAGAACCGCATCGGGAGTCTCCACGACGACCACTTCCGACATGCCTGAGACGGCGACCACTCGGGATGTGGCCACCACGAGGGAGCCGTCAACGTCATCGAGGATCACTCGTCCTCTGGTCACGTTGCCCCGCTCATCGCGAGGGAGGCGCTGGTGGAGCGAGCGGTAGGCACCGATATCGTCCCAACCGACGTCGATGGGAACTACCAGCGCCGAGTCGATTCTCTCCATCACCGCATGGTCGAATGAGATCGACTCCACCAGGGTGAAGCCGGGATCTAGGTGAACCACTCCACCCCGTGTCTCGGGGAGTGAGGATCTGACCCCCTCCAACACCCGGGGACAGGTCTGGCTCATGGCATCGACAATGGCTCCGGCCCGGGCGACGAACATCCCCGAGTTCCACAGGTGCCTCCCGTCGGTGGCCAAGCGCTCGGCCTCCTCGAGCCCGGGCTTCTCCTTGAAACGGGACACCTGGAAGGCGTCCCCAATGGGGTCGCCGATCTCGATGTACCCGTAGCCGGTGTCAGGTCTGCTCGGTTCGACACCAAAGGCAATGATGGCGGCGGAAGTGGCGAGGTCGGTCGCCACGGCAACATGCTCTCTGAAACGGTCGGGCTCTGAGATGAGGTGGTCAGAGGGGAGGATGACGATGATGTCGCTCCCATCGGCGACCAGTGCGGCCGCGGCCACCGCCGGTGCGGTGTTCCTTCCCCTGGGCTCAACCACTACCACCGCATCATCGATCCCCATCCTCGCCAGCTCCGACTCCACCAGGGCGAGGTGCTCCGCTCCGGACACGACGATCGGACCGACACGACCCGCAAGACCGTCGAGCCTCTCCAAGGTCGCGGCGAACAGGGTGCCCCCTTCCGGGACCAGGTCGACGAACTGCTTGGGCACCTCACGGGTGGAAAGGGGCCACAAGCGGGTCCCCGAGCCACCGGAGAGGATCACCGGTCGAATTGACACCGCTCGGAGGGTACCGTCGCCCGGGATGGCACAAGCGATCCTGGTCGAAGGGCTGGTCAAGGCCTATGGGGATAACCTGGCCGTCGCCGGGGTCGACCTCACCGTCGACGAGGGCGAGGTATTCGCCATCCTCGGTCCCAACGGCGCCGGCAAGACAACAATCGTCGAGATCCTCGAAGGCCATCGCACCGCCAGCTCCGGCTCGGTCGCCGTGCTCGGCATGGACCCACGTGAGGGTGGTGGGCGTTACCGTGACCGGATCGGCATCGTCCTCCAGGCCACCGCCATCGAGCCCGAGCTCACCGTGACCGAAGCCCTCGACCTCTATGGGGGGATGTACTCGAGGAGAAGGCCCACCGCCGGGCTCATCGAGCTGGTTGGCCTGGAAGGCAAGGCACGCGCCAGGGTCAAGACCTTATCCGGGGGCCAGCAACGGCGTCTCGAGCTGGCCCTGGGGCTGGTGGGTGACCCCGAGCTCGTCTTTCTCGACGAGCCCACCACCGGGTTCGATCCATCGGCGAGGAGGCAGGCCTGGGAAACGATCGAGAGCCTGGCGGCTCTGGGGAAGACCATCCTCCTCACCACCCACTACATGGAGGAGGCCCAACGTCTCGCCGACCGGATCGCCATCATCGACGCCGGCCGGATCGTCGCCGAGGGCACTCCGCGGTCGCTGGTCAGCCGGTACCGGGGACGGTCGGTGATCCGTTTCGCACTCCCAGAAGGGGTCGCCCCCGGCGACCTGCCGACACCACCCGACGTGACCTCAGACGGGGAGGTCGAATACCACACCGACACCCCGACCGCCCTGCTCCGCACCCTCACCGCATGGGCCGGGGGCCGCTTCGTCGAGTTGGAGGGCCTGACCGTGCACCGCTCCTCTCTCGAAGACGTCTATCTCGAGCTCACCCGGGAGGAGAATTGAGCAGGCAGCGACCCACCAGCGCCCTGATTCGGGATCAGATCCGATACCAGAACAGGATATTCTGGCGAACCCCGATCGCCGCATTCTTCACCCTGGCCTTCCCGGTACTGCTCCTCGTGCTTTTCGGTGCCTTGTTCGGCAACCAGCCCGACACCGACTCCACCGCCGTCGTCCAGTACTTCGCCCCCAACCTGGCGGTGTTCGCCGCGGTGTCGGCGACCTTCACCAATCTGGGGATCGGCACTGCCATCGCCCGGGACAGGGGGATCCTCAAGCGGGTGCGAGGGACCCCGCTGCCTGCGTGGGTCTACATCGCGGGCAGGATCGGGTCGGCAGCCTACATCGCGGTGCTGGCGGTGGGGATGATGCTGGGGCTCGGCGTCGCGGTCTATGGGATCCGCCTGGACGTCGCCGGAATCCCCGCGGCGCTCCTGGCCTTCCTCGCCGGGGTGTTCTGCTTCTCCGCCCTGGGCCTCATGGTGGCCTCTCTGGCGCCGAGCGGCGACTCGACACCGGCGATCACCAACGCCACGTTGCTCCCCCTGGCCTTCGTTTCCGACATCTTCATCCCGATGAGCAACCCCCCAAGGTGGATGGAGATCGTTGGTGACGTCTTTCCCCTCAAGCATTTCGCCGTCGCCTTCCGCGAGCCTCTGGCAGTCGGCTCACCGACGGAGATCCCCTGGCTCAGCCTCCTGGTCATGATGGCCTGGGGCGTTGGCGCCTTCCTGATCGCGTCGAGGACGTTCCGTTGGGACCCCAGGGAGAGAGGATCCGGCAGTCCGCGGAGAGCCAGGGTGACCGGCCGCTAGTCGGTCGTCGAGATGGAGACGTAACCGCACTCGCGGCAAATCGACCGGGCGATGCCAAGTCCACCCGGGGCCTCGACGAACTCGTGCTCGTGTATCCGCCCGCCACGGGTGAACGCCGACTTGACCGCACCCATGAAGCCCGCCTTCTCCCGAGTGGCCCCGGCCAACGCCGGTTCAGGCGCAGGCTGGGAAGACTCCCCCTCGTATGACCCGAGATCCACCACCAGTTCCCTCGCCCCGTCGTCCTCCGCCTCGTCGGCCTGACCGTCCGATGGACCCGAGGTCCCCAGGACCTCCTCCGCCATCCCCGGCTCAGCCTCCCCGTCGTCGGCTGCCTCGACCGGCCCTCCGGCCTCGATGCCGTCGGCCTCCCCCGGGACGCTTCGCTCGGTCTCGAGTCGCTCCTTTTCGACCCGTTCGGCCTCCAGCTGCTCCAACTCGAGTCTCCTGGCGTCGACCGCCTCCATCTCGGCCTGGGCGGCAGCGACCCGCTCTGCCTCGGCGCGCTCCATCTCCCGGCGGGCGTTCTCGACACGGGCCATCTCCTCCTTGAGGGCCAGGGCGCGTGCCTCGTCCTCGCCGGCGCGGGCACTCCGATCGATCTCCATCTTCTCGAGACGTTCCCGCTCCTTCTGGAGCTTCACCATCTCCGCCTTGAAGGTGGCGGCTCGCTCAGCCTCGATTCTGAGGTGCTCCGCCCGCTCCTCCTCTAAGCGAGCCATCTCCAGGCGGAACGCCTCGATACGCTGGGCGTCCCTCTCCTCGGCCTCGCGCCGCAACTCCTCCAGTCTGTGACGCTCACCCTCGAGCTGGGCCCTCTCCTCTGCGAGCTTGGCCCGCTCCTCGGCGAGCCGGCCCTCCTCGGCCCGGTGCGCCGTAGTCCGATCAGCCTCGGCCTTGTCGACGGCCATGGGCGACATGACATCACCGCCGGTCTCCCCGACGTCTGAGATCGACTGGTCCGACTCGGTGACGATCGGCTCGGGCGACGACGTCATCGCCCGAGCCCCGGACGGTGCGCTCGGAGCGGACTCCGCCCGGCCCATGAAGCTGCGCCGCTCCACCTTGAGGTTGGCCTCCATCGCCGCCCTCAGCTCGGCCACCCGAGACGGTTTGACGCCCGATCGTGAGCTACGGACGGCAAAGCTCCGCTTCAGGGGTCCCAGCGAGTTGATCCGCGCCCAGACCTCGCCCATCTCCTCGACCCCGCGGTAGGCGAAGTCCATGGGCTCGTCGGCGATGAAGGTGAGCTCTTCACCGTCGAGTTCGAGCTGGAACGCCGACGAGATGAGTCGGCGGGCGCGCACATCGACCAGCGACCATCTCCCCAGGGACTCCCCGTCGAGCACCACCTCTATCTGCTTGTCTTCGACGAGGATGGTCGCCGGGATCCCCGGATGGTCGACCTCGGGAATACGTATCTCGCCGGTGAATTTCACGGCGTCATCCTGGTTCGAGCCCCCGAATCCTGGTTTGTGGCCGCTAACGATCCCATTGCAGGAAGGAATGTCAAGCTGGATTCAGCCATAGGCCTCCAGCGGCGGGCAGGAGCACATCAGGTTGCGATCACCGGCGGGACCGTCGATCCTCGACACCGGGGGCCAGTACTTGTTCCCGAGCAGGCGGGGAACGGGAAATGCGGCAACCTCACGAGGGTATGACCGGTTCCACTCCGTGGCCGCGACGTCGGCCGCCGGGTGGGGAGCGAGCACCAGAGGATTGTCGTCGGTGGGCCACTCGCCGGAAGCGACACGGTCGGCCTCGGCCTTGATGGCGATCATCGCCTCGCAGAACCTGTCCAACTCCTCCAGCGACTCCGACTCGGTGGGCTCGATCATCAGAGTCCCCGCCACCGGGAATGAAAGGGTGGGAGCATGAAATCCGTAGTCGGCGAGCCTCTTGGCGACGTCCTCGGCATCGATCCCTGCCTCCCGGGTCAGGGGCCTGAGGTCGAGGATGCACTCGTGCGCCACCCGGCCCCCGGGATCGGTGTACAGCACCGGGAAGTGGGGATCGAGACGGCGCGCCACGTAGTTGGCGGAGAGGATGGCCACTTTGCTGGCCAGCCTGAGCCCGTCGGCCCCCATCAGACGGATGTATGCGTAGGGAATGGGGAGAATTCCCGCCGAGCCGAAGGGAGCGCCCGAGATCGGGCCGATGCCGGTGGCCGGCCCCGACTCGGTCACCAATGGATGGTTGGGTAGGAACGGGGCGAGGTGGGCCTTGGCCCCCACCGGCCCTACACCCGGGCCCCCTCCACCGTGGGGGATGGTGAAGGTCTTGTGCAGGTTGAGATGCCCGATGTCGGCACCGAAGTCGCCCGGTCTGGCCAGACCGACAAGGGCATTGAGATTGGCGCCATCTACGTAGACCTGGCCCCCATGGGAGTGGACGATCTCGGCGAGACGGCGGATGCCGGGCTCGAACACGCCGTGAGTCGAGGGGTAGGTGACCATGGCCGCCGCCAGCCTCTCGGAATGCTCCGCAGCCCTGGCCTCGAGGTCGTCGAGGTCGACGTTGCCCCTCCGATCTGTGGCCACCACGACCACCCTCATCCCGGCCATGACCGCCGATGCGGCGTTGGTGCCGTGCGCTGAGGCGGGGATGAGGCACACCTCGCGCTGATCTTCGCCCCGGGACCGGTGAAAGGCTGCGATGGCGAGGAGGCCCGCAAGCTCACCCTGCGACCCGGCGTTGGGCTGCAAGGACACCTTGTCATAGCCGGTGATCTCGGCGAGATGGCGCTCCAGCCCGGTGATCAACTCCAGGTACCCCGCGGCCTGGTCGATCGGGGCGTATGGGTGCATCCCGGAGAATTCCCGCCAGGTCATCGGGACCATCTCGGTGGTGGCGTTGAGCTTCATGGTGCACGACCCCAAGGGGATCATGGTGCGATCGAGGGCCAGGTCACGGTCGGCGAGGCGACGCAGGTAGCGGAGCATCTCGTGCTCGGACTGGTACCGGCTGAAGACCTGGTGGGTGAGATAGGCGCTCTCCCGGTTTGCCCACACCGGTATGCCGGTGGCGACCCTGTCGGAGGATGGGGCGCCGAAGACCCCAAGCAATGCCTCCACCACCTCGGCGTCGCAGGTCTCGTCAAGGGCGACGCGGACGTGTTCCTCGTCGGGTGACCCCAGGTTGATCCCCGCCTCCCTCGCCCGTTCCAGTACCGGGCTCGCCCCCCCGGGGACTCGTACCGTCACGGTGTCGAACCAGGTGTCGTTGACCACCTCGAATCCGGAAGCCACCAGGCCGGCGACCAGGTCGGAGGTCATCTGGTGCAGCGAAGCCGCGATCGACCGAAGCCCATCCGGACCGTGCCAGCATGCGTAGAGCCCGGCGACCACGGCGAGAAGGACCTGGGCAGTGCACACGTTGGAGGTGGCCTTCTCCCGACGGATGTGCTGCTCACGGGTCTGCAAGGCGAGCCGGTAGGCGGTCAGGCCGGAACGGTCGCGAGAGACCCCCACCAGTCGCCCGGGGAGCGCTCTGACAGACTCCTGGCGACAGGAGATGAACCCGGCGTGGGGGCCCCCGAAGCCCATGGGGACCCCGAAACGCTGGGCCGATCCCACAGCGATATCGGCGCCCCACTCCCCTGGTGGGACGAGCAGGGTGAGAGCGAGGAGATCGGTGGTGGCGATCACCATCGCCCCGGCCTCCCGGAACCGCTCGGCGGTATCACGGTGGTCGACCACAGCTCCAGAGGAGCCCGGATAGGCGAGGAGTACGCCGAAGGCAGATTCGGGGTCGATGTGGTCGCCGAGGTCGACCAGCTCGATCCCGACCGCAGCGGCGCGGGTCCGGATCACCTCTCTCGTGGGCAAATGGCAGTCGGGATCGACGACGAAGACCGTGCGGTCGCCGCGGTGAAGCCGTCGCGCCATGGCCATGGCCTCGGCGGCCGCCGTGGGCTCGTCGAGAAGCGACGAGTTGGCCAAGTCGAGTCCGGTGAGATCGGCGACCATGGTCTGGAAGTTGAGCAGTGCCTCCAGCCGTCCCTGGGAGATCTCGGGCTGGTAGGGGGTGTAGGCGGTGTACCAGGCGGGGTCCTCGAGCACGTTGCGCTGGATCACCGGCGGGGTGCGGGTGTCGTGGTAACCCAAACCGATGAGCGACCGGAGAACCCGGTTCTTCCCGGCGATCTCGCCGAGGTGGTCGATGATGGCGGCCTCACTCATCGCCGGGGGGAGGTCGAGCCGCGGGTCATAGATCGACTCAGGGATGGTGGAGGTCACCAGGTCTTCCAGCGTCGACGCCCCCACCACGGCGAGCATCTTCTCGATGTCGGCGGGGCGAGGCCCTATGTGGCGGTCTGAGAAGCGGTCGTGCTGGTGGTGGGGCATAGGGGTCTCCATGAGTCGTTTGTCGACCCTTCCCCGCTGTCGTCTCCTCCAGCGATGCCTCAGCCAGTCGGTCCAGTCGCCTGAGAGTTTCCGGGAAGGTGTTGCCCCTTCGGCGCCTCGTGCGAGGCTCTCCCGTCCGGCATCTGTGGCCGGGACATTGTACCTCGTACCCAATCGAGCTAGACGCTGAACCTGAAGTCGACAACATCATCGGGCCGCATCACATATCCCTTGCCCTCCGAGCGGACCAGGCCCTGCGCCCGGGCAGCCTGCCACGAACCGGCCTCGACCAGACGGGTGTAGTCGACGACCTCGGCAGCGATGAATCCCCTTTGGAAGTCGGAGTGGATCTCCCCGGCCGCCTCGGGGGCGGTGGCCCCGGCACGGATGGTCCATGCTCGCGCCTCCTTGGGCCCTGCGGTGAGGAAGGTCTGCAGGCCCAGCACCCGGAAGGCTACGCGGACCATACGGTCGAGGCCCGAGATGTCGAGGCCGGCGGCCTCGAGCATCTCCTCCCGCTCGGCCGGATCCAGGGTGGCCAGCTGTGCCTCGAACTCGGCATCGAGGAAGATTGCCTCGGATGGAGCCACCATCGAGGTCAATTCGTTCCGGCGTTCCACGTCGTCGAGGAGCTTCTGGTCAGAGTTGAACAGGTAGATGATCGGCTTGGCGGTGAGAAGGTTGAGTTCGGCAAAGTCCGAGGATCGGCCCATCAGGCCTGGCTCGGAGCTGATCATGCGCCCCTCGGCGACAACAGCATGGAGTGATCGCACCAGCTCTGCCATGGGCTGGAGACGCCGGTCGACGGTGGCCTCCTTCTCCAGCCCGGCGAGGCGTCTCTCCAGGCTCTCCAGATCGGCGAGGGCGAGCTCGGTCTCCACTGTCTCGATGTCCCCTCCCGGGTCGCTGTGACCGGCGACCCGGGCGATGGTCGCCGAATCGAACGCCCGGACCACGTGGCAGATTGCGCTGACGTCGCGGATGTTCCCCAGGAACCGGTTTCCCAGGCCCTCACCCCTGCTGGCACCTCGCACCAGCCCGGCGATATCGACGAAGCGCACCGTTGCCGGGGTCTTCTTCACCGAGGAGAACATCTCAGCGAGCACATCGAGGCGCCGATCCGGCATCGGGACCACACCCACGTTCGGCTCGACGGTGGCGAAGGGATAGTTGGCGGCCAGGGCCCCTGCACTGGTGAGGGCGTTGAACAGGGTGGACTTGCCAACGTTGGGAAGCCCCACGATGCCGACGGAGAGACTCATCCGGACGCCGAGATTAGGAACGGCGGCGAACCGCCCCGGGCTAGCGTCCCCCCGAGATGGAGAAAGTGGCGGTGATCGGCGCCGGGTCCTGGGGGACCACGATGGCGGTGCTCGCCTCGGCTACCACACCCACCCACCTCTACGCCCGGCGCTCCGAGCTCGCCGACGCCATGGCACGGACCAGGGTCAATGCTCAGTATCTCACCGGTCTGCCCCTTCCCGAGGCGGTGACCCCGACCGCTTCGGCTGAGCATGCGCTGGACCGCGCCGGGGTTGTGGTGGTCGCGGTGCCCTCTCACGGGTTCCGCGAAGTGTTTCGCCGGCTGGTACCGATGATCACCCCCGAGATCCCTGTGATCTCGCTGACCAAGGGTATCGAGCAGGGGAGCCTGGCCACCATGACGAGGGTGATCGGTGAGGAGTCGCCGGCACACGACCCTTCCCTAATCGGGGTCCTCACCGGCCCCAACCTGGCCTCCGAGATCGCTGCCGGCCAGCCGGCGGCCGCGGTGGTGGCGGTGGGCAGCGACCAGGCGGCTCGCCAGGTCCAGTCGGTGTTCATGGGCCCTACGTTTCGGGTCTATACCAACGACGATGTAGTGGGTTGCGAGCTGGGTGGGGCCATCAAGAACGTGATGGCGATCGCCGCCGGTATGTCCGACGGGCTCGGTTTCGGCGACAACACCAAGGCGACCCTGATCACCAGGGCGCTGGCCGAGATCACCCGCCTCGGAGTGAGCCTGGGAGGCCGGCCTTCGACCTTCGCCGGGTTGGCCGGCATGGGTGACCTCATCGCCACCTGCAACTCGGCGAGGAGCCGCAATCACCAGGTGGGCTTTGCCCTGGCCAAGGGAAGGGTGCTCGACGAGATCGTCGCCGAGATGCAGATGGTCGCCGAGGGGGTCAAGACCACCACCAGTGTCCTCGGGCTGGCCGAGAGGGCCGGTGTGGAGATGCCCATAGCCGAGCACGTGGCCATGGTCCTCCACCAGGGTGTCCATCCCAGGGACGCCGTGCTCAGCCTGATGACTCGTCAAGCCAGGCCCGAGGTCTGAACGGGACTAAAGCGGGCCGGTCAGGGGTTGCGAACTTCCTATGGCGACGATACGTCTCCCTTCGACCGCCCACGGGACCAATCGCGACGCCTTCGCCGCTGGAGACTGGGCGCTGTTTGTGTCTCTCGGGCTGATCTGGGGCTCCTCGTTCCTGCTCATGGCAATCGGCCTCGACTCGTTCCATCCGGGCATGATCAGCATGCTTCGGGTCCTGGCCGCCTCGGTGTTCCTGGTCACCATTCCCCGGGTACGCGCCAGTCGGGTAGAGCGAGCGGACTGGCCACGGATCGGCCTGATCGGCTTCACCTGGGTGGCCGTTCCCTTCACACTGTTTCCCATAGCCCAACAGTGGATCGCCTCCGGTATAGCCGGGATGATCAACGGAACCACACCGATATTCACCGCCATCCTTGCAACCATCCTGTTGCGCACCCTCCCCTCGCGGGTGCAGCGCGTCGGCCTGATCATCGGGCTGGCGGGCGTGGTCCTGATCACCCTCCCCTCCGCTCAGGCCGGCTCCACCCAGGCAGTGGGCGTGGTCCTCGCCCTCACTGCCGCGTTTTGCTACGCGGTGTCCATCACCCTCGCCGTTCCCCTGGTCCAGAAGTACGGATCACTCCCCGTGATGAGCCGGGTTGTATGGGTGGCGATCCCCATGGTGATTCCCTTCGGGCTGTACGCCTTGCCCCGGTCGTCCTTTTCGGTGCCGTCTCTGCTGGCAACCGTGGCAGTGGGGGTCCTCGGCACCGGCCTCGCCTTCCTCCTCGCCGGGCGGCTCGCCGGCCGGGTCGGCGCCACCCGTTCGGCTTTCGTTGCCTATGTGATCCCGGTGGTAGCCCTGGTCCTCGGCATCGTCTTCCGGAGCGAGCGGATCAGTGTGATCTCGGTGATCGGCGTCGCCCTGGTGATCTCGGGGGCGATCCTCGCCTCCCGTCGGGAGTTGGCCACAGGGATCACCCCGCCGGAGCGGTGACGCTGGAGGCGCGCAACGCCCTCACCGCCATCTCGCGGTCACCGAGCCGGTGCCGCAACTCCCGCTCCAGTCCTCCGATCGGGTAGAGATTCTGGGGTGCCCGAGGGTCCTTATGGAGGGAGGAGGCGAACCTGGGAAGGGTGGCACTCGCCTTGGCCGCCGCCCTGACCGCGTCGGCCACGGGCTGGTCTGCGGAGACCTCGCACCTGACCAGCCCTCCTGCCGGTCCCGGCGCCCTGGCAAGCCGCAGGTACCAGGAAAAGCGGCTCCAGTGGGTGGTGGTGATGAAGAGGGGCGTCCGCTGGCCCACCGAAAGGGAGGTGAGAACCTGCCGTAGGCCAAGGGGCAGGTACTGCACCTTGTGGGTCTTGACGTATCCCACCGCCCCGGGGATCTCCCTCACGTGTGAGAGCGGCCCGTCGACGACCACCATCTCGGCACCTCCCGCGGCCCGGGCGACTGCTGCCTCGAGGTCGCCCAGCCGATGCTGGATCCCCAGCCAGAGCTCCTCGGACGTCGAGCCTTTGGTGGCGCGAACCGGGTAGGTGCCGACCGAGGTCACCACGTCTTCGGCATCGGTCGAGGTGAACAGCCCCCGCCCCACCGAGGCGCTCTCCAGAGTGGCTCTCTCGCGGCATCTCACCGAGCCGGCTGCGTAGGTGGCAGCCAGGGAGAAGGCGGGGAAGTCGCCGGGGCGATCGATCCACAAGGTGGCGTCGATCCGGCGAACCCCGTCGACAAACAGGACGTCCCCGGCCCCGTCGACCTCGGGCGTCAGGGGGCGCCAGTCATCCACCGCGACCTCGACCGAAACGTCGACATGGTCGCTGGCATCGATCTGCTCCGGATCGGTGGGGGCCCCGTAATCGGAGTCCCAAGCCTCGACGGTGTATCTCAACGGTGCTCCTTCACCGTCGACCCGGAAGCCGCCCTCACCACCTCGAACCTGGTCATCGCACGCTCGGCCAGCTCCTTGACATGGGTGATCACCCCCACCATGAGCCCTCGACTGCCGGCGAGCTCCTCCAGCACCGAAGCCACCGTGTCCAGGGTGTCGTCATCCAACGATCCGAACCCCTCATCGAGGATCACCGCGTCGAGCCGGGCATCCCCTTCGGCGGCATGGGTCTCGGAGAGGGACAGCGCCAGGGCCAGTGACACCAGGAAGGTCTCGCCACCCGACAGGGTCGATACCGGCCGGATCTCGTCCGCATTGCGATGGTCGATCACGGCGAAGCCCCCCTCCTCGGAACGCAGCGAATAGCCACCGTCGGAAAGCTCGGCGAGGAGCCCGTTTGCCCCGGCGACCAGGGCCTCGAGCGCACCGGCCATCATCCACTGCTCGAACCGGGAGGCGCGGAGGTGGTCGGCGAGGGCTCGAGCCACTGCCGCCTCGGAAGCGGCGGCGTCGGCCTCGACCCTCAGACCCTCAATTCCGGCAAGGGTCTCCTCCTGCCGGACCAGAGTGTTTCTCGCCCGCTCGGTCTCGGCTGCCAGGGCGGCAGCGAAGGGACCCGACCCGGTGATGCCCACCTCCTCCAACTTCTCGGCCAATGCCAGGCGGGCCGCCTGCACCGAGCCCACCAGCGCCGTGCACCTCGCCATGGCCTCCCCATGCTCCTCGCCGATGAGGGCCACCATCTCGTCCCGCCAGGCCAGCAACTCCTTCCACTCCACCACCACGTCGTCGCTCTCCGAGATGGGGGGCTGCAGGTCGGCCACGGCCTGATGGGCAGCGCGGAGGAGCTTGCCCATCTGCCTCTGCTCACCGATCAGTTCTTCGTGACGGCGGCGGGCCTCTTCCAGGGCACCGGCCGCCGACTCCTGCTGCCCTCGGGCCGCCGCCAGCCTTTCCTTGAGCCGAATGATGTCTGCCTCCAAGAGGGCCAACTCATCGGTGGGCGGGGCGTCGGCGAGAAGCGTCAACAGTTCATCCCGGGCGGCGCTCAGCTCACCATGTGTGGTCTCAGCCTCGGTGACCGCGGTCCGTGCCGCGTCCACCACGGCCTCGGCCTCCTCGAGCTTGGCGACAGCCTCGGCGAGCAGAGCCTCTGCGTCGGTGACCTCGGCTGGCGCCTCCCCCTCGGGGAGAGAACTCACCGTCTGGCGGCAGACCGGGCAGACTCCACCGGCCTCCAAGCTGGCCGCAATCACGTGCGCCGAGTGGGCAACCCGAAGTGCATCGACCCGGTCACGTGCCCTGGCCGCCTCCTCCCGGACCATCGAGAGGGATGCCTGGGCAGTGTCGAGCCGTGCCCGGGTCACGTCGAGATCGATCCCTTCGAGACGGGCCTCGTTCTGTTGGAGGGCCTGGTGGTTGCGAGCGGCCACTGCCAGAGCCTCGGGATCGGGCATCATCGCCAGCTGGGCTTCCACGTCCCTCATCTCCGCGGTGGCGACCTTCTCGGCATCCTCGGCCTCAGCCACCGCGGCCTGGGCTTCGGCCACCAGTACACCTTGCTCCTCCACCCGCGGCGGGGCCTCCAATCTCCCCAGCCGCTCAACGGCCGATTCCAGTCGCTCGACAATCGAGGCGGCGTCAGATTGCTCCACCTCCAGACGGTCCAGGTCCCGTTCCGCCACGGCCACTACCGACTCCAGGTCCTCCAAGCGAGCGATCCTCGCCCTCACTCCGGCGAGGTCCTCTGCGGAGGGCGCGTCAATGGACTCCAGCCGGAGCCGGGCAGCCTCACCCCTGGCGGAAGCGGCGGCGTGACGATTGGTTGCCAGTTGGCGGATCATCCCGTAGACATCGAGGCCGAGCAGGCCCCGAAGCAGGTTCTGACGCTCCACCGGCGTTGCATTGAGAAACCGGGCGAACTCTCCCTGGGGAAGGACCACGGTCCGGGTGAAGTCGTCGAAGCCGAGCTTGAGCAGTTCCTCGACGGCACGGGTGACGTTGTCGGCCCCATCGGCGAGCACCCGGTCGGCCTGCTCGAGGCGGGCCTCCTTGACCGTGGCCCCACCGCCAGAGGTGCGACGGGCATAACGCACCGCGGTGTACTCCTCACCGTCCACCTCGAAGTCGAGGCGGACCCTGGCCCTGTCGGCCCCGGCGGAGATCACCGGGGCCACCGCCCGTCCCCCGAGCCGGGGGATCCGGCCGTAGAGGGCGAAGATCATCGCGTCGACCAGACTCGACTTCCCCGACCCGGTGGGCCCGGTGAGTGAGAAGAAGGCAATGTCAGACCGGGCGATCTGCCGGAAGTCGACCAGCTCCTTGGCGCGATAGGTTGAGAATCCCTCGAGCTCGATGGCCAGCGGCCTCATGGCTCCACCTCGCCGAGCAACTCGGCGAACAGGGTCCTCACCGCCGGATCGTTGACATCGCAGTCGTCCAGGTAGCGAGCAAAGGCATCCTTTGGGTCGAGGCTCTTACGTGGCGCGAATGGGACCCGAGGACCGCCGGGGTCGGGCCGTGCCAAGGTCACCTCGACCGCGTCCGGTATCGCCGACCGCACCTCGTCGGCCAGCCCGACTCGGGCGGGCTCGGTGAGCACCACCTTGACATAGGCGTCCCCGACGTCGTCGGCTCGGGCCAACACCTCGTCGAGTGTCCCCCGAAGCGACGCCAGGCGGCGGCCCGTGGTGATGGGGACCTCCGTCACCCGGGAGGGCTGACCCGCGGCGGCCTCGACCAAGAGGACCCCCTTGCGGTCGTCCACCTCACCGAAGTCGAGCTGCATCGGGGAACCCGAGTACCAGACTGCTCCTGGGTGGGGCACCCTCTGCTGGCGGTGGAGATGACCCAGGGCGACGTAGGAGAGGTGCCCTGGGAATACCGAGGCGGGAACGGCGTACCCGAATATGTGAGCCTCCCGTTCTCCGCCACCTGCCGTGGCCCCGTACACGGTCAGGTGGCCGGCGAGGATATTGACGGTGTCGGCCTCCATGTGATCGGTGAGACGCCCCACCACCCGACGCACCCGGTCCTCGTATTTCCCGGCGTGCTGATCAGGGTCCGACCCCATGATGTCCTCGGCGCGGACTATTGCTCGCTGGGATACGAATGGGAGCAGGGCGACCCGCACACCCAGCCCCTCCAAGAGCAGGCTGCCCCCCCGATCGGGGGCCCGGGGGGCCCCCAAGGCGTGCACCCTGCTGTTTTCCAGGATCGGTGCCAGCGCGTCGACCCTGATGGGGTTGTCGTGGTTGCCGGCGACGATCACCACCGGCCCCAACTCGGCCAGATCGAGCAGGCCTTTCCACACGATCTCCTCGGCCACCGGCGTGGGCGACCCGCTGTCGAACAGGTCACCCGAGACCACGGTCATCTCGGCCCGATGTCGGGCGGCCACATCGACGATCTCGGCGAGCACCCGGCGATGCTCCTCTGAGCGGTCACGGCCGCGCATCCTCCGGCCCACGTGCCAATCGGAGGTGTGGAGGATCCTCATGACAGGTCCTCGAAGGGGTCCTCGGGCCCGTCGGAGTCGGTCGGCCGGATGGCCTCTGTGGGGCGGGTGGCCCACGCCGGGAAGGGAAACTCCACCACCAGAGGCACCGGGATCTCGGGTTGGTTGACCAGCATGGTCCCTGGCTTGAGGATGGTCGCCCGCTGCCTATGGGCCCCGGGGAGGAACCCGTACTCCTCGCGCGATGCCTCGGCCGAGTCGAGCCGGCCCACCACCCTCACCGAAGAGTTGGCGATGACCCTCCGCTCCACCTCTGAGGCAGTCTGCTGGGCTCCGATCAGGATGACTCCCAGGGAGCGGCCACGCTCGGCGATGTCGAGGAGGATCTCCTTTATCGGGCTGTACCCGTCGCGAGGCGCGTACTTGTTGAGCTCATCGAGGACCACCAAAAGCATTTCTGCGGTTTGGTGGCCGGCGGCCTCCTTGTCCTCGAAGGCCCGCTTCAGGGTGACACCCACCACGAACCGCTTCGCCCGGTCGTTGAGGTTGTGGATGTCGACCACGGTCACCTGCGACTCCAGCTTGATGGTGTGCCGCTCCGGGTCCTCGACATCGGATCGGATGAGGCGCTCGACGTGACGCACCGACCCCTGGAGCCTCCGCACAAAGGCGTTGATGGTGCCGGTCCCCATAGCCGGGCCGGCCCACCTGTAACGGTCGTCCTCGGACTGGACCCGTTCGGAGACCAGGTTGGCCAGCTCGCGGAAGTTGGTCACCGTCACCCCCTCGATGACCACGGCACCGGTCTCGATGGCCCGAGCGTTGCGCAGGTTGTTCATCACGTTGTAGACCACCGTGGTGTATTGGGCGCGATCGTCCTCGGCCTCGGCGAAGAGGAAGGGAAGGAGGTCGTCGTGGCAGAACCGCTCCAGGGTCCAGAAGAACGATGTGACGTCGGATCGTGAGTTCACGTCTGCGGTGGCTTTGGGGTCGCCGAGGCGGGGTGGGGCATAGCTGGCCACCGATTGGAACGGTGTGGCTGGGAGCCCGAGCACCCGGTAGCGGCCCATCTCCTCTTCGCCGAGCCGGTTGTTGGCCCGGTCGAGATGGAGCAGGTCTTCCCCCTTGACGTTGAAGATGAGGCTCTTGGTGTTGATCGCCGCCTTGCCCAGGACCCCTGAGGTGAACAGTGAGTGGAGAAGGAACGTGGCGTAGCTGGTCTTGGTGGCGACCCCGGAGATTCCGGAGATGTTGACGTGGGCTCCCCGCTCACCGTTGAGGAACTCGAGGTTGACCCACAGTGGCTCCCCGCTCCGTGATAGCCCCACCGGGACCCTGCGATCCATGCGGTCGAAGAACAGTGCACGGTCCCGCTGCTCACCCCTGGCGATGGCCACCATCTGCCCGGGCCGGGGCGGGACGAACACCTCGGGCTCGAACCTGGTCGCCGAGACCTGGGCCGCCTCGGTGACCTCGGCAGGGAGCACCCCGTCCTCGATGAGGAAGACGTCGGAGTCGAAACGAGCCCCCTCGTGACGGGCCACCACCTGGCTCACCGTGCCGTAGATCCTGACCACCTCACCGTCGGGGAGGGGGCGCTCCAGGGAGACCACGTCGTCGAGCTGGAGGTACTCCCCATCGGCCACACCCACCCAGAACTCCAGGGGGGTGGCGTCTCGGGTCCCGAGCACCCTGCCCACCATTCTCTGACTCTCACCCATCCCCGCCGAGAGTAAACCCCAGGTGTGACAGGATCCGGTAGCTGTTTCCGCTACCTGGTCGGTCCGTGATCGGCCCGACCCGCGCCGGTACCGGTACCTTGGCCCGATGAGCCTCGTCGTCTTCCCGTTCAAGGAGGAGGACCTCGCCGTGGTCGGCGCCAACCTGGCCACCGCGGCGGCACATCCCCGGGTCGACGAGGTGTGGGCGGTCTCGGCCGCACCCGGAGACACCATGGACCGGGTGACGGGCCTCGGCGACGAGGTCGTGTCGGCGACAGGCACCCCGATCCGGGTGTTCGCCCAGGAGCGGATCGGCGCCCTGCGACCGGGCAAAGGAGACGGGCTCAACACCGCCCTGAGACGCGCCGCCGAGGCCGGGGCGGAGCGGGTCCATTTCTACGACGCCGACATCACCAACTTCGACCAGGAGTGGATCGGGGGCGCCGAGGCCATCGCCGACCGCGGCTATCACATCGTCCGCCACCGATTCCCCAGGGCGGCCACCGACGCCATGATCACATGGATGGTCACCCGGCCGGCGTTGGCCATGCTCTACCCGGGAACCCTCCTCCCCCGGCTCGGTCAACCCCTCGGCGGCGAGATGATGGTGACCCGCGCGGTTGTGGACAGGCTGGTCGGCACCAACCTGGTATCACAACGGTCAGACTGGGGAATCGACACCGTCCTCACCTACGCCACCTCCACCATGGGGCTGCCCTTCTACGAGCACAACGTGGCCTCGGGCAAACGCCATGCCCTCTACGGGTCTCTCGAGGAGATCCGCACCATGCTGGTGGAATGCCTCGATGCGGTGCGCTCCCTGCGCGGCCTCCCCGGGCCGGGCGAGGAGTTCGAAGCCGACCCTCCGGCTCCGGTCCCCGACGATCTGAAGCGGACCGTCGCCTACGACCTCGACCGGACGGTAGGGCTGGTGACCGAGGGCTGGACCGACCGGGAGGCGGATCTGGCCCAGTCGATGCCCGGAGCAGCCGACATCCTGGTCAACCGTGATCGACCCAACTACCGCTTCATGGACGCCGGGCTCTGGGGCGCCGTCCTCGCCCGGCTCCTCGATGACTTCGAGCTGGGAGACCAGGCTTGGGAGAGTCTGGCCTTCAGGTTGTGGGTGATGAGGGTGCTCGCCTACACAACGGGCCCGGCGGCCGCCGGCTACGACGTGGCGATGGCCTACCTGGAGGACATGATCGGCGTCTACGAGAACCAAGCACTTCGACAACCGGGCATCCCGCGACCACCATCCTCGGGATGAGCATGATCGTGGTGGTCCTCTTTGGCATCCTCGGTGGCCTGGCAGGTGCCTTGCAGTCCCAGTTCCTCGGCTTCATGGAGAACCGGGTGGGGACCCTGGCCACCACCTTCATCACCTACGGGGGCGGAGGGCTGGCCATCGGGCTGCTCATGCTCGCCCTCGGAGGCGGTCGCTGGTCTTCCCTGCGTGATGTCCCCTGGTGGGCCTTCACCGCTGGGCTCATGGGGCTGGTGGTCGTGGCCACCCTGGGGATCACCGTGGCCCGACTGGGATTGGGGGCGGGGATGACGCTGTTCACCGGAGCCACCCTCACCCTGGCAGCGGTCATCGATCACTTCGGCTGGTTCTCCGTGGCCACCACCCTCGACGCCAGACGTCTCGCCGGCATGGCCATGGTCATCTTCGGCACCTGGCTGGTGGTGGGGGGCGCCTCCACCACGGCCTGACCAGGGTTACCGGCGCTCGCCGAGAAGACGCCAGGCCCCGGGGAGAAGGATCCCGGCGGCAGAGGCTTTGATGATGTCGCCGAGGAGGAAGGGTGCCAGCCCCTTCTCCACGGCCTCGACCAAGGGCCAGCCGGTGGCCGCCATCAGACCAGCCACCCCGAACGAGTAGATGACTGCCGACCCGGCGAGGAAAGCGGTGAAGGTAGTTGGGAACGAGCGGTCATGACCGGCCTGGGCCATCCATCCCACGAGGCCGGCGGCGAAGACGAAGCCCACCAGGTAACCCCCGGTTGCCCCGGTGACCACCTCCCAGCCGCCGCTGGACTCAGTGAACACCGGTGCTCCCAGGGCGCCCACCACCAGGTAGAGAGCCTGTCCGGCGGCCCCGAGACGCCAGCCCAAGGCAGCCGCGGTGAGGAGGACGGCAAACGTCTGCCCGGTGATCGGGACCGGGGTGAAGGGGAGGATGACCCTCCATTGGGCGGCGAGGGCGGTGAGAGCGGCCGCACCGACCACCAGGAGGACCGAGATCACCTTCGACTGGCGGAAGACTCTCTGGCTGATCACCGCTGACGTCATGACTCCTCGCCTCCTTCGACTGATCCGGCCAATCGCGTCGTCCCGAAGTTAGCCCTCACCCGAGGGCGATCAGCGCCAGGGCGACCAGGGTGAGCACCAGGCCGGCCACCTGCCGGAAACGCAGGTGCTCCTTGCGCACCAGTCGGGCCATGGCAACGGTGACCGCCGGGTACAGCGACGCCGAGATCGACACCAGGGCCAGGGAGCCGGAGCGGAGTCCGAGGAGCAGGGCAACGTTGCCCCCGACGTCGAAGAGCCCGTTGACCCCGACCAAAGTGGTGGGCACACCGGCGAGGCGACGCATCTCCCAGACCCCACCGAACGCCAGCGCCAGCATCATCCCCATGGTTGCCGCCCGAGCCGGGACCAGGGGAAGCAGCCCCGACGCCTCGGCGGTGCGGCTGATCAGCACGGTGTAGGCCCCGAAGCCGATCCCGGCGGCCAGCCCGTACCACAGACCGGCCATGGGGACATCCCCGCGTTCGGCCACCCAGGAGCAGAGGAGGATGGAGGGGACCGCCAGGGCGACACCGACCCAGGCGACCACCGATGGTCGCTCCCCGAGGAACACTGCCACCATCACCGGGATGACTCCCCCGAAGGCGGCGGCAGCCGGAGCGACCGCAGCCACGATCCCGCGGGCGAGACCGGCGAACAGAGTGACCAGGCCAAGGGCGCCGCAGGTCCCGGCCAGGGCCCCGAGCACCCAGTCTCCCCAACCGGCCTCGCCACCGACGACGAGGGCGGCGACGGTGATGAAAGGGAAGGCCACCATCCCCGATGCAAGGACGATGGCCGCCGCCGGGGACCGTCTCGAGGCCTCCCCACCGATGAAGTCGGCTACCCCGTAGAGAAGGGAGCTGAGTCCCCCGAGCATCACCCCCATCTAGGAGGATGCTCCGTCGGCTCCCCTACGTACCAGCTCCCCTCTGATCGAGTCGGCGGCAGCCTCCAATTCGCCCCGTTCCACGGAGGCCGCGGCATGGGCGAAGTCGAGGTCGGTGACGGTGTCTATCGGAACCAGGTGGATGTGGAGGTGGGGCACCTCCAACCCGGCGATCATCAGACCGACCTTGGCGGGGCGGTACACCTCCTGGATCGCCGCGCCGATCTCCCGGGACACCCCCATCAGGTGATTAACGAGGTCGGGGGGACAGTCCAGCCAGTGGTCGACCTCCTTTCGGGGCACCACCAGGACATGACCTGGACGCAACGGGTTTATCGACATGAAGGCGACGCAGCGGTCGTCCCGCCAGACGAATGTGCCGGGGATATCCCCTTCGATGATCCTGGTGAATACGGTGGGCATCGCCCGCCAGGTTATCCGTCGGTCAGCCCCGGACAGCCACCACCTTGAGCAGGGCCTCGGTGGTGGCGACGTACATCTCCCCGGCACCGTCGAGGCCGAACCCGACTACCCGCCCCGGAACTCCCACCTGGTCGGTCCAGTGGGTCTCGTCGGCCAGCTCCCCGTCGACGAACCGGAAGCTGCGCAGGTAGCCGCCGCAGTAGTCCGAGTAGAAGTAGTGACCGGCGATCTCGGGGATCTGCTCACCTCGGTAGACAAATCCCCCGGTTATCGAGCAAGTGCCTTGGTCACCGTGGGCCACGCTCACCTGGGGGATCACCAGCCCGCTGCTGTCACACCCCTCCGCCGGCCGGAAGCAGCTGTCACCTTCCATCACCGGCCAGCCGTAGTTCAGCCCCGGCTCGAGAGGGGTCACCGAAACCTCCTCGAAGCGGTTCTGTCCGACGTCGGCGATGTAGATCAGGTCGTCTTCGATCCAGAATCGCCAGGGGTTTCGCAGCCCGTAGGAGAACACCTCGGGCTGGGGCTCTCCGTCCACCCGGAGAGTGACCAGAGACCCGAGCAGGGTGTCCCGGTCTTGCCCGTGGCCGAACTGGTCGTTGGCACCGCCCCCGTCGCCCAGGCCGAGGTACAGCGATCCTTCCGGCCCGAACTGGATCATGCCCCCGTTGTGGTTGCCTGCCGGCTGGGAGAGCCGGAGGAGAACACGCTCACTTTCCGGGTCAACGGTGAAAGGGTCGACGAAGCGGTACTCGGCGACCACCGTGTCCCCGTTGCCCGCCGAGTAGTGGAGGAACAGACGTTCCGGGTCCTCGGGATGGAGGGCAATCGAGAGCAACCCCTGTTCGCCGCTGTCCTGTACCCGTGAGGAGATGTCGAGGACCGGGTCTGGCCGCAGCGCTCCCTCCTGAAGGGCCCACATCCGCCCGTCCTTGGTGATCAGATAGGCAACCTCGTCCCCGGGTCGGGCTGTCAACTGGACGGGGAAGCTGATGTCGGCGACGAGCTGATAGGAGACGGAGCCAAGGGGAGCCAGCGTGGTCGTGGTGACCTCCGGCTCGATCGAGGTGGTCACCTCGGGGACGGTGGTCTCCACCGGGGAGGTCGTGGGCGCCACCGTGGTGACCGGAGGCTCATCTCCCTGGGTGCACGCCACGACCACAATGACCAGAGCAAGGAGCCGAGGATTCATGGGGCCAGGTTAGGTTGGGGCAGCGTGAAGCCGGCACGGGCACTGGTGGGGGCACTGCTCATCTCGATGTTCTCATCCTGCTCCACCCCCCCTCCGACGGCCCCGGCCCTGCCCGGGTCGGGCACGGCCACAGTGGTCTCTGTGCTCGACGGGGACGGCCTGACGGTCTTGGCCGACGGGCAGGAGCTCGAGGTCAGGCTGGACGGGATCAATGCCCCCGAGATTGACGAGTGCTTCCACTCCGAAGCGCGGGACCACCTCACCTCACTGGTGGGTGGCCGAGTCGTCGACCTCACCGTGAGCGGGACCGACCAGTTCGGCCGGACCCTGGCCCACATCTACCTCGACGGAATGCATGTCAACCTGGAGATGGTCGCCCGGGGGATGGCCATCGCCACCACGCCGCCCGCCGGTGATCCCACCGAGCTCCTCACCGCCGAGGAGCGCGTCGCCGACGAGGGGCTCGGTCTGTGGAGCCCCCACTCTTGCGGCACAGGCCCCCTCCCCCCGGTGGAAATCGACTTCGACCGCTCGGTGATCGACCCACCTGGGCCCGACGGAGACATCCTTCATCTGGAGACGGTTGCCCTGGTCAATCGGTCGGACCGAGGGGTCGACCTCGAAGGCTGGACGCTGCGCGACGAGTCGTCCCGACACCGCTTCCGGTTCCCCGCCGGGACCTCTATAAGCCCGGGGGAGACTGTGCTGGTGAGCAGCGCCGATCCCGCCTGGTCCCCTGGGGGAAGCCCGGTGTGGAACAACCAGGGTGACCTGATCCTCCTCCTCGACGATTCCGGGCGGGTAGTCGCCCGTCACCGCTACCGAGGCCGGGTCGGTTTGGAGTAGGGTTCGAGACTCGACCAGAAAGGACCGGTTCCATGGGAGTGATGGACACTCTGAAGCGGCTCTTCGGCGCGGCCAAGGAGGGAGCCTCCGAGGCTGCTGAGAAGGCTGCACCCTACGTAGAGAAGGCCAAGGAGGCCGCCAGCGAGGCCGCCGAGAAAGCCGCACCCTACGTGGAAAAGGCCAAGGAGGCCGCCAGCGAGGCCGCCGAGAAAGCCGCACCCTACGTAGACAAGGCCAAAGAGGCAGCATCGGAGGCCTTCGAAACGGTCAAGGAAAAAGTGTCGGGGGCAGCGGACTCGGCCCAGGATGCAGCCGGCGATGTGGTGGACAAGGCCGCTGATGCGGTGGAGACCGTGAAGGAGAAGATCGAAGGGGACTGATCCTCTGATCGAACCCGCCGGTGTCCGCTCGAATCTCCGACCGTTTGAGCCGCCTGCCCGGGTCGGCGACACTTGCCACCAGCGCCCGCGCCCGTGAGCTGTCCGCCGCGGGAAGGGACATCATTTCCTTCGCCGCCGGCGAGCCCGACTTCCCCACGCCGGAGCACATCCTGGCCGCGGCCACCCGGGCGGTCCACGATCCGACCAACCACCATTACACCGCCAATCAGGGTCTTCTCCCGTTGCGCGAGGCGATTGCCGACAACACCAGGAGGTACTCGGGCATCGAGGTCGACCCCACTCAGGTCCTGGTCACCAACGGCGCCAAGCAGGCCATCCTCGACGGCTGCGCCGCTCTTCTCGACCCCGGGGACGAGGTGCTGGTCCCCGCGCCCTATTGGGTGACCTATCCGGCGTCGATCACGCTCGCCGGGGCCGAGACCGTACCGGTGGCCACCGATCCGGGCAATGGCTTCAAGGTGACGGTGGAGATGCTCGAGGAGCTGCGGACACCCCGGACGAAGGCATTGATCCTGGTGTCTCCTTCCAACCCCAGTGGCTCGGTGTATGACGAGCCGGAGATGGAGGCCATCGCCCGATGGGCGGCAGACACCGGGGTGTGGATCATCGCCGACGAGATCTATCAGCGCCTCGCCTACGGGCGGGAGGTGGCTCCGTCGGTGGCGGCGGCGACTCCCGACCTCGAGCGGGTCGTGCTGGTCAACGGGGTGGCCAAGAGCTACGCCATGACCGGATGGCGTGTTGGATGGCTGGTCGGGCCGATCGACGTGGTCGAGGCGGCCGCCCGTTTTCACTCCCACGCCACCGGCAACGTGGCCAACGTCTCACAGCAGGCGGCCCTCGCTGCCCTGACCGGCCCTCAGGACGCAGTCGAAGAGATGCGCGAGGCGTTCGATCGGAGGAGGAAGCTGATGTTTGCCGGTGTCTCCGCCATCGAAGGAATCACCTGCAGCGAGCCGGAAGGCGCCTTCTATGTGTTCCCCGACGTCAGTGCTCTGCTCGGTGGTCTCCATCCCGGGTCGGCCGAGCTCGCCGCGGCCATCCTGGAGCAAGCCGGTGTGGCGGTGGTAGCCGGTGAGGCATTCGGCGCACCCGGGTTCGTCCGCCTCTCCTACGCCCTCGGCGAGGACCAGATCGAAGAGGGCCTCCGCCGGTTCGCCGGCTTCCTGACGAGCCTCTGACCGGTCCGGTGTCAGGTGCCCTGGGGGCAGGGTTTACACTCGCCGTCGATGGACAGAGGGACCAGGGCACGGGCGATGATGTTGGTCGAGCCCCGTCACTTCACCGACACCATCGTCGAGGCAGCCGGCGACGACAACGGCGGCTGGCTCGCCGTCGAGGCCACCGGCGTGTCCGGCAACGACGTCCAGGTGTGGAAGGGTGAGGCTCGCGACGTGGTCTACCCCCTCGTCCCTGGTCACGAGGTCGTGGGCCGGGTGGCGGTCCAAGGCCCAAACGTGCCCTACCCGGTTGGCACCCGGGTGGTGGTCGAGCCCCGAATCCGCTGCGGGGTGTGCAGTCGCTGCCGCCAGAACCTGGCTACCTGCGTCAGCCGGCGGCCCTCAAACTCCTACGGGATGATCCCTTCGATCGAGCCCCCCGGCCTCTGGGGGGGCTTGGCCGAGATGCTCTATCTCGATCCCAACTCCCGTCTGCACCCGGTGACCGATGACGTTCCCGCCGAGGTGGCCACCTTCGTCCACCCACTGGCATCGGGGCACACCTGGGCGGTGGAGCTGCCCGCCCTGCAACAGGGCGAGCGGGTCCTCATCCTCGGCCCCGGTCCAAGAGGGCTTGCATGCCTCCTCGCCGCCAAGGCGGCCGGGGCGGGATGGGTGGGAATCACCGGGCTCTCCCATGACCGCGACCGTCTCGAGCTCGCCCGCCGACTCGGCGCCGACCTTGCCATAGACGTGGAGCACACCGACGTCGCCGGGGAGATCGCCGGCGCTCTGGGACGCCGGCCCGACGTGGTGGTCGATGTCACCTCCGACGACCCCGAGGCGGTGTTCACCGCCCTCGACCTGGTCAGGGCGGGAGGACGGGTGATCCTCGCCTCTACCAAGGGGAACAGGGCCTTCCACTTCCTCTCCGACGTGATCGTGGCCAAGCAGATCACCATGAGGGGAGCCATGGGTGCCTCCAGCATCGGGTACCAATGGGCCACCAATCAGCTGGAGGCCGACCCCCGGATCGACGACCTGGTCTCCCATCAGTTCCCCCTCTCCGAAGCGTCCCGGGCACTGCAGGCCGCTGCCGGGCTCCTCGGTCGGGACGAGCTGATCTCGGTCGCAGTCACCTTCTGAACCGGCGTGAAACCGACTCCCGTCCCCGGGACCGGGATGAATCGCCGTTCGGTTCGCTCCTGGGTGATCTACGACCTGGCCAACACCATATTCGCCCTGGGTGTGGTGGGCCTGTACTTTCCCGACTGGCTGCTCAGTGTGGGCCGCCCCGACGGCCACCTCGCCTTGGTCCAGATCGCCGCCGCGGTAGTGGTGATATTCCTCGCTCCATGGGCAGGCGCCAGAACGGACGCCACCGGTGTCCGCCTACCCACACTGGTGGTGACCACGATTGCCGCGGTGGCTGCCACCTTCTTCCTCGACAGTGGGCCGGAGCTGCTCACCCTCGCCCTCCTCTGGCTGGCCATCGTCGGGGTGAACACCGGATCGGTGGTCTACGACGCCCTGTTGGTCAACGTGTCGACCGCGGCCAATCGTGGCTGGGTCTCCGGCCTCGGGGTCGGCGTCGGGTACTTCGGCTCCTTCATCGGCCTGGGCATCGGCCTGGTCAGCTTCGAGCTGCTCGAATGGGGTTACGCCGGAACGTTCCGCACGCTGGCGGTCGGGTTCCTGGTGTTCGCCCTGCCCGCCTTCTTCTTCATCGAGGAACGACCCCTGGCCCACCCCGAGCCCAAGCCGGGTCCAATCGAGGTCGCGGGAAGGTTGGTAGCTGCCTGGCGATTGGCCTCACACCATCGTGGCGTGGTCCGCTTCCTGATCGGGCGGTTCTTCTACACCGATGCCATCAACACCCTGCTCGGCGGCTTTCTCGCCCTGTTCGTCATCGACGAACTGGGTCTGGAGAGCGGGCTGTTCACGGTACTCCTGGGGACCGCCATCGCCTTCGCCGTGGTCGGCGGGCTCGGGGCAGGCAAGATCCTCGACCGGGTAGGTCCCTTACGGATGCTCCGGATGGTGCTGGTTGTCTGGGTGGTGGCCATAACCATGGGGATCGTGGCCAACGTCACCTCGATCCTCGCCTTCGCCTGGTTGATCGGGCCTCTGGGGGGCCTCGCCCTCGGTGCGACCTGGGCAGCGGACCGGGTGGTCATGGCTCGGATATCACCACCGCGCCATCTCGGCGAGTTCTACGGGTTGTACGCCACCGTGGGCAGGTTCGCCACCATCTTCGGCCCCCTGGTGTGGGCCACCATCGTCAATCTCTTGGGGTGGGGCCGGAACATCGCCATGGGCGCCCTCGCCGGGTTCGTCGCCGTTTCCTGGTGGATCCTGCGTCAGGTTGACGATACCCCCCGGAAGTGGCGGCCTGAGGATCAGATCCCGATCAGTGGAAGCCGGGGCGAGACCCGAACATGAGGTGCTGCTCCACCGCGTAAGGAATGGGCAGCCCATCGAGGTCGTAGGGGCCCCTCACCAGCCTCCGTCCGATCTCGGCGAACCAGGTGTCGTTGGCGAACGGCCACGGCCATGCCCTTATACCGACGCGGGCCCCGACCAGCGCACCGGCGAAGGCGGCCAGGGTGCTCCCCCCGATGCGGGCCGACTGCTCGACCGCGGTGTGGAAACGCTCACTCATAGGGGCGGCGAGCAGAAGCGCGGCACGCACTGCATCGATCGGGTCGCTGATGTCGCCCCCCACCACCGCCAGGGCCCGATCACCGTCGGTCACACCGACACTGTCGATCATCGCCTCGAGTTCGGGCCCGACCCTGGAGAGACGCCCGGCCTCGGCGGTGTCCCCGCCGAGCTGATCGAGCACCGGGACCACCGCCTCCCTGACCCCGGCGATCAGATCCCGACCCGTTTGGCCGAAACAGGAGGCAGCGGTGGCGGCGGACGCCATCAAGCAGGCAGCCAGGCTGGCCGGGTCCCGGTCGAAGATGCGGCTCAGGGCGATAGTCTCGCGGAGCAGCGCCGCCGGTTCCCGTCGGAATGCCACCCCAACCACCGCCGCCCGGGGGACGCCGTCGAGGGAGGGAGTGGTCGACGGTTCGGGATCACCTCCTGCGGCGCGGTCGAGCCATGCACGGAATCCCGGGGTCTCCGACCGATAGACCGGATCCTCGTCGTCGGAGCCGTCGAGCTCGCCGATCGAGGCTCGTACCCGGTCGGGGTCGATGCGTCGCTGCTCGATCAGCTCGTAAGCAATGACCACCGCCTGCTCGGTCACCGCCGAGTAACCCATGTCCCAGGCGCCGCCAGCGGTGTCCCCCGCGGCGAGGCCGAGCATGAACCCGTCCCCCTCTCCCGACACCAGGCTGAACAGGGGCTCTTGGGGGTGGCGGGTGACAGGTTGCTGCTCTTCGGGCCGGGCGTTGTCCTCCACGGAGGGTCAGAGTACCGCTGTACTCTCACCCTCCAGTGGTTCGCATCGCCGTCATAGCCAACCCGGTGGCGTCCCAGTTCACGGGAGGCTCCCACCGTGACGTGATGTCCATCCTCTCAGGATCACACCAGGTCGAGGCGATGTGGCCAGCCACCGCCACCGATGCCGGTCATGCCTCGGCAACGGCCGCCTCGGAAGGGTTCGACATCGTGGTGGCAATGGGCGGCGACGGGATGGTTCACCATGTCGCCCAAGGACTGGTGGGCACCGGCACTTCCCTGGGAATCATCCCCGCAGGGACCACCAACGTCATCGCCCGGCTTCACGACGTCCCCGGACGACACACCAGGGCGGCCCGCCTCATCGCCCGCCAGCCGGTGCCCCGGTCGATCGGCGTGGCCTCGATGACCCTGCACCGGGGCTCGGTGGAGACCCTCCACCACGGCATCTTCGCCTGCGGCATGGGGCTGGACGCCGAGGTCGTGGTCCGAGCTGACCAAGACCCCTACCGGAAATACCGCTTCGGGTCGGTTCACTACGCACGAACCGCGGTCGGAGTCGCCCTGGGAAGATTCTCCGGTCGTCGACCCCATGTCGTGGCGCGGGCAGGCGAGCGGACCGAATCGGTCTCGACCGCCCTGATCCAGTTCCGGGAGGTTTATACGTACTTCGGGAGGGTGCCCATACGACTGTCCCCCTCGTCGCCGGACCCGATGACGGTGCTCAGCATCGACCGCCTCCGCCGGTGGAGGGTGCCGGCCATCGCCTTCAACGCCCTCACCGGGAGGGACCTGACCCGGATCAGAGGAATCCAGGTTTGGGAAGGTGTCGACCACCTCCGTCTCGAAGGTGATCCCCCGATGGCTATCCAGGCTGACGGCGAGCCTTTGGGCATGGTGGAGTCGGCCGACGTCCGCTGGGCGCCCGCAGCCCTGAGATTGATCGGTGGCTGACCTGCGGGTCAGTCCCCTTGGTGCACGGTGAGCTGAGGGAAAGGGATGGTGATCCCCTCGGCGTCGAAGCGGTTCTTGAGCCGACGCATCGCCTCGCGCTTCACCGTCCAACGCTCCGCGGCCGGCGTGGTCATCCGAATCCGCAGGATCACCGCCGAGTCGTCGAGCCGCTGCACCCCGAGCATTTCGGGGCCATCCCGGAACTTGTCCGACCACTCCGGGTCGGCAGCCATGCTCTCGATCTCGTCGGCCATGACAGTCATGGCACGATCGACGTCGGTGTCGTAGGAGACCGACATGTCGATGACCGGTTGGGCGTAGAGGCTGGTCAGGTTGGAGGTGACCGTGATCTGGCCGTTGGGGACGTAGTGGACGTTGCCCTCGGCGTCACGCAACACGGTCACCCGCAGCTGGATGTCCTCCACCCTCCCGCTGGTGGCGGCGATGGTGACGATGTCGCCCACGTGGTATTGGTCCTCGGCGAGGATCATGAAGCCGGCGATCACGTCACGGACGAAGTTCTGGGCACCGAAGCCGAGGGCTGCGGCGAAGACGGTCCCCACTGCCAGGAAGGGTGTCAGGCTCAGGTCCCAGACCGAGAAGAGCATCAGGGCCGCGGTAACGAAGAGGACCACATTGATGAGCCGGCGCAGGAGGGCCCATAGAGTCACCGCCCGGGATCCGCTCGAGAGGTCGCGCGCCTCCATCCTGCGGACGAAACGGGTGCCTCCCCGCTGCGACACCCAGAGGAGACCGAGTGTCAAGCCGATGACGACACCTGTCTTGATCAGGGGCTCGGCCCAAGCGAACTCGTCCATCGCCCCCGAGATTAACCCGGGGTCACCCGCCGCAAGCGGTCGACATCGAGGGAGAGATCGGCGACCGCGGCCAGGGCCCTGGCTCGCTCCGCCATGATCTCGGCCACCGGCTCCAGCATCCGGGTAGCTACAACGACCGCGCTCTCTCGCTCGGGCAACGCGTTCGAGGCCCTTCCCCGCCGTCTCCACCGGCTCCCCGTGGACACCTCCGGCGACCCGGCCTCAACTATGCCCGCTACCTGGCGGGGAAGCTCGATGGCGATCTGACGCAGCCTGGTCCCCACCTGGCCGCCGGTCTCGGCGGCCAGGTCTTCGACCAAGCCGGTGACCATCGAGAGCAACCGGCTCCGGTCCGCCGGGACCAGGGCCACGGACTCGAGGACCTTCCCCACCCTGTCGCCGTAGCTCACCGGACGCCCGATCATCGCCGAGACCCTGGCGGCCGACTCGGCCAGGTCGGCCAACAGCTTCCCGGGGAGCCCATGCCGATCTCCAGCGAGGCCCCGGAGATGATTGCCCAGCTCGTCAACGCCCCGGGGCGGCGCACCGGCGGCCAACGAGGTGGTGAACACCGTCGGCCCCGGTATCCCGTCCTCCTCCAACGCTCGGACCAAGTCGGCGGCAACTTCCTGTACCGCTGCGGGACCGAGACGGTCGACCTGGTTGAGCACGAACACGAACTGGGAGGCGTACCCTGAAAGTGGGCGGAGGTAGCGGTGGTGGAGGGCGGCGTCGCGGTATTTCTCGGGGTCCACCACCCACACCAGGACGTCGATCCCGGGGAGGATCGCCTCGGCGCGATGACGATTGGAGACCTCGACCGAATCGGTGTCGGGCAGGTCGATGAGGCACAGGATCGGATCAGTGCCCTGAACGCGATGGTCGACCCCGAGGTGGTCGAGGTAGCGGCCCATGGCTCCCGGATGCCGTCCGGGCAGGGCCGCCATTGGTCGTGAGGTCGTGGGCCTCATCTCTCCTACCGGCGCCGAGTCGAACCCGGAGAGCGCGTTGAACAGGCTGGACTTGCCCGAGCCGGTGCCACCTGCCAGCGCCACCACCAGCAGGTCCTCGGGGTAGTCGAGCCGGGCCCTCGCCCCGGAAACCAACCGGGCCACCTCCTCCACGGCACCGTCGCCGAGTAGGTGGCCGGTGGCGTCGACCACCACCTCGGCCTTCTCCAGCAGCTCGGTCAGCCCCTCATGCATCGGCGAACTGGTAGCCGGCCGCTACCGCGGCCAGCCTCGGCCCCAGGTCCTCCGCGTCGGGCTCCCCGGTGGTCTTCCGCCACCGTTCGGCCATCCTGGCGCCATAGAAGTCGAAGACCCCTTCGATCCTGGCCACCAGCTGGGCTCTCGCCGCGCCCGTGCGCGCCTGGTGTTCGGCACCCAAGGCCGCTCTCGACAGGCTGTCGTCAACCGGGGTGACAGCGGCGCCAGCCAGCACGACCTGGGCCAGCCGGGGATGGCGGTCGCCGGCGGTCTCCGCCTCGACCTCGTCGAGCCACCCCCCGACCTCGGCCGAGAGCCTCGTCCCGGCATCCTCGGTCAGGACGGCGAGGGTGATCCCCTGGTCGAGGAGGGCGGCACCCAGGTCTGCGACTGCCCGCCGCAACCTGGTCTCCAGGTGGGCGACGAGCGTGGTGGTGGTCGTCTCCCGCCACAACTCCGCCTCCACAACTGGGGGCCGGTTGCGTCGCCTCCACCGGCCTATCCCGGCACGCACCGAGGCGAGTAGAAGGTTCGGTGTCTCGATGCTGGGGAACTCCACCCGACCGGCCGCGGTCATGCCGGTCTCCATCCGATCGGCTTCGACGGCGAGGGCTCCGGCGAGCTGGGCAACCCGGTCTGAGAGCAAGGCCACCTGGTCGAACATGGCGTTGAAAACCCGGTTGACCACCTTGGCCCGGTGTTCACGGCGGGCGGCGGCCACCCGATAAAGGCGACGGCGCAGATCCCTCACCGCCAGGGAGGGGACCTGCTGGGCCAGGGGGGTGAGATGATGCTCGGGGATGCGGAGCGGGTGCTCGGTGACTCCACCGGAGGAGAGCCGACGGTGGAAGTCAGGCAACACCGCTCCCGACCCGACGCCGACACGGTTGAGCACCGGGATCACCGTCGCCCCCCGCGACTGAGCCCGTCGCAACACCTCCCAGGGAACCTGGTCGGCGTATCGCAACGCCGTGGTGACGAAGACCACGATGTCCGCCTGGTCGACCAGCCGCTCGGCGATGGCCCGGTGCCCGGTGGCGGTGGAGTCGATGTCGGGGGTGTCGACCAGGGTCATGTGGCGGAGAATGGCGGCTCTTCCAATGACGACCTCGGCATCGACGCCCCGAACCGCTCCAGCCACCTCGTGGTCGATGGCCAGGACCACGGGGACCGAGGTGGTGGGACGGACCCACCCTGCCGGGGAGAGGTCCCTGCCCGCAAGAGAGTTGATCAGCGTCGACTTGCCCGATCCGGTGGGGCCGGCGAACACCACCAGCAGCGGTTTGTCGGGGGTCTCCAGGCTTGGGATCAGATAGTGGCGTATCGTGCCCACCAGGCGGTCCCGATCTCCGGGGAGGCTCTCGTCGAACATCGGGGCCCCCCTCAGGTCGAGCGCCTCCAATGCCTCGGCGAGCAGGGAGAGACGCCCGGTCAGCCCTCCGGATCTGCTGCCAGCGACCACCCCGCGATTCTGCCACGGCAGGGTGGCGACTCCCGGGTTTACCCGGTCCAGCCCCCCGGCGGCCGCTCGAACCAGACGTGGACCTGGCCGGTGCCGGTGGCGTTCTCGTAATCGGAGTACATCTCGCCACGGGCGACACACCCGGCCCCTCCGATCGAGCCAAGCATCATCAGATAGTGGCCGAAGCTGCCTTCGGGGGCATGCTCGAAGTACTCGTTCATGGTCTCCACGATGCGGCGATGGTCGCCGGCCTTCATCCACTCCAACCTGAGCTCATCGGCCTCCCGGGCCTCGGGGGTGATGATGTGCACCGGGTCGGAGGCCTCGTGCTTGGCGATCTGCTTGAGGGGCCAGAAGGTGTGGCTCATCCCTCCCGAGGCCAATACCACCACCCTCCGATCGAGACGGCTCACCGCCTCGCCGATCGCTTCGCCCATGGTGAGGAAGTCATCGGTCTCACCGGTCTGGACCACCGACACCGAAACGATCTGCTCGTTGCTTCGCAGGTAGTGGACCAGGTTCACCGTTGCGTAGTAGACCGGGAGGTGGTCGTCGGTGGTGGCGTGGGTCGGGGTACCCAGCTCCTGGCCGAGCGTTGCCGCCAGCACCGCCAGCTCGGGATCACCCGGATAGTCGTACGGGACTCCCGCCATACCTCTGGGGAGCTCGGAGGATGTCATTCTCCCCTGACGCCGGGCGTGGGCCGAGACGACGTGCTCCACGGTGGTGAACCAGTGAGAGTCGATGATGACGATGGTGTCGGCGGCCAGTCGGGAGAGCACCTCTTCCTTGAGCCGGATGAGCCCGGGGACCAGGCTGATCTCCTTGCCTTCGTTGAGCTCGTGGCGGGTCGCCTCGTCGAGCATGATGGTTGGGGCGTGGCTGATCAGCCCGGCCCCGACGATCTCACCCATTGCTTCTCCTCGTTCGGATCCTGGGCGACCAGCCTACCGCCCGGGTATATCCTGAGACTCCCGACGAGACGGAACGCCGATTGCCTTCTGCACGTGTTGAGATCTCCTCGGTGGCGGTGTCGCCCGACCACTTCATCGGGGGCAAACGCGTCGCCTCCGAGATTCGGTTCGAGTCCCGGTCCCCACTCGACTGGGATTGGAAGCTGGCCGATGTCTCCCGGGGAGACACCCTCACCGCCGACCTCGCCGTCACCTCCGCAGTCGACGCCTTCCCCGGATGGGCGGCCTCAGGCCCGAAGCGGCGTGGCGAGATCCTCCACCGTCTCGCTGACCTGATCGACGACAACATCCCTGACCTGGCCCTCGTCGAGTGCGTCGACATGGCGATGCTCCTCGAGAGCTTGGAGGCACGTGTGATCCACCGTGGGGCGGAGAACTTCCGCAACTACGCCGACCTGGCGACGGAGCACCAGGACCGGGTGTGGTCGTCGAAGGGCACCCGCAACCGGGTGCAGCGAATGCCGGCGGGACCGGCGGTGATCATCACCCCGTGGAACGCCCCCTGGATCCTTTCCACCTGGAAGGTCGCCCCTGCCCTGGCCGCGGGTAACACCGTGGTGCTCAAGCCGGCGGAGTGGTCCCCGCTGAGCGCCTCGTTGCTCGCCGACCTCGCCGACCAGGCGGGGATGCCACCGGGGGTGCTCAACATGGTCCAGGGCATCGGTGAGGAGGTTGGGGCCGCTCTGGTCCGGGACCGCCGGGTGCGCCGGATCTCGCTCACCGGCTCGCCGGAGACCGCCCGTCACGTCGGGGAGGCGGCGGCCCGCAACATCGTCCCCTTCACTGCCGAGCTCGGGGGGAAAGGACCGTTCGTGGTCTTCGCCGACGCCGACCTCGATGCCGCGGCCAAGAAGGCAGCCGGCCAGTACGACGACGCCGGGCAGGTGTGCCTCGCCGGGACCCGGCTTCTGGTCGAAGAGAGCGTCGGTTCGGAGTTCCTCGAGCTGTTCGATCGCTATACCGACAAGCACGTCCTCGGCGACAGCCGCAACCCCTCGACCACCATCTCCCCGCTGATCCACCCCGACCACCTCCGCCGGGTGGAGGGTTTCGTGGAGCGGGCCCGGGAGGCGGGCGACCGGGTGGTCCGAGGGGGCGAGCGCTGGAAGGACGACGGGCTGTGGTACCTGCCCACCCTGATCGAGCCCCGGTCGAACCACTCCGAGATCGTCCAGCGGGAGGTGTTCGGCCCGGTGCTCACCTACCAGACCTTCGCCAATGAGGCCGAGGCCATCGACCTGGCCAACTCCACCGACTACGGGCTCTCCGGGATCGTCTACACCGGCTCGGAGGACCGGGCCAGGCGGGTCGGATCTGCAATCCGAGCGGGGACGGTCTGGGTGAACACCTTCTTGGTTCGGGACCTCACCGCTCCCTTCGGTGGATGCCGGATCTCGGGCATCGGCCGCGAAGGCGGCGACTACGCCCTCGACTTCCACGCCGATCTGAAGACCCTGCAGATCGCCGACGGCTCCACGTCGTAGACCTGGAACCACACCTCGTGTTTCGTGCTTCGCACTCTGACCGTGGCGAGGGACTCTTGTTGCGAAACGGGTTGTCCACCACCAGACGCCCGGCAGCGTCCAGATGCTCACGGTCGTCCCGGTTACGGGGCGCGGCTGGGGGGTCGCCGGAAGCGGATGCGTCCGTGGTCGGGATGGTG
>CAZNDH010000004.1:0-14830 GCA_964571765.1 uncultured Acidimicrobiaceae bacterium
TGGCATAGATCGGGTCGAGGGCGTGCTCGGCGTCGATGAAGGCGGCGATCCCCCCGTTGCGCTGCGCCTCGGCGACGATGTGGAGGGCGAGACTGGTCTTTCCCGAGCTCTCCGGTCCGTAGAGCTCGATGATGCGTCCCCGGGGCACGCCCCCGATGCCGAGGGCGAGGTCGAGAGAGAGAGCGCCGGTGGGGATCACCTCCACCTGCTGTTGGGCCGCCTCCCCCATCTTCATGATGGCTCCCTTGCCGAACTGTCTCTCGATCTGGCCCAGTGCCATATCGAGTGCCTTGTCCCGTTCCACTTGACGTCCTTCCTGACTGGTCTCGCCCGCACCGTATCCGGTGGCGGTGACAGATCCGGGTAAGCCTAACCCGAACACCTGTTCGTTGGTTGTATTTACCGCCCCAGGGGAAAGGTTTCAAGGGGGTCGTAGCGGGCGCCCCCGGGCCCATGGAGGCTCCGGTACACCACCACCCGGTCGCAGTGCCAGCCGATGTCGACATGCTCACCGACCAGACGGGTGGCGTCAGCAGGGGGCCTCACCCGGGCCAGCGTCAGGTGAGGCCGAAACGGCCGCTCCTCGGGGTCGAGGCCGGCATCCACGGCAGCCTCCTCGGCTATCGCCGCCAGGTCGGCCAACTCGGTGGCACCGGCGCCGATCCCCACCCAGACCACTGCAGCCCGCCTCGGGTTGGGGAAGGCCCCCATATCCTCGAGGCGCAGCGAGAAGCCACCGAGCCCGGAGACCTCATCGAGCCCATGGAGGAACCGCTCGTAGGCCGTGGGCTGCACCTCTCCCAGGAAGCGCAGGGTGACGTGCCAGTTCTCCGGAGGCACCGCACGCCCCGGCAGTTCGAAATGCCGTAGGCCCTCCACGAGATGGATCCGGGCGTCGCCGGGCACCGGGACCGCGGCAAAGACCCGTCCTACCGACTCCACCACCGGCCGATCAGACCGAGACGGGTGAGGTGGAGGGCATTGGTCACCGCATAGGTGCGCACCCGCTCGCGGTCACCCACCATCCTCATCTCCCGCGCCATGGTGCCCTCCGGGGTCGACACCCCGATCACGATGGTCCCCGGGGGCTTCTCCAGGGGATCGGGGCCGGCCACCCCGGTGACCGACACCGCCACATCCGAGCCGAGTAGCTCCCGGGCTCCCCGGGCCATCTGCTCCGCCACGTCCACGGTGACCACGCGGGACACGTCATCGACCCCGAGGAGGGCCGCCTTCAGCTCAGGGGCGTAGGCGACCAGCCCACCCCTGACCACTGCTGCCGCCCCGGGGAGGGAAGTGAGTGCCGCCGCCAGCAGGCCGCCGGTCATCGACTCAGCGGTGGCGATAGTGCGTCCCTGGTCCTCGAGGAGCTCGAGGATGAGACGCTCGATGGTTTCGTCGTCGGCCCCGAACACTGCCTCTCCGAGACGGGTGCGGATCTCCTCCTCCACAGGGGCGATGAGCTCTGCGGTGGTCGCGGAGTCGGCCGCTTTGGCGGTTATCCGGATCTTGATCTCGCCCGCCGAGGCGAGAAAGGCGATCGACGGGTTGGTGGAGCCGACATAGAGGTCGTCGAGGGTCTCGGCGACCTCGGACTCCGAACGCCCCCAGGTACGGAGGAGCCTGCTCGAGAGGACCGAACGCTGGTCGGGACGGTCGAGCCGGGGCAGCACCTCGACACGGAGAAGATGCTCCATCTCGGCGGGGACGCCGGGTACGCAGAAGATCTGCTTTCCGTGATGGTGGAGAGCCAGGCCCGGTGCCGTGCCCTTTGGGTTGTCCAGGAGCTCGGCACCTGCGGGGTGCTGAGCCTGCCTGAGGTTCGACTCCGGCATGTCCCGGCCCCTGGCGGCAAACCACCCGCGCAAATGGTCGGCGTACTCCTCCGAGAACTCCATCTCGAGACCGGTGGCCAGGCACACCGCCTCCCTGGTGAGGTCGTCCTGGGTGGGCCCGATACCACCGGTGATGATCACCGCATCGGCCCGGCTCAAGGCGAGGCTGACAGAGTCAGCGAGACGCACCAGGTTGTCACCCACCACTTGTTGGTAATTTGCATCGAGTCCCTTCTCGGTCAGGGCAGACCCGATCACCGCAGCGTTGGTGTTGACGATCTGTCCGAGGAGGAGCTCGGTGCCGACCGTGACCACCTCGACTATCACGCGACAATCGCTTCCATATCGGGACCGTAGGTCGCGATGTACTCCGCTTCGACCCACTCCCCGGGCCGTCCCCGGTCGAGTCGGATGACGCCGTCGATCTCGGGAGCATGACGATACGAGCGTCCCACCGGGGTGCCTTCCTCGACCTGGTCGACCAGGATCCGACCCCGGCGCCCCACCCATCGGCCGTTGCGGCCCTCGGTGATCTCCTCCTGGGCCCGGTTGAGATGTCGGAGCCGCTCCATGGCGGCCTCCCGAGCGACCTGGTGAGGCATAGTCGCCGCCGGGGTCCCCGGTTCCGCCGAGAACGGGAAGAAGCCTGCCCAGTCGAGGCCGGCTTCGAGGAGAAAGTCCTCCAACTGGTCGACGTCGTCTTCGGTCTCGCCGGGAAAGCCCACGATGAAGGACGAGCGGAGCCCGGCCTCCGGCTCGAGACGACGGATCCGAGAAATCAGGTCGAGGTGGCGCTCGCCGTCTCCCGGTCGTTTCATCCCCCGGAGTAGCCGCCCCGAGGCGTGTTGCAGGGAGAGATCGAAGTAGGGGGCCACCACCGGGTGTCCGGCGATCGTCTCCAGTAGGCGCTGGTCGATCTCCCGGGGATGCAGGTAGAGCAGACGGAGCACATCGAGGCCGTCGACGTCACAGAGGAAGCCGAGCAGCTCGCTGAGACCGCCAGGGGCGGCGATGTCCCGCCCGTAGGCCGCCAGGTCCTGGGCGACCAGCACCACCTCGCACACCCCGGCCTCGACCAGGACCACCAACTCCTCCCTTATCTCGGTGGGCCGCCGGGAGCGCTGTTTGCCCCGGATCGAGGGGATGGCGCAGAAGGTGCACGGCTTGTCACATCCTTCCGCAACTTTGAGGTAGGCATAGGGAAGACCCTGAACCGGGCGGCCGGTGGCATGGAGGATGTCCATGACCGGGCGGCGTCCCAGCTCGACGGGGCGCCAGCGGGTGAGTCCGTCGATGACCCCCACCAACTCCCCGTACCGGTCGATGCCGATCACCGCGTCCACCTCGGGCAGCGCCCCTTCGACCTCGTGCCCAAAGCGCTGCGCCATGCACCCGATGACCAATGACGAGGAACCGGGTCTCCTCCGCTCCTCCAGCTCGAGGATCACCTCCACCGACTCGGCCCGGGCTTGCTCTATGAAGGCGCAGGTGTTGACCACGACCACGTCGGCGGTCTCGGGGGACTCAGCCCAGGTGTAGCCGGCCTCGAGGAGCATGGCGCTCACCTTCTCCGAGTCCACCTGGTTCTTGGCGCAACCCAACGTGGTCAGCCATATCGACGGGGCGGTCACGGGCGCGAGCTCTCCACCACCGCCAAGAGGTCGGCCGAGTCGACCGCGTCCGCCAGGGTGTTCCAGGTAGCCGGGCTCACCTCACCATCGGCCTCGAGCTCGGCACAAGCCAGGTAGATGGTGTCGGCGAGGGGCCCCAGGCGGTGGTCGGCTGCGTAGGCCTCGGCGATGAAGGTTCGGGCGAGGGTCACCTCTCCGCGGCCCACAGCCCTGATCGCCTCCTCGGCGAAGGCGCCCGCCCTCGCATCCACTGTCAGATCTCGGTGAACAGGTACCGGCGGAGAATGTCGAGCCTCTGGTCACGCTTGCCGGGCTCGAGGTACCAGAGCAGGGCGGCAACCGTGGACAGGAGCGGGTTCCCGTCCTGGGGGGTGAAGGAGAACCCGACGATCTCGTTGCCGTTGCGCACCGCCAGGGTGTCGAGGGCGACCACCGCTTGGCTCATGATCCGCCCGTAGTAACCGTGGTCCCGGCCGAAGGAGAAGACCTGGTTCGCCGAGCGCTTGTGAGTGGTGGCGATACGGGTGTTGGCGGCGAGACGCTCCCTGACCTCGTCGAGGTCGATCTCGCGATCCAAGGTCAGCGAGAAATGGAGGGAATGCATGTACTGGGTGTTGAGCTTGACCGCCGAGGAGTAAACATTGAGGTCGTAGCCCAGGGTGGAGTACAGGTCATGGACGTCACGAGCGTGGTGGGTACCGAACTGCTCGTCAGCGTGTGAGCCCACCGTGGGGCTGGCCACGTAGCCACTGTCCTGGGAGATGTCGTTGGCCCGCCTCATGCAGAGGAACCGGCCGTCGGTCAGATGGTTGGTCCCGTCGGGGTCCATGGCCAGCGCCCTGATCAGAACCGCGATGTTGTGGGTGTTGCAAGAGACGATCTGGAGGAAGCGGTCGACGTTGGGTACCAGGGCGTCGTCGTTGACCCCCCGGGCGTACATCTTGCCGAACCCGTATTCGGAGCCCTGGGCCATGAAGCCGATCGGTCCCCTCGCCTTCTCGTAGAACTCTTCCTTCATCTCGTTGCCCACCGGGGTGCAGTCGATTACCACGGTGGCCCGCTCGATGGCTTCGAGGGTCTCGAACTTGGGCGAGTGGCCCAACTCCTCGAAAGTCGCCTTACGGTTGTCATCGACGGCGAGGATCGCACCCCGCCGTACCAGGTCGTTGACCTTTGCCTTTTCGGTGACCAGGGGGGTCCGCTTGTGGAAGGTGACCTCGTCGATGCCGAAGTGCTCCTTGTTGTCGGCGAGGAGCCCGATCAACGGCTCCCCGATGGTGCCGGTGCCCACGACGTGGACGGTTTTCATCGGGCTTCCTCCATGACGGGTCGTGAGCAACCACACTACCCCAAGAGGCGGCGTCTCATTCTCGAGCATTGGACGGCGCGCAGCCTCATCCCGTCCGTGGCCGGATCAGCACCTCGCTTCCCAACGGGGTGAAGCCGCAGGCGAGGAAGGCCCGCAGCGAACGGGCGTTGCCCGGTGACACCGCGGCGAACAGTGGCTCACCCCTCGGCGCCAAGGAAAGTGCCGACTCGATGAGATCCCGACCCCGAACCACTCCGTTTCCGGAGGTCTCCACACTCATCTCCAGGCGACCGGCCAATCCCTCACCCATGGTGAACAAACCGTCCGTGGATCCGTATACGGAGACCTCCCTCCTGATCGACCTGGCATAGGCCACTCTGGGATGCCCGCCCAGAGATGGAGACGGGTCGAGGGTTCGTTCACCCCGGCCGGTGGCGACCAGGGTGACGTCCGTCATCCCTACCGACCCTCCTGAGCCGGCCAGGCGCAGCAACAACTCTGGCCGTAACACCGCCCCGAAACCGTCGGGGGAGAGGTCAGCGAGGTCGTCCTCCGCCAAGCGGCTGGCGACGAAGGCGTGACCCGTGAGCGAAACGATCGCCTCCCATCCTCCGTCGAGGGGCGGCAGATAGGTGACCCCACCATCGGCTGGGGGGAACCGCCCTTCAGCAGCGCCAAGTAGAACCGTCAGCAAACGATGCATCACCCGACGTTATCGGGGCATCACCGCCCGAGCTCGCACCACACCGGCTCCCGGGGAGCCCGGCCCGCTCGACATGGCTTCTGCCTCAGAACTGCGTGTCCTCGGTACTTCCCACCAGGGAGAGTGTCGAGGCGCCGTTCCCGGTCACCGCCTGGGCCACCAGGTCGAAGTAGCCGGCCCCGACCTCGCGCTGATGCCTGGTGGCGGTGTAGCCCAACTCCTCGGAGGCGAACTCTCGCTCCTGGAGCTCCACATAGGCGGTCATCCCCGACTCCACGTATCCCCGGGCCAACTCGAACATCGAGTGGTTGAGGGCGTGGAACCCGGCCAGGGTGATGAACTGATACCGGTAGCCCATCACCCCCAGCTCCTTCTGGAAGCGGGCGATGGTGTCGTTGTCCAGGTGCTTCGACCAATTGAACGAGGGTGAGCAGTTGTAGGCCAGCATCTTCCCGGGATGTTCTGCGTGGATCGCCTCGGCGAACCGCTTGGCCTCCTCGAGGTCGGGGGTCGACGTCTCGCACCAGATGAGATCGCAATGCGGGGCGTAGGCCAGGCCCCGGGCGATGGCCGACTCGAGGCCACCGGTCACCCGATGGAAACCCTCGGCGGTGCGCTCCCCGACGATGAATCGCCGGTCGCGCTCGTCGACGTCGGAAGTGAGAAGGTTGGCCGAGTTGGCATCGGTCCGGGCCACGACGAGCGTGGGCACGTCGAGCACGTCGGCGGCCAGCCTGGCCGCCTGCAGAGCCCTGATGTGCTGGGCGGTGGGCACCAGCACCTTGCCCCCCATGTGTCCGCACTTCTTCTCGGCAGCCAACTGGTCCTCGAGGTGGACGCCAGCCGCTCCGGCCTCGATGAAGCCCTTGGTCAACTCGAACACATTGAGCACCCCGCCGAAACCGGCCTCGGCATCGGCCACGATGGGAACGAACCAGTCGGTGTCGGCGTCACCCCCCTCGGCCCAGTGGATCTGGTCCGCCCGTCGAAGGGCGTTGTTGATCCGCTTCACCAGGGCGGGGGCCGAGTTCACCGGGTAGAGCGACTGGTCCGGGTAGACCTCCCCGGCCAAGTTGCCGTCGCCGGCGACCTGCCACCCGGAGAGGTAGATCGACTTGAGACCCGCCTTGACCATCTGGACCGCCTGGCCACCGCTGAGGGCCCCGAGGGCGCTCACGTAGTCCTCGGTTCCCAGCAGCTCCCAAAGACGCTCGGCCATCCTTCGGGCCAGGGTGTGCTCCTCGCGGATGCTGCCCCTGAGACGGACCACGTCCTCAGCGGTGTAGTCCCGGGCCACCCCGGTCCAGCGGGGGTTGGCCCTCCACTCCTCGGCGAGGCGGGATGCTTCGAGTGTGATCTGCTCCACGGAGTCCTCCATCAGTTGATCAGTTGGTATGCGGGCACGGTCAGGAAGTCGACGAACTCGTCGGCGAGGGCTACCTCCTCGAACAGCTTGCGGGCGGTGTGGAGGTGATCCACAGGCCAGGATCCCTCGAGATCGAGCACCACCTCGGCCGCCAGGGCCCGGATCATGGGCTCGTCTACCACTTGCCCGCTCGATGTCTCCACCCGATGGTGGACCCACTGCCAGACCTGTGACCGGCAGATCTCGGCGGTGGCTGCATCCTCCATCAGATCATCGATGGCAACTGCTCCGGTGCCCGTCAGCCATGACGCCAGGTAGCGGATCCCCACCGACACGTTGGTACGGACCCCCTCCAGGGTCACCTCACCGGAGAGGCTCATGTCGAGGAGACGCTCCGGGGTGACGGGCGTCCCCCGTCCCATCCGCTCGATCTGGTGGGGCTGGTCGCCGAGCACTTTGTCGAACTCGTCCATGGCGACCTCCACCAGATCGGGATGAGCCACCCAGGTCCCGTCGAACCCACCCGATGACTCCCGGGCCTTGTCGGCGCGGACCGCGGCCAAAGCCCGCTCGGTGACCTCCGGCTTCCTCCGGTTGGGGATGAATGCAGCCATCCCCCCGATGGCATGAATCCCCCGGCGATGACAGGTCTCCACCAGCAGCTCGGTGTAGGCCGTCATGAAGGGCACAGTCATGGTGACCGCCGCCCGGTCGGGTAGGACGAACTCCCGGTCGTGCCGGAACTTCTTGATCACCGAGAAGATGTAGTCCCAGCGGCCGGCGTTGAGCCCTGAGGAGTGCTCCCTGAGCTCGAAGAGGATCTCCTCCATCTCGAAGGCAGCCAGGATGTTCTCGATGAGAACCGTGGCCCTTACCGTGCCCCGGGGGATATCGAGACGGTCCTGGGCCCAGACGAAGACATCGTTCCACAACCGAGCCTCCTCCCGCGACTCGAGTTTTGGCAGGTAGAAGTAGGGCCCGGTGCCCCGCTCCACGGCGAGTGGCCCGCAGTGGAACATGTAGAGGCCGAAGTCGAACAGTGAGCCCGACATGGGGCGCCCTTCCACCGGGAAGTGCTGTTCGGTGAGGTGCCATCCCCGGGGGCGGATCACCAGCGTGGCAGGACGGTCACCCACCTGGTAGGTGCGGCCGGTGGCTTCCAGTGAGAGGGTCCCTCGGTGGGCATCGATCAGGTTCGCCTGACCGTTGATCAGATTGTCCCAGGTGGGGGTGGTGGCGTCCTCGAAGTCTGCCATGAACACCCTGGCGCCAGAGTTGAGCCCGTTGATCACCATCTTGCGGTCGACCGGGCCGGTTATCTCCACCCGGCGGTCGAGCAGATCGGGCGGCGGGGGCGCCACCACCCAGGAGCCTTCCCGGATGTCCGCCCCGTCATCCCGGAACCCGGGGACTTCGCCGGCATCGATCCGACGTTGCCTCCGGTGACGGTGCTCGAGAAGCTGTCCCCTTCGCCAGCCGAACTCGGTCTCGAGATCGGTGAGGAACAGGATCGCCTCAGGGGTGAGCACCCGTTGCTCGGTGTCGTTCAGGCCAAACTGATTCATAACTGCGTAGTATCTTGAGCCATACCCGCCCGTGCGACCCGTGAACCAGGAAAGAATGAACAATCTTTCGTCATGAAGGAGGAATCGTCGAAGTGACCCTCGACCCGATGATCCTTGGCCGGCGGGTCCGCCATCACCGGCGCCAGACCGGCCTCACCTTGGACCAGCTTGGCCGGCTGGTGGGAAAGCCTGCGCCCTACCTGTCACTTCTGGAGAACGGGAAGAAGGAGCCCCGGGTCAACCTGGTGATGTCTCTGGCGTCCGCATTGGGCGTCGACTCCTCCGACCTCCTCGACCCGACTCCACCCACGAGACGAGACGCCCTGGAGATCGAGCTTGCCCGGGCCCAGGGGTCCGCTTTGTTCAGAAGCCTCGACCTGCCCGAGGTCAAGGTGGGTGCCCGCATGGACAACCAGACCCTGGCCCACCTGGTAGGCCTCCACGAGGAGTTGCGTCGCCGGTCAACTCTGGGAGCCGCCGGGTCGGAGGAGGTGAGACGGGCCAACGGGCTCATCCACCGGGCTCTCGGCGAGACCGGCGGCTACCTGCCCCGAATCGAGGAAGCGGCTGCCGGTGCCCTTCGCAGCGCCGGGTACCACGGGCCCGGCCCATTCTCGTCGCGCCATCTCCTCGACCTGGTGGCCCACTGCGGCTTCGAGTTGCGTCCGATCGAGGACATGCCCGACTTCGCCAGGGCGATCATCGACACCGCAAACGGGAGGATCTACATCGCCCAACGAAACGAGTTGCGCACCCGCCAGGCCCGCAAGGCGGTGCTGCAGACAGTGGCCGGGTTCATCCTGGAACACGAAGTGGATCCCGACATGGAGACATTCCTCAGACAGCGCATGGAGACCGCGTACTTCGCTGCCGCGGTCCTAGTGCCCGAGTCGTCGGCGGTAGCCCACCTCGAAGACGCCCGGGAACAGAGGGACCTCGATGTCGAAGATGTCAAGGAGCTTTTCTACGTCTCGTACGAGATGGCAGCATGGAGGACCGCCAACCTCATCGGCCACCACCTGGGCATCCCCTGTCACATCATCGTCTCCGATCAGTTGGGGAGCGTGGTCAAGGGGATGGTCACCGACGGTGCCCCGGTCCCCCGCGACGAGCACGGAGGTCTGGAGACCCAGCGACTCTGTCGGCGCTGGGGTTCCCGGATCACCTTCGGATCACCCGACCGGTTCTCCACTCACCACCAATACACCGATACCCCCACCGGCACCTTCTTCTGCACCACCCACATCGAGGCGGGGAGGGAGCCGGCCCACGCGGTGACCTTGGGAGTCCGCTTCGACGACGCCCGCTGGTTCCGGGGCCGAGACACTCCCCACCGGCAGACCTCGACCTGTCCCGACCCCACCTGCTGTCGGGAGCCCTCCGAGGAGCTGACCCGTCGCTTCGGCGACTCCGTCAGGGTATCGGCTCGCTCCCGGGATCGGATCCTGGGGCTGATGGCCCCCGACCCCTACCCCGAGTTGGACATGCCTGCGGTCCTCGGGGTCCTCGAGCGCTACTCCCCGTGAGCATCCTCGAGCCAGCGCCTACTTGTCGTGTGGTGTTTTCCTACAACCCTGGGTGCGATCGGACGAAGTCCCTGAGGTGACCGGCCAGGGCTTGGCGCGACTTACGGTGCAGGTACATCATGTGGCCAGCCTCGTAATACTCCATACGGACGTTCGCTCTCACCTCGGGGTCGAGACCCATGTGGGAGAAGGTGTATTCGGTGGCGAAGTGCGGAGTGGCCAGGTCGTAGTAGCCATTGGCCACGAAGACCTTGGTCCCCCGCGACCGTGAGAGCACCTCCCGCATCGCCTCGGAGGTGTCGACGTACTGGTTCTTGAAGGCCTCGTAATCCCAAGCCTCATTGACCTTCATCGACATGATCTCGTATATCCGTGGGGTCTCGAAGCCGAGCTGGTCGCGGAGCAGCTGGTTGAGAGCCGAGGCGGCCACGCCACCTGTGGCGTCGAGGCTGGGGTCGGCCTCGATCCCCTCTCCCGCCTTGACCCGGTCGATGCCCGTGTACCGGGAGTCGATCCTGCCCACGGTGCGGTGGCGGTCGCGGAGCAGCTCTTTGCAGAATCGGAGGATGTGAAGCCTCAGGTCGTAGTGCTCGATGTAGTCGGCGGACACCCCGGTGTATTCACCGAGTCGGTACGCGATCTTGCCCCGGGCCCTGGCTTCGAGCCTGTCGCCTATGGCGAGGGCGCTCCAGTACTCGCCCAGGGCGAAATCCTCGACCTCGTCGAGGAACTTTCGCAAAGGCTGGCCCTGGTATTTCTTGGGGAGTCGGCCGTGATACCAGGCAGTGGCGGCGTAGGTGGGAAGGTAGAGGGCGTAGGGCAAGTCGTTCCCGGGGTGGAAGAGCAAGGTCTTGGGGTCGACCTTCACCGTCTGGTAGTTGAGGATCGAAGAGATCAGGATGATGCCGTTGAACTCCACGTTGTAGTTGGTGAACAGCTCTCGGGAGATGCCCGCCGCCCGCAGGGTCCCATAACTCTCGCCGGCGAGGAACTTGGGCGAGCCCCATCGGCCGTTCCGGTTCAAGTAGTGGACGATGAACTGGCTGAAAACCTCGATGTCTCGTTTGAAATTGTGGAACCCCTTGGCATCGTCCTTCTTTTCGGTGGTGCTGAAACCGGTTCCGATGGCGTCGATGCAGACCACGTCGGAAACGTCGAGGATCGACTGGGGGTTGTCCACCAGACGACCCTGCATCCCCACCTTGAAGCCTTCATCGTCGAAGTCCATCCGCTTGGGTCCGAACAAGCCGAGGTGGAGCCACACCGTCGACGACCCAGGCCCCCCGTTGAAGCAGAAGAGGATGGGCCGCTTGGTCGGGTCGACGTCATCCTGGGTGTAGGAGACATGGAAGAAGGACACCTTCTTGTCATCGATCTCGAAGACCTGGGTGGCCGCTCGGGCGGTGTAGGCCACTTTCTTGCGCCCGAAGCTGCCGGTGAACTGCTTGGAGACCTGCTCCTCGGCGATCTCCGGGGTCTCCGACTCCTTGATCTCATCGGCTTGGGCGCTGTCCTCGCTGGTCTCTTCGTGGGACATGGTCGGCAGGCTAAACAGGTCGGGCAACAGGGGGCCCGATTGCCAGGCGCCGGCAATCTGTCACAACGCTGTCATACCATCGGGCCATGATCGATTTGCCGGTCCACGTGGTCCGCAGTCACAAGCGGAAGCGAACTGCGCAGGCCCAGTTGAGGGAGGGAAGGCTGCGAGTGATGATTCCCGCCGGGTTGGATGCCGAGGAGGAGTCGCGGCTGGTCGACCTGCTGACCGACAGGGCCCGACGCAAGCTGTCATCGGCGACCGTCGATCTCGAGGCCCGCGCTGCCTCCCTTGCCGACAGGTTCACGCTGACCGCGCCGGCCAGGATCATCTGGTCCGACCGCCAAGTGACCCGGTGGGGATCGTGCACCCCCGCCGAAGGGACCATCCGCATCTCCAACCGGCTCTCTGCCATGCCGGGATGGGTTCTCGACTCGGTGATCATCCACGAGTTGGCCCATCTCGAAGTGCCCAACCACGGCCCCCGGTTTCAGGCGCTGATAGATAGGTACCCGCTGGCAGAGAGGGCCAAGGGATACCTGATCGCCAAGGCGGAACAGCACCCTGAGATCGCGGTCGGCCCCGACGAACCCGCCTGTGAGACCGTCTGAGATCAGCCTTGTCCGGGTTGGCCGGGGATGACCACGGCTGCGATCAGGTAGCCGATGACACCGGGAAATATCCCGGTCAACACCGTGCCCACCACCCAGCCGAGACGGACCACGGTGGAGTCCAGCCCGAAGTACTCGGCAATCCCACCACAGACCCCGGAGATCTTGCGGTCGGTGGCGGAGAGATAGAGACGCTTCATGGTCTCGAACCTAGTCCGACCCCTGAGTTAGCTTCGACCCGTGCCGTCGCGTGCCGTCCACCCTGGTTCCAGGGGTCGCAAAGCGGGCTCACCACCCGGGGTGTGACGGGCTCTCAAGCTCAGCCTGCGAGGAACAGGGCGGGCTCTTCGAGGTTCTCGATGAGGAGGGCGAGGAACCTTCTGCCCATCGCCCCGTCGATCACCCGGTGGTCGTAGGACAGCGACAGCGGCATCACCGGAGCGATCACGATGTCGTCGCCGAAGACGATCGGCCTGGATCGGGCCATCCCCACCGAGAGGATCGCGGTGGTGCCGTGGGGCACGATTGGCGTGCCATGGCCCCCGCCCACCGCCCCGATGTTGGACACGGTGAATGTCTGCCCGGTGAGCTCCTCGACGCTAAGGGTTCGGCTCTTCGCCCCCTCGCCCAGCCGTCGCACCTCGGCGGCCAGGTCGAGGACCCCTCGGCTTGCGGCGTCCCGGACCACCGCTACCAGCAGCCCGTCGGGGGTGTCGACCGCTATGCCGATGTCGTAGGTGGGATGCACGACCAGATCGTCCCCGTCGATGGTGGCGTTGAACTCCGGGTGGGCCTCCAGGGCGGGGACCACCGCCTTGACCACCAGGGCCTCCACAGGGATCTTCAGCCCGTGGCGTAGTCCGAGGGCGTCACGCACCTCGAGGAGGCGGGTGGCATCAACATCCTCGAATGCGGTGACATGGGGAATCTCTGCCCAGCTGCGCGACATGTTGGCCGCGATCGTCTTGCGGAGACGGTTCATCGGATGCCTTCCGGCGGCGGTCCCCACCCGACCGGAGGGGGTGGTCCCATCCCGGGCTGTCACCTCGGGTCGAGCCGGCTCCGGCTGGGGAGCCGCCGGCTCCAGGGGCGGCTCTGATGAGACCGGAGTGCTGATGAGCGCCTCGACGTCCTCGCGGGTGATCCGTCCCCCGGGCCCGGTTCCGCTCACCAGGGCCAGATCGATGTGGTGGTCCCGGGCCAGCTTCCTCACCAGGGGCAGGGCCTTGACGGCACCTTCCCCGGCAGGGTCGTGCTGTGGTGTCGTGGTCAGGCTCTCCGCCTCCTCGCTGAGGGAGCCCACTATCGGGGCCATCGACGTCTCTCCCGCCGGGCTCCCCTCCCGTGTTCTCTGCTCTGCCCCTGCCGGGGCCCCCGCCTCACCCTCACCCGATTCCCCGGGCTCTCCGATCACCACGAGCACTTGACCGACCTCGACAGTGGCGCCTTCAGCACCGCCATGGCGGAGAACCACTCCGGCATACGGCGATGGGATCTCAACCACCGCCTTGTCGGTCTCTACCTCGACGATGGGTTGGTCCTCGGCGACGGTTTCGCCTTCGGCAACCAACCACCTGACGATCTCGGCCTCAGTGAGGCCCTCACCTATGTCGGGAAGCCTGAACTCTCGGGGCACCTAACCATCCTCCAGTGTGCTCTCGGCGGCTGCCACTATCCGCTCCACCGAAGGAAGGTAGTGATGCTCGCCTCTCTTCAGCGGGAAGATGGTGTCCCATCCGGTCACCCGACGCACCGGTGAGCGCAACCGGTAGAGACAACGCTCCTGGATGGTGGCCACCACCTCGGCGCCAAAGCCGGCGGTGAGGGGGGCCTCGTGGACCACCACCGCTCGGCCGGTCTTGTCGACGCTGGCGGCTATCCCCGCCCGGTCGAGTGGCGCCAGGGTGCGCAGGTCGAGCACCTCGACCGAGATCCCCGACTCCTCGAGGGTCCCGGCGGCTTGCCGGGTCTCGCGGAGCATTGCACCCCAGGAGATCAGGGTGAGGTCCTCACCGGTGCGCTCCACCCGCAAGGGCCCGATGTCGACCTTGTAGTAGATCTCGGGGATCTCCTCTTTGACCGCCCGGTAGAGACGGATCGGCTCGAGGAAGATGACAGGGTCGAGGTCCTCGATGGCAGCCAGCATCAATCCCCGGGCATCGCGGGGGGTGGAGGGGACCACTACCTTGACCCCCGGGATGTGGGCCAGGATGGCCTCGGTCGACTCGGAGTGGTGCTCGGCGGCGCCTATCCCACCTCCGTAGGGGATCCTGATGACCATGGGCGCAGTGAAACGGTGGTTGGAGCGGTTCCGGATCCGGGCGACATGATTGATGATCTGGTCGTACGCCGGGTAGGCGAAACCGAGGAACTGGATCTCGGCCACCGGGCGCAGTCCGGCCACCGCCATGCCGAACGCGGCACCGACGATCCCCGACTCGGCGACCGGGGTGTCGACCACCCGGTCGACACCGTGGCGCTCCCGCAGCCTATCGGTCACCCGGAACACCCCTCCGGCCCGCCCGATGTCCTCCCCGATGAGCAGGACACGCTCGTCCGTGGCCAAAGCCGTATCCAGCGCGGAATTGATCGCCTGCGCGAGGTTGAGCTCAGCCACGCCGAACCCCGCTCTCGTCGCAACCACCCCCGGTGAGCGGGGGGTCTGAGGGGGGTCGTCCCCCCTCGGATGACACCTGCGCGAGGTTGAGCTCAGCCACGCCGAACCCCGCTCTCGTCGCAACCACCCC
>CAZNDH010000004.1:14930-24993 GCA_964571765.1 uncultured Acidimicrobiaceae bacterium
CCTGCGCGAGGTTGAGCTCAGCCACGCCGAACCCCGCTCTCGTCGCAACCACCCCCGGTGAGCGGGGGGTCTGAGGGGGGTCGTCCCCCCTCGGATGACACCTGCGCGAGGTTGAGCTCAGCCACGACCGGCTTCCTCAGCCTCCCTGGCCTGTTCGAGGAGGGGATCTGTGGGCTCGGCGTACATCCGGCGGAACATCTCCTCCGACGTGGGCGGAGAGACCCCCTCGGCCCAGCTGACCGCGGCCTCGATCCGCTGCGACGCCTCCTGCTCCAGACTCTGCTGGCTGGCGGAGTCCCAAGCACCGGAGCGTTCCAGCAGCCGGCGTACTCTCTCCAGGGGGTCGCGGGCCTCCCATTCGGCAACCTGGTGATCGTCGCGGTAGCGACCCGGGTCGTCGGAGGTGGTGTGGGGTCCCATCCGGTAGGTCACCGCCTCGACCAGGCTGGGCCCTCGCCCGCTCCTCGCCCGCTCTGCTGCCTCCCGCACCGCCACCAACACCGCCACCACGTCGTTGCCGTCGACCCTGGCGCCCGGCATGCCATACGCATCGGCCTTGTTGGCGATGGTCTCCGACCGGGTCTGCTCCTCGACCGGGTAGGAGATGGCCCACCCGTTGTTCTGACAGAAGAAGACCGTGGGCGTCTCGTAGACCGCGGCGAAGTTCATCGCCTCGTGGAAGTCACCTTCCGAGGTGGCCCCGTCACCGAAGGAGGCCAGTGCGATCCGTCGGCTCCCTTTGAGATGCTCTGCCCAGGCAAGCCCGACGGCGTGGATCATGTGACCGCCCACGGTGATCGACGGCGGTAGCACGTTGACCCCTTGGGGGACCTCCCCGCCGCGTTCGTCGCCGGTCCGCCCCAGGATGAGCAGCTCCCAGGGGTATCCCGCTTTCCAGTTCAGGGCGGCATCGCGGTAGGTGCCCGCCACCCAGTCACCGGCTTCGAGAGCAGCAGCCGCCCCAATCTGTGCCGCCTCCTGACCCCGGAAGGGGGCGTAGGTGGCCAGCCGACCCTGCCGCTGCATGGCCATCGACTTCTCGTCGTAGGTGCGGGCCTCCACCATGTCGGCGTAGAGGGCTTTGGTCTCCTCGAGAGTGACCGGCAACCGGTCGCGCACCGACCCGTCCAGGTTGATCAGGGTGAACATCTGCCGCTCCCCATTGATAGCAGTCTGCCCTGATGCGCCCGGCGATGTCGGATCGCCTTCGGTCCGGATCAACGACTCGAGCCCGTGCCCCAGCCCCTGGCTTGCGTGAGCTCACGTCCTGGGGGATTCCTTTTTTGTCCCCACGGATTGGTGGTCGGCGAGCTCAGGAGCTGGCCTGTGCCTGTGTTCTTGGCCCGGTCACACCGATGCGGACTCACCGGAGAGGACCTCCTCGAGCTCTTCCACGGTCATCAGGACCTCGCGTGCCTTGCTCCCCACCGACGGCCCGACCACACCCTTCCGCTCCAGGGTGTCCATGACCCGCCCGGCCCGGGCGAAGCCGATGCGGAGTTTCCGCTGCAGCATCGAGGTCGAGCCGAGTTGGGAGCGCACCACCAGCTCCATGGCCTCCCGGATCAGCTCGTTGTCGTCGTCCTGGTCCTCCTCGGCATGGGCAGCGCTCGACGGGAGTGGCTCGAGCACCCTCTCCTGGTATCGCGCCTCCTGCTGCTTCTTCACCCATTCGACCACGGCGTGGATCTCCGACTCGCGCACCCAGGCCCCCTGGATCCGCTGGGGTCGGGGCTCCTTGGCAGTGACCACCAGCATGTCCCCCATGCCGATCAGCTTTTCCGCCCCGGCGCTGTCGATGATCACCCGGCTGTCGGTCTGCGAGGCCACACTGAAGGCGAGGCGGCTAGGGATGTTCGCCTTGATCACCCCGGTGATCACGTCCACCGAAGGCCGTTGGGTGGCGATCACCAGATGTATGCCCACCGCCCGGGCCATCTGCGCGATGCGCACCACTGACTCCTCGACTTCGCGGCCGGCGACCATCATCAGGTCGTTGAGCTCGTCGATCACCACCACGATGTAGGGGAATCGGTCGAAGCCGTCGGGATCGAGGTGGCCCCGATCCAGCTTGAGCCGATACCCCTCGATGTCACGTACCTTGCTCTCGTTGAGGAGGTCGTAGCGGCGGTCCATCTCGGCGACCACCCACTTGAGGGCGTCGTTGGCTCTCTTCGGGTTGGTTATCACCCTGGTGAGCAGGTGAGGAACCTCGTCATATTGTCCCAACTCGACCCGCTTGGGATCGACCAGGATGAGCCGGACATCGTCGGGTGTGGCCCTCATCAGGAGCGAGGTGACGATCGAGTTGATGCAGGAAGACTTGCCGGCGCCGGTGGCCCCGGCGATGAGCACATGGGGCAGTTCGGCCAGGTTGAGCAGTTTGGGTGACCCCGAGATGTCCATCCCCAGGCCGACGGTGAGCGAAGGGTGGGGCAGGGCGGCCTCCGGGCTGGAGAGTATGTCCCCCAGCGAGACCAGACGCCGCCGTTGGTTGGGAACCTCGACGCCGATGGCCTGCTTGCCCGGGATGGGGACGATGAGACGGACATCCGGGGTCGCCAGTGCATAAGCGATGTCGTGGGCCAGGTTGGACACCCGGTTGACCTTGACCCCAGGGGCCAGTGCGATCTCGTAGCGGGTCACCGTGGGGCCGGAGGTGATCTTGGTCAGGGTGGCGTCGACCCCATGCTGGATCAGGGTGTCCTCCAACTGACGGGCGGTCTCTTCCAGACTCCTCCGGTTGACCTCTCCCCCAGTCCCTTCGTCGAGCAAGGAGAGGGGTGGCAGGCGGTACTCCGATGAGGTCAGGTCGACCGTGGTCTCCTGCGGCACCCCCGGCCGGGGGCGGGCAGGTGAGTCCGGGGCCTCGATCCTCGGCTTCTTGGGTGTCCTCTGTCTCTGATGCTTGCCTCGCGGGGGAACCGGGCGGGCGGTGGGGACGACCGTCAGCTGTTCGACGCCGCCAGGTCCCGCCTCGAGCAAGGTGGAGCGGGCGAACCGGCGCAGCGACTTGAACATGGCGAGGATCCCGAGAAAGAGCTCGCGCACCGTGGTCTGGGTCATCACCAGGACCCCGACCCCGATGGTGGAGGCCAGCACCACGAAAGCGCCCCATATCCCCAGGATCCGTCGCAGGGGGAAGGCGACCAGGGCTCCGACCGCGCCCCCCCGCTCTTGGACCAGCTCGATGTTGGGACGCAGTGAGACCGCCCCGGTGAGCAGGTGGAATAGTGCCAGGGTGCCGAGGAAGGTGGTGACGCCGCCGATCACCAGGCGGCGCGCCCCGTCCCGCGGCTTGCCCACGATCATGGCCACCCCGATCCCGGCCAGCGCCACAGGGACCATGAACCTCCATACCCCGAAGAGGAACCGGGTCCCGCTCTCGGCGCCCGCCCCCACCGGGCCGGCGAGACCGACGAAGGCCAGAGTGGTGAGGATGGCACAGACGATGAGGACCATTCCCCAGACGTCGTCGCTCTGACGCCCGAGACCCGCCCGTAACGACCGGCGCAGACCGGTCAGCATCCGGCCGAAACGCGCCAGGAGACCCGGGCCTTTCTTGTTCTTGGGGGACACCCGTCTCCGCCCGGAGCCCTTCCGGGTGGGTGTCCTTGTTGGCATTGGTGGGCAGGTTAGCGGCACCTCTTGTCGAGCAAGTGGAACTTGGTAGCCCCGTGCCTTGCACGCCTATTCCGTGCAGTAGTGACGGATTGAGATGTAGAGGTGCCCCTCGTGAGTCGATCCAACGAACCGAGGACCTAAGTGATAGTGGGGGCCGAGCGCGGCCGGCTACAGCTCCATCACCACGGGGACGATCACCGGCTTCCGGGCGGTCTCCGCACGGATCACCCGGCCTGCCGCCTGACGGACCGTCTTCTGCAACTCGCCGCGGTCGGTACGTCCTGACCGGTGCTCCTCGAGGGCCTCCCTGACCGCCACCGCCGCCTTGTCGAGCACCGTGGAGGGATCGTCCATGACCCCGTGACTGTCCAGGTCAGGCCCGTAGACGATCTCCCCGGTGTCGCGATCGATGCCCACGGTGACCACGATCACCCCGTCGTCGGCGAGGTGGCTCCGGTCGCGGAGGACGCCGCTCTGCACTTCTCCCACCGACGATCCGTCGAGATAGACGTAGCCCGCGGGCACTGCCCGGCGCTCCACGATGTTCGTCTTGCCCCTCAAAACGATGCGGTCGCCGTCCTCGAGGACCTCGACGAACGGCACCCCCATGCGGTCGGCGAGCAGGGCATGGGCGTGGAGGTGCCGGTACTCGCCGTGAACCGGGACAAAGGCCCGGGGCCGGGTGAGGTTGATGAAGTTGAGCAGCTCCTCACGGCGGGCATGGCCCGAGACGTGCACATCGGCATTCTGGCCGTGGACCACCGTGGCCCCCCTCCTGATCAGGTTGGAGATCACCTTGGACACCGCGGTCTCGTTGCCCGGGATGGGTCGTGCCGAGATGAGGACGGTGTCGTTGTGCCCCACCTCCACCAACCGGTGCCGACCGTGGGACATCAGGGAGAGGGCGGCGAACGGCTCACCCTGGCTGCCGGTCGTGATCAGGAGTTGCTCGCGCTCGGGGAACTCGGCCAGGTCCTTGACGTCGACCAAGCTATCGGCGGGCACGTCGAGCAGCCCCAGGTCGGCAGCGATGGTGGTGTTCTTGTGCATCGAGCGTCCGAAGAAGGCGATCTTGCGGCCCGAGTCGAGCCCGGCATCGACGATCTGCTGGACACGATGGATGTGGGAGGAGAAGCAGGCGGCGATCACCCGGCCGGGAGAGTCGAGAATCACGTCGGCGATGGGCCTGCCCACCGAGCTCTCTGACGGCTCGAAGCCGGGGCGTTCGGCGTTGGTCGAGTCGGAGAGGAGAAGCCTTATCCCCCGTCGCCCCAGGGTGGCGAAGGCGGGCAGGTCGGTGGGGTTCCCGTCGATCGGGGTGGGGTCCAACTTGAAGTCACCCGAATGGACCACCAGGCCCTCGGGAGTGTCGAAGGCGATGCCGGTGGCGTCGGGAACGGAGTGGGACACCGGGATCAGCATGAACTTGAAGGGGCCATGTTCCACCCACTTGCGCACCGGTGTCGGTCGGAGGTCGGCGGTCACCCCGGTCTCTTCGATCCGGCCCCGGGCCAACTCCACCGAGAGCCTGGTGCCGTAGACCGGGACGTTGATGTCTTTGAGGAAGTAGGCCAATGCCCCCATGTGGTCTTCGTGACCGTGGGTTAGCACCACGATCTCCACGTCCTCTATGCGCTCCACCAGCCACGACCAGTCGGGGAAGACCAGGTCGACCCCCAACATCTCCTCCTCGGGGAACATCAGGCCCACGTCGATGAGAGCGATCTTCCCCTCGACCTCGAGAGCGGCACAGTTGCGGCCGATCTCTCCGAGTCCACCGAGAAAGGTGACCGAGACGCTCACAGAGGGCTGACCGCCCCCATTGCCTTCTCGATGGCGGCAAGGGTCTCTTCGGCCACCCCGACCAGAGGGAGACGCACCTCACCCACCGGGCCCCAGAAACGGTTGACTGCGGCCTTCACCGGGGCGGGGTTGGTCTCGAGGAAACATGCCTCGAAGAGGGGAAGGAGAAGGTGATGCAGTCGCCTCGCCTCGGCCCAGTCGCCGTCGACGGTGCTGGCGATCATCTCGCGTATCTGTCGCCCGGCGAGATGGGAGACGACCGAGACCACCCCCACGGCCCCCACCGCCAGCATGGGGAGGGTGAGGCTGTCCTGACCGGAGTACACCGCCAGGTTGGGCACAGCGTTGATCGTCTTCGAAGTGAACTCCAGGCTCTCCACGGCGTCCTTGACCGCCACGATGTTCGGGTTGCCGGCGAGGGTGGCCAACGTCTCTACCTCGATCAGCCTCCCCGTCCTTCCCGGGATGTTGTACAGCATCACCGGTGGGCCCACCTCCGCGATCGCCTCGAAGTGGGCCACCAGCCCGGCCTGGGTGGGCCGGTTGTAGTAGGGGGTGACGGCGAGAACGCCTTCCACCCCGGCGGCCGCTGCCCGCTCGGTGAGCCCCACCGAGTGGCGGGTGTCGTAGGTCCCGGTGCCGGCTATCACCTTGGTGTCCTTCTCCTTCACCGCCTCCACCACCGTGTGATACAAGGCAACCTTCTCCTCATCGTCGAGGGTGGGCGACTCTCCGGTGGTCCCGGTCACCACCAGGGTGTCGGTCCCGGTGTCGGCCAGGTGACGGGCGAGACGCCAGGCCGCCTCGTGGTCGACCGCCCCGTCGTTGGTGAATGGGGTGATCATCGCGGTGGCGACGAGACCGAAGGTAGGGTTGGCGTTGTCGGTCACGAATCAGAGCGTACCCGGCATCACCTGGTTGACACCCGATCCCGTGGCATCGTGGGCCTGGGGCTACCGGTGAGGCCGGCCTAAGATCGAGTCATGGCTGTCACTTCACAGATGCTGCCCCTGGGCACCGCGGCGCCGGACTTCAACCTGGTCGACGCGGTCAGTGGGGACAAGTTCTCCCTTGGGGACTTCGACGACAAGAAAGCCCTCCTCGTCATGTTCCTCTCCAACCATTGCCCCTACGTCAAGCATGTCCGGGCCGAGCTCGCCCGGCTTGGCGCCGACTACCACGGCAGCGACCTCGGGGTGGTGGCCATCTGCTCCAACGATGTCGAGTCATATCCCGACGACTCGCCGGAGATGATGAAGGTCGAGGCAGAGACCCACGGGTACCCGTTTCCCTATCTGTTCGATGAGGACCAGAGTGTGGCCGCCTCCTATCGGGCGATGTGCACTCCCGACTTCTTCCTCTTCGACGCCGACCGGCGTCTCGTCTATCGGGGAAGGCTCGACGAGTCCCGCCCCGACAGCGGGATCCCGGTGACCGGCCGCGAACTGCGGGCAGCCATCGAGGCGGCACTCACTGGAGGAGAGGTCGCCAGCGAGCAGTTCCCCTCCATGGGTTGCTCGATCAAGTGGAAGCCGGGCAACACTCCGGCCTACTTCGCCGGGGCCTGATGCCCAGTCACTACGACGGCCCGCCGGAGATGGTCATCGACCTCCACCGGGGGTATCAGGCGACGCTGGAGACCAATCACGGCGAGATCGTCATCGAGTTCGATCCGGCCCGGTCGCCGCAAACGGTGAACAACTTCGTCTTCCTCGCCCGCGAGGGCTACTACGACGGAGTCATATTCCACCGGGTCATCGCCAACTTCATGATCCAGGGGGGCGATCCCACAGGCACCGGTCGTGGCGGCCCTGGCTATAGCTTCCGCGACGAGCTGGAAGGTCGCGGTGAGTACCTTCGGGGCACCGTCGCCATGGCAAACGCCGGGCCCCACACCAACGGGAGCCAGTTCTTCATCTGCCATGCGGACGTGGGGCTGCCCCATGCCTACACCATCTTCGGCCAGGTAACCTCGGGGATGGAGACGGTCGACTCGATCGCCAGCACCCCCACAGACGCCGGGGACCGTCCCCACGACGAGGTGGTCATCAACAAGGTGACCATCACCGAGTCCTAGCCGCCGTCAAGCGATCAGCCGGGGGTTCTGGGTGTAGGTGCCGGTGACGCTGGCGCTTCCGAGCACCTGGCCCTCCATTGCCTCAAGGACGTCGGACCCGGTGAAGGCGCCCTCCACATCGAGACGCTCCACGGCCAGGGCGTAGATGGTGAACACGTAGTGGTGGATGAGGCTGTCATTCCACGGAGGCGCCGGCCCGTCATATCCGTGATACTCACCGCCCATCTCCTCGTCGCCGGCAAACCACCCGGTGAAGTCGTTGAGACCCTGGCGGCAACCGTGGGGCCCGACCCCTCCGGGTTTGCCTCCGGCTGTGACCCCGGCACAAAACTCCCCCTCGTCTATGGAGCGCAGTTCGGCGGGGAGGTCGACGACCACCCAGTGGTAGAAGTGGACCCGGGGAAGGTCGGGTGGGACCTGCCGGTCCTCCTTGTTGACGTCTTCACCCGAGCCGGGGACATCGTAGTCGTGGCAGATGAGGGCAAAGGACTTGGTTCCGTCGGGGACCTCGCTCCAGGCGAGCTGAGGGTTGAGGTTGTCCGAGAGACGTACATGGCCCTCCTCAGCCGGGGCGGCCAAGGCGAAACGCGGTGGGATGGTCCCTCCGTCCTCGAAGCTGGTGGTGCTGAGTCTCATCCTCCGAACATAGCGCGGGGATCCGATGTGATTCAGGCCATCTGATCGGCCGAAGCCTCGGTCTCCTCTATCGTCCTCGAGGTGAGCTTGGGGCCGATCCAGATCCAGGTGACCAGTTGCAGCCCGGAGGCCGCCAGGAAGGGAAGCCGCAACGACCACTCCCGACCGATCACCGGACCGGCTGACGAAACCAGGATCCCGCCGACCAGGATCCCGATCGACATCATCCCCCATCCGAAGAACCGATATACCGAGTTCACCCGGCCCAGGAGGTTGTCGGGTATGACCCGCTGGCGAAGCGACACGGTGATGACATTCCACAACATCGCGCTCGCGGTGGAGACCAGAAACATTGACCAGACCACGACCGCAGATGAGGTGAGCCCGGTGACCAGGATCGAGCCGAACCCCACAGCCAGGGTCAACTGCAATGAGGGAGCCGTCCCGATCCGGGCCGCCACCCTGGCTGCGCCCAGGGCACCGAGGATGCCCCCGACCGCCCCACCGGTCATCAGGATCCCAAAGGCAGATGGTCCCAGCCCCAGGATCTCCTGGACGAAGAGCACGTAGGTTGCCAGGGCCATCGACATGGCCCCGTTCATGAGCCCCAGGGCGATTGCCAGCGGACGGAACAGCCGGTGGGACCACAGCCAGGAGAGCCCCTGTTTGAGCTGGGTCCCGAAGCGCAAAGGTTGCCCGGGATCCGTCGCCCTCGGTCGGAAGTCCCCGACGATCCACAGGATGAGCACCGCAGCCACCGCGAAAGCACCGGTGTGGACGAAGAAGGGCAGAGCCAGGGCGACCCCGATGAGCAGTCCGGCCACCGGCGGCCCGACGAACGAGTTCATCACCATCTCCGCGCTCCACATCCTCCCATTGGCCCTCTCCAACAAAGACCGATCGACGACCGCGGGGAGGATGGTTTGAGCCGTGTTGTCCCGGAAGACCTCGGCCACACCGAGGAGGAACGAGGCGAGGACCACACCACCCAGCAGTAGGTCTGGATCCGCCCCGGTCATCGGAGTGGAGGCGGTGGGATCGAGCCATCCGCTGTTGGCCACCACCATCACTGCCACCCCGGCGGTGATCACCGCTCGGAGCAGGTCCATGGCCACGATCAGGCGGCGACGATCGACCCTGTCGGTCACCACCCCGGCAGGGAGGCTGAACAGCAGCCAGGGAAGCCTGCCCGCCAGGACGACGAGTCCCAGCTTGAACCCGTCGCGGGTGATCGCCGAGGCCAGCCATGGATAAGCGATCACCGCCAAGCCGTCGCCGAAGTTCGACACCACCGAGGCGGTCCACAACCTCCAATACCCTGCGCCAAGCCTCATCGGAAGTGGGGCCGATCGGTGGGGAACAATCCGAGGACCAGGCCGTAGACCACTTCACCATCCCGAGGAGAGGAGATGAACTCCTGGAGCATGCCGAGGAGCCGCTCCTCCCACTCCCGAGCCCGCTCCTCGGGGATCCTGGCGTACCGCACCGTTGACATCCCGGGCAGGTCACCCTGCGGTCGATGGGACTCGGTCATCTCCTCCATGGCCTTGGACAGGATCAGATTCGGCCTGATGGTGTCGGCGACCGGGGTGATGTCGAAAGTTCGGGCGGTCCGTCCGTAGTACTTGGCCTCGATCGCCCGCACCATCTCGGTGCGGACCACCCGGGCCAGACCGGCTTCGACGAGCACCTTGAGGTGATAGCCGACGGTGCCCTTGGGGCGTTCTAGCGTCTCGGCGAGCTGGCTGGTGGTGGCTGCCCGCTCCGAGAGTAGGTCGATGATGTGGAGGCGGGTTTCGTCGAGCAGGGCCCGCAGCTGGGCGGGGTCCTCGATGGGCAGCACCTCGTCCAGCGGATAGTCGGGGATGACATGGTCGGTTATTCCCGTATGGTCGACTTATCCCGACGTATTGTCAACCCGAC
>CAZNDH010000004.1:25093-111253 GCA_964571765.1 uncultured Acidimicrobiaceae bacterium
CCTCAAGAAGCACTCGTCGGCACCCGAAACGTCGAGTACCAGCTCATCGATACAGTTGGTGGTGGTCTAGATCCGCCCGAGGATCAATGCCAGTTCCTCGACTCCGGCGGCGTCGATCGGGTCCAGCACCACCTGGAGGTGGTCGATCCCCTCTCGAGCGAAGCCTTCTACCGCCTGGGGAAACGATGCCGCCGGGATCGGCTCCGTCTCTGGCCGCTCGTCACTGCCGGCCTCCCTGCCCTCGCCTCGGGGGAGCTGCACATAGACCGCCGCCGTCTTGACCAGTGAGCCCGGGTCCCGACCAACACGGCGACAGGCCTCATCGACAGTGGCGGTCAAGGTCTCGATCCCTTCCGGCCGGTTTCCGTAGTGGGTGTGCCAGGTGTTCCACATGTCGACGTGGGGCAGGGTGATCGCCAGCATCCGGGCGCCGTTGGAGCCCACCATGAGGGGAAGATCGGCGCGGGGACGTGGAACAAGCTCACAATCCCTCAGGGTGTAGTGCTCCCCCTGGTGGTCGATGGCACCACGGCGTATCAGGGTGCGGATGATGGTGAACGCCTCCTCGAAGCGGTCGACCCTCCGGTCATAGGGGAAGCCGAAGGCCCGATACTCCACCTGGTTCCACCCGGCACCGAGCCCGAGGACCAACCGCCCCCCACTGATGTCATCCACCGTGGCAGCCTTCTTGGCCAGGATCCCCGGAGCGTGGAACGAGGTGGCCGCCACCAGCGGGCCCAGGGTGACCCGCTCGGTGGCCTCGGCCAGGGCTGCAAGGGCACTCCAACACTCGAAGGGCCCTCGGGCGGCGCCCTCATCATCCCGATAGAGGAGATGGTCCCCCACCCAGATCGAGTCGAGCCCGCACTGCTCGGCGGTCGACGCCACCTGACGCACCTCGCCCCAGGACACCGGACGCTCCACCTCGGGGAGCTGGACTCCGATCTTCACCTGGCGATGGTAGGGCTTGCACCCTCCGACCCAGCCGGACCGAGACGTGGGACCAGGCCGAAGGCAGCGAGAGTGAGAGCTGCGGCCACCGCGTAGGGCAGCGGGGTGGCGACGGCGAACAGGGCACCACCGAGCAACGGACCGCACACCCGGGCCAGACCCCCGGCGGACTGCTGGGCCCCGAGGGTCGCTCCGGATCGCCCCGGGACTGCAGCGGCAACCGCCGAAGCCAGGGTGGGGGTGAGCATCCCCTGACCGACGGCGAGCAGGGCCAACCCGGGAACGAGGAGGGCCCATGTCCCCGCCCCGGCGAGCAAACCGAGGCCCAGGGCATTGAGCGCCAGTCCAAGCCGGATCGCCGCCCCCTCCCCCACCATGGGAACAACCCGGCCCACCAACACTCCCTGGGTCAAGACCAGGACCAGGCCGACGCCCGCAAAGACGAGGGCAACCGAGCTCTCGTTCATGCCCAACCTGCTCGATCCGAGGAGGGAAAAGGTCGTCTCGAAGGCAGCGAATGCGGTCACCCCGATAAAGGTGAGGACGACGAGGCGCAATGCCGTCGAGGAGAGCGCCCTTGGTGCCCCGGAGTGCGAGGTCGACAGTCCCTTGCTCAGCGTCTCGGGGATCCGGAAATACCCTGCTACCAGGTTGGCGGTCGATATCCCCGCGGCGACCAGGAAGGGAAGGGCCGGTGAGCCCAAGGCGGCCAGGGCACCGATCGACGGGCCCACCACGAAGCCGAGGCCAAAGGCGGCGCCGAGCAGTCCCATGAGACGCGGTCGTTGGGCCGGCTCGGCAATGTCGGCGACGGTGGCACGGGCCACGGCGACACTGGCTCCCGAGGCACCATCGATCATCCTGCCCAGGAACAGAAGCGGCAATGAGCCAGCCAGACCGAGGATCAGGCTGCCCACGGCCGATCCGGCGATGGTGACCAGGAGAATCGGCCGACGGCCGACGCGATCGGAGATCCTCCCCCAGATCGGGGAGAAGACGAACTGGGACAGGGAATAGGAGGCGAAGAGGAGCCCTATGGTCGCCGGTCCGGCGCCGAAGCGCTCTGCGTAGAGCGGAAGGATCGGGATGATGATGCCGAAACCGAGCAAGTCGACCGCAACCGCGGTCCACACCGCCCAGAAGCCCCGGGGTGTGCGGCTCATCCGACCACCCCTGCCGCCAGGCGGCGTGCGTCGGTCGCCAGCTGGGCAATCCCGACACCCCGGTAGCCCCACCCGGTGAGGAATAAGCCGTCCGGGGATGACCTGGCGAGATGTCGCAGCCAATCCTCGTGCCCCACCCCGTACTGGGGGATGCCCGGCCGATGTCTGACGACTTCGGTGAACTGTGGCGAGAGATCGGCGTTCACGATTTGGGACAGCTCGGAGACCACCTTCTCCACCACCCTGTCGTCATCCATCGCGACGATTCCCGGGTCGGGGAGGCCACCGGCGATCACCTTGACCAGGGCGTGACCCGGCGGAGCCCGATGGGGGGCATAGGAGGACTCGAGGAGCACACCTCTGGTGGCCAGTTCCGGCGGGCGAGTGGTCAGGATGCCGTAGCCCTCGGGAAGGGCTAGGTCGTCCTCGGAGCCCCCCAGCCAGACCACCACTACCGGCGCGTGGCGCGCCCACGCCAGGGAGTCGGCGATCGGACCGTCGAGCACCGATCGCGCCGATAGGGGGTTACAGGCGAGGACCACCGTTTCGACATCGAAGGTGGCATCGCCCTCCACCTTCCACCTCCGACCGTTCTGCCGCACCGTCTCGACACCCAGCCCGGGGCGGAACCGGGGCCCGAGCGCGGCGGCCACGGCGTCCGCCAGACCCGACACCGACACCGCCGGAACGTGGATCTGCCGCTTCTGGTGACCTCGACGCCTTCGGCGCCAGGCGCTGAGCGCAGCCCGGGTCAGCGAACCGGTGTCTTCTACGGCGGCCACCAATGAGGGGAAGGCCGACCGCGCCGACAGCTCACCGGGATCCCCGGCGAAGGCACCCGACGCAGCCAACCACGAGGCCGTCGCCCCCAGACCCTGTCCCAGCCTCCGGACCAGGAATGCCTCCAGGCTCTCATCGTCCCGGTTCGCTGGCTCTCTCACGGTGGCCTCAACCAGGCCACGACCCTTGGCCCGAGCCGAAGCCAACGGTGAGAGGAGCAATCCCGGGCCGGCAACCAGGGCGACCAGGCCCTGGCCACTCCATACATACCGCCCTTCGACGGGAAGCCGAGCCGGGATGGTCGCGGTGCCCACCCCCTCCAGGATCGGTGTCAGGTCGGGATGGGGAACGATCATCGAGCCCACTGCCGGCTCGAGCAGGTACCCATCCCGTTCGATGGTCCTGGCTATCCCACCCGGGTGGGCTGCGGCCTCGAGGACAACCACCTCGTCGACCCCCTCCTCGACCAGGCTCCAAGCGGTGAACAGGCCGGCGAGCCCGCCGCCGACCACACACACCCTCACTCTCGTGCTGCCGCGACGAATGCGGCGACATGGCCCACCGGAGTGTGACGATCGATCCCGTGCCCCAGATTGATGATGTGCCCGGGCCGATCACCGGCCCGGGCACGCAGGTCGGCCACCGAAGTGCGGATCGTGGTCGGGTCGGAACGGAGCACCGCCGGGTCGAGGTTGCCCTGAATGGCGCGACCGGCTCCCAGCAAAGGCCAAACCTCGTCAATGGGGGCCCGCCAGTCGACTCCGTAGCCCCATGCCCCCACCGCCGGCTGAAGATCGAGGGTGTGGCCGGCACCCGGGGCAAAGTAGATGGTGGGGACGGAAAGGTGGTCGAGCGTCGCCCCGGCTGCTGGAAGCGCTAGGTCGGCGTATGTCGACCGGTCGAGGACACCCGCCCAGGTGTCGAACAGTTGGACGACGTCGGCGCCCGCAGCCACCTGCAGGGCCAGGTAGACATGCATCGCTCGAGCCAGGATCGATAGCGCCTCTCGCGCGGCAACCGGGTCGGAGCGAATAGCCGCCCGGAAATTTATGAAGTCCCTGGAGCTGCCACCTTCGACCAGGTACGCGAGCAAGGTGACCGGGGCGCCGGCGAAACCGATCACCGCCACTCGCTCGTCAACCGCGGCCCGCACCATCCGCACTGTCTCGGCTACGAACGCCACCCTCTCGGCATCCAACGCCTTCATCCCGGCGACCTCAGCGAGGCTGTGGGGACGAAGACGTGGGCCGGGATCGAATTCCATAGCCACCCCCATCGCCTCCAGCGGGGTCATGATGTCGGCGAAGATCACCGCTCCGTCCATGGCGAAGCGCCGGATCGGCTGGAGCGTGATTTCAGTGGCGACCTCGGGGGTCGACACCGCTTCCTGGAACTCATGCCGGCTGCGGAGCTCGCGATACTCCGGCAGGTACCGCCCGGCCTGACGCATGATCCAGACCGGAGGCCGGTCCAGTGGCTTGAGGTGCAGGGCGTCCACCAGTGGACGGCTCACTGAGCCTCCCCGATCGCGGCGGTCAAAGCCGGAATCACCTCATCGATCACCTCGCGGTGGCTGTCCATGAGGAACAGGGCCTCGAATTGGGAAGGAGGAAGGAGCACTCCCCTTCTCAGGGCGGCCTGGAAGAAGCGAGAGAACCGATCCCGATCGATGGTGGCGGCCTCGTCCCACGACCGGACCGTCTCCGGCCCGAAGAACACCGTCAGCATGGCCCCCACCCTTTGCACACACCCGGGAACCCCATGCTCACCCAACGCCTTCGCCAGTGCCTCCTCGAGTCTGGCGCCCATCGCCTCGAGCCGTTCGTAGACCTCGGGATGATCGCGGAGCCGTCTCAATGTCACCACACCGGCCGCGGTGGCCAGCGGGTTACCGGCGAGGGTGCCCGCTTGATAGACAGGTCCTTCCGGGGCCACCCGACGCATCAGATCGGATCTCCCGCCATAGGCCGCAGCCGGCGTCCCTCCGGCGACCACCTTGCCCAGGCAGGTCAGGTCCGGTCTCACTCCCCATCGCTCCTGGGCGCCACCCCGAGCCACCCGGAAACCCGTCATCACCTCGTCGAAGATCAGAAGGGCCTGATGTCGGTCGCAGAGCGCCCTCAAGCCGGCGAGAAATCCCTCTTCGGGTGGGACCACCCCCATATTCCCGGCGACCGGCTCGACGATGACCGCGGCGACGTCACCGGTATGGAGGGACTCCTCCACCGAGGCCAGGTCGTTGAACCGGGCCATCCTGGTGTCCCTGACCGTGGCAGCCGGGACACCGGGCGAATCCGGTTCCCCGAAGGTGGCGGCTCCGGACCCCGCCCTGACCAGGAATGGATCGGCGTGGCCGTGGTAGCACCCTTCGAACTTGACGACGCCAGGACGGCCGGTGGCCGCCCGGGCAACACGAAGAGCGGAGGCAGTGGCCTCGGTGCCCGAGTTGACCATCCGAACCACCTCGACCGACGGGACCAGCTCGACGATCAGCTCGGCCAGCTCCACCTCCAATGTTGTCGATGTCCCGAACGAAGTTCCCAGAGCAGCGGCGCCGGCGATGGCCTCGACGACCTCCGGGTCTGCATGCCCGAAGATCAGGGCGCCCCACGAGGCGATGAAGTCGAACAGGGTGTCACCATCCTCGGTGACTAGACGAGGGCCCTCGCCCCAAGCAATGAAGGGCGGGTCACAACGCACCGCTTTGAAGGCCCGGACCGGGGAGTTGACCCCGCCGGGCATGACCGCCAACGCCCTCCGGTAGAGATCGCCCGATCTGGGTCCACTCATGCCGACCTCAGCAGGTGGGCGGCGCGGATGGCGTAGTAAGTGAGGATGATCCCCGCCCCCGCCCTGCTGATACCGGTGAGCGACTCGATCATCACCCGTTCGCCGTCGATCCAGCCATTGGCGGCGGCCGCTTCGATCATCGAGTACTCACCCGAGACCTGATAGGCGGCCACCGGGACCTCGAAGTGAGCACGCACCGCGGCAATCACATCCAAATAGGGCCCGGCGGGTTTGACCATCACCATGTCGGCCCCCTCGGCAAGGTCGGCTGCCACCTCGACCAGTGCTTCTCGGAAGTTGGCCGGGTCCATCTGATGGCTCTTGCGATCGCCAAAGGCCGGAGTCGACCCTGCCGCCTCCCGGAACGGGCCGTAGAAGGCGCTGGCGTACTTCGCCGAGTATGAGCAGATCGCCAGTTCTGGATGCCCGGCATCGTCCAGGGCGGTCCGCACCGCACCGACCCGGCCGTCCATCATGTCGGAGGGGGCGATGATGTCGGCACCGGCCTCGGCGTAGGTCACCGCCGCCCGCGCCAGAAGGGGAAGGGTGGCATCGTTGTCGATCTCACCGTCACGAAGCAAGCCACAGTGGCCATGGCTGGTGTACTCGCACAGACAGACATCGGCCCAGACCACCATCCCTGGGACCGATTCCTTGATGGTGGTGATGGCCCGCGGAACCGGTCCGTCCGGATCCCATGACCCGGTGCCTTGTTCGTCCTTGTCGTCAGGGACGCCGAAGAGGAGGACACCCCCCACACCTTCCGCCGCCGCTTGCTCGACCAGGGGGATCACCCGATCCACGGAAAGCTGGGACTGTCCCGGCATCGATCCGATCGGGTTGTCAACCTCTCGGCCCGGCGCCACGAACAAGGGTTGGACCAAGCTGGCCGGGTGGAGGCGGGTCTCGGCAACCATCTGTCGCAGCTGGGGGGAGCGGCGCAGCCTCCGATTGCGGGTCACAGGATATCCGGTCATCCTCCCAGCCTCTCCGCCATGGCCCGGACCAGCTCGGTGAAACCAGGCCGTGACGGGACCACCTGGTCGGTCACACCCTGTTCCCGTAGGGTCCTGGCGGTGGTCGTCCCGATCGCCCCGACCAGCACCGACTCGAAGTCCCGGCTGATGCTCCAACCGGCCACGGCCAACGGCGACCCGAACAAGGCGCCCTCGACCGGGTCGGGGCCGGGTGACACCGGGACGGTCTCGTAGACCGCTACCGCGCGGACTATGGCGCCCCTGGTGATCAATGCCTTCTCCGTGGCTGGATCGGCCGCTCGGGCGTGGGGGAAAACAACTCGCCTTCCGGCCACATCGAGCTCGGCGACGAGCTCGGCGGCTCCAGAAGGCCCTACCGCGGCCACGCTTCCGCCGGCCAACTCCACAGCATGGGCGGTTGCAGGGCCTACTGCAGCCACCGGCACCTTGGGCATCCCTCCACAGGGCCAGGTGATCCAGATCGCCCGCGCCGAGGTGACGAGTATCAAGTCGGCCCCCGCCGCCTCGCGGCGTACTCGGTCGAGAAGCGATTCCGGCTCGGGTCTCACCGCGATGCACGGGAGGAGGATCGGCTCGAGCCCATGTGCGGCCAGGGCCCCGGCGACTACTTCCGACCCTTCGATAGCGGTGGTGACAGCCACCCTGGTCACAACCCGAGCCTGTTCCCGACCAGACCGGCAAGAACGTCCGGGTCGGTGTTGCTTGCCTTTGCCCGTCTCGGACCGGAGCTGTCGGCGACGAAGGCCCACATGGTGAGCTGGTTGTCCTCGGCAAGGGCGACCGCCCCCAGTGCCGACCGGCACCCGGCACCGGTCGATGCGAGCAGGGACCTCTCGGCCTCGACTTCTCGCCTCGTCGGCCGATGATCGATCCGGGACACCAACCGCCGCACCTCAGGGACGTCTCCCACCTCGACGGCCAGGGCTCCCTGGGAGGGCGCCGGCACCATCTCGGCCACCTCGAAGCGCTGGTCCGCCCGGCTGCTGAGACCGGATCGGTCCAGCCCTGCCTGGGCCAGGATCACGGCGTCATACTCGCCCGAGTCGACCTTCCCCAGCCGGGTGTCGACGTTCCCCCTGATATCCGCAACCTCGACGTCGGGGCGCAGCAGGGCGATCTGGGCACCTCGTCTCGGGCTCCCGGTTCCGACCCGGGCCCCCGTGGGCAGGCCGGGGAGGGTTGCCCCGCAGATGGCGTCCCAGGGTGAGCCTCTCTCCGGATAGAAGGCGGTCAAACCTTGAGGGCCGGACACCGGGAGGTCCTTACACGAGTGGACTGCCAGGTCTGCTCGTCCTTCGATGACTGCGTGCTGGACGGCCCGGACGAATGCACCCACCTCGGTGAGAGCTGCAACCGGGGTGGTGCTATCGAGGTCACCGGTACTGGTCACCTCGACCAGCTCGATTGTCACCTCCCGATGAGCGGCCATCAATAGTTCTCCTACCCACCGAGCTTGGGTCATCGCCAGATGAGAGCCCCGGGTGGCGATTCGGACCCTCTTCAATCCTCAACTCCGAAGGCTTCGGCCACTACATCGAGGGCCTCTGGGGCACGGTCAGGGTGCTTGACGTATGAGATCGGCCCGGCGATCAGGGTCCGGGCAACGGTGTGGGCGGTCTGGCGCAGCACCGCCAGGTCCTCCTCGGAGGAGAGGCGTGTGCCGAAGCGGGCCACGGTGCTGTCGACGATGTAGTCCGCCTGCCTAGTCAATCCTCCGATGATTGGGCCCAGTTGATGATGTTCGCTGTAGGCGCGGAAGGCCTCGCGCGCTCCGGCCCTCACCAGCGGGTCGGCCTGGTCCGAGCGGGGGCGTCGTCCCGCCAGCCGGGCCAGATCGTCTATCCCCAGGTAGCGAAGGGAAGGGGATGTCCCCCCCGGGAAGTCGGGTGGCATCGCCATGTCCACCAGAGTGAGCGGAAGCGCCCTGCGCTGCAGCGTCTCGACAAGGGGCGCCGGCTGGATTAATCGCTTTTTGGCCGAGGTCGCCGAAATGACTGCGGGGAAGGTCTCCAACGCCTCGGTGGTGCGGTCCAAACCCCAGATGTCGGCCGCTTCCAGCCACACCTTCTGCGGGCTGCGGGCCACCACAGTGACCGGAGGCGGCGCCGGGAGGCTCTGGAGCGCCCTGACCACCGCGGTGGCCATCACCCCTGATCCGAAGACGGCGACGCGGTCCTCACCCCCTACTACCTGGGCAGCCACCGCGGCCAGGGAGTCGTGAGGTGCCCCGGGCATCTCTTCACGAGCTCGGCGGCCCACTGCGACCGCGGCCTCGATGAGACGGCCGAAGATGCCGGTGATCGCTCCCGACACTGACGCCCGGGCCAGGGACTGGCGGAACTGGGCGAACACCTCGCCTTCACCCCGGATCGGCGACTCCAGGCCAGCCGCCACCCGGTAGAGGTGCTCCACCGCATCGGCATCGTGGCGCACCGTTGCCATCGCCACCTCAGGCCTGTCCCCGAAGACCCTGGCTAGCGTCTCACCCAGCTGGTCGAGGCCCCCGGCCACAACCACCTCGATACGCAAGCAGGTGTCGAAGACGAAAGTGCGTCCGTCGGGCTCCACCCGACGCCGGGAGCCGACGAGGACCGCCCGAGCGCTCATGTCCACCTCGGGATAGGCGAAGGTGGCCGAGGAGACCCGGTTGGGCTGTGATAGCCGACCGATTCCATCCACGCCGGTCACCCCCACCACCTGGCCGGGCCACGGAGCATATCGATGAGGGCAGCCTCATCGGAACCGGGCTCGGGCCGGTGGTCGTAAACCCATGCCGCCGATGGCGGCAAAGAGGCGAGCACCGACTCGGCTCGTCCCCCGGTCTCCAGGCCGAACCTGGTTCCCCGGTCCCACACCAGGTTGAACTCGGCGTAGCGACCCCTCCTGATCCGGTGCCACTGCTTCTCACGATCACCGTGAGACATGGCGACCCGCCGCTCCAGGATGGGAAGGTATGCCTCGGGGAGTGACGACCCCAGGTCGAGATGGAAGGCCCACACCTCCTCGAGACGCTCATCGAGGCGATCGAAGAACAGCCCGCCTACTCCCCGCGCCTCACCCCTGTGAGGCAGGAAGAAGTAGGCGTCGCACGCCTGTTTCCACTCCCGGTACCGGGCTACCGGATGACGGGAGCATACCGAGGCCAGGACCCGGTGGAAGTGGATGGCGTCCTCCTCGATGAGGTAGTACGGGGTGAGATCGGCTCCGCCCCCGAACCAGGCCAACCCGCCGTCACCCTCGAGGAAGCGGAGATTGGCGTGCAAGGTGGGGGCATAGGGGTTGGCGGGATGGACGATGACCGAAACCCCGGTGGCGTAGAAGCCGCCCCCGGCCTGAGCCGCCACTTCGGACAGGCCGCTCGGTGTCACACCGAACACCGCGGAGAAGTTGACCGCAGCCTTCTCCAGATGACGGCCACCGGCCAGGATCCGGGTGACCCCGCCACCACCGCCGGGTCGCAACCATTCATCACGAGTGAAGGCCCCGGTTCCGTCGATCTCCTCGAAGACTGTCACCAGCTCGTCCTGCAGCTGTCGGTAGGCGCCCTCGATCTCAGCCCTGTCCGGCATCATGCTTCCCGGACCATCGAGGCCACCGCCTCCACCCACCGGTGATCGGCGTTGACACAGGGGACCAACAGAAAGTCCTCCCCTCCCAGGTCCGCCCACTGCCGGCGGCCCCGAATACCGATCTCCTCGATTGTCTCCAGGCAGTCCGCGGTGAAGGATGGGGTGAGCACTGCTAACCGTCTCACTCCTTCGAGGTAGAGCTGTGGAAGGCGGTGATCGGTGTAGGGCTCGATCCATTTCTGCCCGGCTAGCCGCGACTGGAAGGTGGTCGAGGTCGCCCCCTCGTCGAGACCGAGGACATCGATCAGCCCGCGGCTAGTGGCGAAGCATTGCGCCCGGTAGCAGAAGGTGTTGGCCATTGCCATCGAGTCGCAGCAGCCCGGTGTGCGGAGACACCATTCACCGGTCGGGTCGGATCGTTGCACCTGCTTCTCGGGGAGGCCGTGATAGCTGAACACGACGTGATCGGGACCGAAGCCGTCGAGGAGTGGGCCGGCAATCCCGGCCACCGCCTCGAGGAAGCCGGGATGGTCGTAGAAGCTTCCGGCACAGCGAATTTCGGGCACTCTGACCCGACTCCCAATTACCTGGAGGGCCTTCTCCAGGGCGGAGCCGGTGCTCGCCGAGGCGTACTGGGGGAACTGGGGAAGCAGCATCAGACGCCGGCACCCCTCGGAAAGGAGTTGCTCGACCGCCGAGGCGATCGACGGGTTCCGGTAACGCATCCCGTAGGCGACCCGGTAGCCCTCACCGAGGATCGCGGCGACACGCTGGGCCAGGGCTGCGGTGTTGAGGGTCAGAGGTGAACCTTTGTCGGTCCACACCTTCTCGTAGGCCTCAGCCGACCGACGTGGCCTGAATGGGAGGATCACTGCATTGAGAAGGAGAAACCTGGCCGGGGCGGGAAGGTCGAGGACCCTCGGGTCCGATAGGAACTCCCTCAGATACCTGCGCACGTCCCCGACCTCGGTGGAATCGGGGGTGCCCAATTGGAGCAGCAGGACGCCAATGGGGTGGTCGAGCGACACCGTGGCGAAGTTACCCGGGGCATCTGTCGACAGACAGTCGACATGGATCCGACACAGTGTCGGATTTCAGTCGTTGAGTTCGTCGTCTGTGGGAAGGGCTGCCAGGCCGAACGAACTGCTCACGTTCCACAACATCCAGCCGACCCCTCGGTCCTCGGCTGCCTGGATGGCAGCCCGAATCTGCGAATCAGTCCATGAGAAGCCCTGCAGCCAGGGACGGAGCACCGCCCCGTCGCCTACTCGCCCCCATGCGGAGTCGATGGCGTCCCCGGTGACCGTGGCCGGGTGGTCGTTGGGGTCTGGGAAGCCCAGCCACCCCGGGCTGTAGTGGCTGGGATACACCATTGGACTGACTGCGTCCAGATGCGGTGAGAACTCCTCCGGCCGCTGGCCCAATCCCTGGTCGTTGTCCACCGAGACCAGGATGCCGAATATGTCGGCACTGACCATGCACCCCATCGGTCCCAGGGCGCCCCGGGCCTCGGCGAGGAAGGTCGCGATGTGCTCCACCCGCTCCGCCTCGGGGATGCGTAGCTGACCGCTGACCGAAGCGGTCCGGCCCGCGGGGTACCTCACGTAGTCGAACTGGATCTCGTCGAAGCCGAGGGCGCAGGCATCGACCGCCAGGTCGATGTTATAGGCCCGGGCCTTCATTGCACTGGGGTCGACCCACGGCCCGCTCAGCCGCTCATCGGGGTGGGCAGCCACCCAGTGGGGATCCTCGAAGACCACCACCCGGGTGATGGTGTACAGACCGGCCCTGCGAGCCTCGTTGATCCGCCCCACCGCGTCGTACCAACTTTCGACCGCACCGATGCGGTGAGCCTCGAGCACCCTGGTCTGATGCACCACAATCCCACCCTCCTGCTTGGTGTCGAAGACCAGGGTGTTGATCGCTGAGGTCGCCGCCAGGTCGAGCAGCCGTCCGAAGTGGCTGTCGTCCCCGGCGGCGGCCGCACCGACCCTCAGGCCGCGAACGGTCATCGGCACCAGGGTGAGCTCGAGGCTGTCCGCCATCACCACGGGCAACTCCGCCTCCACGGTGATCCACCCCCGTTTGCGCAGGGCGACGTTCCCGGGAGCCGTCGAAGAGACGGTGAAACGGCCCTCGGCGTCGGTGGTGGCGGTTGCCTCGCCAAAGCTGACCTCGACCCCGGCGATGGGCCGGCCGCCGGGGTCGGCGACGCGGCCCCGGGCGACTACCGGGGGAATGGTCGTGGTGGTCGTCGAGGTCGTGGTGGTGGTAGACGAAGATGTGGTGGTAAAGGTGGTGGTGGTGGTGGGCGGTGCCGGGAGCGAGGTGCAGGCGAATACGGTGGATGCCAGGATCGCCGGGCCGAGCCTTCTCACCGCACCGAGGGTACGAGGGTCAGCCCAGCCGCAGTACCATCACCGCGATCGCGGTCAGGATCAGCAGGGTGTCGAGGGCCCCGAAACCGGCGAGACGACCGGTGACCGTCTTGATCCGTGACTGGTCACCCGACTCGATAGCCGCGGCGGCCCGGTCGGCTCCGGGGCCAAACACCACGATCCCGAGAACGGCACCGATCACGATGACCGCCAATCCGACGAGGACGAACACGCTGGCGAAGGTATAGACCGGGCTCTGCAACACCATGACTATCCCGGTGACGAGGATGAGCATGCTGGCCGGCATATACACCAAGCGGGATAGGGCCGACCCGATCCGCATCCACCCCGCTGCGACCACCGGGTCCTGGGCGAGCGCCATCCGGGGAACCACCATCTGGACGACGTTGGCCCCCAACCAGGTCCCTGCCCCGGCAATGTGCAGGATGAGCATCAGGTCGCGCAATTCCATCGCCGGCAGGCTAACGGAAGGTTCCCCGCCGACTCGAACACCCAATACCATCCGCGGGTGACCGACTCCGACCAGGGCCCCGGGTGCCGTGACACCGTCCTCGCCACCGCCCTCCTCGTGGGCATGGCTGCGGTCTTCCTGGCTCTGGGCCTCAACTTGACGACCCAGGACGGTTGCACCGGGCTCTGCGAGACCGCGGGTCTCACCCTGCTCTACGCCGGGGGACCCATCTCCGCCCTCCTTGGTGTTCTCCTCGGCGAACTTCCCCTGGCCTGGCCCCTCGACGTCACCTTTTGGGTAGTCGCCGGTTACCTGGTTGCCCGCTGGGCGGGAAATCGGGATCGCAACGCCCTGGCGGGATCCCTCCTGCTCCTCGTGGCAGTGCTCGTCTACGGACTAGTCCTTTCGCAGATGGTGGAATTGGTGGTGTGACCAAGTCATGTGACCACTTAGCGTGGTTACTGCATGCTCATCGTGTCCATCGCCGCCCTGCTCCGTAGGGTCTTGCTCGCCACCATGATCGCCGCCTCACTGGCCGCGACGTCGACCACTGCGGTGACCTTCGCCGCTCCGGAGCCTGGGGCCCGCCTGGCCCCAGTGGGGGACGCGGCTGACATGGTGAGCCTCACTCAGGGTGAGACCAGCCTCCTGTTCGCCTCCAACTCGAGTGTCATCGAGACCATCACCGTGACCGGATGGCCGTCCAGCGATGGGGAGCACGATCTCGGCGGCGCCATTCTGGTGGAGACGGTGTATCGCAACGTCGGCGCCGTCACCTTTGGGGAGCCACCCCGCACCGTCGAATTCCGTATCTCGGGCTGACGAGGGCTGGGCCCAGAGTCCGGTGCCCCGAGCGAAGCGAGTGCCTAGAGGTAGGGCTCGAGGTCTGAGTGTTCGAAGGGGCCCACCGCCCCGATCATCTTGGTGGGACCGCCGTAGAGGTCGGCAGCCACCGCCTGTACTTGACCCAGGTCGATCCCTTCGATCTTGGCCAGCCGTTCGTCCACCGATAGATGAGGCATGCCGGCGAGCTCGTCACGGCCCAAGCGGATCATCCGGCTGTTGGCGTCCTCCAGCGCCAGAGCCAGCCCGCCCCGCATCGAGCCCTTGGCCCTCTCCAACTCCTCCTCTGTGATCCCCTCGGCGACCACCTTGGCCAGTTCGTCACCGATGATCCGGAGGCAGGTGTCGGTCTGGCTAGGGGTGGTGCCCACATATACCCCCCAAGCCCCGTTGTCGGCATAGGCCAGGCGGAACCCGTAGACGGCATAGGCCAGTCCTCTCTCCTCGCGAATCTCCCGGAAGAGACGGGAAGACATTCCGCTCCCGACGATGTGATTTAGGATCTCGAACGCCCATCTCCTCTCGTCGGCACGGTCCAGTCCTGGTCCGCCCATCACGATGTGGGCCTGCTCGGTGTCCCGGCGAGTGACCTTGACACCGGAGGTGTAGGCGGCCGGTAGGAAGTCATGGGAGACCCCATCGCCCGACCACCCCTCGAAACGGTCAGCGATCATCCCCACCACCTCGTCGTGGCTAACCGATCCGGCGGCGGCCACCACCATCGACCCCGCCCCGTAGCGGCGTTTCCAGTAGCCATCGATGTCGTCGCGGGTCATCGCCCGGATCGACTCCCTGGTACCCAGGACCGGGGCCTCGAGCACATGGCCGGCAAACACCATCGAGGTGAAGTTCTCGTGGGCCACGTCGTCGGGATCGTCCTCGGACATGTTGATCTCCTCGATTACCACCTGGCGCTCGGCATCGATCTCGTGGGGCCGGAAAGCCGGCCGCTGGATGATCTCGCAGAGCACGTCGAGCCCGGTGGCCAGGTCCTGGTCGAGCAGTCTGGCCCAATAGCAGGTGGCCTCCTTGGAAGTGAAGGCGTTGGACTCGGCCCCGATGGCGTCGAAGGTCTCGGAGACCTCCCGGGCCGAGAGTCGCTCCGATCCTTTGAAGAGGAGATGCTCGAGGAAATGGGAGACACCCGCCTCGTTCCCGTTCTCGTCTCGGGTGCCGGTGTCGACCCAACACCCCAGGGCCACTGATCGGAGAGAGGGCATGGTCTCGGTTATGACCCGAAGGCCGTTGGGGAGCGTGGTCAGGTCGTAGTGCACTGGAGCAAGCGTATCCTCCGGCACCGCCAATGCCTCGTCGTGCTGCGCCCGTCGAAGTCACGAGTGTGGGCGTCGAGCCCCTCCCGCAGGACCCGGTCATCGCACCGAGCCGTCGATGGGAGCCGGAGTCGCGACTCGAGTGGCACTCACGCCGGGGGTGCCTCGGTTGACATACATGAGACAATGACCGGTCATGCGCCAGCGCGAGCAGACCTTTCTCACCGACCTGATCGGACCCGAAGACCAGGCCATCGAGGCCGTGGTCAGCCGGTATCAGAAGGTGGCGCCTGCGGTGACCCGGCTGGCCCGGTCGCTGTCTCACAACCCCCAACTCCGGGTCAGGCTGGGGTCGGAGGCGTCCGCCTCCGAGGAGGAGATCGTCTGCGACCCGAGGATCTTCCAGGCGGCGTACCACCGCAACGCCCCGGTGACCCCCGACGAGGTGGCCTTGGCCTCGGCCCTACACGAGGTGATGCACCTGGTGTCGACCAACCTCGATGCCACCCGGCCTCTCCCCGAGGGGTGGCCCGTCGAGGATCTACCACCCGACGGTATCGAAGTCGACCTGCTCACCGCTCTGGAGCACACCGGCCGCCCCGTCGCCGAGGTCCTCTTCTTCAGCCTGGAGGACGCCCGTCAGGAGATCCAGGGCCTCTCCTCCTACCCCGGGGCAAGATCGGTGCTCCAGGACCTCTACCTTTCTTCCCTGAGCCAGGCAATCGCCCGTTCGGGAGCCCTCTCCCAGTTCGTGCTGGGTTGCTTTCTCCTCACCGGTGGCTATGTCGAGAGGGACGTGCTCGAGAAGCGGTTCGAGGCCAAGGCAGCGGTGGCCATCGACGACGCCACCGAGCATTGCCAGGCGGCCGCCCGGTCGGATGACCCCTGGGAGGTTGCCCGGCTTGCCCTCGAGCTGGAGGCCATAGCCAGGGCCAACGGCCTGATAACCGAAGTCCCTGCATCGGCCACCGCCGCCCAGAGGAAGGCGGTCGCCGCCAAGGACGCCGACGAGGCCGCTTCGGGGGTGGACACGGTGCGAATGACCTCACCGATCGTCCAGGACTCGCAGTCCTACCAGGAGACCCGGCGCTCGGCTCACACCGTCGCTGGGGCGTCGGAAAGGCGGGGGCCTTCCCGGCTCGCCGACGAGGAGTCCACCGAACAGCTGCTTCGGGTGAGCCAGGCTCCTGAGGTCTACCTGCCCACCGGGCAGGGGGGAAAGCTGATAGTCGGCCCCATTCCCACGGCCTTTGCCGGCTTCGGGTCGGAGGGACTGGAGTCGATCACACGCACCGCCGGAGCCTGGGACGTTGCCCAGCGCCGGGTCTCTGGGGAGCTCTTCCCGCTGTTCGCCGCCAACCAGAGAAGAGGGCTCCACTCAGGGTTCGACCAGGGCGATGTCTCACCTCATGCCGCCCTCTTCATCGGAGCCGGGCTCTACCAGCGGCTCTACGAGAGAAGGGCCGCCCGGACCAGGCGGCACTATGCGGTCTCGCTCCTGGTCGACGCATCGGCATCGATGCTCAGCCCGGGGCGGAGTCACGGCCCTGGCTCGTCTTGGGCGATGGCGGCGGCAATGCTGGGGGCATGGACCATGGCCCTGCTCTGCGACGAGCTCCAGATCGACTTCGAGGTCGCCTTGTTCAACCGGGGGTTCGCCGCCCGGCCCACCGACACCGAGGAGACCTACCGCCGTTCCCGGGCCGCGGCCACCTCCGGGCTACGTCAAACCCAGGGCACCGCCGCCGATCGGCTGATCGGCACAGTCAACCATTACCTGGTCAAGCCGTTCGACCGACGCTGGCAGGACTCCCGACACACCCTGGCCGGACTGTTCTTCACCGCTGCCGAGCCCCGGAGGGCGGCGACCATGGCCCGGCGAAACCCGGAGAGCGCACCACCGGTGTCACTGTTCGAGAAGGCGGCGAACGTCGATGAGCTCAACGTGATCCACGCCGCCGATCGGATGGGACGTCAGGGCGCCGACGTGCGCATCCTGATGGTCCTTGCCGATGGGATGACCCGCGGTTCGGTGGAGGCGCTGACCCGGTCGGTGGAGGCGGTCGAGGCCGGCGGGGCCACGGTGATCGGCATCGGGATCGGAGACAACACCGTGGACATCGCCTACAACCGCCACGAGGTGGTGGAACGACCCGACCAGCTTGCCCGGGCGATGATCGAAGGAACCCGGCACGCCCTGCGCCGCAGCCTGGGACTCGCCGGCATGGACACCTGGTGGCTGCGGGCATCCGGGTTGGACACCAAGGAGGAAGCCGTTGCCTGAGACTGTGAGATTCGAGGACCCACGGGGTGAGGGTGATCCCATCGAGCTGGAGCGGTTCACCCTCGACCCCGGGCTCGACGATGCCGCCTTGAGGAGCCGCAAGGTCCCCGAGCCAGACCCGCACTACGTCGATCTGGGAATGCTCTACCGCTTCGCCCAGCTCGAGGCGGCTCGCAGGTTGGGAGCCGACGGGTTGGTCCCGCTCCATGTGGCGGTGCGGGGCCACATGGGAACCGGGAAGGACCACGACATCGAGCAGTTCGCTGCGGCCATGGGGCTCCCCTATTTCCGCATCCCCCTCACCGGTGAGGTGCGCGACGTCACCCTGATCGGGTCGACCCGTCTCCATGGCGACGGAAAGGGTGGGACGGAGAGCCGCTGGGAGGACGGCGACATCACCCGGGCCTTGCGCGGGCCGGCACTCCTCAACCTCTCCGAGCTCAACGCTGCCGGAGCCGAGACGCTGTTCGCCCTCCACGGGTTGCTCGACCGCTATGCCGCCCTCGACCTTCCCAACGGGGAAACCGTCACGCTCCGTAACGACGTACGGATCTTCGGTACGATGAACCCCACCGACATCCGTGACTATGCCGGCACCCAGACCTTGAACAAGGCGTTTGCCGATCGTTGGGTGATCTGGGAGAAGCGTTTCCCTGGCGAGGAGCAGGTCAAGCAGATGCTTCGGCGCCGCTACCCGGCAATGGCCGACCCCTACGTCGAGGCGATCGCCCGGCTCACGGTGGAAGTGAATGCCTCGTTCGAGGCCGTCGACACCGGAGTGCGGGTGGAGACTCCCCTCTCGCTGCGCTCGGTCCTCGACCGATTGCCCACCGGTCTGGTAGTCCATGCCGCCCAGACCGACCCGCTGCGCCGGGCCTGGGAGGAGTTCGTCCTGCCCCAGGTCGACCTGTTCGACCGCGACCACTACGAGACGGTGTGGAACGCAGTGGTCCGCCGGGGGCCGTCGATACCCCCGTTCGGCCCCACCGGCTGACAACCAGCTACCTTGGCCCCATGGCCTACGCCTTGGGGAACCCCGAGCTCGACCAGCGGGTCGCCGAGTTGGTCGCCGATGCCGCTGTCACCGGCAACCAGGACCTCATCGTCGAGCTGATGACCACCGTGCTCAAGCTGCACCGCGATTCCGCCACCCGGGGCGACCTCAAGCTGATCAACACCGCCCTCAAGGAGATGCGCTACTCCAACCTGGTCTTCTCACGTCATGACGAGCCCAAGGTCACCATCTATGGCTCGGCTCGACTCCGGGACGGCGACGCCAACTTCCGCATGACCGAGCAGTTTGCCGCCCGCATGGTGGAACACGGCTGGGGAGTGATCACAGGGGCAGGGCCGGGGATCATGGAGGCGGGCAACAAGGGCGCCGGGCCGGAGCACTCCTATGGGGTCAACATCAGATTGCCATTCGAGGCCGATTCGAACCGCTACCTCTCCCCTGCTCGGACCGTCAACTTCAAGTACTTCTTCACCCGGAAGCTGGGGTTCGTCAAGGAGTCACACGCCTTCGCCATCTTCCCCGGAGGGTGGGGCACTCTCGACGAGGCCTTCGAGCTGCTCACCCTCACCCAGACCGGGAAGAGCGACCTCCACCCCATCGTCCTCATCGAATCCGAGGGAACCGGGTTCTGGGGGCCACTGATCGAGTTCATCGAGGAGGTGCAAGCGGCCAAGGGGCTCATCTCCTCTGACGACACCTCCCTCTTCCTCCACACCAGCGACGTCGATGCCGCCTGTGACCACATCCGCCACTTCTACTCCAACTACCACTCGCAGCGCTACTCGTTGGGGCGGCTGGTGCTCAGGCTCCGGATGGCTCCCGATCTGGAGCAGCTGAAGTCACTCACCTCGGAGTTCGCCGACATCCTGGTCGATGGGGCCATCGAGCCAGCCGAGCCGTCCCCGGCAGAGATCGAGGATGGTGACGCCCTCGACTGCGCCCGCATCTCACTCCACTTCGACCGACGCCAGTTCGGGAGGCTGCGCCAGTTGATCGATCGGCTCAACGACCTGGCCCACCTCCCCGACACCGTGGAGATCCCCACTCCGATGAGCGAGGAGATGGCGGAACGACCCTGGTGATCACCACCCCTTCCCTTGGGAGTACATCGCCTCCCCGGGCTAGAATTCGAGGGTGCGAGACATCCTCTCCGACCTGGTAGCCGAACAGCAGTTCCTCGATCAGTCGCTGCAGAGAGTGCCCATCAAGGTGTGGGACCTGGTGACACCCAACAAGCCGTGGACGGTGCGCGACACCATCTCGCACCTCGCCGACTTCGAGGAGCTGGGTGCCGATGCCATCAACGGGGGCGAGCGAGTCGAGGAGTGGCAGCAGGCCCCCGACCTCGACGCCATGAAGAGGGTCGCCATCAAGAAGGGCCGTGGAATGCGACCCCAGGACGTCATCGAGTGGTGGCGGGGTGGTCGGGCCAAGGTGGTCGAGCCACTGTCCCACATGAGCAGCAGCGAACGCGTCCAGTGGATCGCCGGAGACATGAGCGCCCGCACCTTTGCCACCTTCCGGTTGATGGAAACCTGGATGCACGGTCTCGACATCTATCAGACCCTGGGCATCGAGGTCGAGGACACCCCCCGCATCCGTCACGTCTGCTGGCTGGGGTGGAAGACCCTCCCCCACGCCTTCAAGCAGGCAGGTGAGCACTACGAACCGGTCCGGGTCGAGGTGATTGGCCCGGGATACGCCAAGTGGGTCTACGGTCCCGAGGACACCGACCAGTTGATCAAGGGCTCGGCATCCGACTGGGCCCGGCTGGTGGTGCACCGGGTCAAGCCCAGTCAGGTCCGTCTCAAGGTCTCCGGTGAGCACGCCGAAACCGCCATCCGGGTAGCCCGGGCCTATCTGTGACCACCATCCCCCGCTTGGTGGGGATGGTCCATCTTCTCCCCCTCCCCGGTTCCCCGCGCTTCGGCAGATCGATGGACCAGGTGTTGGCCACTGCGGTATCCGACGCCACCACCCTTCACCAAGCCGGCTTCCCCGCGCTGGTGGTGGAGAACTATGGCGACGCCCCCTTTCACGGAGGCCGGGTCCCCGCCGAGACCGTGTCGGCGATGACCGCGGCCATCAACGCGGTCTCCGAGACGACCGACACCGTCCTCGGGATAAACGTGCTTCGCAACGACGCTCTCTCAGCCCTGGGGGTGGCGGCGGCCACCGGCGCCTCGTTCATCCGTGTCAATGTGCTCACCGGGACCATGTACACCGACCAGGGCCTCATCACTGGAGCCGCTGCCGAAGTGGCCCGGACCAGGTCGTTTCTGTGCCCCGAGGTCGAGGTGTGGGGTGATGTCCTGGTGAAACATGCCATCCCTCCCCCGGGCGCCGACCCCGGCCTGATCGCCGCTGACATGGTCACCCGCGGCCTCGCCGACGCGGTGATCGTCTCTGGCTCGGCCACCGGGGCGGCCACCGACCTGGAGAGGCTGCGAGTCGTGGCCGAGGCGGTTCCGACCGGGACCAGGGTTGTGATCGGGTCAGGGGCCACTCCTGACAGTCTGCCTTCGCTGATGAAGCATGCCGACACGGTGATCGTGGGATCGTGGGTCAAGGTTGGTGGATCCGCTCGCAATGACGTCGATCCGGACCGAGCCCGAGCCGTGGTCGAGGCGGCGCGGTCCTTGGGTCTCCTCTGACCGCACCCCGGGAGCCCACGCCGCCCACCTTGGGGTTCACCGTGATTGGGACCAACGACCCATACATCACACCTCGCAACGTGTCGAGAATCTCGTTACTCAAGCGAGTCTCTATGCGGGAACTTCCTAAGGACATCTTGATCGAGGTCATGGAGGACGTCATCGAGGACCTCCATGGCCATGTTCACCGGGTCTCGGACCTCGCCGTCGACCTGGGCACCGGTCTCGACCTCGGCTCCGACGACCTCGACCGGCTGGCGCTGGCAGGAGTCCTCCATGACGTGGGCAAGATCCACCTCGACCCCGGAATCCTCGGCAAACCCGGTCCCCTCTCAGACGACGAGTTCGAGCTGATGCGGCGCCACCCCGAGCTGGGATTCGCCATGACCCGCAACCGTCTCGACCCCAAGGTCGCCGAAGCCATCCTCTACCACCACGAGCGATACGACGGGCGTGGATATCCCTTCGGGCTCTCCGGTGACGCCATTCCGATCCTCAGCCGCATCGTCCTCGTCGCTGATGCCTTCGACGCCATGACCTCGATCCGCGCCTACCAGCCGGCACTGCCCGTCGCCTTCGCCATCGAGGAGATCAGACGCAATGCCGGCACCCAGTTCGACCCGGCGGTGGTGGAGATCTTCATGGATCTGGCCTCGGTCGACCGGCTCCCCGTCGAGCTCATCGCCTGATCGTCTCACCGGGGGTCGCCGCCGGGTGGTGTTCACGGTGGTCGTGGTGGCGGTGAGCCCGGTCGCCCTCCGGCCCCCCGGCCAGCCAACCGGTTGACATCTGACTCGTCGCCCCATGGCCCGCCCCGGATCGGCTCCCGTCTGACGACTCTCGACTCATTGTCGGTCACTCGAGGCTCGTAATGGTTGAAGAACACCCTGCCCGACAGCTCTCTCCGGCTCCGAACCCCCACTTTCTCGAAGATAGCCTTCAGGTGTTGTTGCACCGTGTGCTTCGAGACGAACAACACCGATGCGATCTCCGCTGTGGAGTCACCCCTGAGGACCCTTCGGGTGACATCTTGTTCACGAGGGGTGAGTCCGTACGCCGACATGAGCAGAGGTGCCAAGCGAGCCGGTGCTGCCGGTTCGATAATGACTCCGATCCTCCGGTCCTGCGTCCCCGACAGTGAAACCCCATGGAGCACGACCCAAGGACCTCCAAGGGTTCTTACTCTCACCATGGCGACCGACCCGGCTGGAGAAATGGCTACCGATCGAGCCGCAACCGATAGCACGGCGGGAGGTAGGGACCCGTGCTCACTCCACCCACCCGGGAGATCCGACAGCCACCGGTCGGCTGCGGGGCTCATGGACTCGATCTGCCAATCGGGATCCAAGACGACCATCGCCGGGGAATTCGGTGTCTCGGCATCGGTGGCCTCGCCCACGAGGAGCCCCCGACGGATGCCGTCGGCGAGACCCGGCGAAACCGAATTGAGGAACCTCAGCTCTTCTCGATCGAAATCCCGAGAGCCAGAATCCCGGACCAGGCCGAGCGTTCCCCAATTCTGCCCTTTGGGCGAGCGCAGGGCGACCACGGCTTCGTGTTCGATGCCAATCGGTTCCATCCATATCCGATAGGCGGAGCTTCGCCTCAGGTGACCATCCGTCGCCTGCCGCAGCGTCTGCACCCCCACCGGATTCCTGGCCACGTCGAGGGCCCGATTGAAGTCGTCCTCGAAGTACTCGAAGCGCAGTATGTCTTCGATCGAGACTTCACACCCCTGCCCGTAGGAGCTCGTGATCAACAGGGAGGCGGGGTCCAGCGTGTACCACGATCGACCGAGGTTCGGAATCGCCCGATCGATCGCCTCCCCGGCGTTGTCAAGGAACGTCGCTACGTCGTAGCCCCTCGCTGCAAGCTCAGCCACGCGGTCAGTGACGGGCTCCGCCGCCTGCACGACCATGGCCGGGATCCTACCCGCGCGCTGTCCTGGTCGCCCCGAATGCCACAAACCTGGAATGGACGAATCCCCGCATATCCCCGAGATTGTCCGGTGACGGCTTCCGGGTCGAGGAGAGGAGTGGCGATGATGATGATGATCGAGCCCATCCAGGGAAACGCCGGCGCTCACACCGAGCTCGGACGTCCGGACCGCTATGGAGAGGGTGCGGTTCGATCATGAGTGTTTGGAAGTTCCTTCACATCAGTGCCATGTTCGGGGCTGCTGCGGTTGTCATCGGCCAGGAGATCCTCGTCCACCTGATCCGCCGCCCGGGCACCCAGGCAGCCGTTCGGCTCCTGCCCGAATGGGACCGCTTTGCCAACCTGGTGGCCGCCCCCCTGTTCTTTGGAGGCGTCGGGTTGGGGTTCGTCACCGCGATCACCTCCGGGTTCCGCCTCACTGCGCCATGGTTGGTCACCGCCTATGTCCTCGTGGCGGCAATGATCCTCAACGCCGTCTTCATGTGGGACCCGTTGATCCGCCGCCTCAAGTCGGCCGTTGCCGAGGGTGACGCCCACTCCTCCGCAGCTCGAGGCATCCTCCACTCGCCACGCCTCAAGATCTCGGCGGTGGTGGACGCACTGCTCTGGGTGGCGATCATCTTCACCATGGTGCTCAAGCCCTTCACCTAGTGGCGCCCTCACTACCGGGTCTCGGGATCCTACTTCGCGGTCTCCAGGATCTCGTAGACAGTGTTGCGTAGCGCGGGAATGCGGCCTGCGGCCATGATGACCTCGCGGAACTCGGCCGGGGCGACTTCCTGACCGTGGGCGGCGCCTGCAGACCGGGTGATTATCTCGCCCATCAGGGTCCCACCCAGGTCGTTGCATCCGGCGTCGAGGAGACGACGGCCACCATCGAGGCCCAGCTTGACCCAGGATGCCTGGATGTTGTCGATCACCCCGTCGAAGGCGATCCGGGACACCGCGTGGACCAGGACCACCTCGTCCCAGGTCGGCCCGGGTCGGGAGCGTCCCCTGAGGAAGATCGGCGAGCCCATGTGGACGAAAGGCAGGGGCACCATCTCGGTGAAGCCGCCGGTCCGTCTCTGGATGTCGCGAATCACCTCGAGGTGATTGGCCCAGGCCCGCGGATAGTCGATGTGACCGAACATGATGGTCGCTGTCGCCCGAAGCCCGAGACGGTGAGCGGTCATCATCACCTCGGCCCATTGCGAGGTTCGGATCTTGTCGGGGCAGAGATGCTGGCGAACCCGGTCATCGAGGATCTCGGCGGCGGTGCCGGGAAGTGAGCCCAGGCCGGCGTCACGCAGTTCGGTGAGGAACTGCTCTACACCGATCCCCAGCGTCTCCGCCCCCTGCCACACCTCCAGCGGAGTGAATCCGTGGATGTGCATCGCCGGCAGCTCGGCCTTGATCGCATGGACCACCTCCATGTAGAAGTTGCCGGTGAAGTCGGGGTGGATCCCCCCCTGGAGGGTGACCTCGGTGGCTCCCCGGTCCCAGGCCTCGCGGGCATTGCCCACGATCTCGTCGATCCCCATCAGGTAGGGGTCTCCGCGCAGGTTGAGCGATTTGGGACCCTTGGAGAACGCACAGAACCCGCACTTGAAGTAGCAGAGGTTGGTGTAGTTGATGTTGCGGTTGACCACGTAGGTGACGGTGTCCCCCACCGCCCGCCTCCTCAGCTCGTCGGCGGCATAGGCCACCGCATCGACCTGGTCTCCCCGCGCCGAGAACAAGGCGGCAATCTCATCGACTCCGGGCGGCGTCCTCTCCAGCGATCTCTCCAACACAGGGCGCAGGTCACCGGCTCCGGCCAGCCCTTCCGGGGCCGATCCCCCTACCCACAGGGCATCAGGCCACTCGGCCGACAACCTTCCCACCGGCACCGGGGGCTCCAGGTCTCTTCCCGGGGCCCAATCGTGGCGGGGCCTCACCACTCCCGAGCCGTCGACCAGGCCGAGCCAGGTGGTGAACACCGGCGTCGGGAGCACGGCCCGCGCCTCGTCGATGTCCACGTCGGGGGGAAACAGGGTGCGCTCGACGAGATGCACCTGGGGCAGCGACTCACGCAGCTCACCGATGCGCTCGATGCTCCAGTCCCGGAGCAACAGGTCGGTCGCGCCCTCCTCGATGGCGGTCACCGCCTGCTCCAGGTCGTCGACGAACACCGAGACCCTGGCCTCGATACCGGGCAGCCCGACCAGATGGCAGGCGAAGGCCACCTCGGAGCGAGCCACCCGCACGTGGCGAGCACCACTCCTCGCCAGGGCGTCGAGCAGCTGCTCGCGCTTTCCTGTCCCGCGCACCGTGACCCGCCAGGGGCTGACGCCCCTCTTCCCCAGGCGGAGGGCCCCGGCGGGGGTGACCACCCAGCCTGCGGGCTCGGCACCGTCGGAGATGGCGGTCGCCGCCACCAGGACACCCCCGGCGGCGGCCGCGTCCAGGTCTGAGGTGGTCGGCGTGTCGATCTCGATGACTGTGGTGCCCTCCCTGCGTCGGCTGACCGCGGTCGCCTCGGCCAACGACTCGGCAGGCCGGGAGCGGAGGAAGGTGACTCTCATGACCCCATTGTGGTACCGATCGCAGCCAGGCCGTGCTCATCGGTTGCGGCGAGCACGTCGGGCAGGAGACCAGGGTCGATCCACTCGTCATCGATGTAGCCGGGGTACACCGGAAGCCTGGGCCTCAAGTCGAACCCGGCGTGGGCTGAGCGTCTCTCCAGCTCCTCGAGGTGGGGCCATGGCGCCTCGGGGTTGACCCAATCGATGGTGAGCGGCGAAACACCCCCCCAGTCGTTGATCCCCGCCTCCAGGTAGATCTCGTATGCCTCGGTGAGGTTGGGAGGCACCTGGATGCTGGTACCGGGGCCCATGATCCACCTCGCCAGAGCGACGACACGGGCGAACCAGCGGGGCACCGGCTCGGCCGAGCGCCGCATCGGGGTGTCCGCCTTGGCCCGGAAGTTCTGCACGATCACCTCCTGGACCGCTCCGGTGCGGTGGGCCAGGTCGGCCAGGGCGAACAGCGAGTCGACCACCTCCTCGGGGGTCTCCCCGATGCCTACCAGGATGCCGGTGGTGAACGGAACCCGGTTGCGTCCCGCCGCCTCGATGGTGGCCACCCGTAGCTCGGGACGCTTGGTCTCGGAGCGGTGATGGGGCATCCCCGGCGCGAGAAGTCGGGACGAGATGTTCTCCAGCATCATGCCCATCGACACATTGGTTGGGCGGAGCAGGGTCATGGCGGCGTCGTCGAGAAGGCCCGGGTTGGCATGGGGGAAGAGACCGGTCTCCTCCCTGACCAGGGCCGACATCTCGGCGACGTACTCGATGGTGGAGCCGATACCTCGTCCTGCGAGGAACTCGCGTGCCTGGGGCCATCGCTCCTCCGGGGTGTCACCCAAGGTGAACAGGGCCTCGGTGCACCCGGCGGCGTCACCGGCCCGGGCCACCGCCAGCACCTCCTCAGGTCGGAGATATGTGCCCCCCGCCCCGGGCGGCTTGGCGAAGGTGCAGTAGCTGCACCGGTCCTTGCACAGGGTGGTCAGGGGGATGAACACCTTCCGGCTGTAGGTGACGGTCCGACCCCATCCGGCGTCACGAAGCGCACCCGCATGGTCCAACAGAGGACGGTCCGGGGTGGCCCCGGTCAGGTAGTCGAGGGCAAGATCACGGTCGGGGGAAGGGTGCCCGGCGTTGGTCACGAGATTCCCGACGAGCCCGCCCCGACCACTCCCCCGTCGACGGGGACGACGACTCCGGTCATCCAGTCGGAGGCGTCGGAGGCGAGATACACGATCATCCGGGCGACGTCTTCGGGCTCACCGACCCGTCCCAAGGGATGCATCCGTGCCGTGGCCGCCTCGTCGGTGAGCAACGACCCGGCCAACCGGGTGCGCACCACCGCCGGAGCCACCGCGTTCACCCGCACTTTGGGGGCTAGTTCGAGGGCGAGCTGCCGGGTGAGGTGGATGAGACCCGCCTTGGAGACGTTGTAGGCGCCCATGAGGGCGCTGGGACGGAGACCAGCCACCGAGGCCACGTTGACCACCGCCCCTCCATGCTCACCCATCCAGGCGTGATGGGCGGCCCGTACCCAGAGGAGGGGGGCCCTCAGGTTCACCGCCCAGGTCTTGTCCAACGCACCGAGGTCGACCTCCATCAGATTTCCTGCCGCCGGATTGGTCCCGGCATTGTTGATCAGGATGTCGAGCGAGCCGAACCGCTCCACCGTAGCCCGGGAAGTGTCGTCGGCCGAGTCCTCGGAGTCGGCCCGGGCCGGCAAGGCCAGCAGCCGTCCCCCTTCGACCCCGGCGTCGATCAGCTGCGACCGGGCCCGTTCGATGTTCTCCGGCTTGCGCGAGCAGATGGTGATCCCGGCGGCGCCACTGCGGGCCAGCTCGAGGGCGGTGGCCTGGCCGATCCCACGGCTGGCGCCGGTGACCACTGCGACCCTGCCTTCCACCGAGATTTCCATGAGTGGAGGGACGGTAGCGGTCAGTGACCGCCCCGCTTCACCCCGCCGTACTTCATCCGGGTATCGGACAGGGCGGCGGCGCGGGTGTCGTCGTCGCTGATCCCGGCGGTCACCACCTCCCCGATGAACAGGGTGTGGGTGCCCAGGTCGTGTGATTCCCTCACTTCACACTCCATCCAGGCGATCGCCTCCTCGAAGATCGGCACCCCGGTGTCACCCTGGCGGACCGGGCGCCCGTTGAGCATGGAGCCGTTCCGCTCGGCCGGCTTGGAGAACTTGACGAATACCCGGGTGTCTTCGGAGGACCACAGGTTGACTGAAAAGGATCCGCCCTCGCTGATGAGACGATGGGTCACCGCGCTGTTGTCGATCCCCACGCCGACCAGCACCGGATCCATGCTGAGCTGGGTCACCCAACTGGCGGTCATCCCGTTCCACTCCTCGCCGTGGGCCGAGCCGATCAGCACCAGGGCGTTGGGGATCTTCCAGGTGACCTTGTTGAGCAGCTCGCTGTCCACCGCTTCCCTCCGCAGAGACGACTCGGTGACCCTAATCTCGCTCTGTGCGCATCCTGGTCGCCACCACCGGCGTGCTTCCCGCGGGCCCGGTCGCCGAGTTCTGCAAGATGCTCATAGGGGAGAACCCCGAGGTCACGGTGATGACCGTGGTCCGGGTTCCCCGTTCCTTCCTCGAGTCTCTCGACGACAACGTCCGGCGGTCGTTCCTCGACGACTCCGACGCCGACGCCGCCTCGGCCGAGGAGAAGGCGGCCCGCTATCTGGAGGAGCGAGGCCGGCGAGCGGTCGACCCGATCTGTGCCGCCCTGGCCGCGGTCGACATCCAGTCGGATGTGCGTTTCGTGGAAGGCGACGACCCGGCGGAGGCCATCATCAAGACCGCAGAGGCAGTGGGGGCGGAGATGGTCATCCTCGGGGCAACACGGAGGCTGTTCACCGAAGAGGCGTGGAAGAGCGTCTCGGCCCGGGTGATGGTCAATTCCCACCTCCCTGTCCTTCTCGTGCCCGGCACCCGCATCGAAGACACCCACGAGATGCCCATCCTGGAATTGTGAGGCCCGGGTCGCGGTACCGAGTGAAGGCTGGAGGCAGTTCCCGGGGCGACCGGCGCATCCCCGCCGGCCGTCACGGCAGGATCGATGCCGTGCTAGGTCAGAGCTCTTCCCAGCTCTCGGCGATCTGCTGATCGCTTTTCGAAGCCTCGGCGCGGGCCACGTACGCGGCTGCCTCGCTGCGGCGGCTCATTCCCATCTTGGCGAGCAGTGTGGACACATAGTTCTTGACCGTCTTCTCGGCGAGGAACATCTCATCAGCGATCTGACGGTTGGTCAGCCCGTCGGCGATGTGCTTTACGATGACCCGCTCCTGTTTGGTGAGCCGGGAGAGCAGCTCGTCGTCCTCGCCACCCGAGCGGAGCCTGGAGAACAGCTTCTTGGTCATCTCCGGGTCGAGCAGCGACTCCCCTGACCCCACCTTGCGAATGTCCTCGACCAGGTCGGTGGTCCGGATGCGCTTGAGCACGTATCCGGAGGCCCCGGCGAGGATCGCCGACATCAGGGCTTCCTCGTCGGCGAACGAGGTGAGCATCAGCACCTTCACCTTGGGGAAGCGCTCCCTGATGTCGCGGCATGCCTCCACGCCGCTCTTGTCGGGAAGGCGGACGTCGAGGAGGACCACATCGGGGCTGTCGTAGCCAACCCGACGCACCGCCTCCTCGGCAGTCCCTGCCTCTCCGACCACCGTCATGTCGTCCTCGGCCTCGATCATCGCCTTGACCCCGGCGCGGACCACCTCGTGGTCGTCGACCAGGAGAACCCGGAGTTCGCCCATGTGTCTACGGTAGCCGTCGTTATCGTCCATTCATGGCCCGATCCCCCAGCCTCGACCGCCTCGCCGGCCTGATCGAGGCCGCGGCCGCCGTCGTCGGGGAGGGCGACCTCGACCACCTGCTTCGGCGTTTGGTATCCGAGGCGCGGGCAGCCACCGGCGCGCCTTTTGCCGCCCTGGGCGTCATCGGGGAGCACGGCGTCCTCACCGAGTTCATCTATGACGGAATCGACGAGCGCACCGCCACCATGATCGGTCACCTGCCCACCGGCCGGGGGGTGCTGGGAACCGTGATACGTGAGAACCGGACCATCGTCCTCGAAGTCATCTCAGATCACCCCGACTCCTACGGGTTCCCCCCTCATCACCCGGAAATGACCAGCTTTCTCGGTGTTCCCGTCGCCGTCGCCGACCGCGCCTTCGGCAACCTCTACCTCACTGAGAAAGAGGGTGGGTTCACCGCCGACGACGTGGTGGTGGTGGAGGCACTGAGCCGCATCGCAGGAGCCGCCGTCCAGACCTCGCGGCTCCAGAACCGATTGCGCGCTCTGGCAGTGATCGAGGAGCGCAACCGAATCGCCGCCGATCTCCATGATTCGGTGATCCAGGACCTGTTCGCCGTCGGCCTTGGCCTCCAATCCCTGGCTACTCGGGTTCCCGACCAGTCGGCCGCCCAGGTGCTGGATGATTCGGTGGATCGGCTCGACCACTCGGTGAACACCCTGCGCAACTACATCTTCGAGCTCAAGGACAGCTCTCAGCTCACCATTCCTCTCGGCGAGCGACTCCAGGAGATGGTCGCCCGCATGGGATCGGTCTACCCCTCCAGGGTCAGGCTCACCATCGAAGGGCTGCCCGGCGGCGTCGGTGACGAGGACGACACCGTGCTGATGCTGGCCACCGAGGCGCTCTCCAACGCCCTACGCCACGCCGGCGCCGGCAACGTCGAGATCACCGTGGGCGCCACCGAGGATCAGCTTCTGCTCGAGGTGGTGGACGACGGCGTCGGGTTCGACCCGACGGTCATGTCGCCGGGCATGGGTCTGTCCAATATGAAGGCCAGGGCGGCCACTGTGGGGGGGACCCTCGGGGTGAAGAGCGAACCGGGACAGGGCACCACGGTGACCTGTCGCCTCCCTAGGAGGATGTGAGTGACTCGGCGAGACGGTCCACCCAATTGCGCACCGTCGCCTCGGCCACCCGCCCCAGCAGGGCGCGGTCGAGGATGCGACCCACTGCTCCCAAAGGGGGGTCGTACGTCCCTCTCAGGGTGAGCCTGGTCCGGTCCATGCCCTCGTTGGTCAAGACCAGATCTGCCCTCAACTGGGGAAAGACAGCGTCGGCACCGACCGCGGCCCAGCTGATCGGGTAGACCAGACCCCTCCGTTGGATCTCAGGGATGCCCACCTCGAGGATCACCGCTTTGTCCACCGGGCCACTGGGTCCCACCCTGGATCGCAACTCCTCGCCATGGCGATAAGCGACGTCGGCCCAATCTCCCATCTCGGAGCGAGCCTGGTCGATCCGGCGTTGCGCCTCACCCAACCCCAGCTGCACCGAGGCCGAGTACTCGACGAACATCAGAGACGGCCCGGTTTGGTCCGATGACTGAAGCCGGAGCCGGACACCATCCCCGATACCTCCTCGATACCCACCGTGACGACGTGGGGCAACCCGGTCATAGGCTGGAGCCCGCCCCGACTCAGGGGCGATCCGATCGCCGCCCGGTACTTGTCGAGCAGCTTGGCGACCACTCGGGCCCTCAACTCTTGGTCGTCGGTCTCTCGGGCATTGCCATCGACGATGACACTGGCCCACTCCCCCGACTCCGGATCGAATCGGGAGGCCTCAACGCACACCTCAGGGTTGGCCCGTATCGCCTCTAGCTTCCGCCCGGCAATGGTGCGGAACACGATGAAGTCCCCGTCGAGGACGAACGACATCGGGGTGACATAAGGCCGACCCTCCGAGACCACTCCGAGGTGGGCCACCGGGGCGTCCTCGAGCAGGGCCAGGGCTTCTTCGCGGGTCATCGGGTTCATTCCCCTCAGGGTGCTGCTTGTCCCCCGTTTTCCCTACGGCCAAAAGTCCTTTTTGCACCCGCTACCCGAATGACCGACGGATACAGGCGCCGAGCCGATCCATCACCACCGGCTCATCGGCCCCTGCCGCCGAGACGACGGTCGGGCTGCGGTACGAGGTGAGCCGAGCGCAGCGAGACTGAATCTGTCCCACCCTGTTCGTAGGTTGTCGATCATGGAATGGTGTGAGCACAAACCGGTGTGGGTCGGACGGGTGGCCGTCTCGGCCTGTGCCGACTGCGGCCGGGTCGAGTGGTTCTCCACCTCGGGGCCCATCGACCCCGCCGAGGCGATGGCAGTGTTGTTCGGCAGCTTCGAGATGGTGGGACCACTTGACGCGCTGGGAGCCCCGGCGCCCCGGGTGCTCGCCTACCGTCCCCCTTCAGGCAGGAAGCGGTCCAACCTGGACGCCATCCCCAGGCGGGTGTGGCTCAAGGCCGGGCCTCACCTCTGGATGTCCCACGATGGGGAGACCCTCCTGCTCGCCCCGACCCGACCTCTGGTCTTCGACAACCTCTCCCGGGGGGCCTAGCCGACCAGGCCGAACTGGGTCTCGTAGAGCTCGGCGAACAGGCCCCCACCCGAGACCAGTGTCTTGTGGTCGCCGCGCTCCACGATCCTCCCCTCGTCGAGCACCAGGATCTGGTCGGCTTTTCGCACCGTAGACAACCGGTGGGCGATCACGATCGAGGTGCGACCCTCCATCAGAGTCTCCAGCGCCCCCTGGATCAGCGCCTCCGAACGAGAGTCGAGATGCGAGGTTGCTTCGTCGAGGATCAGCACCCGGGGGTCCTCGAGGAGGACCCGGGCGATGGAGATCCGCTGTTTCTCACCCCCGGAGAGGCGGTATCCCCGCTCGCCGACCACCGTCTCGTATCCTTCGGGGAGACGGCTGATCATGTCGTGGATATTGGCCGCTCGCGCCGCTTCGACCATCTCTTCCTCGGTGGCCCCGGGTCGGGCGTAACGGAGGTTGGCGGCGATGGTGTCGTGGAAGAGGTACGACTCCTGGGTGACGACTCCCACCGTGGCCGCCAGGTCTCGAGGGTCGATATCGCGGACGTCGACTCCGTCGATGAGAACTGCCCCCTCGGTGACGTCATAGAGTCGGGGTACCAGGTAGGAAACCGTCGTCTTTCCCGCACCTGAGGGCCCTACCAGGGCGGTCAGAGTTCCCGGCTCGGCGACGAAGCTGACATCTTCGAGGGCCAGGTCACGGGTGGAGGCTTGGGGCAGGGCCACCTCGCCGGTATCCCTGCTCCAGAAGCGACGCACCGCGGCAAGGCCCTCCGGTTGGCCAGACCGGTAGCGAAATGACACGTCGAGGAACTCGACGCGGCCCCGTGCGGACAGAGCTATGGGCAACAGTGGGGCGGGGACATCGGTTTCGAGGTCGAGCACCTCGAAGACCCGCTCGAAGGAGACCAGAGACGTCGCCAATTCGACCCGGGAGTTGGAGATCGCCGACAACGGGCCATATAGCTGACCGAGGAGGGTGGAGAACATCACGATGGTCCCCAGGGTGACCACCTCGTTGATCACCATCAGCCCGCCCACCCAGAACACCGCGGCGGTCCCCATCGCCGATACCATGCCAAGGGCGGCGAAGAACCCGCGTCCCACCATGGCCCTCCTGATCGAGTAGTCCCGCACCAAGGCTGCCTGCGAGGAGAAACGTTCCTTCTCCTCGTCCCAGCGGCCAAACAGGCGAACCAGAAGCGCGCCGCTGACATTGAACGCCTCCTGAAGGATCCCCGACATCTTCGCCTGGTGCTCCATCTCCTGCTGGGTGACCCGCCGCAGGATCCTGGCCACCCTCCTCGCCGGGAAGACGAACAGGGGCAGGGCGGCCACCGCGAGCAGGGTGAGCCGCCAATCGGCCTGGACCATCACCACCAGGATCACCATCACCGAGACCAGATTGGAGACGATGGTGACCAAGGTGCCGGTTATCGCCTGCTGTGCCCCGACCACGTCGGAATTGAGACGATTCATGAGCTCACCGGTCTTGGTGGCGGTGAAGAACCTCAGCGACATCTTCTGCAGGTGGTCATAGAGCGCCCGACGTAGGTCGAAGATGATCCCCTCACCGACCCGTGAGGAGAACCAGCGCTGGGCCACCCCGACCAGTGCGTTGACCAGGGGGACCATGACCATCCCCAGCCCGAGGAGGGTGAGCAGCCGGACGTCGCCGGCCGGCAGGGCGGTGTCGACCAGCTCCCGTATGAGGAGCGCCGGAACCACGGACAGCCCGGAGATCACCATGATGGTGGCCATGACCCCTGTCAGGTCTCTCCGGTAGGGACTCCCGTAGCTCCACACCCGGGCGAGCAAGTCCCGATCGAGATCGGGGCGGTCCCTCTCCTCGTCGTACCTTACGTAGCTCGACCAGCCGCCGTGGTGGTAGATAGTCCCTCCTTTGGCCGAAGCCTACGACTCGTCGAGGGAGCCCAGGGGGACAGTCTCGCCTGCCATCGACTCGAGGACATCGGCGGGAACGAACGGCCTCCCGAAGAGCTCATAGCGATACGGGCCTTCGAACCAGATGAGGGTGACTCCGCTGGCGGACGCCAGCTTCCACACATCACGGCCCCCCATGTCGAGCAGGGCGCACTCGTCGGCTATCAGCTCGGCGAATCGAGCGCATGAGAATTGGGCCCCCGGCTCGGCGAGCTCGGCGGCCGTCTCCGGGTCGTGAGCCACCCGGAGCACGGCCAGCTGAGACACCGACCGCGAGCGGGTATAGGGCACCGCCGACCAGATCCCGAACGCCGCCGACGGCTCGGCGGAGAGCCGGCCCGAGTTCTCCACGACCAGTTGGGAGGAAACCCACTCGGCGCCGTAGGGGGCGATGGCGGGGAACTCGATGCCGGGAACCGCGGCGGCGATCTCGTAGCGGGAAGCCTGGATGTACCGGTCCCCCTGCCGGCGGGAGAACACCGCTGCCACCACCACGTCCGGATCGTCCAACTCGTCGTTGGCGATGTCGTCGTTGTGCCACTGTAGGGAGGCAACCGTCACCTGGCGAGGGGCGTCCACCGGTGGGAGGGTTGTGGTGGTCACCTTCGGTTCGTTGATCCAATTCGAGCTGCGGTTACCCAAGGAGAGCAGGGGTGATTCACCGCACGCGACGAGAAGCACCATGGCCGAGATGGCCATGATGGCGATACGAATCCGGGGCGCCACGGTGCGGTGTTCCACTTGGTGGAGGACAACGAGACCGCTCCCGGAGCGGTTCCCCTGCGGCTTGCGCCACACCTTCATCCCGTCCAACTTATCCTCGATCTGGTGCAAATCCCCTCAAAGTCGCCCAGATCTCCCGGTCGGTGCCCATGAGAGTCCTCGTGGTGAACGGGCCAAACCTCAATCGCCTGGGGACCCGGGAGACGGGCATCTACGGGCCGGGGACACTGGCCGACCTGGATGAGGAGGTCGCGGTCTTCGGCGAAACCCTGGGGGTGACCGTCGAAGTCTTCCAGTCCAATCACGAGGGCGAGTTGATCGAGATCATCCAGCGCACCCAAGCCGACGGGGTGGTCGTCAATCCCGGGGCGCTCACCCATACCTCCTATGCCCTGGCCGACGCAATCCGGTCAATCGAGCTCCCGGTGGTCGAGGTGCACATCTCCAACATCAAGGGCCGCGAGGCTTGGCGGTCGGTTTCGCTGATTTCTCCGGTATGTGTGGCCACCATCTACGGGCGAGGGCGGGGCGGTTACCGGGACGCCGTTCGCCACCTGGTCAACCGGGCGGCGATGCCCTTCGAGACTATCGGGTACGGGCCCCATCCCGACAACGACGGCGACCTGAGAAGGGGTGAGAAGGGCCTCGTGCTGTTGGTGCACGGCGGGGTGTGGCGTGATCAATACCGGAGGGACACCATCGAGTCCCTGGCGGTTGACCTCACCAGTCGCGGCTACCACACCTGGAACGTCGGCTACCGCACCATCGGCACCGGGGGCGGTTGGCCCGGGTCGGGGCACGACTTGCTCACCGCGCTCGACTTCGTCCCCCGTCTCGACCTGGGAGACGGGCCAGTCGTCGTGATCGGCCACTCCGCCGGCGGATACCTGGGTTTGTGGGCATCGCCCCGCACCCGTCTCGAAGTGGGCCTGGTTGTGGGTCTGGCACCGGTCGTCGACCTCGATGCAGCAGTAGCCGACCAAGGCGAACTGGCCCCCGAGGCCGGCCTGCTCCTCGATGCTGGTGCACCTTCGCCTGTGGACCCGGTTGACCTTCCTGTGGTGCTGGCCCACGGTGAAGACGATCGGATCGTGCCCATCCGCGACTCCCGGATGCTCGCCGCGGCCCGTGGCTTCGACCTCCTCGAGTCGGAGGGTGGCCATTTCGACCTCCTCGACCCGGGTAAACCCCATTGGGATTGGGTGCTGGAGCGGATCGAGAAGACGGCTTAGTCTCCCCCGGTGCTCGCCAACATCCTCCGCTCCCTCTTCGGCGGGTTCCTCATGGGGACGGCCGACCTGGTTCCCGGAGTGTCGGGAGGCACCATCGCGCTGATGTTGGGCATCTATCAGCGTCTGGTGGCCTCGATCAAGGAGGGCTCCTCCGCACTCGGCTCCGCCCTCCGCTTCGACTGGGCGGGGGCGGGCCGCCACCTCCGAGACGTGGAGTGGGCTTTCCTGGTCCCCTTGTTGGTGGGGATCCTCACCGCGGTGATCGTCCTGGCATCGTTCCTCGAGCACCAGCTGGAGACCCGACCGGTCATCCTCGCCGCCGCATTCTTCGGTTTGGTGGTGGGATCGGTGGTGGTCGCTTGGGGGATGATCCGGCTGAGGCGGCCCACCCATCTCGTGGTGGCCACGCTGGTCGCAGCCGGGCTGTTCGTCCTCCTCGGTGCCGGCGGCTCCGAGCACGTCGGGTCACCGGGGCTTCCGGTGTTTTTCGGCGCCGGCGCCCTGGCGGTGTGCGCCATGATCCTCCCCGGGATCTCCGGCTCGTTGATCCTGGTGCTGGTCGGGATGTATGCCGCGGCCCTGGGGGCGGTCACTGCTCGCGACTGGACTGCGGTACTTGCCCTGGCCCTTGGTGCCGTGGTCGGGCTGGCCGTCTTCTCCCAGCTGCTCCACCGTGCTCTGGAGCGTCATCACGACCTGGTGGTGGCGGCGATGGTGGGGCTGATGGCCGGCTCCCTCCGCATCCTCTGGCCGTGGCCGGAGGGAGTGCGGAGTGCAGCCCTCGCGGTTCCCGGCGCCGACTGGCCCGGAGCCCTGCTCGCTTCCCTGCTCGGGGCGGCGACCGTCTACCTGATAACCCATCTCGCCGGCTCCCGAACCAGCCCCAACCCGGTAGAGGCCACCTCGGCCGGGTAGACATACTTATCCACAGTTCGGTAGGGTTTTCCACCTGGGAGCGGCGTCAGCGCCGCTTGGAGTCAACCGATGCGCTCGAGACGTCTTTCCTTCCTCGCCGGGTGGATGGCTGTGGCCCTCCTGGCCGCCGCCGGCTTCGCCGCGTTCGGGAGTCCCGGTCCCAACTCCGAGCAGGCTCGCATCGAGGCAGCGGCGGCCTCGATGGGCCACACTGCCGGCGCCTACGCCGGCCTGGGGTTCGCCCAACTCGGGTCGCCGGCGACTGCCACCGTAGAACTCGCTCCTGGTGAGACAGCCACCCCGGCGACCATGGCCGACGCCGCCGCCGACGGGCAGTCCCGTGCCTCGGGGACCATTGCCGCCGGCACCGGCTGGCTTTCCGAGGTGGAGGTACGGGCTCTGGTCAGGCTGTACTTTGAGCCGGCCGATGTCAACAGGGCGGTCCGTGTCGCCTGGTGTGAGTCCCGTTTCGACCCCAAGGCGACCGATCTGCGCACCGGGGCGATGGGGCTGTTCAAGCATCTCCCCCGCTACTGGGAAGACCGGGCGGTCAAAGCCGGGTTCGCCGGCGCCGACCCCACCGACCCGGAGGCTTCGATCGCAGCCGCCGCCTGGGCTGTCTACCAGGAGGGCGGTTGGGACACCTTCGTCTGTCGAGGCTGAACCAGGGCCGAGCACCAGCGAGATATCACCTGAAGTCGCGCGACTTGACGGTCTGGATCCCGATGGGCTCGAAGTCGTGGGCAACCACATTGGTCACCCCGTCGTAGAACTCCAGCCTCCCGTGGACGATGAGGGCTGGGCTCTTGCGGACCACGTTGCGATGACGGGCCCACACCTCGGGGAGGACCACGACATTCAACAGACCGGTCTCGTCCTCCAGGTTGAGGAAATGGACTCCCCGAGCGGTGCCCGGACGCTGGCGATGGGTTATCACCCCGGCCACAGCCACCCGGGAGCGGTTCCGTGACTCCTCTAGTACTTGGGCGGCGGTGAGGCACCCTTCGAGACGATCCCTGACGAAGCTCATCGGGTGCACCACGGACACCCCGGTGGACCACAGGTCGGCGCGATGCTCTTCCTCCGGGGTCAGCAGGGGCAGCTCGGGGGGGTCAACCCCCGGTGACAGGGGAAGACGACTCGGATCGATGCCCGCCAGCGCCCCGGCGGCCCACATCCCCTCCCGCCGGCCCAGCCCCACCGACTCCAGGGCCCCGGAGGCCGCCAGACCCTCGAGGGCCTCCACCCCCAGCCCGGTACGGAAGGCCAAGTCCTCCGGCGAATTGAACTCGCCGCCGAGGATTCGCGCCGCCTCGACCCTGGTGACCTCGGCTTCGCCCAGGTTGCGCACATAGCGGAGACCCATCCTCACCGCCACCGCAGGACGGATGGGATCGTCGACATGGCCCCTCCCTCGCCGCCACCGCTGACCCAGGTACTCGAGGACATCGTCGGGATCGGCCTCCCATGGCTCGATGGTGCAGTCGTGCCATGACAGGTTGACATCGGGGCCGAGGACCACAACACCGTGACGCTGGGCATCCTGGACCAGCGAGTTTGGGTGGTAGAAGCCCATGGGCTGGGCGTTGAGCAGTCCCGCCAGGTACTCCGCCGGGTAGTGGAAGCGGAGCCAGGCCGACATGTAGACGATGTAGGCGAAGCTCACCGAGTGACTCTCGGGAAACCCGAAGCTGGAGAACCCCTGGAGTTTCTCCCAGATCTCGTCGGCGGCGGAGCCGACCACCCCGTTGGCCGACATCCCGGCGTAGACCTCCTCGCGAAGGCGGGCCATCGCCTTCTCGGACCGCTTGTGGGTCATCGCCTGGCGGAGACGGTCAGCCTGGGACCCGTCGAATCCGGCGCAGACCCGTGCCAACTCCATGAGCTGCTCCTGAAAGATGGGCACCCCCAGGGTCTTGGCCAGGATCGGCTCGGTGAGGGGATGGGGGTAGCGGACCGGCTCTTCGCCGTTACGGCGACGCAGGTAGGGATGGACCGACTGACCCTGGATCGGCCCCGGGCGAATCAGGGCGACCTCCACCGCTAGGTCATAGAAGGTCTTCGGCTTCATCTTGGGGAGGGTCGCCATCTGGGCCCGCGACTCGACCTGGAACAGGCCCACGGTGTCGGCGCGGGTGATCGAGTGGTAGATGGCCGGCTCCTGGGGGATGGTGGCCAGGTCGATGTCGACACCATGGGTCTCATCGATGAGGTCGGTGGCAAGGTGGAGAGCATTGAGCATCCCCAACCCGAGTAGGTCGAACTTGACGATCCCCACCGCAGCAGCGTCGTCCTTGTCCCACTGGATCACCGTGCGCCCCTCCAACCGCCCCCACTCCACCGGGACCACCTGCCACAGGGGACGGTCGGCGATGACCATCCCACCCGAGTGGATCCCGAGGTGACGGGGAAACCCGTCGAGGCGCCAGCAGATGTCGAAGATCATCTGCGTGGTGAGCCCGTCGGGGAGAGGGGCGTCCATGTCGGGGAGCTTGGCCGGGTCCCGGGTGTCGACATACCGGGATAGACCGTCGACCTGAGCCTGGGTGAACCCGAACACCTTGGCTACGTCACGCAACACCGAGCGCGCCCGGTAGGTGATCACGTTGGCCACCATCGCCGCCCGCTCTCTCCCGTAGCGCCGGAAGCAGTACTGGATCACCTCCTCGCGTCGGTCGGCCTCGAAGTCGACGTCGATGTCAGGGGGCCGGCCCCGCTCCTCGGAGAGGAACCGCTCGAAGGGGAGATTGAGCCGGATCGGGTCGACCCGGGTGAGACCGATGCACCGGCACACCGCCGAATCGGCGCCCGAGCCTCTGATCTGACAGTAGATCCCCTGCTCACGGGCGTAGTCGACCAGGTCTTTGACCACCAGGAAATACCCGGCGAAACCCAGCCGCTCGATCACTCCCAGCTCGTGGTCGAGCCGCCGTCTCGCCTCCGGATCGACACCTCGGTCGGCCCCGGGGTACACCTGGCGGGCACCCTCCCACGTGAGGTGACGGAGGTAGTCCATCTCGTCCTGGAAATGCCCGGGCATGGGGAAATCGGGAAGTCGGGGGGCGACCAAACCCAGGTCGAAGGCGAGTCGCCGCCCAAGTTCGGCTGAGCGGGCCACCGCCCCCGGGTACCGGGCGAAGCGGACCGCCATCTCCTCGGGGTGCTTCATGTAGCGCTCGTCGCTGGCGGGACGGAACCCGTCGGCCGACGCCAGGGTGCGCCGACCGCCGATGGCGGCCAGGGCCTCGGACAGGTAGGCCTCGGAGGGATGGCGATAGTGGACTTGGTTGGTGGCCAGGATCGACACTCCGAGACGGGTGCCCACCTCCCACATCAGATCATTTCTGGGATCGTCCTCGGGCATTCGGTGATGCCACAACTCCAGGTGGAGCCGTCTCCCAAAGAGTTCACGGAGACGATCGACCTCGGCGATGGTGGCCGAGAGGTCTCCACTGGCGGCCGCCCTGGGCACCGCGCCCGAGTGGCATCCGGTAAGAGCGTGGACGTCCTCGTTGGCTGCCGTCGTCTCCAGGTCCTCCCACAGATACACCGGCCAACCCTTCTCTCCCCTCATCTGCCCTTTGGTCACCAGATGGGAGAGGGAGCGGTACCCCGCAGGTGATCCGGCGAGGAGGACGAGATGATCGGTCGGGGGAAGATCGACCGGCTTGCCACCATGGGCCTTGACGTTCCGACCGCGACGCAGCCTGCCCTGCCCTCCCTTCTCTCGGGCGTGCCGCCGACGGTCCCACTCCTCTGCACCGGCCACCGGGTTGAGCGCCCCCTTGGGGTCGGCTTCGATGCCGATCTCCACCCCGTAGATGGCGGCAAGCCCGGTCTCCCGCGCCGCCTGCCAAAAGCGGGACACCCCGTAGAACCCGTTGTGGTCGGTGACCGCCAGGGCCTGATACCCCAATTGAACCGCCCGGTCCACCAGGTCCTCAGGGTGGGAGGCGCCGTCGAGAAAGGAGAAGTTGGTGTGACAGTGCAGCTCGGCATACATAAGCTCATCCTATCGAACATTTGTTCGCCACGATGAGAGTATCCGACTCCTCGGGCCAACCGCCCCAGCAAAACAAGCACTGGTGAGAGGATTCGAAGTACCTTTCAGCCCATGTCCTCCATCACCAAGACCATCAGGCTCTCCGGGAAGGCGGACGGCTCCATCGAGGACGCGGTGCGCACCGTCCTCGCCCGTGCCGCCAGCACCATCGACGATATCCAGGGGTTCCGGATCGTCGAAGTCGCCGGTGAGGTCGATGACTCCGGTGCACCCACCTTGTTCTCGGTGACCGTCGACATCACATTCGGCATTCGAGACCCGGTCGACCACGGTTGAAACCTTTCCCGATCGGGAAGGATCGAACCTAATGACCGTAGGGGCTACCAGCCCAGGACAGGAGGACACACATGGAAATCGGAGACGTACTCGGGACCATCATCGGCGCACTGGTCGCCGGTCTGATCGTGGGCCCACTGGCCCGTCTGGCCTTGCCAGGCAAGCAGAACATCTCGCTGGGTATGACCATCCTGCTCGGTGCCGTGGGTGCACTGGTCGGCGGGTTCATCTACGAGGCCCTGGGCGGAGCCGAGACCGCAGGCATCGACTGGATCCGACTACTGATCCAGATCGCGGTGGCCGCGGTGGCGGTGATCATCTACGGGAACATGCAGGGCCGACGCACCTGACCTCGAGTTACCTGGAGAGGGGCGTCGGCCACCGACGCCCCTCTCTCGCGTCGTTGTGAGCCGATGACCGAGATCCCCCTGCCTCGCCCCCTGGGAAACGGGATCCACCTGATACCGGTCCCGCTCCCGTTCAAGTCTCCCCTCTGGGTCAACACCTATGCCATCGAGTCCGACGGCGGGCTCCTGCTCATCGACTGCGGCACCGATTGGGACCTCGGACGCCAGGCGCTTGCTCGCGGGTTCGCCGATCTTGGCCTGGAGGAGGCTGCGGTGCACACCCTCCTCGTCTCCCACCTCCACCCCGACCACGTGGGAATGGCCGCACGGCTTCAGGCTGAGATCGGGTGCCGCTTCGTCATGCACCGGAGTGCCAGCCAATTGGTCGACCGTTACAACGACACCCCGGGTTACTACGAGCGGGTCCGGGAGATCGCCTCCCGGCACGGGGTGCCTCCACAGTTGGTAGCCGAGGCGACCTCGGCGGTCAGGCCCGACTACATGCCGGAGATCGGCCCGCCAGACCACACAGTGGAGGACGGGGACATGGTTGGCCTGGGCGGAGGGCGAGCCCTCGAGGTCCTCCACACCCCGGGTCACGACCAGGCCCACATCTGTTTACGCGACACTTCGTCCGGTGTCTTCTTCTCCGGTGACCACGTACTCCCCCGAATCTCCCCGGTCATCATGTACGAGCCCACCATCGGGGATGTTCTCGGCGACTATCTCGAGTCGCTGCGTCGGCTGATTGGCCTCTCCATCGGCGTCACCTACCCGGCCCACGGGACCCTGATCGACCGGGGCGACGAACGTGCTCGCCAGATCGTCCTCCACCATGACCGCCGCCTCCTCGACATGGCCGATCTGGTCGATCGGGGCGAGACCTCCTCGTTCCAGGTGATGCTCCGGTCGTTCCGACCCAACCTCGACCCGATCCAGGCCCGACTGGCCCTCCTCGAGACGATCGCCCACCTCGAGCATCTCTGCGTCCGGGGGCGAATAGACGTCGAGGAGCGCGACGGTCAGGTCTTCTACCGCGCCGGCTGACTGGCCTTATCCCAGGTTCATGTCAGACTGGTCGCCGATGAGCGTGTTGGCATACCTCGACGCCGGTTCGGGAAGCCTGCTCCTCCAGGCCATCCTCGGCGGATTGGCGGGGATCGCGGTCGCCTTCCGGGCGTGGAGGACCAGGCTGGCCGGCAGGAACATGGTGAAGGAAGCCGAGGCGGAGAGGTCGGCCGCCTCCTCCGACCAGTCCGCTGGCTCCTGACCACCGCGATGCTCCCGGCCGATCCCGGCTCGTTCCGTGACCCCGCCTCGCGGGTCCTGATCGACGGCGACCGGGTGATCCGACTCCTCGACCCCAGGGGGCTGCAGGCCTGGGAGGCATTGGCCGGCTCCCAGTTCCATGGCGAGGCGGTGGCCCGCGGCGACCTGGTCGCCTCCCACCCGGTCGACGACCCCACCGGTGGTGCCGCCGGTGCGCTGGAGCACCCTCGGCTCCCCATGATCACCTACCCCTACGAGTGGACCTTCTCGATGATGCGCGCCGCCGCCCTCCTCCAACTCGACCTGATGGAGGGGGCACTCGAAGATGGGCTCACCATCAAGGACGCAACCCCCTTCAACATCCAGTTCGATCGGGGCCGGCCCGTGTTCATCGACATCGGCTCGTTCGAGACGTACCAGCCCGGTGAGCCCTGGCTGGGCTACCGCCAGTTCACCCGCCAGTTCCTCTTCCCCCTCCTGATGCGGTCGTGGGCCGGTGTGCCCTTCCAGCCCTGGCTGAGGGGTGATCCGGAAGGGCCAACCGCCGCCCATATGAGGGCGATGCTCGGCCCTGTCAGGAGGTTACGGCCGGCAGCTCTCGTCCACGTCGTCCTCCAGGCCCGAATGGAGGCGCGGCTGAAGGGCACCGCGGTCCGTAGCCGGCTCGGCGAGGCAGGTTTCAACGCCGGAATGATCCTGGCCAACGTCCGCCGTCTTCGTTCTCTGGTCGCCTCGTTGAGCTGGGATCCCGAGGACGGCGGCTGGTCGGGGTACCAGGAGTGTGCCCATGTCACCCGGGACCGCGACCACAAGGCTGCCTTCTTGGTCTCCGCCCTCGACGAATTGGCTCCAGACAGTGTGCTCGACCTCGGAGCCAACGACGGCCACTTCTCCCGCCTGGCGGCCCAACTCGGTGCCCATGTCGTGGCTGTGGACGGCGACGAGGCGGTGCTCGACCGCCTCTACCTGGGCCTCGATGGGTTGCCGGTGTCGGTGGTGGTCGCCGACCTGACCAACCCCGCCCCTTCACAGGGCTGGAGGGGACAGGAGCGCCCCGGCCTCTTCCAACGGGTGCGACCCGACATGGTCATCGCCTACGGCCTGGTCCATCACCTCATCTACACCGCCAGTGTCCCTCCGGCGTCGGTGGTGGAGTGGCTCAGAGGCTTCGAGGTGCCGATCGTGCTCGAGTTCGTCGCTCCGGGTGACGAGATGGTGGCGGTGCTCACCGCCAACAAGCTGGATTCGGAGCTCCATCCGGGTCGTACCGAGGCCGAGTTCCGCACCCTGCTCGCCGGGCACTTCGAGGTCGAGGCCGAAGAAGCCCTTGCCGAGGGCTTCAGGACTCTCCTCCGGCTGTCCCCCCGCTGAGACCCTAGGGGTCGAGCCGGGCCGGATCGGCCACCGCATGCTCGTCGAATTCGGCCACGACGGTCAGCTGGGCGGTTCCCGCGGGGATCGCCGATGCCGGGATCTCGAAGCGGAAGCCGGAGCGGAGCAGGTCGTCGCTGGCGAACCAGACCACCACATTGCGGTTGTCGAGGTTGGGCGGGCCGTGGGCGAGCAGGCTATCGGCGGCGAAGACGTAGAGGGTGTGAGGTGGAACCTTCTCGACGATGTCGGCCGACCAGCCGACGATGGTCCACACTCCTCGCTCCAGGTCGATCCGGTCGACCTGGAGGCGACGAGCTCCCTCGGACCGGATGTCGAGCACCCGTCCGTCTTCGGTGACGAGTTCGAGGGCGAGGTCGCGGCTGGTTCCCGCCAGCCAGGTCCCATCCGGGCCGGGCACCAGGAGGTCGATCAAGTTGGGCCCGGCGGCCACCAACTCCTCTGCGATCATCCCGTGGAAGGTGCCCCCCTGCGGGCCGTCCGGGACCACCAGCGTCATCCCGGCGATGGTCCCGTTGATCACGACCAGCAAGTGGTCCGGAACGGAGCGGGAGGGAAAGGATATCCGGCCGTTGACGTAGGTCTGGACCATTCCCTCTTCCCCTGACCCCTCCACCAGGCTCGACCCGAGATCCAATTGCCATGCCACTTCCTCGGAGGCCATCACCTCCAGGGTCTCCACCGCGACCCCGATCAGTCCAGCGTCGGAGCCGACCCCGGCAACACCCAGCCAGCTCGACTGGTCGGGGATCCAGCGGTGGTTGCGCTCCACCTGGGCATCGAGCACCTCGAGGTCGGTGCTCACCGGGTCCCCGCTGCAGCACCACCGAATCGGATCGTGCTGGCGATGCACTCCTTCCAGGTCGAGCAATGAGATTCCGTCGAACTCCCATTCGGTGCGTACCTGGAGGGTGTCGACCACCGTTGGCATCACGTCGATCCCGAAAGCCGGCTCGTCGACCACCTCCCCCACCGTCTGACCGGGATACTTGATGAAGAGAGGGATCCGGTAGAGGTCGGCGCGGTTCTCCTCGTAGGGCCATCTCCGGTGCTGGCCAGCCTCGAATGATGTCCCGTGGTCGGAGAGCACTATGACCATCGATTCCTCCCAGGTTCCGGCCTGATCCATCTCGGTGAAGATCCTGCCCAGCATCACGTCGAGTAGCCCCAATTGGTAGAGGTGTCGCTGAAACCCGAGGACTCCGAGGTCCTGGTTTGCCGCCCAAAGCCCGCTGCCATCAACACCCTCTACCTCGGTGTACGCCTCGGGACGCTGGTAGTGAGTCCCCGACGGGTTGGTCATCCAGGGCACGTGTGGCGATGGGGCGTGGACATAGCTGAGCACCGGGCGGTCGGCCCGCCCCACCCCGTTGGCGATCATCTGCAGCCAGTCGACCCAGTCTGCCCTCGTCCTCGGTCCGGGGACGGGCAGTCCGTCGACGGCCACCTCAGCCCCGGCGACCGCCTCACCCTGGCCGAGGAAGCCCCTCCAGCTGTTGTCGATGCTTGGCAAGGAGCCCTGTGCCCTTGCCGGCACCGACAGATGGAGGTAGACCACCGCTGCGTCGGCCACCAGCGACCCGAAGCGGGCAGCCGCCCGACCGGCGAAGTCGGGACAGACATCCTCGGGGCACATGGCGGCCACCCACTCGATCACCTGCATCTCGTAGTCGGCGGCGAGCAGGGTGAACAGGTTCTCGGGGTGGTCGACCGCCGAGGGAGTGGCGGCCCGCTCCACTCGCCGCCCGGTGAGGACCGCCGGTATCGCCTGGGTGGTGGCGATCGAGTCGCCCAGGGCGTTGCGGTACCAGGTCCCCTCGGAGGCAAGACGGGCGAAGTTGGGAAAGAGCTTCTCGTTGATCTCCCCCTGGATCGTCATCAGGCTGGCCAGGGGCAATTCGTCGAGTTGGACGAAAAGCACCGGGGCGGGGAGTCCCACCTCCCCGGACAGATCGCCGGCGTCCCCGGCATCCCAGATCAGGGCTGATGACGGTGAGGCGACCACAAACAGGACCACCACTACGGGGAGTGCCAGCGAGGTTAGGACCAGGAATCCCCGGGCCCACCGGTGGACCACTACCACCAGCGCCACCACCCCCACCACTATCAGAACCGTAAGCAGCAGATTGTCGGTCAGCTGCCTGGCCACCACCATGCCGATGGCCGAGGTGAGGAGGGTGATCACCACCCCATAGGTGATACGGCCGGCCGTCTCGCCGATCGTCGACATGCCCCGGACGACCAGGATGCCGACCGTGGGCACCAACACCGCCACCAGCAGGGCAAAGGCAGCGATCTGGGTTGGCGTGGTCCGATTGGCCACAAACACCTCGGGGTTTCGCCCGTAGACGTCGAGCAGTGGGCCGGCGACGGCCAGCGTGCTCAGCCCGCAGATGATCAGGGCCCGCCTGGTCTCGGCATTGTCGAGGAGCCGCATCGCCATTAGAAAGTAACCCCGGGCGGCGCCCTAAGCGGTACATCTGGTGGAGTGGACCGATCTGGCCGATCTTGGCGGTGCCGGCTGCTGCTTTACTGGTCACCGGGGGACAGTCTTCGGCCCGGGAACCTCGCCGGTGTATCCGTCGTCTAAACCCGCAGGAAGGAGCCAGTTGACCGACTCTCGCCGTGGTTTCTTGAAAGGTATCCGCAATCGAATCCGTCTCGCCTGGCTGGCGTGGGCGGCCCAGCAATACGCCCCATTCCTCGGGCTGGCCCTGGTGGCGGTGTTCCTCCTGGACTGGCTGACCTCCTTCGACCGACCCGTGGTTGTGGCCTCTATCCTCATCGCCGGATTCGTCGCCGCCCTGGTCATCGGCGCCATCTCCCTCCGCATCAGCGACTGGGATGCCTCGCGGGCTGCCGAGAGAGGTCTCGGCGCCCGCGACGTTCTCACCACGGCGCTCGAGTTCTCCGACCAGGACGATGAGCTCCATCACCTCATCCAACGGAAGGCTGATGAACTGGTGGCCAGGTCAAAGGTCGCCGAGGCCATTCCGATCCACAGCCAGCCACGGCGTATGCGACAGCTCGCCCTGGCCGCGGCGCTGGCTGCTGCCGTCGGTCTACTCCCTCCCTTGGGCTCCACACCAGCATTGTCGGCCGATCACCGCACGCAATTGGAGACCGAGGCCGAAAAGGTGGAGAAGATCGCCGAGGCAGTTGAGGAGTCGGGTGTCGAGGGCGCCGAGGACCTCGCTGACCAGCTCCGTGACCTCGCCGAGGAGTTGCGACGTGTCGAGCGACTCGAAGATGCGTTGGCCGCCCTGGAGCGTGCCGATACCCGCCTGCAGGCACTGATCGATCCCCAGTTCCTCGCCCAGAAGGCCGCTGTTCAAGGCCTGGCCCAAGATCTGGCGCTCCGCCCCCTCACCCCGCAGGCATCACCCGATGCCGCCGCCCAGTTCGAGGATCTAGCCGAAGAGCTCGATCAGCTCAGCGACCCCGAGCGGGAGGCTCTCATCGACCGTCTCCGCGACCTGGCCGAATCCCAGGCCGCCGGCAACCCCACCCTCTCCGATCAGCTCTCTCGGGCAGCCAACGCCCTCGCCCAGGGTGACCTTGTCGGCGCCTCGCGCTCTCTGCAGGACGCGGCCGCCGGCCAGCGGTCCGGTCTCAGCCAGGCACGGGGCCAGCAGGCCATCGCGGAGACGCAACGGGCCCTCGATGGAGTCCGAGCCCGGCTCGGGGGTCAGGGCCAGGGTGAGGGTCAAGGGCAAGGTCAGGGCGAAGGGCAAGGTCAGGGCGAAGGTCAGGGACAGGGTCAGGGCGGTCAGGGCGGTCAAGGTGGTCAGGCTGGGGGTGGAGGGTCTGGGCAGATCTCCGGCGTCGCCCCCGGCCAGGGGGGCGCCTCGGGCCAGGGGGGCCAGGGCTCGGTTGGACCGGGCACCGGGCAACATCACGGTACCGGCGTCGACACCGCCTCCATCTTCGACCCGATCGACCCGGGCTCGATGTCCGACCTGGTGCAGGTGGGCATCGATGGTGGCACCGGCGAAGGGGACATCATCGGAAGGGGTGATGCCCCGACCCAGCGTGGCGAGTCGATAGTGCCCTACGCCCAGGTTCTCCCTCATTATCTCAACGAGGCCGCCGACGCACTGGGCCAACTTCGTCTCCCACCCTCGATGCGAGACATCGTCCGGAACTACTTCGACCAGTTGGCCAACGAGGCGCGATGAGTCTCACCCCGGGTGACCTGGAGCGTTATGCCGAGACCGCCGCCGCATTGGAGTCTGCTGTTGGCCGACGGATCGCCGGTCAAGATGAGCTGATCCGCCAGACCCTGGTCGGGCTCCTCGCCGAAGGTCACGTCCTGCTCGAGGGTGTTCCCGGGCTGGGCAAGACCGAACTGGTCAAAGCGTTCTCCGCGGCCATCGGGGTCGGATTCTCCCGGGTTCAGTTCACCCCGGACCTGATGCCCGCCGACATCGTCGGCACCCAGGTCCTCGAAGAAGACGACCAGGGGCACCGCCGGTTCCGTTATCGCCCGGGCCCGGTATTCACCAACCTGCTGCTCGCCGACGAGATCAACCGGGCCACCCCCAAGACCCAGGCCGCCCTTCTCGAGGCGATGCAGGAGCGCCACGTCACCGTGGCCGGCGAGACGCGGGCCCTCCCCCGGCCCTTCTTGGTGCTGGCCACCCAGAATCCGATCGAGCTGGAAGGCACCTACCCTCTGCCCGAGGCACAGCTCGACAGGTTCATGTTCAAGGTGACGGTCAACCCGCCTACCGCCGAAGTTCTCGAGGAGATCCTGCGCCGGACCACAATCGGGGAGGCCCCCGAAGTGCCCAGGGTGGTCGACTCCGACACGATGACCTCGCTCATCGCCATCACCCCCCGGGTGCCAATGGCGTCCCACCTGCTCCGCTACGTCGCCACCATCGTCGAGGCCACCCACCCCGACGGGAACACCGCGGGACCTCCGGTCAAGCGGTACGTCCGCTGGGGTTCGTCACCCCGAGGCGCCCAGGCGATGGTGATGGCCGCCAAGGCAGCCGCCCTCATCGAAGGCCGGCCCCACGTGACCGCGGAGGACATCCGCTGGGCAGCGCCTGCCGCCCTGCGTCACCGCTTGGTCCTAGGGTTCGAGGCAACCGCCGACGGGGTGCGCAGTGACAACATCGTCGACCAGGTGCTCGAGGCGACCCCTGAGCCCAAGGCGGAGATCCGGGGAGCCCCGTGACCCTGCTCAGCCCGGCCCTGATGGCTCGGCTGGAGAGCCTGCAGATCCACAACCGCCACCGGCTCGTCGGCCGCTTCGGAGGTGATCACGTCTCCAAGCGCTATGGCAATACGGTCGACTTCGCCGACTTCCGCGAGTACCACCCCGGAGACGACTTCCGACGCATCGACTACCACGTTCTGGCCCGGCTCGACCAGGTGCTGATCAAGCTCTACGAGGCCGACGACGAGGTAACCGTTCGCCTCCTCATCGACACATCGGCGTCGATGTCGGTTGGTGGGAAGTTGGAGCAGGCCAAGCGGCTGGCGGCCGCCCTCGGCTTCGTCGCCCTCACCGCCCATGACTCGGTGACCCTGCACACTTTTCCCGCCCATGGGCCTGCTCCTCGCTTCGCCGGGCGGGCCTCGGTGCCCGGCTTCCTCACCCACCTCGAGAGCCTGGAGCCAGAAGGCCCCACCCCATTCGCCGAAGCTGCCGCCCACCTCCTCGGCCAGTCCGCCCTCCCCGGTGTCACTGTGGTCCTCAGCGACCTTCTCACCCCGCAATGGCGCTCCCTGGTCCACCTCCGAGCGGCCGGGAGCGAGGTGATGGTGGTCCACATGGTGTGTGAGGACGACCTGGACCCCGAGTACTCAGGCGACCTGGAGCTGGTCGACCGTGAAGATGGTCAGAGACTCACCGTCAGCGTCACCGACGAGGTGGCTCGCTCGTACCGGGAGCGGATAGAGCGGTGGCGCCAGGAAGTGATCAGGGCTACCGGTGGGAGCGGCGGGCTCTACCTCCAGGTCGACGCCGAGGAAGACATCGAAGGCCTCCTGCTCCGCACCTGGCGCCGAGCCGGGGTGCTCCGATGACCCTCCTGCTCCCGGCGGGTCTGCTCGCCCTCGCCCTGGCCATACCGGTGCTCATCCTCCACATGCTCACCCCGCGTCGGCCCCCAACCCCGGTCAGCTCACTTCTCCACTGGGACGGGTTGAGGCACGCCATCACCGCGGCCCAGCCCTGGCAGAAGCTCCGGCTCAGCCTGCTCCTGGCCCTCCAGCTGTTGGCGGTGGCTCTCTTCGCCCTCGCCCTGGCCCGACCAGCCACCCTGGAAGAGGCGGTCCTCGCCGACCACACGGTGTTCATCATCGACGCCTCCAGCTCGATGAGCGCCATCGACGGCTCCCCCGATCGGCTGGCTTCGGCGGTGCGCCAGGCGGTCGACATGCGAGCCGACCTCCCCGACAACGGCATGGCCAGCTTGGTGGTGGCCTCCTCCCGCCCCGCGGTGGTCGTCGAGCACAACGACGACCACGACGCCTTCGCCCGAGCCGCGGCGGGGATTCGCACCACCGGCTCAGCCGTCGACTACGAGGCGACCTTCGCCCTCGCTGAGTCCCTCGTCGTAGCCGACCGGCCCACCGGGTTCGTGCTCATCTCCGACGGCCAGCTCGACGAAGTGGAGCAGCGGCTGGCGCCCCTGGGCACCCGATATGTCCCCGTGGGTGCCACCGACACCAACCGGGCGATCACCGGGCTTTCGGTGACGGTAGGACCCGGGGGCCTGCAGGCCCGGGTCACCATCGAGTCCACTGGGGGACCCGACGCCACTCAGGTGCTCCGGCTCGACGTCGACGGGACCACGGTGCTCACCCAGGAGCTGGAGATCCCCAGGGGGGCGGTCGTCGAGCGGGTCTTCGAGCTCCCTCTGGGCACCAGGGTGGCTGCCTACCTCGACGGAATGGACCTCCTCGCCGCCGACAACCAGCGATTCGCCGGCGCCCCGGTTCTGGGGACTCTCAAGGCTCGGGTGCACGGTGAGTCCCGGTTCTTCGTCGATCAGCTTCTCTCCTCCATCCCCGGCGTCGATACCGAGGTCGCCCCGGGTGAGGAGGTCGACTTCGAGGTGTACGTCGGTGTGCCGGTCCCTGCCGAGCCTGCGGTGCCATTCATCGCCATCGACGTCCCCGGAGGCGTCCCCGGTGTGTTCCCTGTGGGAAGGGTGGACAACCCGGTGCCAACCCTGGTCTCCAACGATCCCATGCTCGATGACATCGACGTCTCTCGGATCGCCATCGCCAACGCCCAAGTCCTCCGGGTCGAGGGGGTGGCAGTGCTTCTCGGCGCCCCGGGCGCTCCGCTTCTCGTTTCCGGCGAGACGGACGGGGTCGCCTTCTACTACCTGGCTTTCACCCTGGAGCAGTCCAACTTCCCGGTGAACATCGCCTACCCCATCCTCGGTGCCCGCATGGTCGGTGCCCTGGCCACATCGCAGGGTGTGACTCCGTCACTCACCGTTGGCGACCCCATCCCGATGCGACCCGGCGACGTGGCAGTGATCGACCCCAGGGGCAACCGCACCCGGATTTCCCTCGACGACTCCCGCCCCATCACCGATCAGGCGGGCTTCTGGGTGCTGGAGACCGCCGCAGGAGACCGGATCGATATCGCGGTCAACCCAGACACCTCCGAGTCCCACCTCGCCCCGGCTTCTGATCTCCCCGAGATCCGGTCGGCGCCGCCAGGGACCGATGACGAGGCAGCAATGGCCACGGTGGCCCGCTCCATCCTCCCCTGGGTGATCGCCGCCCTGCTCGCAGTACTTGCCGCCGAGCTCTACGTCAGCTACCGGGCCCGTGGGGTGTCCCGGCGCCAGTGGCGCTGGGGGATGGCAGCCAGGTCGGCCATAGTCCTCCTCCTCGTCCTGGCCATGGTCGATCCCCCGATCACCACCACCTCCGATGACGTGACCACTGTGTTCGTCGTCGACGTGTCAGCATCGATGGGCGATTCGGAACGGTCGGCCCGGGCCTGGGTCGAAGCAGCAATCGCAGAGGCCGGGGGTAACCAGTGGGCGGTGGTCGAGTTTGGAGCCGATGCCCGGGTGGGGACCCCGGTGGGCACGACCGGCTATCGGCCGGCCCGCGGCGTCGATCGAGAAGCCTCCAACATCGCTCGAGGGCTACGGCTCGGCGAGTCGCTACTCACCGGGGCCACCCGCCAGAGGATCGTGCTGATCTCCGACGGCCGGGGCAACGCCGGCGACCTCCAGGCCGAGCTCGACCGCCTCAAGACACTGGGCATCGTGGTCGACGTTCACACCCTCGCCGGACAGACTCGCACCGACGCCGCGGTGGCCGCTATCGACGCTCCCAGCACGGTGAACGAGGGAGAGACCTTCACCGCAACCGTGGAGGTGCTCTCAACGATCACCGCCATCGCCGAGGTGGAGCTGTCCGACGACAGTGGGGTGATCGGGTCGCGCCAAGTACAGGTGGAACCGGGCTCCAACCAGGTCGGCTTCCGGGTCGTCGCCGGATCTTCCGGGCTCCAGTACCTCACCGGTCGGGTACGTATTGCCGGTGACGCCGTCGACGAGAACGATGTGACCCGGAGTGCGGTGGAGGTCAAGGGCCCGGCCAGCGTGATCGTGGTCGAAGGCCCCGAGGGAGCCGGACAGGTCCTCCAGGAGGTACTCGAAGCGACCGGGCTGGTGGTGGAGCGGGTCGGGGTGGGTGACATGCCCGGGCTCCAAGAGCTCTCGGTGCACCAAGCCGTGGTTCTGGTCGATGTGGCGGCCAGGGAGCTATCCGACGAGAAGGTGGCCACCCTGGGCAGCTACGTCCGCGACCTGGGCCGGGGCTTGGTGGTGGTGGGGGGCACCCATTCGTTCGGTCTTGGGGGTTATCGCGACACCGAGCTCGAAGCCCTGCTTCCCATCGACAGCGAAGCCATCGACGCCCAGCGCGAAGCCCAGGTGGCCGAGGTCCTCCTCATAGACACCAGCGAGTCGATGGGTGCTTGTCACTGCTCGGAATCGGGATCCGGCTCTGATTTCATCGAGGGTGGGGTCCTCAAGACAGACATCGCCAAGGCCGGAGCGGTTCGGGCCATCGAAGCCTTGAGCGCCTCCGACGAGGTAGGGGTATTGGCCTTCAGTGGCAACAGTCGGTGGTTGATCCCTCTCCAACTGCTGCCCGACCGGACGACCGTGGAGCAGGGTGTCGGCTCGATCCGCCCCTTCGGCGAGACCAGGATCGTTCCCGCCCTTCGCCAGGCCGCCGATGCGCTGCGCTCTTCCAGCAAGGAGCTCAAGCACATCATCCTGTTCACCGATGGGTTCACATCGGAGCTCGATCTCGGGCCGGACTTCGGTGGAGGCGGCATCTTCGGCGACGATCTGGTCGCCGAGGTGGCCAAGCTGGCCGAGGAGGGGATCACCGTATCGGTGGTGGGCACTGGCGAGGGTGCCATCCCCGCCTTGGAGCAAGTGGCCATAGCCGGTCGGGGACGGTTCTATCCCGGCCGCGACCTGAACGAGATCCCCGAGATCTTCGTAAAGGAGGCACGTCTCGCCTCCCGGGCGTTCATCAACGAGGGCGAGTTCTATCCTGCGGTCACCTCGACCTCGGCGGCGGTACGGGACCTGGCCTCATCCCCTGCACTGCTCGGCTACGTGGCCGCCTCGGCAAAGCCCACTGCCGACCTCCAGTTGCAGGTCGGCGAGTTCGCCGACCCGCTGCTCGCCTCGTGGCGCATCGGCCTGGGCCAGGTCACCGCATGGACCAGTGACGGGGGCGACAAATGGGGAGCCCGTTGGGCGGAATGGGAAGGGTTCGCCGAATTCTGGTCGGCAGTAGTGCGAGACACCTTCCCGTTGAGCGGTGCAGACGGCCAACGGGTAGAGGCCCGGATCAGCGACGAGGTGCTCACCATCACTCTCGAGGGCGCCGAAGCCTGGGATGCCGGCATCAATCCAGTGGCCCGCATCAGCCTCCCCGAGGGGACTTCGACCGAGGTGCGGCTAGACAGAGTCTCGGACTTCGAGTATTCCGCCGCTGTCCCCGCCCGTCAGGGAGGCATCTACGCCGTTGGGGTCGGGTTCGACCGGGGGGACGGGAACAGCGCCATCCTCTCTGCCCTGGCCTCACGCTCATTCGCCGCCGAGTACCTGCCGGGAGCACCCGATCCCGACCTGATGGCTTCGATGTCCGCCACCACCGGGGGCAGGGGCGAGATAGTCGCCGCCCAGGCGTTCGAGCCCGAGGGGCTCGAAGCAGGTGTCAGTGCCCGCTCGTTCCGGTGGTGGTTCCTGCTGGCGGCGGCGTTGTCATGGCCGGTCGACGTCGCCCTTCGGCGACTGCGTATCTCCTGGAGAGAGCGCTCAGCCCGGCCAGCGAAATCACTATGGCGCCGATCCACACCCACCAAACCATCGGCCGCAGGAACACGCTGACGTCGAAACCGGCGAGTTCGGGGGAGACCACCGAAACCGCGACCATCAGGTCGGAGACCGCGGTCGACCTGAGCGCCGGCTCCGCCACCGGAAGCCTCTGATCCTCATAGGCGCGGATCTGGGGCCGCATCTCGGTGCTGGCATCGATGAGGAACAAGCCTTCCACGTAGATGTACCGATCGGCTTCACCGGTGGTCACCGAGACCAACTCGACGGTGTGGGTGCCCACCTCGATGGTGTCTCCAATCGACATCGCCCCCACGTACTCGTCACCGAGGGAGCTGGCCCCGGCACCCACCAGGACCATCGCCAGTCCAAGGTGGGCCAATCGCCCCGGGCCCGGCCACCGGCGCCGGCGCACCCCTTGCACCGTCAGCGCGGCCAAAGCTCCCGCAGCCAGGATGGTCAAGGCCACCCCGCCAGGAGGGACCTGTGCTCCGAGGATCATCGCCAGAGCGCCCGCAGTCAGCGCTGTCCCGCCGTAGACCACCACGTCGGCTGGTCGCAGCCGGGGACTGCTCCAGGTGGTCTCCAGGGCAAACCCCACGAGGACCGCGATCACCAGGGTCACAGGGAGCACGGTGGTGACGAAGAACCTGGAATCGACCCCCACCGTGTCCCCGGTGAACACCTGGATGTAGGCCGGGTAGGCCGACCCAACCAGCACGAACACCAGTACCAGACCGGTCAACACCGCGCTGGCACCGAGCCAGCTGTCCCTTCCCGCCCCGAGCTCCTCCCACCGCCTCCCCGGCGTGGAGCGGAACGTGAGACCTACCACAATGAGGGCTGTCACCAGCGCCGCGATGAGGAGAGTCCTCCCCACCACCGGGTCCTCGGCGAAGGAGTGGATCGACCCGGTCACCCCTGACCGGGTGAGATAGACCCCGAGCACTGCAAGGGCGAAGGGGAACATGGCGAAGAAGGCCGTCCATCGGGCGAGACGCCCGTCCCTCTCCAGGATCCGGGAGGTGTGAAGGAACACGGTGGCGGCAAGCCAGGGCATCAGCGCGGTGTTCTCCACGGGGTCCCACGCCCAGTACCCCCCCCAACCCAACTCGACGTAGGCCCAGTTGGCCCCGGCCACCATCCCCACGGTGAGCAGGGTCCAGGAGATCGCCAGCCAGTGCCGGGTGTCGGCCACCCAGCGGTTCCCCAGGCTCCGGGCCAACACCGCGCCCGTGGTGAATGCGAATGGGACCACGAGCGTGGTCAGACCCAGGTAGAGGATGGGCGGGTGGTAGACCATCGCCGGGTGCTGGAGGATGGCGAGGAGGCCCTGGCCATCGACCGCCGGGACGTCGAGCACCCTGAAGGGGTTGGAGGAGAGTGCGGTGAGAAGGAGCAGCCCCAACCCGATGGTCGCCACCACCACATGCTCCACCCGGCGGCGTCCCTTCACACCCCGCAAGCCCACCCCCAGCGTCAGGGTGGCATAGAACAAGAGCGATCCTTCCATGCCGCCCCACAGGGCCGCCAACCGATAGGGCCAGGGGGTGGCCCGGCTTGTGGTCCGAGCGACGTACTCCAGGGAGAAGTCGTTGGTGAACAGGGAGTAGGTGAGCGCCGCGGTGCTCACCACTGCGAGGCCCAGGGCAAGGCGAAGGGGAGCACGAGGACGCCGGCTGATCAGGGTGAGGACACAGGCGCCCACCGACCCCCACAGGGCCATTGAACCTATCTGGGCAGGCTCCACTCTCCGAGGCTACCGAGCACGGCGACCTACTAGACGCCCCGAGGACCGGGGGATAGCATGACCCGGCCCCCACGGTCTCCAGCCTGTGAAGACATACACCCTCAGACCCAGTTCGACCGCACGGCGCCTGGTTGTGGTCATGATGGGCGCGCTATTCGTGGTCTGGGGGATGCCTGCCGCCCTATCCGGCAACGTCGACTGCACCTTCGTCGCCGATCCCGAGACGCAGCAGGTCCGTGGCGCCGACATCCGGCTGGTCGGCTCGTTCTCCAATCACCCCAACAAGGAATTCGCTGTCGGCCTGTTCACCAACATCGCTGCGTTTCCTCCTCAAGGTCATCTCTTCGACCCACAGGACCAGCCTCATGGAACCACCAATCAGACCGGGTTCTTCGATGTCACCGTGACCATCCGGCCTGACATCCCCACCGGCGACTACCAGCTCGGGGTCTTGTCCCCGGATCCGGGGCTCTTCACGATCAAGGCCTGCTTCCAGCCCTACACGGTGCTCCAACCACTGGTGGCCATCCCCCTCCCACCGGGAGGCTTCGCCACCCCCACCACCTCCCCGCCCACCACTGCTCCCCCGGCGCCGACCACCACCGCGGCTCCGGCTCCGGCGCCCACAGCTCCACCTGCACCCACCACCACGGCACCGCCTTCCACCACAGTCCAACCGACGACCACTTCTCTCGACGAGAGCGCGACCACAACCATCTCGCTCGGTGAGAGCACCACCACAGTCGACCTGACTCTGGCAGCCGCATCTGAGACGGATTCGGCATCGGGGCTGCCGATCTGGGCCATCGCCCTCATCGGCGTGCTTGGCCTGGCGGTGGTAGGGATGGGCGGGTACCTCATAGGCCAGCGACGGCGGGGACCAAGCCCAGATCCCCCGCCCGTCGGGGACTGAGCTAGCCGCGGAACACGTCGGGCGGGATCGCCTCCTGCTGGCGGCGGCGCGCCGCCAATCCAGAGAGGTACTGATCGGGGAATGGATGGCCGGCGTACCCCAAGTCGATGGCCGCATTGAGTGTCCAGTAGGGGTCGACCAGGTGGGGTCGGGCGATGACACACAGATCGGCCCGACCTGCAACCAGGATGTTGTGCACATCGTCTATCGACGACACCGCTCCCACGGTCATGGTGGGGATACCCACTTCGTGCCGTATCCGGTCGCTGAACGGGGTCTGGTAGAGCCTCCCGTACTCCGGCCTGGCTTCCATCGATGTCTGACCGGTGGAAACGTCGACGATATCGCACCCGTGCGCTTGGAGGGCTGAGGCGAGCACCACTGCGTCGTCACCATCGAAGCCGCCGTCCACCCAGTCGGTGGCCGAGATCCGCACCGAAATCGGCTTCTCGGCCGGCCACGCCTCCCTGACCGCGTCGAACACCTCCAGCGGGTATCGCATCCGACTCTCGAGGCTCCCCCCGTAGGCATCGGTCCTCTGGTTGGCCAATGGGGTGAGGAAGCTGGAGAGGAGGTAGCCGTGGGCACAATGCAACTCGAGGAGGTCGAAACCGGCCCGAGCCCCCCTTGACGCCGCCTCGACGAACTCTTCCTTGACACGGGTCATGTCAGCGCCGGTCATCTCCCGGGGCACCTGGCTGTCGGACCGGTACTTGATTGGTGAGGGAGCGATGACCTCCCAGTTCCCCTGCTCGAGAGGTTCGGTGTCACCTTCCCACATCCTCTTGGTCGAGCCCTTCCGACCGGAGTGGCCGATCTGCAACCCGATCCGGGCTCCGGTGTTCTCGTGGACGAAGCCCACGATTTCGGCCCAAGTCGCCTCCTGCCGGTCGTCCCAGATCCCGGTGTCGGCCGGGGAGATCCGTCCTTGCTCCGAGACACAGGTCATCTCGGTCATCACCAGCCCGGCCCCGCCCACCGCCCGGCTCCCCAGATGGACCAGATGCCAGGAGGTGGGCACCCCGTCCTCCCCCGCGCTGTACTGGTCCATCGGCGAGACCACCACCCGGTTGGCCAGGGTGAGACCTCTCAGCCGATAGGGGTGGAACATCGGGGGTACCGCGGGGCCAACTTCGATCGGTGACCCGTGGTCGGAGGCGGCATACCAGCGGTCAACCGACGCCATGTAGGCCGGGTCGCGCACCCGGAGGTTGTCGTAGGTGACCCTCTGGGACCTGGTGAGCAGGCTGAAAGTGAACTGCTCGGGCTCCATGCCGCGATAGCGATCGGCGCCTTCGAACCACTCCAGGCTGGCCTTGGCAGCACGTTGCAGGCTGTCCACCGCCGGCCTCCGCTCCTGCTCGTAGGTCACGAAGGCATTCTCGACTGAGGAGCGCGCAGCCAGGCTGCCCGCCAGGCTGATGGCGTCTTCCATGGCCAGCTTGGTCCCCGACCCCACCGAGAAGTGGGCGGTGTGGGCCGCGTCGCCGAGCAGCACGACGTTGCCGTGATGCCAGCGGGCGCAATCAATGGCAGGGAACTGGAGCCACTTGGAGTTGTTGCCCAGAAGCTGTTCGCCGTCGAGGTGGTTGGCGAACAGGTCCTGACAACGAGTCAGGGCCTCCTCGTCACTCACCCCTGGGGGGAAGGTGTGGTGTTCGGTGGCGTCGAAGCCGAGTCCTCGCCAGGTGTCGGGGGCCATCTCCACGATGAAGGTGCTTCCCTCCTCCGAGTAGGGATAGACATGGGCCCACACCATCCCGGCCGGGGTGTCGACGAAGATGAAGTGGAAGCGGTGGTATCGCTTCGGGGTGCCGAACCAGGCGTACTTGTTGACTCGGTGGTCGACTCGGGGGTCGAGGTATGGCAGAAGCGCCGCCCGCACCATGGAGTTCGCCCCGTCGGCGCCGACCACCACGTCGGCGTCGCCCACCTCGTCGAGCTTGGAGACCTCGGTGGAGTAGCGGAGATCGGCGCCGACCTCGACCGCCCTTTCGCTGAGGATCTCGAGGAGGCGACGCCGGCTGAGTGCCGAGAACCCGTGACCCCCGGAGATGATGCGGGAGCCCGAAAAGTGGCGCACCTCGATGTCACCCCAGCGCACGAACTCGCCGGCCAGGGTCTGGAACGACTCGGAATCCGCTTCTTCGAAGTGGTCCAGGGTCTCGTCGGAGAAGACCACCCCGAACCCGTAGGCATCTGCTGGAGTGTTCCGCTCGAAGACGGTGACCTCCACGTCGTGACTCTGCCGGCGGAGCAATATCGCCAGGTAGAGGCCGCCAGGGCCGCCACCGACCACCGAGACCTTCATGACCCGGCGAGAATCACCCGGACGGCGAACTCGCCTTCCCGGCAGGTGAGGCTTCGGGCGCGTGCCGCTTCCAGCAGGTCGGGCTCGGCCTGGGCAAGCCGCTCGATGACCTGGGACGAGGCGGTCACCTCGAGCTCGGCCACCTCGGTCTTCATCGACACCTTGCTCTCCGACTTGGCCTTTCTCACCTCGGTGAGCACCCTGGCCGCAGCCGTCAGCACCTCCCGGTCCCCGGTGAGCCCGGCCAACTCAGTGGCGGAGGGCCACGCAGAACGATGGACCGACCCTGCCCGCCACCACGACCAGGCCTCTTCGGTTACAAAGGGTAGGAAGGGAGCGAAGAGACGAAGGAAAACCTCGAGCCCGACCTGAAGGGCTGCGTGAGCCGATGCCGCCTCGGGCCCCTGCCCGTAGGCTCGCGCCTTGACCAGTTCCAGGTAGTCGTCGGTCCACTCCCAGAACGACCTCTCGGTCACTTCCAGCGCCCGGGCGTAGTCGAAGGCTTCGAAGGCCTCGGTGGCACGGCCAACCGTGTCGGCGAGGCCGGCGACCATCGCCAGGTCGATCGGCTCGGAAACCGCATCGGGACCCACATCGTCCGAGAACCCCAGGGCGAACCTCGACGCATTCAGGATCTTGATCGCCAGGCGCCGGCCGATCCGCATCACACCGGTGTCGAGAGCGGTGTCGACCCCGGGACGTCCGTTGCAGGCCCAATATCTGATCGCCTCTGCGCCGTACTCCTCAAGCAAGGACTGAGGGGTGACCACATTTCCCTTGGACTTCGACATCTTCTTCCGGTCCGGGTCGAGTATCCACCCGTTGATGGTTGCGGTGTGCCAGGGCAGGCCGCCGTGCTCGTGGTGAGACCGGACCGCGGTGGCGAACAGCCAGGTCCTTATGATCTCGGGCCCCTGGGGCCGAAGGTCCATGGGGAAGACTCGCCCCCACAACTCGGGATCATCGATCCAATGACCGACGATCTGGGGGGTGAGCGACGAAGTAGCCCAGGTGTCCATGATGTCGGGATCGCCGAAGAACCCGCCGGGTCGCCCACGCTGGGCCTCCTCGTAACCTTCTGGGGCATGTGAGGTGGGATCGACGGGGAGCTTCTCCGGCCCGGGAAGGATGGGGTTGTCATAATCGATCGACCCGTCCTCCCCTATCGGGTACCACACCGGGATGGGAACCCCGAAAAACCGCTGTCGCGAGATCAGCCAGTCGCCGTTGAGGCCCTCGACCCAGTGCCGGTAGCGAACTCGCATGAAGTCGGGGACCCAGCGCAGCTCCTCGCCACGAGCGAGCAGGTCCTTGCGCAGGTCGTCGTCCCGGCCGCCGTTGCGGATGTACCACTGACGGCTGGTGACGATCTCCAGGGGGTGGGACCCCCTCTCGTAGAACTTGACCGCGTGGGTGATCGGCTTGGGATCACCGTCGAGGTCACCCGAAGCGCTGAGAAGCTGGGCCATCTTCGCCCTCGCCTGGTTGGGATAGCGGCCGGCGATCTCGGAGTAGAACCGGGCACCGGCTCCAGTCAGCCAATCGGGTGTGGCCTCCTGGAACCTCCCGTCCCGTTGCACCACTGCCCGTGTCGGGAGCTGGAGCTCACGCCACCAGGTGATGTCGGTGGTGTCACCGAAGGTGCAGATCATGGCGAGCCCGGTTCCCTTCCCCGGCTCAGCCAGATGGTGGGCTACCACCGGGACCTCCACTCCGAACAATGGCGTTGTGACCGTGGATCCGAACATCTCACGGTATCGGTCATCCTCGGGGTGGGCGACCAATGCGACACACGAGCAGATCAGCTCCGGTCGGGTGGTCTCGATGTAGACCCGGCCCCGGTCGGGCTTGTGGAAGGCGATCGTGTGGTAGGCACCGGGCCGCTCCCGGTCTTCGATCTCGGCCTGGGCGACTGCGGTTCGGTCGTCGATGTCCCAGAGGATCGGCGCCTCCTGGGAGTAGGCCTCCCCCCGGGTGAGATTGTTGAGGAAGGCGGTCTGCGAGGTTCGTTGGCTGTGCTCGTCGATGGTGGCGTAGGTCTGGGTCCAGTCGACGGAGAGCCCCATCGACCGCCAGGTGTCCTCGAACAGCCCCTCATCCTCGGCGGTGAGTATGTGGCACAGCTCGATGAAGTTTCGCCGGCTGATCGACCGGGGAGGGTCGAAAGCCGCCTCGGGTGGGCTGAAGGCGGGATCGTAGGGAAGCGAAGGGTCACAGTTGACACCGTAGAAGTTCTGAACCCGCCGCTCGGTGGGGAGCCCGTTGTCGTCCCATCCCATCGGGTAGAAGACCTCGTTGCCCGCCATCCGGCGATACCGGGCGTGGGAGTCGGTCTGGACGTAGCCGAAGACCGACCCCATGTGAAGCGAGCCGGAGACGGTGGGCGGAGGGGTGTCGATCGAGAAGATCTCCTCCCGGGTCTTCGACCGATCGAAGCGGTAGGTGCCCTGGCTCTCCCATCTGGCATCCCACTTGGCCTCGAGACCGTCGAGACCGGACTGTTCGGGCAGGCTCCTCGGCATCGCCAGCAGGTTAAATCCCTCGCCACCCTTTCACCCCACCGGGCGAAAGGCTGTCGGGATGGTCGCTGAGGCCGGAGGGGCGCGCAGCTCGGGAGGCTCAGCTCAGGTACAGAGTGGTCATAGCCCCGAGGACCGCGACCATCACGATGACCAAGAGATAGAAGAGCCGGTCGATGCGGGCGTTGAGTGACATACCGAGTTCCCTGATCTCCTCGCCCAGCTCCGCCTTGAGCTCCGCCTTTAGTTCTGCTTTGAACAGCTGGAGATCCGTCTTGGTGACCAGTTGGTCGTAGTCGTGCACCGGCAGCATGCTCATCAGCGTGTCCGCCCTCGGGCCACCGAGGGCCTCCGTGAGCCCAGTGTAGAGATCGGCCCGCGCTGACTCAGAAATACCCACACCCCCATCATCGTGAGCCGGCATCTGGCGACAACCCTCCATTGAGCCTCCCCCGCTTCTCCGGACACCATGATGCTCCCCCGGTTCTTCTGTGTCGTCTTGTCTGAACTGGTGGTGTGCTGACTGTTAAGGGAGGTTCAGTCATCCCGAGGAGACCCGTCGTCCTCCCAGACTGACCAATCGGCAACCGCGGCGGATCAACTACCCTCGTCGCGAGGCTTTGACGTGGCATGAGCCTGGCTCCCCGCCTTCTGCGGGGATTTCTACGGGTCGACCGACGTCAGACCGTATTCGGTTTCTCTAAGGATCAGCCCCGTCAGTTCCGACACAAGCTCGCGCCAGTTCTCGATAGCGATGTCCGAAGGTGCCTGCACAAACCAGACCCGGCGCCCGGCGCTGTCCATGACCGCGATCCCATGAAGCTCCTCTCCGCCTCGTCCTGCTTCGGTCGGCACCTTGTCCCAGCAATACACCGTCCCGATCTCGGTCTCATTGGGCAAGGCTGACTCGAACCGAGGTTCCACCTGCCGCAACATCTCACGTTTGGCTGTGTTCGATGGATTGTCGGCCGTTAGGTCGTGGAGAAGGCCGGCGCATGGCCCGGTGGACGGCATTCCCGGTGGCTCACTTCGATTAGCCAGCGCCATCGCAACGGCGAGAGCCAACACGGCGCTGGCCATTATGATTTGAGCGCTCTTTCGCTTCCCAGACACGACTATTCCAGATTCTCACTCCGACTACGGGTAATAGAGCGACAGGCTCTTCGTCGACCAATCCCAATTGCTGTTCTTGAAGGCGTGACCCGTCTTCACGGTTGCCGGGTAGTTGTACGCTCTCCAAACGCTCGCAACGGCAACGCAGTACACGCATGATGCAATGTATTCGTGTCCACCGTGAGTTATGGTTGCCCACACCGAGGTAGCGACATGAGGGGTCGTCTGGCTATGGGCCCGCACCTCGACGCAGCAGCTACCAGCGTCTCTGGATTGCTGCCAATACACGAAGTTATGGAAGGCCGCGGCGGGAGGGGCGCTGAGTTGTACAAGGATAATGACTGCGAGGGAGAGAACGGCTGCGCGGCGAACGACACGAAGTGGCCTGGCTATACCGCTCACCGATCCGGCCTCCTTGGGGATTCCAACGCACGCTACCGCTGAACCCCCCCGTCAAGGGATGAGATCGTGGGCCTCGGCTCGCGCCCCCTCGGTTACGCCTGAACCGGGCCCATCTCCTCCCGGCACTCCCCGGAGCAACCTCACATGTTCCTTCGGTACTGGCCGCCGACGTCGTAGAGGGCCTGGCTCATCTGGCCCAGGGAGGACACCTTGGCGGCCTCCATCAGGCTCTCGAAGATATTGTCGCCTCGGACCGCGGCTCGTTGCAGGTCGGCGAGTGCTGCCCCGGACTTTTCCCGATTGCGGTCCTGGAAGGCCCGCAGGTTGGCGATCTGGCGGTCGCGGTCGATGACTGTGGAGCGGATCAGGTGCTTGGGGATCTCGAAAGGTGAGCCCTCCTTGGAGAGGAAGGTGTTGACCCCGACGATGGGGTAGGCGCCGGATTCCTTCTGCTGCTCGTAGTAGAGCGATTCCTCTTGGATCTTGGTCCGCTGGTACTGGCGCTCCATCGCCCCGAGCACCCCTCCCCGGCTGCTCAGGTTCTCGAACTCCATCAACACCGCCTCTTCGACCAGGTCGGTGAGCTCCTCGATGATGAAGCTTCCCTGGAGGGGGTTCTCGTTGCGAGCCAGGCCCAGCTCGCGGTTGATGATGAGCTGGATGGCCAATGCCCGGCGCACCGACTCCTCGGTGGGGGTGGTGATCGCCTCGTCGTAGGCGTTGGTATGGAGGCTGTTGCAGTTGTCGTATACGGCGTACAGCGCCTGGAGGGTGGTGCGGATGTCGTTGAAGCTGATCTCTTGGGCGTGGAGGGAGCGCCCCGAGGTCTGGATGTGGTACTTGAGCTTCTGGGAGCGCTCGTTGCCCCCATACCTGTGTCTGATCGCCTTGGCCCAGATCCGACGGGCGACACGGCCGATCACCGCGTACTCGGCGTCTATCCCGTTCGAGAAGAAGAAGGAGAGGTTGGGGGCGAGCTGGTCGATGTCCATCCCCCGGGCCAGGTAGTTCTCCACGTAGGTGAACCCGTTGGCCAGGGTGAACGCCAACTGGGTGATCGGGTTGGCCCCGGCCTCGGCCATGTGATAACCGCTGATCGACACCGAGTAGAAGTTGGCCACGTCGTGGTCGACGAAGTACTGCTGAATGTCCCCCATCATCCTCAGGGCGAACTCGGTGGAGAATATGCAGGTGTTCTGCGCCTGATCCTCCTTGAGGATGTCGGCCTGGACCGTGCCCCGCACCCGGGACAGGGTTGCCGCCTTGATCGCCTCATACACCTTGGCGGGGAGGACCTGGTCGCCGGTGACGCCGAGGAGACGCAGACCAAGCCCGTCGTGACCGCCGGGCAGTGGCCCGTGATACTCCGGGGCGGGGTGATCCCCCCGGATAGCAGCGATACTCTCCTCGACCTCCTCCCAGAGGCCTTGTTCGGTGATGTACTTCTCACAGGCCTGGTCGATGGCGGTGTTCATGAAGAAGGCCAGGATCATTGGGGCCGGCCCGTTGATGGTCATCGATACCGAAGTCGCCGGATCGGATAGGTCGAACCCGGAGTAGAGCTTCTTGGCGTCGTCGAGGGTGGCCACCGACACCCCGGAGTTGCCCACCTTGCCGTAGATGTCAGGGCGCTCGTGAGGGTCCTCACCATAGAGGGTCACCGAGTCGAAGGCTGTCGACAATCGTATGGCCGGCATCCCCGAAGCCAGATAATGGAATCGGGCGTTGGTCTGCTCCGGGGGCCCCTCCCCGGCAAACATCCGGGCCGGCTCCTCCTCGGCACGTTTGAAGGGGAACACCCCAGCGGCATAGGGGAACTCCCCGGGCACGTTCTCCTGGAGGAGCCACTCCAGCCGGTCCCCCCAAGAACGGTACCGGGGAAGGGCCACCTTGGGGACCCGGGTATGTGACAGGGTCACATGGTGGAGCGGCACCCGGATCTCCCGCCCCCGCACGTAGTAGACGAACTCCTCACCCGAATACTCGGCGATCATCCCCTCCCAGCGCTCCAATGCCTTGCGGTTCTCCGCGGTGAGCTCCTCCTCGGTGGCGGACAACTCTTCGGCGACATCAGCACCGGCCTCGGCGGCACCGGTCAGTCGGTAGATCCGGTCGGCAGCTATGGCCTGTTCCCCCACCCATTCGTCATAACTGCGGATGGCTTCGACGATCTCGGAGAGGTACCTGGTGCGGTCCGGTGGGACCACATGCTGCTTCGACTCGGCAGAGACCGGAAGGTCGATGCCGGAGCTCAGCGCCAACCCCCGTCCGGCGAGCTTCTCCAGCAGGGCCAGGTAGAACCGGTTGGTTCCCGGATCGTTGAAGTCGGAAGCCACGGTGAGGAGCACCGGGATTTCCTCGTCGGCCGCGGCGAAGTCGAGGTGGTTTCGCTTCCACTGCTTGCGCACGTCACGGAGGGCGTCGAGCGCACCTTCCTTGTCCGCCTTGTTGATCGCCACCAGGTCGGCGAAGTCCAACATGTCGACCTTCTCCAGCTGCGTCGCCGCCCCGTACTCAGGGGTCATCACATACACGGAGAGGTCGGAGGAGTCCACTATCTCGGTGTCCGACTGGCCAATCCCCGAGGTCTCCAAGAGCACTAAGTCGTACCCGGCGGCCTTGACCACGTTGACCGCCTGTTGGACATGGGGCGACAGGGCGAGGTTGGCCTGTCGTGTGGCCAACGATCTCATGTACGCCCGGGGATGGGGAAGCGAGTTCATCCGGATCCGGTCACCGAGAAGGGCACCACCCGACCTCCGCTTCGAAGGGTCGACCGAGAGGATCGCCAGACGCAACCCATCGAAGTCGAGGAGCAGCCGGCGTACCAGCTCATCGACCAGGCTCGACTTGCCCGAGCCCCCGGTGCCGGTGACCCCCACTACCGGAGCAGCCGACGAGGCGGCCATCACCTCCACCTCCTCGAAGACGTCGGCGTACTTCTCGCCGTAGTTCTCCGCCGCCGAGATGAGAGAAGCCACCAGGCGGCGGTCTCCGCCCGCCAGACCGGAGAGGTCCAAGTCCTCAGGGAGCTGGCCGGTGGCGAAGTCAGAGCGGGCGATCATGTCGGCCACCATCCCCTGCAGGCCCATCGAACGCCCATCGTCCGGCGAATAGATCCGGGTCACCCCATATGAAGACAGCTCCTCGCCCTCACTGGGAAGGATGGTGCCCCCACCCCCACCGAACAGTCGGATATGCCCCGCGTCACGCTCCACCAGCAGGTCATGGACGTACCGGTAGAACTCCATGTGTCCCCCCTGATACGAGGTGACCGCAATGGCGTGGGCGTCCTCATCGACGGCCGCCTCCACGATCTCCACCCCAGACCTGTTATGACCCAAATGGATCACCTCGACCCCCGAGGCCTGAAGGATCCGTCGGAAGATGTTGATCGAAGCGTCATGCCCGTCGAACAACGTGGTCGCAGTGACGAACCGGACTTTGTTGGCCGGCTCCGACCTCTCCGATGCGGTGTCGTTGCTGACAGTGTTCAACCGGTAGAGACTGTAACCCGGCCACGCCGACATTCACCCTCCCCCCATCCGGCCGGGTCGACTAGCCTGGGAGACGATGGCACAGTTCACGGGGAGGCTGCAGGGCCAGTTTCTCGAGCCGAGCAGGGTCCTGATCGACATCGATGACGGACGGTTCCGGGTCGCGGCAGGGCGAACCCACGTAGGGTCGTGGCCGCTGGCGAGGATCCATGCCGAGAGGACCTCGATCTATCGCTTCGACTTGCTCATCGATGGCGACCATTTCGACTTCTTCCCCGACGACCCTTCCACCTTCTCCAACACGGTTGGAGCTGTGATCGACCTCACCGATTCAAAGGGACGTTTCGGTCTCAAGGCGCGGATCGAGCGGGCCGTCAACGGCTGACCACCGCCACCGGAGCCCATGGTTGGGAAGCTGATAACCAGAGGGGCCATGGCAGGGGTAGCGCTGATCACCTTGGAGGCAGCCTACGCCCTTCTTCGCCCCGCACCCGTGCTCCCCGAATTCGACCCCTCTGGAGACTTCGGCGACCGGGACAACCCCCGGTTGAGGGTGGTGGTCCTCGGGGACTCCACGGTGACCGCCCCCGGAGTGGACCACCCCGACGAGACTTGGGTGAGGATCGTCTGCCACCGGCTCGCCGAGCGCCGCCACATCAGCCTGCTCTCGGTTGCCATTGGCGGCTCCACCGCCCGGACGGTGATCCAGAGGCAGTTGCAGGCTGCAGTGGAGTTCGGTCCCGACATCGCCCTGCTCGCCATTGGGGCCAACGACACCATCCACGCGGTCCCGCTTCGAAGGTTCGAAGCGGAGCTCGACACCATCGTCTCCCGGCTATCGTCGACTGGAGCCATGGTCATCCAGAGCGGGGTCGCCGATCTGGGCACCATCCCCCGTCTCTACCCGCCGCTGCGAACTGTGATGACCCGCCGTTCGGCGGCCTATCACAGGGCCCATCACCGGGTAGCCGACCGGCACGGGGCCATGGTGGTCGACCAGAGGTCCGACGACCGTCGGCTGTGGATTCGCGACCGCTCCCTGTGGTCGGAGGACCTGTTCCACGTCAGCGCCTCGGGACACCTTCGTTGGGCGGACTCCACCTGGCGGACGTTGGAGCCGGCGCTCCCCGAGATCGATGGATGACGCCCTCCGGCTGCTCGCCGGGGAGAGGGTCGCCATCCTCGCCTCGGTCGGACCTGAGGGGGGGCCTCATCTGGTCCCGGTGGTCTTCGCCATCAGCGGAGAACTGGTGGTCACCGCGATCGACTGGAAGCCCAAGAGCGGCCGGCGACTCCGCCGTCTTCAGAACATCGAGGCCAATCCCAGGGTCTCGGTGATCGCCTCCGCCTATTCGGAGGACTGGTCACGGCTGTGGTGGGCCCGGGTCGACGGCGAAGCCACCATCCATCACGGCGACCGGGTCTGGGACTCGGCGGTGGCTGCCCTGATCGACAAGTACGCGCAGTACCAGAACCGTCCCCCTGAAGGCGAGGTGATTGCCATCCTCCCCATCAAGGCCAGCAGCTGGAACGCAGGGTCTTGACCAGAAGGCGGAAGGTTCCTTGCGGCGCTCCCGAAGCGCCGACCCACCACCGGCGACAGCCCAGCCGACCACCACGAATGGTGATCCCGGCCACGTAGCCGACGCGAACGGCGATATAACACCTGCTGGCGGGAGCGACCCGGTGGAAAACGTGTCGACCCAGGCGACATGGGTCTGCAGCTCCTCCTGGGGTCGCGCAGGAGAATGGCAAAGACATAGGTCCCGTCATAAAGGCCACTGCCGCTCCGCGGATCATGTCGGGGACCGGTGGGTCACCGGGCAGCATGCGCCGCCCGCCCTCGAGGAGGATCATCATCGCCAGCAGGTTGGAGAGGATGGTGAAGAAGGTGAAGAAGTCGAGGGGGACGAAGACCCCTCGTCGATCAGTACCCGGACTTCGAGATGGTCGCCCCCAAAACGAGAAGGCTGAACTCGATCCGGGTGAAGGCGAGGAGCGCCTCCCCATGCCGACGGCAAACTACTCGGCTACGGAGGAGACCTGGCATCATTGGGTCGGCCGACACTCCACAACCCCGTCCTCGGTGGCCAGAAGGTCCATCCGACGGTCATGAGGCTCCAAGGGGACCTCTCCCACGATACGAGAGGACACGGTCACCCCGATCGCCAAGCAGTCGCCCCGCCGGGCCACCAGCAATCGGTCGTAGTATCCCTTGCCCCGCCCGAGGCGAGATCCCCTGTCATCGAAGGCCACCCCCGGCACCAGGATCAGGTCGACTTCATGGAGCGGTACCGGGTCGCCGGAGGCCACCGGCTGCTCCATCCCCCACCGATGTGTCTCTCTCTCCAGATCCCGGTCCCAGAAGCTCAGTGTGACCTCATCCTCGACCCGGGGCAGCACCCATCGCCAGCCGGGGAGCCTGGTGAACAGGTGATCGACGGGCACCTCGTCGGCCATGGCCAGGTAGGCGGCGGCAGTTCCCGGCAGCCGGGAGGAGATCCAACGGAAAAGATGACCGGTCACCCGGAGCCCCCGGGCCGGATCGACCGGCCCCAGCGCCTTCATCCGCAGGCGAAGTTCCGCCTTGTCCACCAGCTCCAGGGTAAGCCCCGCGGCTACCGTCGGCGTCGATGAGCTGGCTGGTCACCGTGGTCCGTACCATCCTCACCTGGCTGACCGGAGTGATCGCCACGATTTGGGGAGCGGTCTCGGTGATGGCCATCGCCCTGGTCGATGACACATCTCCGTGGATCGACCGGGTGATCCGCACCTGGAGCCGGGCGTGGGTGTGGGCTTCGGGAACCCGGATCGAGGTGGAGGGAAGCGAGCACGTCGGCCTCGGGCGGTCATACGTGGTGGTGGCCAATCACCTTTCCACCTTGGACATCATGGTCTGCTTTCTCGCAGTCCGGCTCCCCATCAGGTATCTGGCCAAGAAGGAGTTGTTCCGGGTGCCCATCCTCGCCCAGGGGATGAGGGCGGTGGGCATCATCGAGGTCGACCGGGCCGCCCGTAGCGCCGTCCACGGCGAATTGAACCGCCAGGCCAGGGAGCTCATCGACAAGCGGCGCAGCCTGATCATCTTCCCGGAGGGAACCCGACCGCGCGATGGCAGGATGCGTCCTTTCAAGAAGGGTGCGTTCACCATGGCCATCTCCGCGGGCCTGCCGGTGCTCCCGGTGTCGATCCACGGCTCATACCAGGCATTCCGACCGGGGAGGCCCTGGGTGGCGGGCGGACGGGTCAGGGTGGTGATCGATCCCCCGGTGGAGACCGCTCACCTCTCCTCCTCGGACACCGGGGACCTGCGCGACCAGGTGTACCGGACCATATCGGGAAATGTCCGGGCGATGGGTGGTCCCATCGCCGGTTAGGGACCTTCAGTCGTACACCCCGGCCAGGTGGGCCCCCGAGGCGGTGACCACACACAGAAGGGCACCCACCGAGGTGACCAGCTGGTAGCGGTCGGCGTCCTCCTCTCCGACCCACCAGCGACCGGTCAGCCGCCACGGCCCACACCAGGTGAGCACCGGCTCCCATCTCGTCCCAAGCCTGACCCGTGAGGGCGTCCCCCCGTCCCACTCGATCTCGACCGGGCGGGCCGGGGATGGCACCAGGGCCGGGCTGGGCGCCGGAGTGGAGCCGGGCCAGGGTGCGGCCGGGTCGTCGGCGGCCGGCGACGGCTCCTCCCCCCAGCGTGCCCAGCTCACCCTCTCCCCCGGCATCCGACCACCCTGGCCCCGCCCCTGGCGCACCCGGTCCGGGCCTACCAGAGCCTGGGCACGGGCCAGTGCCCTCTCGGTCTCCATCATGGTCGACTCGTCGCTGAACAGCCCGAGCTGCCGCCCTTCGCCGGATAGATCGGATGGCTCCACGGTGATGGCGGTGATCCCACCGGGCACCCCCGACGACTCGACCCAGGCCCGCAACTGCCACCACACCCGATCGGTGATGGCCTTCGCGGTGAACGGGTCAGCGGAACGCCACACTCGTTCCCGACTCGGGCCCCGTGCCGGGGTGGCCGTTATGGTCAGGGCATGGGGGGCAACTGCCACTTGTTGCAGACGCTTGACCAGCCTCTCTGCCAACACCCGGGCGGCGAAGGCCACCGCCTCGAGACTTTCCAGCGGGTCCTCGAACTCCATCGCCACCCCCAGGTCGGCAGGTATGGCACGGGAGTGAGGGAGTCGGTCTTCCCCGCTGGCCAGCCGGTGCGCCAGGGCCCCTGAGTCGCCAAATCGGGTGGCCAGGGCGTCCCGTGGGAGGCGAGCCAGATCACCCAGGGTGACCACTCCCAACCAGCGAAAGGTGTCGATCATCTCGTCGCCACCCATCTCCTCACGCAAGGTCGACAGGTCGAGACCGGAGAGGAAGCCGATGGTGTCGATGACCACCCGGGGCTCACCCACCCGGGCTGTAGCCGCCGCCCACCTGGCGGCGAAGGGGCCGTCAGCCACACCGATCAGGGCCTCGCTGCCGCGTACGCCGCCCATCAGCCCCTCCATCTCCTCGGCCACCCGGCGGGCCAGGGCCCCCTCTCCACCGTAGAAGCGGACCGCGCCTGCCACCGGCACATAGACGAGCCCGGGTGAGACCACCTCCACCCGAGGCACCAGCGCCTCGACCGCATCGGCCACCCTCTCAAACCTGCGGGCCTCCTCACCAGGGTCGCGGAGCATCACCGAGGCGAAAGGGGCCAGGGCCTCGGCGGCCCGGCGGGGCATCCCCAGGGTCACCCCGGCGGCGAGTACCTCGGGAGTGGCTGCGGCCACCCGGTCGTCGACTATCAGTACCGGCTCATCCTGTGGCGCGTCTGGTCTGGTCAACGACCACATCGGAAACCACACGCAGAGCGTCCGTACCCTCATCCTCCACCTCGAGAATCCGGGGGATTCCGGAAACCCCCTTGCCTGACGCCTCGAGGACGAGACGCCGCTTGCTCAGCCTGCCGTGGCCCATGTCGGCCCCCTCCCAGGTGAGCCCGATGGCCCTCAGCCGGAGATGGGCCACCCCGGCGGGAAGACCGGCGCCGGTTGCCCGCATCACCACCGCCGCCCGACGGGCCCGGGCCAGGGCAGCGAGACGACGGATGTCATCGTCCCGCACCCGGGCCGGCACCTCGGTGTAGATGGCGCGCACCCCTTCGAGGAGGGCGGCGGTCACCCTGGGCCACATCGAGGGCTCCGGGCAATGGACCACCACCAGACGCTCGGGGATGACCCCGGTCTCCCAGGCCGCCTCCGGTGACACCCATCCCTTGAGGTCGACCACCACCACCGGAGCGATCCGGGAGTGGTCGGCGAGCATCCGCAGCCCGAGACGGGTGAGCCCGGTGCCCGGGTCACCCACCATCTCCACCAGCCGACCCGGTTGGAGGGTGAGCACCTCCTGGTGACGCTGTTCGAGGCGGGGTGCTGTGATCAGGTCTTCGATGCCCAAGCTGGTCCCATTGGTCGAGCCCTCCATCTTATCGAACGTGTGTTCGATATAGCAAGAGAGCGGTCTCGCCACCACACCGGTGATGACCCATATAGTGATGCCATGCGCCAGCACGGCCGGATCGGTGTTGCCGCTGTCTTAGTCCTCATCGCGGCGGGATGTGGAGGTGATGGCATAGATACCACCCAACCCACCGACGACGGTGCAGGACGAACCGGGACGACCACCACCCAACCGACTGCTAACACTGCCACCACCGCCGGCGAGAGCGGTGGTCCGAGCACCGGGACAACTGCCGATGTCGGCGAGTGCACCATCGTCCTCAGCGGTGACATCACCGAGAGCCTCACCCACCCCCAGTCGGAGTACTCATTCACCAGCGACTACTGGCTGACTGCTGACGCCCTCCAGGAGGCTCTGGACTTCTTCGACCTCGATGAGGACTACGAGGACTACGTCGCCCGTGGTGAGCCTGTGACGAGCTGGCTGCTCTTCAACTGCGTCGACCGCGACAATCTCGAGAACGGGGTGTTGGTGGCCGCTACCAACACCACCAACCCCGATCAGTTCCCCTTGGGCCCGGGCACCTACCCGGTGTCGGGCGGGCTGTTCGACGCCGACGGACCGGCGGGGACCGTCATCGCCAACCTCGGCCACGATGACGCCCTCTTCGACACGGTCGAGGGCTCCGGAGAGCTGATCATCAGCCGATGGGACGGCGACCGGCTGGAAGGAACCGTCAGCTTCGAGGCGTACGAGATCTTCACCGAGGGAGACCCTCAGGAAGTCTCTGTTCGTGTCGACTTCACCTACCGGTGCCATGCTCCGTGGCACAGTGCCTGTGGATGACCTGAAGACCGAGTCGCCCGGGGCAGGGTACCGTCAGGGCCGATGACCGATCTCTTCTCGGCCCGTGCCGAGGACACCGCCTTCCGGACCGCCCCCTTGGCCACCAGGATGCGACCTCGTATCCTCGACGAGGTGGTCGGTCAACCCGGCCTGCTCTCCGAGGGCGCTGCCTTTCGGCACATCGTCGAGTCGGGCCGTCCGGTGTCCATCCTCCTTTGGGGGCCACCAGGGACCGGGAAGACCACATTGGCCCGGCTGGTGGCGAGTCATGCCGACGCCGACTTCGTCACCCTCTCGGCGACCTCGGCCGGAGTGAAGGATGTCCGTGATGTGCTCTCTCAGGCCAAGCAGCGGCTGGCCACCGAGGAACGGCGTACCGTGCTCTTCCTCGACGAGATCCACCGCTTCGCCAAGAACCAGCAGGACGCTCTGCTCCCCGGGGTCGAGGAGGGCACGGTCACCCTGATCGGGGCCACCACCGAGAACCCCTTCTTCGAGGTGAACACCCCGTTGATGAGCCGGATGACCCTGTTCCGGTTGGAACCGCTCGACCCGCCGGCGATCCGTGAGCTGATCGACTCTGCTCTCGGCGACACCGAGCGGGGTCTGGGTGACTCCGGGCTGACCATCGCCGGCGCGACCGCCGACGAGTTGGCCACCCGGACCGGGGGCGATGCCCGTCAGGCGCTCAACTCACTGGAGGTGGCGGCCCGTCTCGCCCAGGCTGCCGGGCGGACCGTGATCGTAGAAGACGATGTCGCCGAGGCCCTCCAGCGGAGACTGGTCCGCTACGACAAGACCGGAGACAACCACTACGACGTGATATCGGCGTTCATCAAGTCGGTGAGGGGGTCCGATCCCGACGCCGCCCTCTACTGGCTGTTCCTCATGCTCGAGGGGGGCGAGGACCCCGAGTTCATCGCCCGCCGTCTCATCATCCTCGCCTCTGAGGACATCGGGCTCGCCGACTCCAACGCCCTCACAGTGGCGGTCGCCGCCTCCCAGGCTCTGGCCTACGTCGGGCTCCCGGAAGCCGCCTACCACCTCACCCACGCCACCCTCTACCTGGCCTCGGCGCCCAAATCGAACAGCGTGGGCCGGGCAATGACCGCGGGGAGGGCGTTGGTCGAAAGCGGCCCCACCCCGTCGGTCCCAACCCATCTCCGCTCCACGGGCTACTCGGGGGCGGCCAGGCTGGGTCACGGTGAGGGTTACGCCTATCCCCACGACCACCCCGACGGGGTGATCACCCAGCAGTACTTCCCCGACGGAGTGGAGCCCACCGTCCTCTACCACCCATCGACACACGGTGAGGAGGGAGAGATCAACGAGCGGATCGCCCGTACCGACCAGGTCCTGGGACGCCGAGGGAGGTAGCGCCAAACACCGGCAGTCGGGCGGGGCACCTCATCACACCGGTACCTTGTCTGGTGTGGAGAGGTTTGTTGCCGTCATGTTCGAGCCGTGGCCTGCATGGGCGTCGAGGTGGTGGGGGGTACTGGCCCGCATCCTGGCCGGGCTGGCAGGATCCGCCTTGGGGGCACTCCTGATGTTCCTCGGCTACTTCGGAGCGACCTTCAAGAAATACCCTCATGAGTGGACCGTGGAGAACGTCGGTCTGGTGGTGGTCGGCGTCATGGTGGCCCTGTCAGCCCTGGTCATGGCGATACGCCCCTCGCGCTTCACCGTCGCCTCGGTGGCCGGGGTGGCGATAGCCGCCGGGTTGATCGGGGCAGTGATGTGACGGTGGTTGTCCGGGGTGGATACCGCCGGGACACCGATGAGGAGCATCTGCTCGCTGACGGCTCCGGGACGATCACCACCTTGCTCACCAGGAGGACGGGGCGACATGGAGAGGCGCGGGGTTGCCAGCCTGGGTGGCGATACCTCTAGGACTCCTCGAGCTCCTCCAATGTCTTTGGCCAGTCGTTCTTGAGCAGGCGGGACAGGGAGCGGTCGGCGAGCAGCCTGCCCCCGGTCTGGCAGATGGCGCAGTAGTTGGTCTCGTTATCGGCATATACGATCCGCTGCACCGGTGACCCACATCGCGGGCAAGGCTGACCGTGCTTCCCGTGGACCGCCATTTCCTCGCGGAAGGCGGTCACCTTGACCGGCCAGCCCTCCCCAACCTCATCTCTCAGCCTGGCCGTCCAGGTGCTCAACGCTTCCAGCACCGCCCGATGTAGGCGCACCACCTCGTCGTCGGTCAGTCGGCTGGTCCGCTGCACCGGTGACAGCCTGGCTTGCCATAGGATCTCGTCGGAGTAGGCGTTGCCGATCCCTGAGACGATCCGCGGGTCGGTAAGCGCCCGCTTCAGAGTGCGGTCCGCCGACTTGACGGCGGCGGCGAACTCCTCGCCGGTGGCCTCGAAGGGCTCGACCCCTCCCCGGTCGAGGGCTGCCACCCCCTCCCACCCTCTGAAGAGCCAGAGCCCGGCACGTCGATGGGTACCCTGCTCGGTCAGCACCAGCGACCCATCCTCGAAGTCGATGGCAGCCAGCCCGACACGTCGGGGGATCGGCTTGCCCGGCTCCTCCCAACGGAGCCGACCCGCCACCATGAGGTGTAACACCAAATGGAGGTCCTCGGGGAACGAGAGCACGATCCGCTTGCCCACCCTCCGGAGCGCCACCACCACCAGGCCGATTGGTGCCTCGAACGGCGGGTCGTAGGTGCGGAGCACCGAGGGGGAGGTGACCCGCATCCCGGTGACCACCTTCCCGAGGACCCGGCGCTCCAAGGCCTCGATGTAGACCACGATGTCGGGAAGCTCGGGCAAGGACGATCAGGCCGGGTATTCGGCCCGCCCGGAGAACAACACCGCCACTCCGACCACCAGACCTCCGGCGATGAACCCGTAGGAGAGCAAAGTCGAGGCGTGGGGGACTCCCTGGTTGATCAGGAGACCGAAGAGGAGGACTTCGGCGGCTATGACCAGCATCGCCGGGATTCGCGCCCATCTCGCCCTGATGGCGATGAGGAAGGCGAAGAACACCAGGGCCACCCCGCAGATCATGAAGGCCATCCAGAAGGGAACCGGCCCCACCGCGGCGACCGAGGGGTCGAAGTTGCCCGGTGGGACAGTGACCACGCTGAGCAGCGCCGCACCGAGTACCACTAGGGCCCCGGCAACGGCGACGCCGATGGACGCCAGCTTGGACTCCTCGCCCTTGGCCTGAGCCTCCTCGACCTCGTGGAGCAACGGCCGGTCGGGGTTGTGGCGGGCGGCCACCCTTCGGGCCATCCTTGGTGAGGCAGTGGCGACTCCCAGCTCCTCGGCCACCCCGACATCGTCCTCGGCGCGCAGCAAGAACACCTCGCCCTCGGCCTTTATCGAGAACCCGTCGTCGAGGACGACCACCCCGATGTCATGGATCGACCAGTCACCGACGACCTCCTCTCCGGCGAGAATCCGGATCCGCCCCAACTCGGCGTGAACCTTCACCGGATGTCCCTGCCCGGTCTCGCCCTTGAAGAGGATGGTCCCGTAGGTGTCTACCGCCACCAGACGAGTCTATGTCCCCCCGGGGAAGGGGGGACATAGCCACATCACTCGCTGAGCTCTTCGAAAACCTCGTCGAAGCTCTGTGCCGCCCGTCGCCGTGTCCCGGCGGAGGCTTGATCGGCCCCCCGGGCTTGACTGCTCTGGCGATTGCCACCGTTGCGACCCTCGCGGCCCCCTCGGTCGCGGCCACCACGGTCACCTCCTCGGCCTCCGCGGTCGCGGTCGCGGCCGCCCCGGTCGCCGCCACGGCCCCGGTCGCGATCTCCCCGCTCCCGGTCGCCGCCACGTGGTGCCCCCGACTCGGAACTGGGGAGGGTGGCGCCTTCCAGCGCCTCGACCAACTCCAGGCTGACCTTGCCCCGGTCGATCTCGCGGACCCGCACCTTGAGGACGTCTCCTTCATCGAGGTAATCCTCGACCCGCTCCACCCGCTTCGACCCGTCGAGACGGGAGATGTGGAGCAGGCCGTCGCGGCCGGGAAGGATGTTGACGAAGGCACCGAACTTGGTGATGCTCACCACCTTGCCCTCGTACTCCGCTCCGATCTCGGCCTCGGGCGGGAAGGCGATCTGCAGGACCCGCTCCTTGGCTGCGGCCAGGGCCGCGCCGTCGTTGGAGGCGATGCGAACGACGCCCTTGCCATCGGTCTCTTCGATCTCGATGGCAGCCCCGGTGACCTCCTCGAGCTCACGGATCACCGCGCCCTTGGGCCCGATGACCTCACCGATCTTGTCCTTGGGTATCTCCACCGACTCGATGCGAGGCGCCCACTGGTTCATCTCCTCCCTGGGGCCGGCGATGACCGCGTTCATCGCCTCGAGAATCCTCAGTCGGGCGTCCTTTGCCTGGTCGAGGGCTCCCTTGAGCACCCCAGAGGGCAGACCCTGGATCTTGGTGTCCAGTTGAAGGGCGGTGATGACATTGGCCGTCCCCGCCACCTTGAAGTCCATGTCGCCCAGGGCGTCCTCGGCCCCGAGAATGTCGGTCAGGGTGGTGTACTTGCCGTCCTGGTAGATCAGCCCCATGGCGATCCCGGCCACCGCGTCGGAGACCGGAACCCCGGCATCCATCAGCGACAAGCTGGAGGCGCATACCGAAGCCATCGAAGTCGACCCGTTCGAGGAGAGCACCTCGGAGACAAGGCGGAGGGCGTAGGGGAACTCCTCCTCGCTGGGAATCACCGGGAGGAGCGCCTTCTCGGCCAGGGCACCGTGTCCTATCTCGCGTCGCTTGGGACCCCTCATGAACCCGGCCTCCCCCGTGGAGAACGGTGGGAAGTTGTAGTGATGCATGTAGCGCTTGGAGTCCTCGATGGCCAGGGTGTCGAGCATCTGCTCCATCTTGAGCATGCCCAGGGTGGTCAGGTTGAGCACTTGGGTCTCACCCCGCTGGAACAGCCCCGAGCCATGGGTCCGATCGATGACGCCCACCTCCACGCTGAGCGGCCTGATCTCGGTCGGTCCCCGTCCGTCGAGGCGGGATCCGTCGTTGACCACCCGCTGGCGGGCCATGGTCTTGAACACCTTCTTGAAAGCCCTCCTGGCCTGGAGTGCCCCCAGCAGGTCGTCTTCGGGGAGCCCCAACTCGACAATGGTGGCCTCCAGGGCCTCTTCTTCGGCCTGGTTCCGCTCCTGCTTCGCGGTGATGGCCAGCACCGACTCGACCTTGGGACGGGCGATGCTCTCCACCTTCTCCAGGATCTCGTCGGTGTAGTCCACCGCCGGCTCCCACAGGAAGGGCTTCTTCTCCACCTCGGAGGCCAGCTCCAGCTGAAGATCGATGAGCGCCGCGATGTACTGCTTGGACTCTTCGAGCCCCTGTGCGACGGCTTCCTCGTCGGAGGGGCGGTCACCCTGGGCGATGAGCCGCAGACCGTCCTCGGTCGAACCGGCCTCGACCATGATGATGTCGATCTCCCCGTCGGCGTTGCGCCTGCCGGCGACCACCAACTCGAACACCGATTCATCGAGGTCGCCCTCGGTGGGGAAGACGATCCACTCCCCCTTCTTGAGCGCCAGGCGGACCCCACCGATCGGTCCTTCGAAGGGGATGGCGCTGACCGCCAGAGCGGCCGAAGCTCCGTTGAGGGCGACTACGTCGAAGGGGTTCTCCTGGTCCACCGCCAGCGAGGTCACCACGACATGAGTCTCGTAGCGGTACCCGTCGGAGAACAGCGGACGTAGCGGGCGGTCGATGAGGCGGCAGGTGAGGATGGCCTGCTCGGAGGGTCGGCCCTCCCTTCGGAAAAACGATCCGGGGATCTTCCCCACGGAATACATCCGCTCCTCGAAGTCGACGGTTAGGGGGAAGAAGTCGATACCTTCCCTCATCCATCTGTTGGCGGTGGCGGTGACCAGCATCACCGTTCCCCCCAGCATGGCGACGACTGCGCCGTCGGCCTGTCCGGCGAGCTTGCCGGTGCTGAGGGTCAGCTCCTTGTCGCCGATCTGTGCGCGAACTGATGTCTCGGGCACACTTGCTCCTTTGTTTGGGTGGAGCCGCGCCCGTTGGCAGTAGTCATGCCTCCGCCTGAAGGCATCGCCACTGTCAACCGACATGGCTCCTCTTGTCGTCGGGGCGTACTTCGCCCCTTTTGCACATGGGGGGCGCAGCGCGCCCCTCATGAATCCTTGTCAGCGCCGCAGACCCAGCTTGGCGATCAGGGCCCGGTATCTCTCGACGTCCTGACGTCGCAGGTAGTCGAGGAGCCTCCGGCGCTTGCCCACCATGAGCAGCAGTCCCCGTCGGCTGTGATGGTCGTGCTTATGGTCGCGAAGATGTTCGGTGAGATGGTTGATCCTCTCGGTGAGCAACGCCACCTGGACCTCGGGGGACCCGGTATCGCTGTCGTGGGTGCCGAACTCGGCGACGATGTCTGTGGTGGTCTTGATCACGCGTGAAATCTCTGTGAATGTGGGGAATCCACCGGCAATGCTACCACTTGCAAGGGTCAACCCACATTCCCCATCGCCCCCGGCAGAGTTCGTGTCTCCTCGACGTCCCGACCCATCTGATCCACCAACTCCTCGACACTGTCGAAGTGGAGCTCGGGCCTGAGGTAGCGGCCCAGCTCCACCATGATCTGTTCGTCGTAGAGGTCACCGGCGAAGTCGAGTAGATGGGCCTCTACCATCAGGGCGCCCCCGCCGAAGGTGGGACGCACCCCGATGTTGATCGCCGCCTGATGGCGGTGACCCTCGACGGTTGCATAGCCGGCGTAGACCCCGATTGCGGGAAGCACCTTTCGTGCGGGTGGCTCCAGGTTGGCCGTGGGGAACCCGATCTCCTTTCCCCGCCCGTCGCCGTGGATCACCGTCCCGGTCACCCGGAACTGATACCCCAGGGCGCGGGCTGCCTCCTCAGGCCGTCCCTCTTCGATCAGCTCCCTGATCCGGCTCGACGAGATCACCCGGTCGTCGTGGACCATCAGAGGTACCCCTTCGACCACGAAGCCGTGGGTCCGTCCCATCTCGACGAGAAGGTCGATGTCCCCGGTACGGTTCACACCGAACCGAAAATCGGTCCCGGCGGCCAGCTGGGCAACGCCGAGACGCTCCACCAGCACATCCTCGACGAACCGGGGGGCCTCGAGCTCCCGGATGTCAGCCAGGTCGAGCACCCCAACCTGTTCCACCCCGGCCTCACCGAGAAGGTCGATCCTCTCGTCGATAGTGGTGAGCAACCTGGGATGGGTCCCTGGCACCAGGACCTCGATCGGATGGGGCTCGAAGGTGAGCACGGTTCGGACAAGCCCCGGGTCTAGACGAGCGATCAGGCTGCGATGCCCGAGATGCACGCCGTCGAGAACTCCGACTGTCACCGCGGTGGGAGCGGTCACCGAGGACCAAGTGTTGGGGTGGCCGTCCCAGACTCTCATTGGGGGAGGACTACCTCGGGGATGGCCGACTCTCCCGACCTACGGTACACCGCGAGGAGCTCCCCGTCCTCATCGATGACCCGGTATGGCCGGTCCGCCGGGCCGTCGAGCAACTCACCGGCGACGAAGGCGACACCATGGCTCACCCCGTTGGCGGTCTCGGGCCCAACGGTCACCTGAGGCAGGTCGCCCAGTGCTTCGGCCGGTGAGATGAGGAACTCGGCCCACCGATCGAGCCGGTCGACCTCCACGGCGCGGTCGAGGCCGAGGGATCCTATTCGGGTGCGACGCAATGCGACGAGGTGAGCCGCCCCCCCGAGGACCGCGGCCATGTCGTCGGCCAAGGAGCGCACGTAGGTCCCTTGCCCACAGACCACCCGGAACTCCACCTCCGGGTAGGGACCGGGGCCTACAGAGAGGATCTCCAGCTGGTGGACCACCACAGGCCGGGCCTCGCGCTCCACCACTTCTCCCCGGCGGGCGAACTCGTAGAGGCGGCGTCCGTCCCTCTTCAGGGCGGAGACCATCGGGGGCACCTGGAGGATCTCGCCGATGAACCGGGCGGCGACCTCCTCCACCTCGGTGGGAGTTGGCCACATCTCCTCCCGGGTCAGCACCGCCCCGTCGGCATCGAGGGAATCGGTGGCCACCCCAAACAATGCGGTGGCCCGGTACTCCTTGGGCTGCGCCTGGATGAAGCGGATGAGTCGGGTGACCTTGCCCACCCCCACCACCAGCACTCCGGTGGCCATCGGATCCAGGGTCCCGGCGTGGCCTACCTTCTTCACACCGGTGGCCCTCTTCACCAAGCCCACGACTTGGTTTGAGGACATACCTCTCGGCTTGTCGACAACGAGGAAGCCGGGGGTCACCGGTACTCCTCGACCGCCGTCACCACCTGCTCGATCACCTTCTCGGGGTCTCCTTTGTCGACGGTGAATCCTGCGGCAAGGCGGTGCCCACCACCGCCGAATGAGGCGGCTAGGGCACCGACGTCAGTGCCTCCACGGGAGCGGAGCGACACCTTCACCCGCCCGTCCTCGTAACACTTGGCCAGCACCGCCACATCGGCCTCGACCGCGGTCCTCACGATGTCGATCAGGTTGTCGATATCTCCCCAGTCGATGCCAGCAGCCGACAGATCGCCCTGGGTGACCACCGAAGCCACCACCCCAGCCTCGGCGTCGAGACGGGCCCGGGACAGCGCTCTCCCGGTGGCGAGGAGAAACCCGAAGGGGACCTCTTCGTAGACCCGGCGGGAGATCTCCGAGGGCACAGCACCGGCCTCTATCAACTCGGCGCCGATCCGCATGATCTCCGGGGAAGTGCTCGAGTATTGGAAACGCCCAGTGTCGGTGATCAGGGCAGTCATCAGGCATTGGGCCACTTCGGGGGTGATCTCCCAGTCCAAGACTCGGAGCAGGTGGAACACCAATTGACCGGTGGCGCCGGCCCTCGGGTCGACCAGGGCGACGTCTCCGAAGCCGGTGTTGGTGACGTGGTGGTCGATCACCACCAGGGTTGCTGCCTTTCCCGCGTTCAACCCCAGCTCGCCGAGTCGATCGGCGGAACCGGCGTCGAAGACCACCATCGTCTCCGGCTCGGCGGGGAACTCCCGGGGGTCGACCAGCAAGTCCAGGCCGGGGAGGAAGTCGAGACTCCCGGCCAGAGAATAAGGGGTCCCGAAGCTGGCCACCACCTCCTTGCCGGCGGCGACCGCGGCAAGCCCCAAGCCCAGCATCGAGCCCAGGGCGTCCCCGTCAGGCCCGACATGACATGCCAGTGCCAGCCTCCCCGCCCTTTCGATCACTTCCGCCGCCCGCTCGATGGCATCACTCACGGCGTGCTCTCACTTCTCACGGAATGTTGACCCCCACCGGGCGAGTGGCTCGGGGGGGTCGGGGTTACATAGTTGTGGATACGGATGCGCATCACTCTTCTTCCATGCCCTTGAGGATCTCTTCGATCCGGGTGCCCCTGACCACACCCGGATCGATCTTGAAGGCCAGCTCCGGCGTGTACTTCATCCGCACCTGACGGCCGAGGGCGGCCCGCAGCCGATGTGACGCCTTGCCCAACGCCTTCAAGGCGGGCTCGCGATCCACCTCGGCGAGAACGTCGACGTAGATCACGGCGTGGCGCAGGTCGGGTGAGGTGTCCACCCCGGTCACCGTGACCATCTCGAGGCGGGCATCGGTTAGTCGCTCGATCTCCTCGGCGACGATGTGGTGAACGATGGAGTTGACCCGCAACATCCGCCCACTCACTCCGGCTCCTCCAACTCTGACCTGAACACGTCGATCACCTCGATGTCCGGACGGGAGTCAAGGTAGCGACGCAGCTTGGCGTACTGCGTAGCCAGATCTTTCCCGTCACGGGTGACGATGGCCACACCAATTGCGGCAAGTTGCCAATCATCCTGACGGTCGATTTCGGCCACGCTGAACGAGCCCAGTCGCCGTATCCCTTCGATCAGGGGTCGGAGAACGGCCCGCTTCTCCTTCAATGACTGTGGGGCGGGGAGATGCAGCTCGACCCTGAAGGCCGCCGCTCGCATCAGGTGCGTGCCACCTCGCGAATCACGTACACCTCGATGAGGTCGCCATCCTTGACGTCGTCGTAGTTCTCGAAGCCGATGCCGCACTCGAATCCCGCTGCCACCTCGCGTACGTCGTCTTTGAACCGCCTCAGCGAACCGATGCTCCCTTCGTGGATGACCACGCCATCGCGAAGCAACCTGGCCTTGGCACCCCGCTGCACCGTGCCTTCGACCACATAGCACCCGGCGACGGTTCCTATCCGGGGCACCCTGAAGGTGGCCCGGACCTCGGCGGTGCCCAGCACCTGCTCCAGCCGGTCGGGGGCGAGCTGGCCGACGAGGAGCTGTTCGATTTCGTCGAGAAGCTCGTAGATGATCCCGTAGGTGCGCACCTCGACCCCGGCCTCCTCGGCTGCCTTGCGGGCTTTGGGCTCTGGTCTCACGTTGAACCCGACGATCACCGCCTCGGTGACCTCAGCCAGGGTTACGTCGTTCTCGTTGATCCCACCGACCCCGGTGTGCACGATCTGGATTCGGCCCCCCTCCCGTTCGATCTTGCCGATGGAGTCCCGCAGCGCCTCCAACGAGCCCTGGGCGTCGGCCTTGACGATCACATTGAGCATGGCGTCCTCGCTACGAAGCTGCTCGAGGAGGCCCTGGAGGCGGTCGCGGGCGCTGGGAGCCAGATGGGCCTCGGCACGAAGTCCCTCCTGACGCTCGGTGGCGATGCGCCGGGCCTCCCGATCGTTCTCGGTGACCTCGAAGAAATCCCCTGCTGAGGGCACCTCGTCCCACCCCATGATCTGCACCGGGTCAGAGGGACCCGCCGACTTGACCATGTTGCCCTGGTCGTCGATCAATGCCCGGGCCCGTCCGGATACCGGCCCGGCAACGAAGGCATCACCCTGATTGAGGGTCCCCCGCTGGACGATCACCGAGGCCATCGGGCCCCGGCCCCGCTCCAACTGGGCCTCGACCACGACACCCGATGCCGAGGCCTTGCGGTTCGCCTTGTAATCCTCGAGCTGGGCGATCAGGTCGATCACCTCGAGGAGATCTTCGACACCCTCGCCGGTGAGTGCGGAAAGCTCCACACTGGGGATATCGCCGCCGAGCTCCTCGGTGATCACATCGTGATTGGTCAGGTCGGTTCTCACTCTGAGGGCGTCGGCACCGGGGGCGTCCATCTTGTTGATGGCCACGATCATCTTGACGCCGGCAGCCTTGGCGTGAGAGATCGCTTCGACGGTCTGCGGCATCACCCCGTCGTCGGCGGCTACCACCAGCACCACGATGTCGGTGATGTTGGCTCCCCGGGAGCGGAGAGCGGTGAAAGCGGCATGGCCCGGGGTGTCGATGAAAGTGAGCCTGCGACCGTTGACCTCCACCTGGTACGCCCCGATGTGCTGGGTTATCCCACCCTGCTCACCTTCGACCACGTTGGCCTGGCGTATGGTGTCGAGCAAGGTGGTCTTCCCATGATCGACGTGGCCCATGACGGTGACTACCGGGGCCCGGGACTCCAGATCGGCCGCGGCGTCCTCGAACTCGGGGCGCAGGGCCACGGTGGGCGGTGGCGGAGGCTCTTCGACTTCGACCATGTAGCCGAACTCCTCGGCAACCTCGTCGATGAGCTGGGCGGGCATCATCTGACCGGCGCCGGCGGGGACTCCCCTCCCCAGGAGCGACTTGACCACCTCTCCCACCGGCTGGTCCACCACCTCGGCGAACTCGGCCACGGTTGCCCCGCTGGTTATGGTGGCAATCAGGATGTCTGCGGCCGGTTCTGGCGTCGGCTCGGGTTCCGGCGCCGACTCGACCTCGGACGTCTCCTCCGGCGAGGGCTGAGCTGCATCCTCCTCATCGGGGGCGAAAGCGAGCCGGAGTAGCTGCACCTCCTCGTCGCTCAACCCCGAGGAAGCCGTCTTCAACTCGATCGAGAGCTCCTCGGCCTGAGCCATCACCTCCTTGGAGTCGATGCCGAGTTCCCGGGCAAGCTCATAAACCCTCATTCAGCGATCACTCACTCTCGTCCGTCTCGGGGTCCGACACTATGGCGTCCTCATCGTCGCCGTCGAGCACTGCGCCCGCCGTCTCGGGAACCTTCTCCGACGCCCCCACGTCGTCTGCAGCGGCCCCTCCTGCCCCTTCATCTAGGGCGGGATCGCTGACGTCCCCATCCCCGATGTCCTCGGTGGCTTCGTCCTCCGTTGTCTCCTCCTCGGGAATGGTCCCGGCGCCCTCACCTTCGGCGGAAGGAGTCGGCGCATCCTCGGCTACCACCCCTTCGCTGTCGGAGCGGATATCCACCTTGTATCCCGAGAGCCGTGCAGCAAGTCGGGCGTTCTGTCCTTCCTTGCCGATGGCCAGCGAGAGCTGGTGCTCGGAGACCACCACGTCCGCGGTCTGGGTCTCCTCGTCGATATGGACTTCCTTCACCTTGGCCGGGCCCAGGGCCTCGGCGATGAACTGGGCGACGTCTTCGCGCCACTGGACGACGTCGACCTTCTCTCCCCGCAGTTCGTTGACCACCTGACGCACCCGGGAGCCGCGGGCGCCGACACAGGCCCCCTTTGGGTCGACGTTGGGGTCATGGGAGATCACCGCGATCTTGGTACGGTGCCCCGGCTCGCGAGCGATGCTGACGATCTCCACAGTGCCGTCGGTGAGTTCGGGCACCTCCAGCTCGAGAAGCCGGCGGACCAGGTCGGGATGGCTCCGGGAGACCACGATCTGGGCACCCTTGGTCTCGTTACGCACCTCCAGGATGAGGGCCTTTACCCGGTTGCCCCGCTCGAGACGCTCAAAGGGGATGCGCTCGCTTCCGGGGAGTATTGCCTCGGCGTCGCCTAGGTCGAGGATCACCGAGCGGTAGTCGACCTGCTGGACGATCCCGGTGACCAGGTCGCCTTCGCGGCCTTCGT